>NZ_PVNK01000047.1 GCF_002994615.1 Enhygromyxa salina | reverse complement strand
CCCCCGGACCGAGCACCCCCGCCTCGAGGCCCTCGGCGAGCGCCTCGACACCCTCCGCTCCGTCGTCATGCTCGATCACCAGATCGGCCTCACGACCACCTACAACCTCCTGCTCGGCTTCAACCTCGCCAACATCCAGGCCGACACCAGCCACAAGCACCACGCCCCGGCCACCGACCCCCGCCTCGACGAGCTCCGCGAGCTCCACCTCGAGCTCGACCGGAGCGTGCTCGCCGTCTACGCCGAGCAGCTCGCCGCGAGCAGCGACCCCAGGCAGCGCGAGCTCGCCCCGCTGTTTCGATCGATCGAGATCCCCCCCTACCGCGACCCTCGGCTGCCCGATCTCAGCCCCGCCGACAAGCTCGCCCTCGAGCGCTTCAACGACGCCGTCCTCGACGCGCTCATGGCCCTCAACGAGCTGCGCGCGGCGCAGGAGCGCGGGCTGCTAGACCCCCCAGCCGAGCGAGCGGGGCCTTAAACGCGAGCGAGGCTTCCGTAGAAGCCTCGCGTTGAGGGTGCCTGAGCTCGAGCTCGGCGGGGGCCTGGCCCCGATGACCGGGGCGCGGGTCTAAAGGAGCCCCTTTTTAGGGGGCCACGCAAACGACGGCGAGACCCCCCAGCCGAGCGAGCGGGGCCTTAAACGCGAGCGAGGCTTCCGTAGAAGCCTCGCGTTGAGGGTGCCTGAGCTCGAGCTCGGCGGGGGCCTGGCCCCGATGACCGGGGCGCGGGCCAAAAGGAGCCCCTTTTAGGGGGCCACGCAAACGACGGCGAAGCTCATACCAGCCCTCCGAGGGAGGGAGCGGAGCGAGCGAGCGACCGGCCGCTTGCGGCTGTGCGTGGCAGAGTCGCCAAGGCCTGTGGGGGTCTAAAGGACCCCTTGCTCGGCCTCGGCCTCGGCCTCGGCCTCGGCCTCGGCCTCGGCCTCGGCCTCGGTCTCGGCGTCTTCGAGGAGCAGCTCGCCCGAGTCCGGGTCGATGTCGACGGGCGTCCGGCGTTGGCGACGATAGGCCTGGATCGCCAGGTTCTGGTCCCAGATCGGCGCCAAGACGGCGGTCCGCTGCTCGGGGGTGGCGGCGAAGCGCGAGATGACCTTGGCCACGACCTGCAGGTACAGCTCCTGGCCGCGCTCGCGGGCGTCGCGGACCTCGTCCCAGCTCGGGCCGGAGGCGGCGTCGCGGGCCAGGAGCGTGGCCTTGAAGATGTTGTGGGCCTCACGGAGGCCGGCGATCAGGGGGCCGAAGCCGTGGGATTGGAGCCACTTTTCGTGGGTCTCGGCCTCGAGCAGCTCGAGGGCGCGCTCGTTGGCGGCCGACTGATCGACGAAGGGGAGGCGGAGGTGATGGGACAGGCTGACGGGGAACAGGGCCGAGAGCAGGGCCGCGGCGGTCGAGGGGGCCGGCTCCTCGGAGGCGAAGTGGGTCAGCAAGCTGTGGATGATGCTCAGCTTGCGATCGACCACGATGTCCGTGTCGCGGACCCTTGGTAACTTCGCCTTTTGTGCGCTGCGCCGCTTCGCGTCGAGCTCGAGGACGCCTCGATCGTGGGCGATCGCGGCGTCGATGGCTTCGAATAGACCCGGGGCGTCGTGGGCCTCGGCCTGCTCGCGGACTCGACTGAGCGCGTAGATGCGTCGACCCGGGGTCAGGATGTACAGACCGAACAAAGATGTGAGTGGGAGCAACATCCCCACGATGTAGCCGACAAAATCCGCGGTGCAAATTGGTTTTAAACCCGACTCGACCTCGGGCCCGAATGGACCGGGGCAAGAAAATCGCGACGCCCTCGCCTCCTTCGGTGGACCGAGCTCAATCTCGACGGCGTTCGACCGAGCGGTCGGGTCAATCCGGGTCACTTTTTGGGCCAGTCGCTCGCCCCACTGACCCAGGCCGGGGCAAAAATCGGCCCGGTCGACCGGCCCGCTGGCTGGCTCGCGCTCGAAATTCGAGGGGGTCGAGTCGGTCCAAAACTGGGCCGGACACGAATTTTGAGCAGGTCGACCGCCAAAAAAATTGGCCCGAGCCCGTTTTCGCCGGGGGTCGACTCGCGTCCGGGCTCGGAGCTCATCGAATTTGGGGCCGAGGCGGTCGCTCGGGCCGTGGACCGAGGCCATTTTGGGGGGGGTCGGGTGCCGGCCTCGCCCGGGGGGCCGCGGCGCGGGCCCGGGGCCGGGAGCCCAAAGGTTGATCGCCCCGCTCGGACGCCGGCCTGAGACGTCGCGGACGCTGCCTTGGCCCGGGCGTGTCGGGGCTGGGCTGTGTCGTCGCGAGGGCGCGGGCCCGGGGCCCGACGAGCTCGCCGCCCTCGGGCCCGCGAGACGGTCGCGCGGTCTGGAGCCGAGCCACCGCCCACGACCCTCCGATGATCCCCGGGCGGGCGCGTGGCAGGAGCACCGTGTCGAGCGCACAGGTGGCGCTGCGCCCGTCGCCGCCTTCGACCCTGCCGCGTCGCGCCCCTCGCTTGAGCGCAGGAGCCTGGGTCCGGAGCTGGGGCGTCGGCGTTGTCGGCTCGGCGCCGCGGTCGAGCCGAGGCAGGCCCGCGAGGGTCATCACACGCTGCGAGGGATCGAGTGAGCCTGGTCCCGCGGGAGCAGGGGAGCACGCGCAGATTTGTCGGCTCGCCTCACGCCGCACCCTTCGTCAACTCGGCGATCCAAACTCGGGCAGAGGGGCTCGCCGCGCGCGGCCCGGAGCGGCGACAACGCTGGAATTGACCCGGGCAGCGCGTGATAGCGTCCATCGATGAAGATCTCGATCATTCTCACCACCCTCCTTTCTACCTTCGCGACGAATGACCCCAACCTGTGCGACTTCGTCTACAGGGACGTCGACGGCTCACCGTACACGGACACGGTCGGGCAGACCCTCGCGCGCTACTGTGAGTGGAGGGGACCCGACGCGCCGGTCTACGATGCGAGCGTCTGCTGCGAGCTCGAGGACGACGCGGCGGCGTGTCGGCCGGTCGACGCCGCGGAGAGCTGCGTCGCGGGGGAGCGCTATTATTGTGAGTACGGGGAGCCCGTGGCAGGCGGCGGGGTGGCCTGCTATCAGCCCTTCCCGAGCATGTGCGACGCGGGGCTGTGTGTCCGGGCGCCGGAGGGGCTAGTTGGCCTGGCACACTACGTCGTGTGCTGCGCCCCTGGAGGCGTGTGTTACTCCGTCGAGCCCGGGCACGCGTCGGACTGTAATGGCGACTTCATGGCGTGCAGCTACGGCTTTACCAACGATGACGGCACCGTGGAGTGCTTCTATGGCTAGCCGTCACCCGTGAGCTGGTCGGCGCGCGCGGTGATGTTGGCGATCCGCTCGTGAGCCTCGCGCAACGCTGACGATGCGTCTTCTTTTTCTTTTAGAGAGTTGTTCGTGCTGTTGTGCTGACCGTCCCGAATAGTCGTCACGAGGTCGCCTGCGGCCGCTGCCCACCAGGCGCTCTCATTGGCAGCTGCGATCGCCGAGGCCGAGTTCCCTTTGAGCTGCCGAGTCTCCGCCTCCGCGAGGAAGGTCTGCGCGACCACGAGGGTGTCCACGGCCAGGTCCCACCGTGTGTAGCCCTCGATGCCTGTGGCCGCGGGGGAGTGGTTGCGCACCCCATGGATGACCCCCCAGATCGCGCTTGCCTCGTCAAAGTGGCCGAGGCGGATCAAGCTGCAGACGCCGCGAAGCTTCTCGTCTGGTTCGGGCGACCGCGCGTCGAGGTCCCAATACGCACACCCGAACTCCGGCTGGAGCTCCGACGCCCGCGCGGCCTCGCGCGCGAGCTCGACGGGCGCGGGCGGCGAGGCCTGCCGCGAGCTCAGCGATCCAAACACGGCGCCCCCAGCAACGAGCAGGGCCGCGAGGAAGGCTCCGCGGCCGAGCGCGGCGGCGCGGTGCTGGGGCCGGGCGGGGTCCGGGGTGAGCTCGGGCGAGGAGGGCTCCCGGAGCCTGTCGAGCTCGCGCACGAGCGCGTGCATGTTGGGGTGGCGCGCGCTCGGGTCGAGGGCCAGGCCGACTCGCAGGAGCTCGCGGAGGGCCTCGGGCACGTCGAGGTTGCGCGGGTCGGGGAGCCCGCGCTCGACCGCGTCGAGGAGCTCGCCGGAGCGCGGCCCCTCGAAGGGCAGCGAGCGGTCGAGGGTCTCCCACAGCGCGACGCAAAAGGCCCACTGATCTGCCTGCGGGCCGCCGGCCTCGCCGCGGAGGAGCTCGGGCGCCATGTAGGGCAAGGTCCCGGGCCGATGCCGGAGCCCCTGTTGTTCGGCGGCGGGGGCGTGCTCGATCATCTTGCGGGCGAGGCCAAAGTCGGCGACCCGCGCCCGGCCCCGAGCGTCGAGCAGGATGTTGGCTGGCTTGAAGTCGCCATGGACGACCCCGGCGTCGTGGGCGGCCGCGAGCCCCCGGCCGGCCCCGCGATACACGTCGACGATCTCCCCCCAGCTTGGCGACGGCTGGCCTTGGCCGTACTCGTGGCCGTTGGGGCCCTCCATGTACTCCATGACAAAGAAGACATCGTCGCCGTGGCGGCCGGGCTCGTGAACGGTGACAATGTTGGGGTGGGAGAGCCCGGCGAGGACCTTGGCTTCGGCCATCAACGCGTCCGCGGCCTTGGGGCTGGGGGTCACACAGAGCTTGAGGGCGACGCGGCGGTCGAGCTCGGGGTCCCGAACCTCGAACACGACGCCAAAGCCACCCATGCCGCGGACGCGCAGCGCCTCGAAGCGGCCGATCTCGGGCCCGGGCTGGCTCGGGTCAAACTGCCTGGCCCCGGCGGCCTCCCAGACCCGATCGATGAGCTGCTGCCACCTTCGTCCATGCCTGGACTCGGTGTTGAGCTCGGCAAAGAGCTGCGCGAGCTTGCTGCTCGAGGGGGAGCGTTGGTCTCGAGTCGACATCCCCGCCGACTCTACCCCAGGGCGCTGTGTGGGCTCCGCTCCTATAGTAGGCTGCCGCCGTGGACCGAGCGCAGATCCGAGCCGCGCGGGAGGGCGACCGAGAAGCCAGGAACGCGGTCGGCCGGTGGCTGAGCGCCGAGCTGAGCGCCTACCTTCGGACTCGCCGGCTGCGCCTCGGGGCGCTCGATGAAATCTTGCAGCGGACGATGGAAGACATCGTCGTCAAGTTCGAGGCCCAAGCGCCCGAGGAGCCCGAGGCTGTGTTGAGCTGGGCGCTGAGCTTCGCGGGGATGGAGCTTCGAGCGGCGAGGGGCGAGCTCGCGCGCGAGGCCGCGCGCGAAGCCAAGCTCCGTCGGCGGGCGCACGCCTCGCCGCCCATGTCTGCGCCCGCAGCCGTGCTCGAGGCGACCCAGCTCAACATCCTCCGCGAGTGCATCGCGCGGCTGGACCCGATCTACCGCAGCGCCATCAACAACTACCTCGAGGGGGGCGACAGCAAGGCCCTCGCCCAGCGCGATGGCATCCCCGAGGGGACCGCGCGGCGACGACTGTGGGCCGGCAAAAAACAGCTCGAGCGAATCTACCGCGAGTCCCGCCGGACCCGGACCCCGTTCAGGACCCCGTCACCCTGAAACTCGGCCGCCGCGTATATTTTCTCGATTTCTCGCGAACAAAGCATCGACTCGTGAGGAGGGGAGGTGAGCCGCTCGCCGCCCCGACGCTCGCCGGGGCGCCCGCTGCTCAGACAGGGGACGAGCAGATCGATGACCGAGGAGAAGAACAACCACAACGCGGTCGCTTTTGGCCGATATCTGCGCTCGCTGCGGAAGCGCAGGGGCCTCAGCTACGAGATCTTGGCGAAGCGAAGCGGCCTGGCCGAGGACACGATCCGAGGGCTCGAACGTGGCGACTGCAAACCGGACTTCGCCACCCTCCGCAAGCTCGCTGGCGGGCTGAACATGAAGATGAGCGCGCTGTTCACCGAGTTCGAGCTCGGCGAGCGCGAGCGCCTGCGCGAGCTCACCGAGCTTCTGGCGGGCCGGTCTTCCCGAGAGCTTCAGTTTGCTGTCAAGCTGCTGCGCTTCGCGTTCGCAGAGCTCGAGGCCGCGAGGGAGGACGACGAGGACGACGAGGACGACACTACGGGCTCCTAGCCCCCGCTACCATCGAGCCACCACAATCCGGTGTGTCTCGGTCGAGTTGGTGGCGTAGACCGTGATCGCACCCGGAACCTCGGCGCCATCGAAGCTGAGCGCGAATTCTTTTTCGCTGTCGGCGACTCGAGCTATCGGTGTGATGAACTCGACTTCGGGTGACATGAGCGGTCGTGTGACTGCGACATAGGGCTTCGCCCAGTATCCTGTGCTGGGATCGTCGGCTGCTAGCCTGACCTCGACCGCGGGGAGGTTCAGCGACAAGGCGCCGTCTTGGGTCTCCGCTGTCACGTCCAGTGTGGTCTTGACATAGTCGTCGCAAATTACGTCGCCGTTGAAACCAGGCGCCGGAGCCCACTCCTCGAAATGAAACGTTGGGGCGGGCGGCAGCGTGAATGCCAGGTTGAGCGTCGAGCTCTGTCCGGAAGCCTCCTGAACTTCCACCTCGACAAGGCTGGTCGACAGGTCCCAGTGCAGCGTCGTTTGAAACGACTCGGGGATCGCCGCCAGGATCTCTGAACCTGTTCGGCCATTTGGTGCGAGCGCGTCGGCGCCCGCGAGTTCGACCGTCGATAGGAGCTCGCAAGCAGGGCCGGGGTCTTCTGAACCACCATCGGTGGCCGATGAGTCTTGCGCGTCGCTGCCCCCGCGCCCCTCACATCCCAACGCTGAGACCGGGAAGGTTAGAAGTAGCGCCCCAAGCAGCGGGTGTAGAGCTCTCATCTCCGACAAAATATCATGCTCCCCTGGAGGAGCTATTTCGCGCGAGCGTGGGGGGCGCGGGCGTCGATGGGGCCGGACCCTTGGTCCCGAGCGCGGCGAGAATTGGACTACCATCGTCCACCCCGCCCGCATGCATGTCCGTGAACACCTGATCCAAGCCCTGCGCGCCGAGCTCGTCGGCCCCTACGACGCCGCGGGCACCGAGCTGCTCCGGCTCGCGCCCTCGCGCCGCTACCTGACCGGCTTCTTGTCCCCGCCGATCCTCGAGGCCGACAGCGCCCCGCGGCGCGCGGACAACGACGACGCCGCGGCCGCCGCCCTCGAGTCGGGGCGGGTCGAGGCGATCGACGGCGACGAGAATTTCGAGCTCGGCAGCGACAAGGAGTCCGACGACAGCTCGACGCCAGACCCCGAGCCGGCCACGCGCAAGGTGTTCCCGGTCTCGGTCGGGATCTCGGTCCTGCTCCCGCCCGGGGCCCGGGAGGTCACGGCGACGCTGCGCTGGGGCGAGTATCGACTCGACACGATCCGGACCGAGTCCGGCGAGCTGCTGCGGCTGCCCGACGACCCCCGCGACCGGGCCAAGCTCGAAGGCGCGCCGGTGTGGCGCCGCGTCCAGGTCGAGCGCCCGGCGGTCGTGGTCAAGCTCGACGCGGGGCTGGTCAGCCGCGGGGTCCCGGTCGCCAACGGCGTGATCTTGCAGGGCCGGGTCGCCGACGCAGGCCGCGGAGATGGCTCGCAGGCCCTGGCCCTGTTCGTGGTCAACCGCCGCTCGCCCGAGGGCGCGGCCCACCGTGACGAGGCCCTGTTGTTTCAGCTCGAGTACCAGCTCCACTGCGAGCTCGGCTTCTTGCCCCGGCCAGACCTGACCGGCGAGGGCGGCAGCGACCTCGACGATCGGATCAACGATCTGCAGTACCGCGACGAGTTCGAGTACGCCGTCGGCCACGGGGTCGCGGCCCAGGCGGTCGCGGGCTCGCTCCGACCCGAGCTCGGTGAGCCCGGCGCGCCCCGGGTCACGGGCGTCGAGATCGTGTGGATTCCCCAGGCCGAGTTCAAGCCGGTCGTCGCCCGGACCGACGCCCCGGTGACGGTCTCGATGAAGGCGCTCGGCCTGCTCGGCGACGCGCAGGCGGTCGAGGCCGCGCTCGGCGGGCTGCCGGCCGCCTACGAGGCCTGGATCGAGACCTCGCTGGTCGGCGCGGGCCAGGGCTTGTCGCCGGAGCGAGCCGAGACCCTCGCGTGCCTGGTCGAGCGGGCCCGGACGGCCGCCCGCCGGATCCGCGGCGGCATCGAGCTGCTCGCGCGCGATCGCCAGGTCTTGAAGGCCTTCGCCTACGCCAACCGGGCGATGTTTTTTCAGGCCAAGCAGCGGGGCGAGCGAGCCAAGGAGCCCTGGGCCCAGGATCCGAAGTGGCGCCTGTTTCAGCTCGCCTTCGTGTTGCTGTGCCTCGACGACATCGCCAACCCCACCGGGCACGCGGACGCGCCGGGCTTCCGCGACGAGGTCGAGCTGATCTTCTTTCCGACCGGCGGCGGCAAGACCGAGGCCTACCTGGGCCTGATCGCCTTCACGCTGGTGCTTCGGCGCCTGCGCGGGCAGGGCACGGCGCACGGCGGCGAGGGCGTGGCCGTGCTCTTGCGCTACACCCTGCGCCTCCTGACCCTCGATCAGCTCGAGCGCGCGTCAACCCTGATCTGCGCCCTCGAGATGATGCGCTGCCAAGATCGCTACCGCGCCGAGCTCGGCGAGCGGCGCTTCGAGATCGGGCTGTGGGTCGGGGGCAAGGCCTCGGCCAACACCCTCGCGCAATTCAAGGACCAGCTCACCGCGTTTCGGGCCGGCAGCGGCGGTCACCCCTGCCCGCTGCAGACCTGCCCCTGGTGCGGCGAGAAGCTCGAGCCCAAGTCGCTGACCGTCGAGTCGACGACCACGGCGATCGAGCGGGTCGTGGTCCGCTGCCACGCCCAAGGCTGTGCCTTCGCCAGGGCCCCGCACAGCCGCGCCGGCCTGCCGCTGCAATTCGTCGACGAGCAGCTCTACCGCGAGCTGCCCTGCTTCGTGGTCGCGACCGTCGACAAGTTCGCGATGCTGCCGTGGCGCGGGGACACCGGCCTCCTGTTCGGCCGCGTGACCCACCGCGACGCGAGCTGCTACTACGGGCCCGCGACCCCCGCGAGCAGCGTGCCCAAGTCCGCCAAGGCGATCCCCGGGCTCTTGCCGCCCGAGCTGATCGTGCAAGACGAGCTCCACCTGATCTCGGGCCCGCTCGGGACCATGGTCGGGCTGTTCGAGACCGCGATCGAGGAGCTGTGCACCCGCGAGGTCGAGGGCGAGCGCGTGCGGCCCAAGATCATCGCGGCGACCGCGACCGTGCGTCGGGCCCAGCGCCAGGTCCAGGCGCTCTACGGTCGACGCGAGACCAACCTGTTTCCGCCCCAGGGCGTCGACCCCTTCGAGACCTGGTTCTCGCGCGTCGAGCACGACAAGCCCGGGCGCGTGTACGTCGGCGTGGCCGCGGCCGGCCGCTCGATGAAGCGGGTGCTGCTGCGGACCTACCTGTGCGTGCTCGGGGCCGCGGCCTGGACCGAGAAGGTCGGCGGCGCCTCGGTCGAGGACAGCGACGGCTACTTCACCCTGGCCGGCTACTTCAACTCGCTGCGCGAGCTCGGCGGCATGCGGCGCCTGGTCGAGGACGACATCGCAACCCGGGCCCGGCAGCAAGAAGACGGCCTGCCCCTCGACGCCGCGCCCCCGCACAGGTGGGTCGCGCGTCGGACGATCGGCCTGTGCGAGGAGCTCACCAGCCGCGAGAGCACCGCGAGGATCGCCGCGACCAAGGGCCGGGCGGCCACGGCCCACACCGAGGGCAAGGG
The DNA here is from genome assembly GCF_002994615.1 of Enhygromyxa salina. GTDB lineage: Bacteria > Myxococcota_A > Polyangia > Nannocystales > Nannocystaceae > Plesiocystis > Plesiocystis salina_A. The sequence continues at coordinate 58,178 of NZ_PVNK01000047.1, read as the reverse complement.
CGTCGACGTGCTCCTGGCCTCGAACATGATCTCCGTCGGCGTCGACATCTCGCGCCTCGGGGTCATGGTCGTCGCCGGTCAGCCCAAGACCACCGCCGAGTACATCCAGGCCAGCAGCCGCGTCGGTCGCTCGTCGAAGTGGCCGGGGCTCGTGGTCACGGCCTACAACATCTACCGGCCCCGGGATCGCTCGCACTACGAGCACTTCGTCGCCTACCACGAGAGCTTCTACCGCCACGTCGAGGCGACCAGCGTCACGCCCTTCTCGGCCCCGGCGATCGACCGCGGGCTCGCGGCCCTGGTCGTCGCGCTGGCCCGGCTGCTCGAGGTCGACATGACCGCCTCGGGCGAGGCGATGAACGCCGCCGGCCTCCAGGCGGTGTCGCGGCGGATCCTCGACGCGGTCCAGGGCAAGGCCGCCAACCAGCCGGCGATCGACGCGGGCGGGGAGGCGGTCGGCGACGTGTTCGCCCGGACCGTGAGGGACCGGGCCGACAGCCTGCTCAACTGCTGGCTGAGCATCATCGACGACCGCAAGTCCAAGCTCGCGCACCTGCACTACTCGCCCTTCGACAGCCACCGCGACAAGGGCCGACCGCTGCTGCGCACCGCCCTCGAGGTCCAGGTCGCCGACCCCGAGGTTCAAGAGATGCTGACCCCCGACGAGCGCCGCTTCGTCGCGCCGACCTCGATGCGCGACGTCGAGCCCAGCGTGCACGTGTGGCGCCGGTTCAAGCTCGGAGCCAAGGAGTCCTGACGATGGCGCGCAGCAACAAGCCCAAGAAGAGCTATCGACCCGAGGGCGAGATCCGCCGCAGCCAGCTGCTGATGGGCTACGGGCCCGGCGCGATGATCGACCTGCTCTACGACGCCGTGCTGATCGGCGGCCTCGACTACTGGCGCTACGAGGCGCCCAAGCACGGCGTCGAGCAGATCGAAGAGCCGCGCCTGACCGCCAAGCTGATCGAGGTCATGCGCGGGCTCGGGATGAACCCGGCCCCCAACCTCGGCCTCCAGTCGCCGCCCGAGTGCAACTTTGACGAAGCCACGCCCCGCCAGGGCATCCAGGCCCTCGAGTTCCCGCGCTACTTCAAGTGCCAGCGCTGCCACAGCATCGCCCACGCGACCGAGTTCGAGGAGGGCAGCCGCGGCCGGACCCACCGGTGCGGACCGGGCTACGCCAAGAAGCCGGCGCGGGCCGTGCCCGTGCGCTTCGTCGCGGTGTGCGAAGACGGCCACATCAGCGACTGGCCATGGGACGCGTGGACCCACCGGGTCGGCGGCATGCCGCGCTGCGACGCGCCCGACATCAAGCTGCGCGAGGGCGCGTCCGGTGACATCAGCGAGATCCGGGCCGTGTGTGAGAACTGTGGGGCCACCGCCAAGCTCGCCCAGGCCTTGATCCCGGCCCTGCGGCCCAGTTGCAGCGGCGCGCGGCCGTGGCTCGGAGACCGCGACGTCGCCGGTCAGCGCTGCGAGAACAAGGCCCGGCTCCTGGTCCGCACGGCGACCAACGGCTACTTCGCCCAGTGCCTCAGCGCCCTGTGGCTGCCGGTTCACGACGAGGCGCTGGCCGAGGCCGTCGGCGCCAACTGGGCCACGCTCGGGACCGTGACCAGCCTCGAGGTGCTGCGGGTCTTGCGAGAGCACACCCCACAGCTGCGCGCGACCTTGCCCGCAGACTGGGGCGACGAGGCCGTGCTCGCCGCGATCGAGCGCCGCCGCGAGGGCGCCGACAAGGCGCTCCCACCCCTCGACGAGGCCGAGTACGACGCCTTCGTCAACGCGCCCGTCGAGCAGGAGGCGGACCAGCCTCCGCTCGGCTGTCGCTTCTTCGCCCGGACCATGCGCGCGCCCGCCGAGGGCCTGCCTCAGGGCATCGCCGGGGTCGTGCTCGTGCCCAAGCTGCGCGAGGTCCAGGCCCAGTTTGGCTTCTCGCGCCTCGAAGCCGCGATCGCCCGGGCGGACGGGAGCTACGGCGACGACGCCAAGATCGCGCCGCTGTCCCTCGAGCCCAAGTGGCTCCCGGCGATCGAGATCAACGGCGAGGGCCTGTTCTTGCGCTTCGACGAGGAGCGCCTGCGCGCATGGGAGGCGCGCGAGTGCGTCCAGGCCCGCAACGACCAGCTCCTGACCGGCTTTCGTCGGTGGGCCGCGCAGCGCCACGGGTCCGTGGAATTTCGTGGCGCGCGCTACTACATGCTGCACACGCTCTCGCACCTGCTGATGACCGCGATCGCGCTCGAGTGTGGCTACGCGGCCAGCTCGATCCGCGAGCGGATCTATTGTCGCGAGCCGAACCACAGCGGGCCCGGCAAGGCCGGGATCTTGCTGAGCACCGGCACCCCGGGGTCCGAGGGCACGCTCGGCGGTCTCGTCGACCAGGGCCGCTACCTCCGGTATCACCTGCGCCGGGCCTTCGAGCTCGGCACCCTGTGCTCGGGCGACCCGGTCTGCGCCCTGCATCAGCCCGAGCTCGAGTTCGACGAGCGCAGCACCGAGGGCGCCGCCTGCCACAGCTGCGTGTACATCCCCGAGACCTCGTGCGAGTCCTTCAACCGCTTCTTGGACCGGGCCCTGGTGTTTCCGACGATCGGGCAGGCCGAGCAGCTGGCCTTCTTTGGTGAGCGGCCGTGACCGACACCCTGACCGGCGTGTCCCGGGCCAGCCTCGCCCACCTGCGCGATTGGGTCGCGCAGGGCAAGCTCTCGACCCCGCTCGCGCGCCTCGAGCTCCAGGCGCGGGGCGTCGAGGCCGAGACCGCGCGCTTGTTGGCCCGGGTCCTCGGCGAGCTCTCGCGCGAGCCGCTGCTCGCCGTGCTCGACACCTTGATCGGCGAGCGCGACCGGGCCGAGCGCGAGCGCCCGCGGCTGCTGTGGACCGGGCCCGAGGCGCCCGGGAGCGCCGCCCTCGACACCCGGGTCCAGCTGCTCGAGCTGATCTCTGGCGCGCGCGAGAGCGTGTTTTGGGCGGGCTACCGCTTCACCGACAAGAGCCTGCTCGCGCCGCTGTACGAGCGAATGTGCACCACCAAGCTCGACGTGACGATGGTGCTCGAGGTCAGGTCCGACTCGAAAGACCGGCGCAGCCGCGAGCAGCGGATCGACGCCACGTTGGAGCAGTTCCGGGCCGAGGTCTGGACCTGGACGGACATCGCGCCCGCGCTCTACATCGATCCGCGCACCGCCGGGTGGAACCCCGACCCCGAGCACCACAACGGTGGCTTCTACGCCCAGATGCACGCGAAGACCGTGGTCATCGACGCCGAGCACTGCATCGTCGGCAGCGCCAACTTCACCAACGCCGGGACCACGAGGAACATCGAGGCCGGCGTGCTGCTGCGAAGCCGCGACTTTGCCCGGACCTTGTTGGGTCAGTGGCGGGGGTTGATCGCCAACGGCTTGCTGCGCCGCGTCGGCGAGTGAGGGCTCGGGGTGCGCGGATTGACCGCGACCGCGGAGGCCACGCGGGCCGCCCACGCCGCCGGTCGATCGCCGGGCTGGCGGAGGGCACGCGGGTCGAAGCGCGATGGCCAGTCCGGCTAGCGACGAAATCGCTCGCAGCTCTTGGCGCGGTGAATCGTGTAAAAACGAGGAGCCCTGCCATGAATCTCGAAGACATCAACCTCGCCGAAATGCTGGCCTTCAAGCCCGAGACGGGTCAACTTTTTCTCGGAGAGGACCGCATGTTGGTGTTCCGCCAGGACTCATTGGCGGTGCTCCGGAGGCAGCTGCACGAGCAGGTCGGCCCCCAGCTCACGCGCTCGATCCTGGCTCGATTCGGCTACCAGTGCGGCCACGGTGACTTTCAGACCCTCGAGCGCAGCTACGACTGGGGCACCGAGGAGGACCGCTTTGGAGCCGGGCCTGCGATGCACAACTGGGAGGGCATCGTCCACGTCGAGCCGACCTTTCTGGAGTTCGACCGCGAGGCGGGCCGCTTCCAGATGATCGGGATCTGGCGAAATTCCTACGAAGCCGAGAATCACCTGAGGGAATTTGGCGAGAGCGAGGAGCCCGTGTGCCACTCGCTCACGGGCTACGCGAGCGGCTGGTGCTCGGCCTTCTTCGGCCGCGCGATCGTTGCGATCGAGACCAAGTGCATGGGCTGCGGGGCGGAGCGCTGCGAGTTCGAGATCCGGTTGCGGTCCGAGTGGGACGAGCGCGCCCGCCCGTGGATCGAGGCGCTCGAGCACACCGAGTACTCGCTCACGCGCGAGCTCCAGGCCAAGATGGAGCTGGTCGAGGAGCAGGCCTCCGCGATCAGTGAGCTCTCGACCCCGATCATGGAGATCTGGGACAGCGTGCTGGTGATGCCGATCATCGGGACCCTCGACGAGCGCCGCTCGAGCGCCATCGTTGAGACCCTGCTCCAGCGTATCGTCACGAGCCAGTCGCGCTGCGTGGTCATCGACGTGACCGGCGTCGAGTCCGTCGACACCGAGACCGCCGATTCGCTGATCAAGGTCGTGCGCGCGGCCGCGCTGCTCGGGACGCGCTGCGTGCTGACCGGTCTGAGCCCGTCCATGGCGCAGACCCTCAGCCGGCTCGGCGCCTCGATGCAGGAGGTCCGGACGCTGCGCGACCTCAAGGCGGGGCTCAAAGACTGCCTGCGCTATCTGAGGGGCTAGCAGCCCCGGGCTGCTAGCAGCCCGAGAGACCGACTCGACGAACGGGTCAGCAAAGGCGCTACCCTCAGGGGATGCAGGTGCGTCCCTGGTCCGCGCTCTCGGTCGGCTTCTCTTGTTGGGCGGTGCTCGGATGTGGGGCGCAGCCCGCCGAGCCGGCGCCGGCCCACGAGCGTCCTCCTGCCGGGCAGCTCGCGCCGAGCGTCGAGCCGGAGCCGGCGCCCGACCCTCGCGGTCCCGCGGCGCCGAGCGAGGCCGCCGAGCCCGGGTTGCCGGCCTTCGATCCGCTGACGGCGACTCGCGCGGAGGTCCGGATCGTCGTCGTTCACGGCGGTCACTGGGTCGCGTGCGGTGTCGTGCATTCAGTCGCGGCGATCGAGGTCGAGGTCCTTGGTGTTGGCGAGCCGCCGCCGCGGATGGCCCTGTACGTCTCGTGCCCCGCCGACCACGGTCGGGACAAGCAGTTGGTGGTCGGCAACACCTTCGAGGTGACCCTCCACGCCCGGCGGCAGCCGTGGCCCAAGCCCCCGGTCACGCTGGCCCCCGAGCTGCCGGTTCGCTACGTCAAGGGCCTCGAGCTGCTCGGTGCCACGGCTGGACTCTGACCGCGATCGGGCGACGTGCGAGGGCCTGGGCGAGCAGGGGCGAGAGCGCCTATGCTGCGCGAGGCATGCGGCAGCTTCATCGGGCAGATCTGTGGTCGTGGTCGGTCTTCGACCAGGCGCGAAACCTCGACTTCAACTCGCTGGCGTGGATCCGCAGTCGCGGCAACGTGCTCGTTGATCCGCTCCCGCTGTCCGAGCACGACCTCGGCCAGCTCGAGGAGCTCGGCGGGGCCGCGTGGATCGTGGTGACCAACTCCGACCACACCCGCGCGGCGGCCGAGCTCGCGGCGCGCTTCGGGGCCGAGCTCGCCGGACCCGCGGGCGAGCGCGATCAGCTTCCGCTTGGGTGCGCGAGGTGGTTGCGCGACGGTGACGAGCTGGTCCCGGGCCTGACCGCGTTCGAGCTCCACGGGTCGAAGACCCCGGGCGAGCTCGCGCTGCTGCTCGACCAGACCACGTTGATCACGGGCGATCTGATCCGCGGTCAGGCGCTCGGGCGGCTCAACCTCTTGCCCGAGCAAAAGCTCGCCGATCGGGCGGCGGCGCTGGCCTCGGTCCGTCGGCTGGCCGCGCTCGAGCAGGTCGAAGCCGTGCTCGTCGGCGACGGCTGGCCGCTCGCCCGTGACGGCCATGCCCGGCTCTGCGAGCTGCTTCCTCCCGGCTGAGGCCGGTCCTGGCCGCGCTCGAGTTTGTTGTTCGCCCGAGGGGGAACCATGCCCTATGCTGGCAGTCTGCTGGGCCGCCCATGATCAAGACTGCATCTTTTAGCCTCCTCGGCCTCGCGGCTTCGTCTGTCCTGCTCGTCGCGACCGCCTGTGACACCAGCGACGACGCTGGCGATGGCCCCGCCGCCGACGGCGACACGGGCGAGGGCGAGACCGAGACCGGCGGCGAGGTCGAAGAGCTCGACAGCGACGCCGACGGCCTGACCGACGCCGAAGAGGCCGAGCTCGGCACCGATCCCAACGACAAGGACACCGACGACGACAACTACTGGGACAGCTGGGAGCTGCTCGAGGGCACCGATCCTCTCGACGTCGAGAGCCGAATTTACACCGGGTGGTGGCCCTACAACCCCAACAAAGACGAGCTGGCCCAGGGCAGCTGGTCCAACCCCAGCACCGCGCCGGGCACCCCCTTCCCGCGTGACTCCTTCTTCGATCGCCACGGCGAGCTCGTCGACCTCTACGACTTCGCCAACTTCACGATCAACTCGACCGGCGAGCCGGCCCACTTCATCGTCGACATCTCGGCCCAGTGGTGCGGGCCCTGCCACGGCATGGCCTACTGGCTCGGCGGGCTCGTCAGCGAGACGACCGCGGGCTACATCGAAGCCTACCCAACCCTGCCCGACAAGGTCCACGACCTTCAGGTCTGGTGGGTAACCTTCATCGTCGAGGGCGGCGACGGCGGCCTGCCCGACATCGCGGACACCCAAAGCTGGTACATGACCCACCCCGACGCGTACATCCCCGTGTTCGTCGACATCGAGCAGAAGGTCCGCGACAGCTACAACGGAGGGTTTTACCCCTTCGTGTTCTTGCTCGATCCCGAGCTGAAGGTCGTGCACTGGGACGACGACATCGAGAACGGCAACCCCTACTACGCGCTCGACTTCGTCGAACACGAGCTTTGAGGCTCAGCCGCCCGGGCGGACGATCTTGCCGTCGCCGAAGAAGATCCCGTCGTCTCCGATCCCAGGATCCGAATACACGATGAGGACCAGGCCGATCGTCTGACCCGCGAGGTCGTCGAGCGGATGCTCGATGACCTGGAGGTTGCCGTCGAGGGTCTCGGGGAACTTGGGGAGCAGCGGGTGGACCATGTTTTGGCCGTCGACGTAGTTGACCTCGATCATCGCGTCGCAGGTCTGCTTGCCCGCGCCGCAACCAGCCGAGAACATGAGCCGGTCACCGAACTCGATGAGGACGTAGTCGTACTGCACGCTGACGTGGGCCGTGGGTTGGTTGGAGCTCGGCGGGTAGATCAACAGCTGCGGGCCGGCGAAGGAGCGGCCGCCGTCGAGGGTCGGGTTGGCCTTTGTCAGCGCGCCACCGAAAGTGTTCGTCCCCCCTGTTGGGCAGTCGAGGAACAGGAACCCGGCGCCGTCGGGATCGTAGGAGCCGACCGTCTCCGGGCCGAAGCTGCACAGGTCCGCTGCGAAGTCGAGCAAGACCAGGTCGCCGTCGCCGTCTCCGTCTCCGTCGCCGTCTCCGTCGCCGTCGCCGTCTCCGTCGCCGTCGCCGTCGCCGTCGCCGTCGCCGTCGCCGTCTCCGTCGCCGTCGCCGTCGCCGTCGCCGGATGTGCTCGTTTCGCTGTCAGAGTCGGTCTGCGTGTCTGAATCGCCGTCGCCAGATGTACCGGTGCCGGGGCCTGGATCGTCGAAGCACCCGCTCACGAGCAAGGACAAGGCGAGGAGCGCGGGCGTTGTCAGACGGAGCATCCGCTGATTGTCGCAAATTGAGGCGGCTCGCCAAGTGGAAAGGTGCTGTACCGCGGGCGGGGAGCTCGTAGTTGTTGATGAGGCTGTGTCGTGCCGTCGGGGTCCGCGCAGGGCGACAGGAGGTCCGAGTACGGGGCGTCGCCTCTCCATCTGGGATGCAGAAGGCTCTTGGTGTGCTGCCGCCAGGCCGGTCGGCGGGGCGTCGAAGGTGCTTTTCGTACGGCGATACCCCGAACTCGGACCTCCTGTCGCCTTGTTGCGCTCTGCTCTTGGCGGGAGCTGAACCCGCTCGGATGCGCTGGACGCCATCTCGCGGGGCGGGGCGGGGAGCTCGTAGTTGTTGATGAGGCTGTGTCGTGGCGTTGGGGGTCCGCGCAGGGCGACAGGAGGTCCGAGTACGGGGCGTCGCCTCTCCATCTGGAATGCAGAAGGCTCTTGGTGTGCTGCCGCCAGGCCGGTCGGCGGGGCGTCGAAGGTGCTTTTCGTACGGCGATACCCCGAACTCGGACCTCCTGTCGCCTTGTTGCGCTCTGCTCCTGGCGGGAGCTGGCCCCGCTCGGATGCGCTGGACGCCATCCCGCCGGCCGTGCGTGGCAAAGTCGCAGACGGCCGCGGCGGGTCAAAACCACCCCATGCTCACAGTCAAACGAGCCCCCTTTTAGGGGGCCACGCAGGCGATTGCGAAGCTCATACCAGCCCACCGAGCGAAGGAGCGCAGCGACGCAGCGACCGGCCGCTTGCGGCCGTGCGTGGCAGAGTTGCTGACGGTCGGGGGGGGTCTAAAACAGCCCGTGGCAGAGTTGCTGACGGTCGGGGGGGTCTAAAACAGCCTTTAGCTGATCTTGTCGCCGGGGAGCGAGCGGGGGTCGAGCTCGAGCACGGTGACCGCGTCATCGCTCTGGCCGGCGGCCATGACCATGCCCTCGCTGAGTCCAAAGCGCATCTTGCGGGGCTTCAAGTTGGCGAACACGGCGACGTGTTTGCCGAGGAGCTGCTCGGGCTCGTAGCTCTGCGAGATGCCCGAGAACACCGAGCGCTGACCGAGGGGGCCGAGGTCGAGGGTCAGCTGGAGGAGCTTCTTGGCCTTGGGCACGCGCTCGCAGCCGACGACCTTGGCGACGCGTAGATCGACCTGGTCGAGGGCGTCGATCGAGACCTCGTCGGCGAGCGGCGGGACCTCGTAGTCGTGGGCCGGAGCCGGCTCGGGCTTGGCGCCGACGGCCTGGTCGGCGGCGACGTCTTCCTTGCTGGCCTCGATCAGCTGATCGAGGACCTTGCTCGTGAGCCGCTCGGCGAGGGTCTCGTAGGCGCCGAGCTCGAGGCCCTCGGGCAGGGGCTCGGCGGCGTTGGCGAAGGTCAGGGGCGCGTCGAGCTCGAGCATGCGCTCGACCTTCTCGCCCCACTGCGGGAGCACGGGCTTGAGGACCGCGGCGACGAGCTTGCTGACCTGTACGCCGACCGTGAGGACGGCCCGGGCGCGCTCGGGGTCTTGCTTGATGATCTTCCACGGCGCGTGCTCGTTGATGTACGCGTCGCAGGACTCGGCCATCTCCATGGCCAGGCGCAGGGCCTTGGCGCTGTCGAAGTTGCGGTAGAGATCGGGGACCTCGGCGAGCTTCTCGCGCGCGGCCGCGAGCAGCGGCGCGCCGTCCTCGGGCACGGGGCCGAGGGTGCCGCCGAGCCTGGAGTTGAGGAACTTGATGCTGCGGCTGGCGAGGTTGGCGGCCTTGTTGACGAGGTCGGCGTTGACCCGGGCGACGAAGTCGTCCATCGCAAGGTCGAAGTCGTCTTGGTTGCACGACAGGCGCGCGGCCAGGTAGTAGCGCAGGTAGGCCGGGTCGAGGTGCTCGAGGTAGGTGTTGGCGAGGATGAAGGTCCCGCGCCGCTTCGACATCTTCTCGCCGTTGACCTTGAGCCAGCCGTGAACCTGCACGCGCGAGGGCACGGTGTAGTTGGCGGCGTTGAGCATCGCGGGCCAAAACAGGCAGTGGAAGTAGACGATGTCCTTGCCGATGACGTGGACGATCTCGGTCTCGCCCTCGCCGCGGCCGGCCGGGGCCTTCCACCAGTCGCGCCAGTCCTGGCCGTGGTCGGCGCACCACTTCTCGGTCGCGGCGATGTAGCCGATCGGGGCGTCGAACCACACGTAGAAGTACTTGCCCGGGAACCCCGGGATCTCGATGCCGAAGTAGGGGGCCTCGCGCGAGATGTCCCAGTCGCGCAGGCCCTTGTCGACCCAGTCGAGCACGAAGTTGCGCACGCTGTCTTGGAGGATCGTCGTGCCGCCTTGTTCGGCGGGCGTCAGCCACTCGCGCAGGAAGGCCTCGTGGCGCGCGAGCGGGACGAAGAGGTGCTCGGAGCTGCGCAGGACCGGGGTGTCGCCCGAGATGACCGAGCGCGGCTCGATCAGCTCGGTCGGGCGGTAGGTGCTGCCGCAGTTCTCGCACGAGTCGCCGTCTTGATCGGGCGTCTTGCACACCGGGCAGGTGCCCTGAACCATGCGGTCGGGCAAGAACATCTGATCGACCTCGCTGTAGAGCTGCTCGACGTCGCGGACCTCGATGTCGCCGCGCTCGCGCAGGGCCTCGAAGATCGCCGCGGCGTGCCTGCGGTTCTCGTCGCTGTGGGTCGTGTAGAAGATGTCGTAGCCAATCTGAAACCCGTCGTAGGCGGCGACGTGCTCCTTGTAGACCCGGGCGATCAGCTGCTCGGGCTCGATGCCCTCGCGCCGGGCGCGGATCTGGATCGGCGTGCCGTGGGTGTCGTCGGCCCACATGAAGATGACCTCGTCGCCCATCATCCGCCGGGCCCGCACGTAGACGTCGGTCTGGATGGCCTCGAGCACGTGGCCGAGGTGGGCCGGGCCGTTGGCGTAGGTGAGAGCTGCGGTGACGAGGACCTTGGTCATGACCGCGCCGTTCTAGCAGGCTGCTGAAAAACCCACCACAACCCAGACCACGGCCCTGACGCCCGATGCGGTTGTCGCCAGGAGCTCGCTGTATGCCCGATAGAGCCTCGTTTTGGCTTCGCGGCCTCGAAGGGCAGGGACCTACTGTGGGCCGCGCTGGGCCGTCCGGCAGCCTCCACGCCGCCAAAACTCGCGGCGGCCAGCCACGCAGGCGCGAACTACAGCCCTCAGCGTCGGCTCGCCGAGCGCCGCCGTCCGAGCCAGATCGCGTGGCTGCGGCCGCGATCGCGGCCCCGGTTGGGCACGGCGTGGACCGAGGCGTCGAAGCCGTTGCGCTCGAGCACGCGGGCGAAGTCGCCAGCGTCAGAGTAGGACCAGACCGCGTGGACGCCCCCGGATCGCAGCGCGCGGTGAGCCGCCCGCAGGCCCGCGCGGCCGTAGAGCCGGGCGTTGTGATCGTGGGCGAGGGGATCGGGGCCGTTGTCGACGTCGAGCAGGATCGCGTCGAAGTGATCGCGGGCCTGCTCGATCCGCTTGGCGACGTCGCCGAGGTAGACCCGGACGCGGGCGTCGTCGAGCGGGCGCCCGGCGAGCTCGGCGAGCGGCCCGCGGTTCCACTCGACGAGCGCGGGCACGAGCTCGGCGACCTCGATCGTGGCGTCGTCGGGGAGCAGCTCGCAGGCCGCGGCGAGCGAGTAGCCCATGCCGAGGCCACCGATCAGCACGCGCAGCCCGGCGCGCTCACGCAGCGCGCCGCAGCCGACCGTGGCCAGGGCGCGCGCCGAAGTGTCGTCGCGGCTCGACATCAGATCCCAGCCGCCCACACGGATCAAGAACTCGTGCCCTCGGCGACGCAAGGCCACGCGCTGCCCGTCGGGCGCGTCGGCCTCGGCGAGGGTCTCCCACGGGCGCATCGCGGCGGTGTAGCCCTTGATCGTCGCGGCCACAAGCCCGCGCCCGCAGCCCGCGCCCGCGCAAGCTTGACCGGCGATCCGCGCACGGGGAGATCCCGCTTGGTAGCTTGGCCGAGGGCGGGGAGATCGTGTGGTGGGGCAATACGCCCCGCATGTCGTGTCGACGCGCGGCCGGTCGCTCGGATGGCGTCAGCTTTCATGAAATTGACGTCAATGGTGGAAGTCCGAACCACACGACAATTTCATCACACTTAAACCGGCCCGCCGGTCGGGTGGCGACCGAACTCTAGACTGGTGAATTCATCAAGTTGCGCTGTAGGGCCCCGTTATGGTGGGATTGGCGCGACGGTATCGCGCGGGCGAGAGGCCTTTCGACCAAATGTGCGTAGATTCGCACTCGCGAAATTAACTGCACATGAACGCGTGGTTATTGCTATGGTCCGGCCATGTCCAGCGCACCAGAGTCGGTGTCCGTGTTCGTGCTTCGAGCTCGCCTGGGGAAGGCCGAGTTCACAGACTATCTGAAGCGTCTCGACGCGAGGATCGCGGCCGGTGAGCCCTTCGTCATGGTCGTGGACAGCACCGAGCCCGAGTTCGAGGTCGTCGAGGTCCCGAACCGCAAGTGGCAGCTCGAGCGCGCCCGCGCGATCGGCCAGCTCCAGCGCGGGATCGCGTTCGTGACCTCGACGATGACCCGGGACCGCGTGCGGGCGCTCTACGCCCTGCAGCCCCCGGGCGTGCCCTACGCGTTCTTCAACGAGGCGGACGAGGCGCTCGCGTGGGCTGCGGCGGCGCTCGACGATCAGCGCGAGGTGGCGATCAGTCAGCGCGAGACGCGGCCGATCATGGTCGTGTGAGCGCCGCTCTAGCCGCCGACCGAGCGCACGCCGAAGGCCTCGAGCAGCTTGGTCGGGGCGACGCTGCCGATCATCACGAAGACCGCGTCGACGTCGAGCGAGCGGGGCGAGTCGGCGCAGCGCAGGCGCAGGCGCCCGGGCTCGATCGCCTCGATCTCGGTGTTCCACAACATCTCGACGCGGTCGGCGTCGATCAGGCGGCGCAGCTCGTCGAGGTTGCGTCGCTTGCCGCGTTTGAACTCGCCGCCGCGGTAGCAGACGGCGACCTTGGTGTCGGGCTGGTTGGCGAGGCCGATCGCGGCCTCCATGGCGACGTCGCCGAGGCCGATCACGCAGACCGAGCGGCCCGCGAAGCTGCGCGCGTCGGCGAGGTGGTAGTGGACGTGGTCGAGCATCGCGTCGGGGACCTCGACGGCGAGCTTGCGCGGCGTCCCGCGCCGCCCGAAGGCCAGCAGGACCCGCGCGCAGTCGACGGTCAGGGCCGCGCCGTCTCGGTCGCTGGCGAGCACGCGCAGCTGGCCCGCGTCGCCGCGCTCGCACCCCCTAACTCGCACGCCCTCGCGGATCTGGAGGTCGTGACTGCGAATGATCCGCAGCCACTTGCCGAGCAGCTCCTCCTTGGTCGACTCGCGCAGCCACAGCTCGCCGACGATCGGCATGCCGAGGGGCTGATCGAACACGAGCTTGCCGCGCGGGAAGCTGCGGATGCTCTCGGCCGCGCTGGCCTGCTCGAGGACCACGTAGCGCAGGCCTTGCCGCCGGGCCTCGAGCGCGGCGCTGATGCCCGCCGGGCCCGCGCCGACGATCACGAGATCGAAGCGCTCGCCGCCGCGCTCGCGGGCCCGGGGCGGGAGCGAGGCCGCGATCGCCGAGACCGCGTGGGCGCCCTGGTTGATCGCGTTGCGGATCAGCGGCAGCCCGGTGACGTCGCCCGCGAGGTGGACCCCGGGGGCGTCGCGGGCCGCGAGGGCGTCGTCGATGCGCGGGAGCTCGGTGATGCGCTCGCCCTCGGTCACGATCAGCGAGCCGTTGGGGCAGCGCTGCTCACACAGGGTCAGGCCGCAGCAGTCGTCGGGCTTGGCCACGATCGCGACGTAGGCGCGGAGCTCGAGCACGTCGTAGGGGCAGGCGTCGACGCAGGCGCTGCAGCCGATGCAGGTCGTGGCGTCGATCGTCGGGAGTCGGCGGCGCTCGGCCGGGCGCAGCTGGGCGCCGGCCTTGGCCTCGCGGTCGGCGTCGGCCGCGGCCGCGCGCGCGAGCTGGCTGTGATCGCGGCGGCGCGCCCACCACCGCGTCCCGAGCAAGCCCAGGCTCGCAGCTCCGAAGCTCAGGCCGAGCCACCACGCCGAGCCGGACCAGGTGTCGACGGCGGCGTCGCCTTCGGCGGGGGGCGGGGCGAGGGCCGCGGCCTCACGGCTGAGCTCCCACAGGGCCGCGCGCTCGGTCCCGGCGGCGACGAGCAGCGGCGTGTGCTCGTCGAAGCACACGGCCGGGTCCTCGGGCCCGCGCTGACCTGCGATCGCGCAGTGGGCCATGGGGTCGTCGGCGCGCTCGGGGTCGTGGCAGGTCGAGCAGGCCGCGAGCTCGACGAGGGCCACGTCAGCGCGCGCGCGCCCGGTCCAGCCGCCGTCGCCGATCGGCTCGAGCTCGCTCAGGACCCGCTCGCTGCCGTTGCGCCAGCGGATCGCGGGCTCGCCAGGCACGAACGCGACGCCGCCCATGGCCTCGTGGATCGGGTGGCAGGTCGTGCAGCGCATGGCCTCGCGCGCGAGCAGGGCCGCGTGCGGGGCTCGGGTCGAGCGCTGGTCTTCATGGCAGCCGACGCAGGCGCTGGCGGGATCGTGTTCGGCGCTCGCGGGTCCCGGCCGCGCGTCGCCGTGGCAGCTCGCGCAGCTCAGGCCCGCGACCCGGTGCGGCCGCGAGATCGCCGGGCGGGGGCTGATCGACGCGCCGCTTCCGAGCTCGATCGCGAGCGCCGCGAGCAGCCCGAGCGCCCCGCAGGCGCTGCCGACCAACCACCCGCGGGTTCGCGTGATGTCGGAGGTCCGCTCGATCTTCGGCGCGATCCGTCGCCGCCCACGGATCGGCTTTGAAGCGGCGAGGGAGGGGGAGCGTGGGTCGGGCACCTGCGCTCAGCTCCCGGACAAGACAGTGACGAGCAGGACGTGAGCCACGAGCGCGACGAGCAGCGCGCCCGTCAGGATCACGTGGGGGGTCAGCCACGCGCGGAGCATGGCCGTGAGCACGCGTCGGGCCGGCAGCGCGCGCAGCTCGACGCAGGTCCGCAGCAGCGGCTCGAGCCCGGCGAGGGCCTCGGCGCGGGCGCGAGGGTGGTCGCCGTCGCGGCGCAGGGCGGCCGGCAGCCAGGCCTCGACGCGCTCGCGCAGCGAGGCTCGCGTGGCCCCGAGATCGCGGCCCGAGGCCAGCAGCGCCAGCCACCCGAGCGGCGCCCGAGCCCAGGGCAGCAGGTGCTCGGCCGCGAGCTGCTTGAGCACGGTCGACTTGCCCGAGAGCTCGCGCTGGAGGCGATCGAGCAGGCGCTCGCGCTCACGGGCGAGATCCTCGGGCAGCGCCCCGCCGCTCTCGAGCCGAGTCAGCCGCGCGGGGATCATCGCGTAGCAAGCCCCGCCGATGGCTCCGAGCGCGAGGGTCATCCAGCTCAGCACGGCCAGGACCCCCGCGACGCCGCCGGGCACCGACAGGCCCGTGTGGGTCAGGATCATTCCGGGCAGCAGCAGCCCGAGGCTCAGGTGCGCGAGGTAGAAGGGCCGGACCTTCGAGCGGGTGATCGGGGCCGGCCGATCGTCGACGAGCGCGCGCGCCCTGGCCCGGCGCTGCCTGGGTCGCATCCAGGCCGAGACCAGGCGCTTGGGCAGCGCGTGGCCGACGAGCCCGACGATCAGCAGCGCCGCGCCGACGCCCGCGCCGAGCCCGATCCCGGACGCGGGCGAGAGTCGGGCCGAGAGCTCCGCGCCGGCGATCAGCGCGGCCAGGCCCGCGCTGGCGGCGAGCCCGACGACGAGGCTCGACCACTTGATCGCGGGCCGCGTCGACGGGCCCGCGCCGGGCTCGGAGAGATCGAGGACCGCCGCGACCTCGGCGAAGTCGCGCTCGGGCTCGAGCCGGATGATCGCCTCGGTCGGGCACGACTGCACGCACGCGGGCGCCTCGTAGTCGCGGCATAGATCGCACTTGGTCGCGACCTCCGGGAACATCTCGGCGAGGCCGAGCTCGCGGCGCTCGGCCGCGGCGATCAGGCTCGGGGCGAACTGTTCACGCGCGGCGCTGGGGCTGGGGGCGACCGCCCGCGGGGCCATGCGGATGTTCTCCCACGGGCAGGCCTTGGCACAGTTGCCGCACCCGGTGCACAGCGAGTCGCGGATGAAGACCTCGCCCTCGGGATCGCGGCCGATCGCCCCGGTCGGGCAGTCGATCATGCACACGGGGTTCTTGCAGTGCTGGCAGGAGTTGGGCAGCAGCAGCTCGCGCGCGGCCGGCTCACCGTCGAGGACCCGCAGCGAGGTCACGACCTTGTCGCCGCGCCGAACCAGGCGCGCGACCCCGTGGACCTGCTCGCAGCTCCACGCGCAGTGGCCACAGCGGACGCAGGCGTCTTGATCGATCGTCAGCAGCGAGCGGGCCATCCGCATCCGATACAGATCCGCGAACACGTGGCGCGTCGAGTGGGGCGACGCGTCGACGGCCGCGGCCTGGCGGGTCGCGCGATCTTGGGTGATCCGACGCAGGCGCGGGACCAGCTCGGGGTTGCGATCGACGAGGGTCCGAAACGCCGCGGGCGCGACGAAGAGCAGGTGACTCTCGCCCGTCGCGACCGCCGAGAGCGAGCGGCGGCCCTCGTCGAGCAGCTCCGCGTCGCCAAAAAAATCGCCGTCGGACAGGTAGGCTCGGACCGCCGCGGCGCCCTCGAGCTCCTCGCTCTGGAGCTGGACGAGGCCGTGGGCGATCAGCCACAGGCCGTCGCTGCGATCCCCGGCGGCGTAGACCCGCTCGCCCCGACGCAGCTCGCGGTGCTCGGCGGCGTCGAGCAGGAGCTCGAAGTCGGCCTCGGGCAGGGCGTCGGCGAGGCTGATCTGACGCAGGAGATCGGCGGTCGCCCGCCGCCTCAGGAGGCGCTGCTCGGGGGCCTCGCGGGCGTCGCCGCCGCTGCGACCGAGCGCGCGCTGAAACAGCGCCGCGGGGATCTCTGCGAGCTCGACCTGGGTCCTGGCCACGGCCTCGCTTCGGCGGCGAGCGCCGGGCAGCGTGGCCTCCTCGCCGAAGGTCTCGCCGGCCCGGGCGACCCGGAGCTTGACCGGGGCGTCGATCGAATTGCGGGTGTGGGCGAAGAGCTCGACCTCGCCGCGCTCGACCACGAAGAAGCTGTCGCCGAGCTCGTCGACCGCGAACACCCGCTGGCCGGCCGCGAGCGAGCGCAGGCGCCCGGCGTTCTCGAGCGCGCGGCGGCCCGCGGGATCGACCCCGCGCAGGATCGGCGCCGCGAACAGCGAGTCGGGCCAGGCGGTGGTCGTGGACATGTTCAGAGCTCGAGCGCGCGGGTGACGGTGGCGATCTCCACGACCTCGAGCTTGGCGAGCATCTCACGAGTGACGAGCGGTCCGCTGGGTCGCAAGCCCAGGGCGGCCTGGCGGGTCTCGTAGTCGGCGAAGGCCCGGATCAAAAAGGGCGGGAAGGCCCGAAACAACAGCCGCGCCTCGATCTTCAAGGGGCCCTCGGCGCCCGCGAGCGGCAGCTCGTAGGTCCAGCGCATCGGGACCCCGGGCGGGGCCGAGCGGGCGTCGATGATCGCGTCGGGCCCCTTGACGACGCCGCGGCTCGCGTCGAGCGAGCCGACCGGGAAGTAGGTCTCGAACAGGGCCTCGTCACCGGACAAGTTGGAGCTGCACTCGCCCGTGTCGCTGTTGAAGGGCGCGTCGGCGAAGCGGGCCGCGCGGTGGAGGGTCTGGGTCGCGTCTGCGGGTTGGCAGCGGCCCGCGCGGTCGATGAAGCCGATGCACTGCACGCAGCGCAGGAAGCCGTTTTGGAGGTTGATCAGCCCGCGCCCACGAAACTCGCTCGCGGCCTCGAACCTGGACGAGCCGTCGAGCGCTCGCCACTGCGGGTGGTCGGGCCCGTCGATGACGTCGGCGCCGAACAGCCCGAGCGGCTGGCCCTGCTGGTTCAAGATCCGATCGGAGACGTTGACCGAGGCGAAGATCTTGTCGCGCAAGTCCTCGTCGCCTCGCTCGACGCGGCCGACCTCGTAGACCAGGCGCCCGGCGGCGTCGGTGACCCGAAGGTGGACCCAAAACTCGCGCTCTTGCGAGAACCCGGCCGGGATCTTGTGGCCAGCCCCGGTGTTCTCGATCACGACCGGGAGCTCGAGGGTGCCCCTGCTGACGGCGGCCTCGCCGAGCTCGAAGCGGAAGCTGCGGCCGAGGAGCAGGTCCCGACGTTGGTCGCCGCCGAGCGGGATCCCGGCCGCGTCGAGCTCGGGCTGATCGATGTAGTTGTCGTCGAATGCGGGGGTCAGCGGGATGTCGACGCCCGAGAAATAGTGGGTCGTGACCTCGCGGCGCTCGCCGGAGCCGGCCGCGACGCGCAGACGCGGGAGCTCGCCCGGGGCCCGCGACTCGAAGTGGGTGCCGGGCGGACAGCCGCGGCGCAGGGCGCTGATCTCGGTCTCGCCCGGGACCGCCGCCGGCGGATCTCCAGCCACGCACACGCCCGGAAAGCTGCTCATGTGGCAGTCCTGGCAGTCGGCGGGCTCGCGCCCGGACTCGCGCTCGAGCGCGGCCCAGTCGGCCCACTCGCTGTAGGCGTTGCGCAGCCGGCGAAAATGCTCGCCGCGGGTCGGCGTGCCGATCGCGTCGGCGCCGAACAGGCGGACGTCGTGGCAGGCCCCGCAAAACTGGCTCGAGCCGAGGTAGGCGCGGGCCTCGGCGCTCGGGCGGCGGTGGACCCCGCCCGGAACCAGCTCGGCGTCCGCCCGGCGACCGGGGACCGCGAGCAGCTCGGCCGGGTCGAGCAGGTAGCCGCTGTTGGCGATGCCGGGGATCCCGGCGCGGTCCTCCGGGCGCATCGCGAAGCGCTGGCCCGTGAGCGTCGAGATCCAGCTTGGGTTGCCCTCGTAGAGGCCGAGGCGCTCGTTGCCCGGTCGGACCGGGCCGTGGACTTGATGGCAAAAGCCGCAGTCGATGCCCTCGTCGGTGCTCTTGGGCTGGAGGTCGCGCAGGGGTCGGCGGCTGATCGAGCGCGGCGAGAGCCCGTCCCAGGCCGGGAGCGCGGCGGCGAGGTTCTCGCGCGGGCTGTGGCAGTTGACGCACCACAGCGCGCCGCCCGAGCCCGTGATCGGGATCCCGGTGTTGGGGTCGCGGCAGGCCGTGCGCGGGTCAGAGCTGCGCAGGATCCCGGCCCCGCCGGGGCAGTCGTCGCTGCGCCCGACCTGCTCTTCGATCAGGATCTCGAGGCTTTGAAAGAGCGGGCTCTTGGACGCGTGCCCCATGACCGAGCGCTTCCACTCGGCGCTCTGGCGAGGGTGGCAGCTCGCGCAGTCCTCGGGGCTCGTGTGCGCGGCGTCGAGGGCCGCGCGGCTGCCGATCTCGGGCTTGTCGCGGGGCGCGGTGGTCTCGGGTTTGGGCTCGGCGTCGCCCGCGAGCTCGACGAGGCCGTAGCCGCCGACGCTGCCGAGGCCGACGATCGCGAGGACGGCGAGGATCCGCGCGGCTCGCCTCGCAGGCGAGCGGCGCGAAGGGGCGCGGGGCCGGGCCGAGGGGGGAGGGGAGCGAGCTTCGGGCGGCGGCTCGGGCTCGGGCTCGGGCGCGGCGGTCTTCGACGGCTCGTCGCGGGCGGGGACGAGGCGCGAGCTCGGGTTGGTCGGCGGGTTTGGGCTCGGCTTCGACGCCTGGGCATCGTCGAGAAAGCGCGACAGCTCCTGGTGGATCGCGGCGGCGTCGCTCGGTCGGCGCGAGGACTCGGGCGCGAGGATCCGCAAGATCAGGCTCTGGAGTCCCGGCGGGAGCTCGCGGGCGATCGCGTCGGGCAGCGGCGGGACGCCCTGGCCGAGGTGCTCGATCGCGCTGCGCAGCCCGAGCCCAGCGAAGGGCCCGCGACCACACAGCAGGCGATAGAGCAGCAGCCCGAGCAGCCAGCGGTTCGAGCTCGCGTCGTCGGCGTGGCCGGCCGCGGCCGCGGGGGTCAGCCACTCGCGGCGCAGCTGCGAGCTCGGGGACTCGACGAGCTCGGCCCCGACCCGGGCCCTGACCAGGCCCTCGGCGAGGAGCCAGACCCCGGGCTCGATCACGATCTTCGCCGGCCGGACCAGGCCGGGGTACAGGCCCCGGGCTTCGGCGGCCGCGAGCGCCCGGGCCAGCGCCGCGACGAGCTCGACGACCGGTCGCCAGGCCAGGGGGTGACCCTCGTGGGTCCCGAGCAGCGCGCTGAGCCGGGTCTCGGCCCGCTCGCGGACCAGCCACGGACCCTCGTCGTCCCGCCCGCCCTCGACGAAGCCGCCGAGCCCCTCAGGCCCGAGGGCGAGGAGCTCGTCGGCCTGTGTCGCCCGGGAGCTCGGGAGTCGCCACAGCTCGCGGCCGTCGGCGCAGGCGAATCGCCGGGCCTCGCCGACCGACTCGAGCGCGCGCGCGCTCCTTGGGGGACCACTCACCGCACGACCGTGCCCGAGGCGGGCGCCCGGGGGCAAGCCGTTCTGATCCGCGTCTTCGGCCATCGGTGGCCTCCAACGCCGGCCGGTCCCGAGGACTTTCGAGCCCGGGTGCAAGCCGATCACCCCCGCGAGGCGTTTGCCCGCCCGCATGGCTCCGTCCCCGGCTAAAACCGCGCCTGAGGCCTCTCTCGAGGCCGTTTCGGCCCGCGATCTCGACCCCGAAGGGCCCGAGCCGCGGGCCGCGCTCGTGGTGTACAAGGGATCTTCGCCCGATCCCGACTCGGGCCCGGAGCCGCCCGACATGCCCGACGTCGACCCCGAGCACCCGACCCTCGCCTACGGAGACAAGCACCCAGGCGAAGCCGCACAGACGCCAAGCACGACCCTGGCGCTCGAATCCGACCGTCGCCGGATCGGTGACTTCCTCGTCCGTCGGCTGATCGGCGAGGGCGGAATGGGCAAGGTCTACGAGGCCGAGGAGCGCCTGTCGAAGCGGCGAGTGGCGCTCAAGATCCTGCGCAGCGAGCTGTCGCGCAGCGAGGCCGGCCGGCGGCAGTTCGTCAACGAGATGGGCATCCTCGCCAGCCTCGACGACCCCCACATCGTCCGCTGCCTCCACTGCACCGAGGTCGAGGGCGAGCTGGTCATGGCGCTCGAGTATCTCGAGGGCGAGACCCTGCGCGAGCGTATGACCCGCGAGCGCGCGCTGGCCTGGGACGAGGTCGTGGCGATCGCCTGGCAGATCTGCGCGGCGCTCGAGGCCGCCCACGCTGGCGAGCAGCCGATCATCCACCGCGACCTCAAGCCCGAGAACGTCATGCTCGTCGGCGGCGGGCGGGTCAAGGTCATGGACTTCGGCATCGCCAAGATCGTCCAGGCCGCGGCCGGCAACACGACCCACAGCGTCGGCACGCTCCAGTACATGAGCCCCGAGCAGATCGACGCGCGCCCGCTCAGCCCGCGCTCCGACCTCTACGCTCTCGGCCTGGTCATGTGGGAGCTGCTCTCGGGCCGCCCGCCCTTCGAGGCCGAGTCGCCGCGGGTGCTGCTCGACAAGCTGTGCACCGAGCCCGCGCCGCAGCTGCCCGCCGAGGCCCGCCGCGGGCTCCCGCGCGGGGTCGAGCAGCTCGTTCACCAGCTGCTCGAGAAGGCCCCCGAAGACCGCCCGGCCAGCGCCGCAGAGGTCCTCGAGCGGCTCGAGCCCTTCCGCCCGGCCGAGCTGTCTGGCGCCACGGCCCCCGTGGCCGCGGGCGTGACCGGGGCCAGGTCCAAGACCGAGCCCGGGAGCGAGGCCGAGACCCGCCCGGGCTCGAGCGCGTCGAGCGAGTCCTCGGGCGCGGCCGTGGCGGGCGCGGGCGCGGCCGAGCGCGCGAGCTCGAGCGGCGCGCGGGAGCTCGCGCCCAAGCGCCTCGACACCGTCGCCGTCATCGAGAGGGCGGCGGCCCCCCGTGAGATCCCGACCAAGCTGGCCGCGACGATCGTCGTCAGCCTCTCGCTCGCCGCCGGCCTCGTCACCTGGCTGATCCGACTGCTCTCGACCTGAGCGAGCAGTCCCCGCGACCCCGCTACCGGAGAACACCATGCGCATCGCCATCGTTGGAGCCCTCGCCGCCCTCGGAATGTCCCTGACCAGCGCCGCGGTCTGGAAATACACCGATCCCGACAAGCTCGACGCTGCGAGCACCGTGAGCTCGGACGCGCCCGACAGCCCGCGCGAGGGCCCCAAGGTCGACGACGACGATCCCGAGCCGGCCAAGCTCGTCGACAAGTCGACCTTCGTGGCCGGCGAGACCTTGATGGTCGAGGGCCGCCTCGGTCAGAGCAAGATGCTCGCCGACACCCGTGGCGAGACCCTGCTGTTCGTCGACGTCCGCAACGAGCCCGACCCGCTCGACCCGCTCGGCGCGCGCACGAGCTTCGCCCCGCTCAACCTCGCGATCGTCATCGACCACTCGGGCTCGATGAAGGGCCAGCGCGAGCGCAACGCCCACGACGCCGCGGCCGGGATGATCCGGCGCCTGCGCGACGGCGACACGGTCTCGGTCGTGTCCTACTCCGAGCAGGCTCGGATCGTCGTGCCCGTGACCACGATCTCCACCGTCACCCGTGAGCGGCTGATCCGCGACATGCTCGACGGCGTCGGCACCCGGCCGAGCGGCAACACCTGCATCTCGTGCGGCGTCGACCTGGGCATGCGGACCCTCGCGGGGCGGCGCGCGGGCATCGACCGCATGCTGCTGCTGTCCGACGGCGAGGCCAACCGGGGCGTGCGCGACGAGGCGGGCATGCGCGTGCTCGCCCGCCAGGCTCGCAACCGCGGCGCGACGATCTCCTCGATCGGCGTCGACGTCGACTACAACGAGCGGCTGATGTCGGCGATCGCCCGCGAGGCCAACGGCCGCCACTACTTCTCCGAGACCGGCGCGAACCTCGAGCAGATCTTCGATCAGGAGCTCGAGTCGCTGGTCTCGGCCGTGGCCAAGGACACCGAGCTCGTCGTCGAGCTCGCGCCCGGCGTGCGCGTGGCCGAGGTCCTCGATCGCAGCTACCAGCAGGTCGACCGCCGGGTGATCGTGCCGATGGGCACCTTCGGGGCCGGCGAGGACAAGACCTTCTTGATGCGCCTCGAGGTCCCGCCGAGCCCCGTCGGCGAGCGCCCGATCGCCAACGTCACGCTCAGCTACGAGGACCTCGCGGGCGCCGAGCCCGGCGAGTGCTTCGGCGAGCTGGCCACGCAGATGACCGCGGCCGCGGCCGAGGTCTCGCCCCTCGACGCGATCGTGCTCAGCCGCCTGACCCGCAGCGAGACCGCCAAGACCCTCGAGCGGGCCAACTCCCTGTTCGCCCAGGGCCGGACCGCCGAGGCCCAGGCGGCCGTCGACGAGCACCTCGAGCAGATCCGCAGCCGGCGCAAGACCGCGGGCGCGCTGGTCAAGGCCAAGGAATTCTTCGACCCCTTTGGCCGCGACCTCGACGACGACTTCGCCGAGCAGGCCGGGGTGCTCGACAAGGCCAACGCTGGCTTCGGCGAGGCCGCGGCCGCGCCCGAGCCCGCGGCCGCGAGCCGGCCCGGCAAGGCCCAGGTCAGGCGCAACGCCGAGGCGGCCGACGCCTTCGCGCTTTGACCCCGCCGCGCGCCTTGACCCCGCCGCTCAGTTGAAGGTCTCGATGTTGGCGTCCATCCACGCCAAACGCTGGGCGATCCAGCTCTGCACGGTCATGTGCTCCTCGTCCCAGGTGTTGACCGGGCAGTCGAGGCGGAACAAGAGCACCCAATCGTCGCCACCGATGATCTCAGCCATCGGCCAGCGCGCGAAGTTCTCGCCGATCTTCTCCGCCGTCATGGTGTCGACGAGGTCAGCGAGGCGCGCGTCGATGGCGTCTTGCGAGAGCACGGTCTCACGCAGCTCCGCCCAGCGGGCGACGAGCGCCTCCTGAAACACCGGGTCCGCGGCGACGATGTTGAGCCAGTGATTGTTCTCCCGTCCGTTCCAGGTCTCGGGGTTGTTGCAAGATCCGCCGAGGCCGATGTCGAAGTCCCACGGCACGAAGGTGATCTTGCCCCCCGGCGCCTTGTAGATGTGCATGCTCGACGAGTAGCCGTCGCCGTTGCGGGTGAACTCTTGGATCAGGACGAAGTCAACGAGGCTCGCCATGTCGACGTAGTCCCAGACGCTGCCGTTGCCGTAGGTCGCGGCCGAGAAGTCGTTCATGTAGTCCATGATCGCCGCTTCACTCTCGGGCGAGAGGTCTTCGAGCTTTGGATAGACCAGCTGCCAGCCGATGTCGTGGGTCGTGACCCAGGTCTGGGTCACGTCGCTCTTGAAGATGAACGAGCCGCCGAGCCCGTCGTCGGCGGGGATGTCGATGCGGTCGTCGTCGCGCTTGATCTTCTCTCCGAGGGTATAGATCCCGACCCAGTCGCCGTTGAGCGTGAGCTCGCAGTAGTGGCTCTCTGAGGCGTAGTTGGCCTCGGGGTCGAAGGCCGCGAAGGTGTCGTACATCAATTTGTTGCGATACAAGGAGAGGTCGAAATACATGCCATTGAGCACCCAATCTTCCTCCTGACCAAACTCGTAGAAATTGGTCGGGTTGGCCGGTGGTTTGGTCGAGAGCGCCAGGTCGAGGACGAGATCCGAGGATGCCGGGTTGCCCTGGTGGACCTCGACCGCGACGACGTTGGTTCCGTTGACCAGGAGTTGGTTGTCGACCGGGAATTTGCGGAACTCGACCTCGTCGAGGCCGCTGAGCGCGGACTGGGCGAGGGAGTTGCTCGAGATCTGACCGTCCGAAAGGTTGAAGCGCGCGATCTCGACGCCGTTGAGATAGACGACGGCGCCGTCGTCCGCGCGAAGCTGGAGGTAGACAGGGTCGAGGACCGCGACGTTGGCGACCTCGAAGCTGTGCCGAAACCACGTGGTCGTGTGCTTGTTGCCCGCGTTGGGCCCGAAGCCGATGGTCGTCGCGTTGTCGATCTGACCCGACGCCGCCCATCCGCCTTGCCACTGCGGCCCGAGGACGCCGTAGCCGAGCGGCGCCAGACCCTCGCTCCACTGGCCGTCGTCGAACTCGGGCTGCATCCAGTCGTTGCCGCCCGCGTTGCCCGAGTCGTTGTACTTCCACGACGCGCCGGGGGCGACGAGCTCATGGTTGGGTGCGGACCACAGCTCGACGTCGTACTGGTGCTTTGGCCAGCCCTGCGACGAGCGCCCGCGGACCTCGACGCCCGCGGCGCCCTCGTAGGCCACGTAGCCGTCGCCCTCCATGACCAGGAGATCGCAGCTGCGCTTGGGGTCGTCGACGAGGGGCTGGGCACAGGTGAGGTCGATCGTGCACAGGCTCCAGTCGGTCTCGTGCGGTGGTTCAGGGTCGCCGTCGCCGTCGCCGGGGTCGCCGTCGCCGTCGCCGGGGTCGCCGTCGCCGGGGTCGCCGTCGCCGTCACCGTCGCCATCGCCGGGGTCGCCGTCGCCGTCGCCGTCGCCGTCGCCCGAGGTCTCTTCCTCCTCGACACCGGAGACCTCACTCCCGCACGAAGCGAGCAACGCGAGGGGGAGCGTCAAAGAAAGCTGTACGAGAGTCCGGCGCATGCTCATCGACCGATGGTCACGCAAGCTGCGCCATGTCTCAACTGGCATAAAACCCCCTGCGGGGCCGATCAAAGCGATTTTAGGCTGCGCTCGCGCAAATGAGGCATGGAGCGAGGTTGCGCGCATGACGCGCGGTCCTGCATCAGGCGCGCAGCCGGGCTCCTCACGCCAGCTTCGAGCACGGGAGCCCTCGCTGGCCCTCGCTCAGGTGGGCTGGGCAGCCTGCTAGAACACGGTGACCGCGACGCTGCCGATGAAGGGCGCCAGCGAGGGCCCCTGTCCGAAGTTCGGGAAGCAGCTGTACATGTCCGCGTCGTCGTTGAACGACAGCTCGCCCCCAGGCGTCCAGTTGCCGAAGTTGCGCGGGCCGTTCTCCGTAACCGTGAATTCGTAGGGCGCCACCAGCAGCTTGATCTTATTGTAGTAAGTATCGTTCAGCGGATCATCGTAGGTCGCGATCACATAGCCGTTGCCAAGCGACCCACCGCAGCCGCTGTTGGTCGCGTGCTTGCCCGAGATCCGCAGGAGGTCACCATTGTCGAGGGTGATGATCCGGTCGTGATTGTAGACCTCGTACTGCTCGCCGATCACGTCGGTGGACGTGAGCTGCTCGTAGGTCCAGTCGCCGACCTTGGGCCCGCTGCCCTGATACACGATCATGTCGTTGGCGTCGCGCACGGTGATCTCGATGTTGTCGCCGGGCATGTCGACGCAGGCGTCGAACCAGTCGATGCCGATCAGATCGACCTCATCGGTGTTGTCGAGGAAGAAGCAGTGCTCGGTCTCGCACTCGGCGGAGCAGCCGTCGTTGTCTTCGTTGTTGCCGTCGTCGCAGCCCTCGACGCCGGCCTGGATGTAGCCGTCGCCGCAGTACGCGAGCTCGCAGGTGCCTGGGCACTCGTCGGTGTCGTCGAGGTTGCCGTCGTCGCAGGTCTCCATGCCCGCCCACACGAAGCCGTCGCCGCAGCTCGCGGGGACGCAGGTGGGTGAGATGCACGCGTCGTTGTTGTCGAGGTTGCCGTCGTCGCAGAGCTCGACGCCGGCCTGGATGTAGCCGTCGCCGCAGGTTGCGAGCTGACAGGCGGGGCAGTCGTCGCTCGTGTCCATGTTGGCGTCGTCGCACTCCTCGCCCTCCTGGAGGATGCCGTCGCCGCACGAGCCAGGGGTGCAGGCCATGGTGCAGCCGTCGGCCTCGTCGTCGTTGCCGTCGTCGCACTCCTCGACGCCCTCGTGGACGAAGCCGTCGCCGCAGGTCGCGAGCTTGCATTCAGACACGCACTCGTCGGTGTCGAGGTCGTTGCCGTCGTCGCACTCCTCGAAGCCCTCGTAGACGTAGCCGTCGCCGCAGCTGGCGACGGTGCAGTCGGGGGTGCACTGGCCGGACGCGGAGTTCATCGGCCCGAGGTCGCACTCCTCGCCCGGGTCGACGACCCCGTCACCGCAGTTTTCGTCGCCGGTGTCGCCGTCGCCGTCGCCGGGGTCGCCGTCGCCGTCGCCGGTGTCGCCGTCGCCGCCGTCGCCGTCGCCGTCGCCGTCGCCAGTCTCGGTCGAGTCGCTGTCACCGTCGTCGGTGTCGCTTGTGGAGGTTTCAAAGCTTGCGCCGGTGTCGCTCGTGCCCGAGGAACATGCGGCGAGCGCGAGGAGGCTCGACGAGATCAGCGTCGCGGAAGCAAAGATGCGTGCCATGGGCGACAGTCTCGCGTCGTTTCAGACTCCGCCCAAGCACTTTGTCGCTCGGCAGACGACGGCGCAGACGCGCGGCGACTCCCCGACCGTGAAGCGTGGTGGATGGGTTGGGGCTGCGATCCCGCTGCACGCGGCGGGAAACTTTGCGTCGTCGGTGAGTTGCGTTGGGGTCGAGCTAAGCTGGGTGTTTGATGATGGCCCGCGCGACCCTGTTGTCGGTGAGCGGGGCGGTGGTTTGCGCGATCGGCTGTGGCGCGGCCGAGCCCCGAGGTCACGACGATCGGATCCCCCGCGAGTGTGTGATCGAGGGCCGCTCGCCCGAGTCGATCGCCGACGTCGTCGAGCGTGTCAACGCGCTGCCGCGGCCCGTGTCGGTCGCCTGCTTCGTGGCGAGCCTCCCGCGGCCGCTGGCGGTGGTCGCGAGCTCGAGTGAGTTCAGCGCTCAGCCGGCGGTGGGCGCTGGCAATCCGCGCCTGTTCATCCTGAGCGAGGGCCTGGCCATGTCGATCGTTCCCGCTGGCGAGGGCAGCCACTTGCTCGAGCTCGGCGAGTGGGTCTCGGACACGCGCACGATCAAGGCCGAGCTCCGCTTCCCTGTCGAGGCCGCGATCAGCCACGACACTCCCTATGAGGTCCTCCTCGACGGCGGCATCACGACCTGCGGTCTGTGCCATCGCAACGAGACCCCCGCGCCGGACCGACCCGGAGCCTATGTGTCCGAGGCCATGCGCCCCGCGTCGAACCACTACGTCCCGCTCGCGGACCTCCACGACGAGCTCGACGCCTGTGATCGGAGCGCGGAGCCGGCTCGCTGCGAGCTGCTCAGCGCGCTGCTCGACTTTGGCCTCGTCGAAGAGGTCGCGTTCTCCGACGAGCTCGCAACCTTCTTTAATTGAGTCGGCCTACTCGGGCTCTCGGAAAAATTGGATCTGAACGCGGGCGCCCGGCTCGAGCCGGATGTGGTGCGGGCGCTCGGGCGCGACGACGCCTGGCACGCCCGGGCGCAGGGCGAAGGTGAGGTTGTCCTCGTCCTCGAGCACGTAGTGAACGCGGCCCTCGAGCACGACGATCTCGCCCCAGGATCCCGGGCGGAGGCGATGGCTGCGGAGCAACCCGGCGGGGATCGTGGCGTCGTCGTACTCGGGCGTCTGCTTGTAGGCGGCGGCGTCCGGCGGGAGCCGAGGCATGCGGCACAGTTGGCAGCGCAGGGGGGTGCCGATGTGCGCTGCGCGCCCAGCCTCGTCGTTGACCCACGCGGCGAGCTGGAAGGGGGGAGCGTGGCGAATGTGTTGTGGGTGCCCGCACTCGAGCTCGGCGACCCAGACCCCGTCCTCGTCACGACGAAAGCCAGTGATCCGTGACTCGGGGGCGCTCTGGGCTGGCCGCGTCAAGCGACGAAGCTATCACGTGGCCAAGGTGGCCATGACGGCTACGCGAGGCGCGTAAACGCCCCTGGTTGCGAGCGCTGAGATGCCATGGGTTTGCGCAAGTAGCGCCAAATTTGGGTCATCTTGCTCCTTTTTGTGTACCTTGCCCTACGTATGAGGGCACTTAGGTGGTCAATATCGCTCAATTCTAGCCAGGCTGTACTAGTTTTCCAGCCCAGGTAGAATTTTGACCTGAAAATCCAGTATTTGTACAAAAGTGGTCGCTGACTCGCGGAAAAATTCCAGTTAGAGTGTAGTCATGAACAGCCGCACCGAAGTCGACCTCCAGATTGACCCGACCGGCGCCCTGCTCGTGAAGTGGACGGGCAGCGCGAACGACCGCCGCCCTGCTGCCATACTAAACCCCGTTTTTGAGGAGCTGCTCGGCTCTGGACGCTACCTGCGCTTTGACTTCAGCGAGCTCGAGCACATCTCGTCGTCGACGATGGTCCTCGTGCTGCGCTTCTTCAAGCAGCTCAAGGCGCTCGGCGTCGGATTCGAGCTCCGCTACGACGAGTCGGCAGCCTGGCAGCGGATGACCTTCGCGCCGGCGACCGCGCTCGCGGCCGCGCCGCAGGTGTCGCTCGCGGCCTGAACGGGCTGAGATCCAGGCGCTGTCGCGCCATCCACGAAGACCCACGCATGGCTGGTGTGGGTCTTTTTCATGGGCCTGAGACGTGGGGTGATGGCTCTTGGTGACGTGATTCAACTGACTTTTTAGGGGTTCTTCGCGAAGTAGTGGGGCCGCGAATCTCTCGGGTGCCACGAAAGTACCCCAATAAGTTCACGGACACGGCGAGTGCGCAGGCGCCCACGATCTTTGTCCTCAACCAAAACCCAAGTGAGGCTGGCGCGCGCGCGGAGCTGTTCCGCGCGAGCGGCTTCGCGGTCGAGCTCCACGCCTCGGGTCGCGCGCTGCTGTCCTCGCTCACCAACAGCCGCCACGGATGTGTGGTGCTCGACCTCGAGCTTCCATGGTCGGAGCGTTGCGAGCTCCAGGCAGCGCTGCACGATCGCGACCATCCTCTCCCGATGGTGGTGCTGACAGGTAGCCGCGAGGTGCTGGAGGCCGTTGCGATGATGCAGCGTGGCCTGGCGGAGATGCTGCCCCAGGCCTGCTCGGCTGCGGAGCTGTGTGAGGCCGTCGACCGGTCACTCGTCGCGTGCACGCAGCGCAAGGCCACAGCCCAGGCGCGCGCGCGCTGGGCCACGCTCACGCCGCGCGAGCGCGACGTGTGTCGGCTGCTCGGCGACGGCTTGATCGACAAGCAAGTCGCGGCCGAGCTGGGCACGACCCGGAGCACCGTGCAGCTTCAGCGCGCGCGCGCGTTCGAGAAGCTGGGCGTGAGCTCGGCGGCCGAGCTGGTCCGCGTCTTGGTCGCGCTCGAACGAGGCGCCTGAGCGCCGGCAGGCGAGGGGATCCGACCACGGGCGGCCATGTTCGCGATGTGCTGTCAATCGGCTTAATGCCGAATACCCAAGCGCGCAGCGCGAATGTTACCAGCCTCCCACTTGGTCGCCATGGATCCCTTCGTTCTGCCCGAATTCTACGTCCCCCACCCTGCGCGGCTGAACCCTCACCTCGAGCGCGCGCGAGTCCACTCCAAGGCTTGGGCCTACGAGGTGGGGATTCTCGGGGAGCCCGAGTCGACCACCGGCACGCCGATCTGGGACGAGGCCACCTTCGACGCCCACGACTACGCGCTGCTGTGCGCGTACACCCACCCGGACGCCTCGGCTGACGAGCTCGACCTCATCACCGACTGGTACGTGTGGGTGTTCTACTTCGACGACCACTTCCTCGACGTCTACAAGCGCACCCGGGACTTCGACGGCGCCGAGGCCTACCTCGCCCGCCTGCCCTCGTTCATGCCCCTGCGCGACGGCGAGGGCTCGCCGGAGCCGACCAACGCGGTCGAGCGAGGCCTGGCCGATCTGTGGGCGCGGACCGTGCCGAGCATGTCGATCGCCTGGCGCGCGCGCTTTGTCCACAGCACCGCGGCGCTGCTCGACGAGTCGCTGTGGGAGCTCGCCAACATTCGCCAGGCTCGCGTCGCGAACCCGATTGAGTACATCGCGATGCGACGCAAGGTCGGCGGGGCCCCGTGGTCGGCCAACCTCATCGAGCACGCGGTCGCGGCCGAGGTCCCCGATCAGATCGCGACCTCTCGCCCGATGGAGGTCCTGCGCGACACCTTCGCCGACGCCGTCCACCTGCGCAACGATCTGTTCTCCTACCAGCGCGAGGTCCAAGACGAGGGCGAGAACGCCAACTGCGTGCTGGTCTTCGAGCGCTTCTTGGGCGTGGACACGCAGCGGGCCGCCGAGCTCACCAACGACCTGTTGACCTCGCGCCTCCAGCAGTTCGAGAACACCGCGCTGGTCGAGCTGCCGCTGTTGTTCGAGGAGCGCCAGATCGACCCCGGCGCGCGCCTCGACGTGGCCAAGTACGTCAAGGGCCTCCAGGACTGGCAGTCCGGGGGCCACGAGTGGCACATGCAGTCGAGCCGCTACATGAACGATGGGGTCGGGGGCAGCGACCCGGGCTCGATCGCCGCGATCCTCGGCGGCCCCACCGGGCTCGGGATCTCGGCCGCCCACCTGCGCCCCTCGGCCGGCCGGCTCGGGCTTCGGGTCCGCGCGGCGAGCTACAGCGGCTTGCCCTTCGAGCCGGTCGGCGCGGTCGCGCTGCCCAAGTTCTACATGCCCTTCACCGCGCGGGTGAACGAGAACCTCGAGCGCTCGCGCCAGCACTGCATCGACTGGGCCCGCGAGATGGGCATGCTCGACGAGCTCCCGGGGCTGCCCGGGTCGGGGATCTGGAACGAGCAGCGCCTCGCTGAATTCGACTTCGCCAACTGCGCGGCCCGGCTCCACCCGGACGCGAGCGGCCCCGAGCTCGACGTCTCCTCGGCGTGGCTGACCTGGGGCACCTACGGCGACGACTACTTCCCGGTGATCTTCGGTGTGAACCGTGACCTGGCCAGCGCCAAGCACCAAAACGATCGCCTCTCGACCTTCATGCCCCTCGACTGCGGCGCGACCCCGCCCCCGCTCAACCCGCTCGAGCGTGGCCTCGCCGAGCTCTGGCATCGGACCGCGAGCCCGATGGACAAGTCCCAGCGTCGCTGGTTTCGGCTCGGCGTCGAGGCGATGACCGAGAGCTGGCTGTGGGAGCTGCTCGTCGGCATTCAGCGTCGGATCCCCGATCCCATCGACTACATGGAGATGCGGCGCAAGACCTTCGGCTCCGACCTGACGATGAACCTGGCCCGGGTGACCAAGGGCCGCCGGATCCCCCCGGCGCTGTTCAAGACCAGGTCGATGCGCGAGCTCGAGGACTCCGCGGCCGACTACGCCTGCCTCACGAATGACGTGTTCTCCTTCCAAAAGGAGATCGAGTTCGAGGCCGAGCTGTGCAACGGCGTGCTGGTCGCGCGGCAGTTCCTCGAGATCGGCTCGGCCGAGGCCGTGGACGTGGTCTGTGACCTGATGACCGCGCGGCTCGAGCAGTTCGAGCACATCATCGCGACCGAGCTGCCGATCCTCGCCGAGACCTTCGAGCTCGACGCCGGCGCCCGGGAAGACCTCGCGGCCTACGTCGAGGGCCTCCAGGACTGGGTCGCGGGGATCCTCGACTGGCACCGGGAGACCGGCCGCTACGTCGAGGCGGTGCTGCGCCGGGATCGCAGGCCGCCCGTACCGACTGGACCTACCGGGCTCGGGACCTCGGCCGTCCGCTTCTGGACGCGTCGCTAGTCCGAGCCCGAATCCCACTGACCCCAACACGCGAATACCCGCTCGCGTAGCGCGAGCAATCTGGAGACGTTGAACGATGACAGACGCAGACAAGTCGGCCCTCGAGGCCCAACAACAGAGCCTGGCGACCGCCGCCGCACGCAACCTCGCGACCACGACCAAGTCCCCGCCGCAGATGCAGGGCATCACCTCGCGCTGGCTGCTCAAGCTGCTGCCGTGGATCGATGTCTCGGGCGGTGTGTACCGAGTCAACCGCCGCCTGTCCTTCGCCGTGGGCGACGGTCGCGTGACCTTCACCAACGTCGGGACCAAGGTCCAGGTGATCCCTCAGGAGCTCGCCGAGCTGCCGATGCTCCGGGGCTTCGACGACATCGAGACCCTCGCGGCCCTCGCCAACCGCTTCGTGCAGCACGACCTCAAGCCCGGGTCGGTGATCGTCGAGGCGGGCAAGCCCGCCGACTCGATCTGCCTCATCGCCCACGGCAAGGTCGAGCGGATCGGTGAGGGCAAGTACGGCGATGAGAGCGTGATCGACGTGCTCGCCGACGGCGATCACTTCAGCTACGAGGCGATCCTCGAGGATCACGACCAGTGGCAGTTCACCGCCCGGACCGTCACGCCCTGCACGGTCCTGACCCTCGATCAGACCGTGTTCGAGCAGATCATGGACCAGAGCGAGGCGCTGCGGACCCACATCGAGCAGTTCAAGGAGCGCTCGAGCCGGCCGCAGGACAACGGCGGTGAGGCCGAGATCCAGCTCTCGGCCGGTCACCACGGCGAGGCGGCGCTGCCCGGGACCTTCGTGGACTACGAGCTCGCGCCCCGCGAGTACGAGCTCAGCGTCGCGCAGACCGTGCTGCGGATCCACACCCGCGTCGCGGATCTCTACAACCAGCCGATGAACCAGACCGAGGAGCAGCTGCGCCTCACGATCGAGGCCCTGCGCGAGCGTCAGGAGCACGAGCTCATCAACAGCCCCGAGATCGGCCTCCTGCACAACGCCGACTTCAGCCAGCGGATCCACACCCGCAACGGGGCCCCGAGCCCCGACGACTTCGACGAGCTGCTGTCGCTGGTCTGGAAGGACCCGGGCTTCTTCCTCGCCCACCCCCGGACGATCGCGGCCTTCGGGCAGGAGTGTAACCGTCGCGGGGTCTACCCGGCGGGCGTCGAGGTCAACGGCCACAAGGTCCCGGCGTGGCGGGGGATCCCGATCTTCCCGTGCAGCAAGATCCCGGTCAGCGAGGAGCGCACGAGCTCGGTCTTGCTGATGCGCGCGGGCGCGGAGAAGCAGGGCGTGGTCGGTCTGCACCAGACCGGGCTCCCCGACGAGTACCAGCCGAGCCTCTCGGTTCGGTTCATGGGCATCAACGAGAAGGCGATCATCTCCTACCTCGTCAGCGCCTACTACTCGGTCGCCGTGCTCGTCCCCGACGCGCTCGCCGTGCTCGAGAACGCAGAGGTCGGGCGCCAGGGCTAGTCCCCGGACCAGAAAGGCAGACCCATGACGAGCTCGTCGAATCAGCAATCCCGCGGCGGCGAGCCGTCGCGCACCAGCCTCGCGCCCGAGGCTGCGCGCAACCTGTCCTCTACGACCAAGACCCGGCCTCAGATGGAGGGGATCAGCCCGCGCTGGCTCCTCCGGGTCCTGCCCTGGGAGGAGGTCGAGGCCGGGACCTTTCGCGTCAACCGTCGGCTGTCCTACAGCGTCGGGGACGGGATCATCGCCTTCACTCGGGTCGGGGAGCGCGTCCGCGTGGTCCCGCGCGAGCTCGCCGAGCTCCCGCTGCTGCGCGGCTTCGATGATGATGAGCTGCTCGAGTCCCTCGCCGACCTGTTCGAGCAGCGTTCGCTGAAGGAGGGCGAGATCCTCGTCGACGCAGGCGCGCCGGCAAACGCGATCCACCTCCTCGCCCACGGCAAGCTCGAGAAGCTCGGCACGGGCAAGTACGGCGACCCGGTCTCGCTCGGCATGCTCGGCGAGGGCGATCACCTCGCGCAGACGAGCGCAGAGGCGCGCTGGAAATTCACCGCCCGGGCGCTGACGCCGAGCGCCGTGCTCAGCCTCGACCGCGAGGTGTTCGAGCGCTTCGTCGGTGAGCACGACGAGCTGCGCGCCCACGTCGAGCAGCTGCGCGCGCGCCCGCGTCGGCCCGCGGATCGCTACGGCCAGGCCGACATCCTGCTGACGGCGGGGCACCGCGGCGAGGCCGAGCTCACGAGCACCTTCGTCGACTACGAGCGCGAGCCTCGCGAGCACGAGCTGAGCGTGGCCCAGACCATCCTCCGCGTGCACACCCGGGTCACGGACATGTACGACAAGCCGATGAGCCAGCTCGGCGAGCAGCTGCGGCTCGTCACCGAGGCCCTGCGCGAGGCCGAGGAGCACGCGCTGATCAACGATCCCTCGATCGGGCTGCTGGCCCGCGTCGACCCCAAGCAGCGCCTCCAGACTCGCCACGGCCCGCCCACGCCCGACGACCTCGACGAGCTCCTGTCTCGTCGTCGCAAGCCGCGGGCGCTGCTCGCTCACCCCCAGGCGATCGCCGCGTTCGGGCGCCAGTGCACCCTGCGCAAGGTCGAGACCCAGACCATGGAGTTCGACGGCGCCGTCGTTCAGACCTGGCGAGGCGTGCCGCTGCTGCCTTGCGACAAGATCCCGATCGACGAGCTGGGGACGAGCTCGATCCTCGTGCTCCGGACCGGGCTCGCCGATCAAGGCGTGATCGGCCTCCACCAGACTGGGATCCCCGACGAGGTCGAGCCGGGCCTCAACGTCCGCTTCATGGGGATCAACGAGCGCGCGATCGCCTCGTACCTGGTCAGCGCGTATTACTCGATCGCGGTCCTCGTCCCCGACGCCCTCGGAGTGCTCGACGGCGTCGAGCTCGGTCGTTGACGGGCCGACGGGGATGCCGGCATGATCCCGACCACGGACGTCCTCGTTAGCAATGCGACCGCGCTGGCGGTGACGCTGGCCCTGACCTTCGTCGTCAGCTTCGTTAGCAGGCGCGTGATCGGCCGCGTGCTCGTCCCGATCCTGCGGCGCTTCGACGTGCGCGAGGGCCAGTCCCAGCAGCGCGGGGCCTGGGCCTCGCGGCTGATCTTGTTCCTGACCCTGCTCGTGTCCCTGGGCCTGGTGTCCGGCGCCGCGCTCCTGACCTGGTACGAGGTCGACGCGTCGGCGCTGTTGCAGGACTGGGTCAACGAGGCGCTGCTGCGCGATCCCGTCGCCGTCGCGTGGCTCGTGGCCAAGGTCCTGCTCGCGCTCGTGGGCGCGCTGGTGCTCTACCGGATCCTGCGCCTGGCGATCCCCGCGGCGATCGCGAGCCTCGCCGAGCTCGAGCTGCTCGCGCCTCGCCGCGCGCAGCTCGACCGCTTGCTCGAGCGCGCCCAGGCCACCTTGCGATGGGGGTTGGGCCTGGGCGCGATCCTGGTCGTGGTCTACCTCATGACCGAGGCCTCGATCATCCGCGGGCCGCTCGCCGCCGTGACCTACGTCGTCGTTGGGATCTCGCTCGCGCGCAGCATCGTCGTTGGCGCGCACCTCGTCGTCGACGTGTTGTTCGAGCTCTCGGAGTCGCTCGAGGATCGTCGGACCCCGCTGCGTTTCGTCGGTCGCCTGAGCCGGCTGACGACCGTGACCAAGCGCGTGGTCGAGTACTTCGTCTACGTCGGCACCGCGACGGTCGTGATCAACGAGGTGACGCCCGAGACCGCGCTCGCGGAGCTCGGGCCGGCCGTGATCCGCGTGATTGCGATCATGTACGTCGCCCGCGTGATCATCGAGATCTGCGGCGTCGCGGTCAACGAGTGGCTCGCGGCCTCGCCCGACGCGAGCGAGGCCGAGCAGCAGCAGCGCCAGACCCTGGGCCCGATCACGATCAGCCTGATCCGCTACGCGATCTACATCATGGCGATCTCGATGGCGCTGGGGGAGCTCGGCCTCGACGCCTCGCCGATCCTCGCCGCCGCCGGGCTCATGGGCATCGCCGTCGGGCTCGGCGCGCAGACGATCGTCGGCGACCTGGTCTCGGGCTTCTTCATCCTGTTCGAGGGCATGTTCTTGGTCGGCCACCGCGTGCGCGTTGGCGACGTGCTCGGCGAGGTCGAGGACATCGGCGTGCGCGTGACCAAGGTTCGCGACGAGTATGGGATCTTGCACGCGATCCCCAACGGTGAGATTCGCGCGGTTGCGAGCCACTCGCAGCGCTATGTAAACGCGGTCGTCGAGCTCGGCGTGCCCTACGAGGAGGACCTTCCTCGCGTGTTGCGCGTGCTCGACGACCACCTCCGCGAGATCCGGGCGCGCTACCCCGACATCATCGGCGACAGCGATCTGAGCGTCGAAGAGCTGCGCGAGACCTGCGTGTGGCTCGAGATCCTGACCCCGGTCAAGCCCGGCCGCGACGAGGAGATGGGCGAGGCCATGCGCCTGGAGGTCGTGAACGCCCTGGCCGCGGCCAAGATCTTGCCACCGCGCGCACGTCACGTGGTTGAGCTCGAAGGCCAGCGAGAGCCCGCGCTGCCCGGCTCGTGAGCGCGACCGCCCTGACCTCGGAGCGCGCGCGAGCCAGACTCTGTTAGAGTGCGGCATGACTTGGCGTCTACTGTCGGTGAGCACGGGTGTGGCTGCGCTTTGCGCTGTGTGTTTGACCCCCGCGAGCGCGAGCGCGATCGGGCCCGAGGAGCAGTCGGACTTCTCGCCCACCTACGAGGAGCAGCTGCTCGGCTTCGAAGACGCGGCGGTCGACACCGGGTGGGTCCCGGCCAACTCACCGGTCCAGCTGCGCCTGTTCGCCGACGCGGCCAACTCGGTCATGATCGATCTCCCGGGCATCGCGTACTACGACTGGCAGACCGAGGAGCTCCGCTTCGAGGGCGATCCGATGGCCGGGTTCTTCGAGTACGACGTCGGGCTCGACCTCGTCGCCAGCGTCAAGGTCGACGTCTCGCTCGCGCAGTGGGAGTCGGACCTGCTCGGGCCCTACGACTGGGGCATCCAGGCCGTGGAGATGTTCACGCCCTACTTGCTCGAGGGCAACCCCGATCGGCCGGTCACGATCACCGACAAGAGCGGCGCCCTCGACCTGGTCTCGATCCCGCTCGTGCCCGACATCGTGATCTTGTCGGGCAACCTCGACATCGCGCTCTTCGTCGACATCGAGGCCTCGCTCGAGTGCAACCGCATCGAGGTCCTTGGCACCGACGGTGAGATCAGCTCGTTCACGATCGAGGGCGAGTCGCAGTGGATCGACCCCGGCGAGGGGCCCGAAGACCTCGTGCTGCCGGCCACGGCCTTTTGCCAGCTGCGGACGATGCCGACCTTGATCATCTATCCGCATCTGGCCGTGTCCGTGCTGTTCGACGACTACGACGTCGGGGGAATCGAGATCCCCGTGGATCTGCCCGTGGTCGACGAAGAGATCGCGTTCGAGACGATCGATCTGAGCTTCCCCTATTGGGAGGAGCCCGAGCCCGAGCCCGGCGACGGCGACGGCGATCCGGCGGGCGACGAGGGCGGTGACACCGGCGACGATGACGGCGGCCTCGACGAGACCGGCGGCGAGACCGGGACCGGCGGCGACGACCTCGGTCAGCTTGAAGATGGGGGCTGCAACTGCGCGACCGAGACCGCGCCCGGGCGGGGGCTCGGGTGGTCGGCGCTCGGGCTGTTGGCGCTCGTGGGCTTGCGGCGGCGGCGAGCGGGCTCCAACTGAGCGCGCAGACGAGGGCGCCGGGCCCGGTGCCCTCTCACCGTCAACGCTGCCGAGGGGCGGGGGCGGTGCCGGAGCTCCCCACTGCCGCGGTAGCCATTCACCAGCTCACGCTCAGCGACACCCACGGCCCGGCGTCGGTCTCGCTGCTGCGAAAGGTGAGCCCGTCGCCGCCGGTCGGTATCAGCGCAATGCCATAGTTCGGCTGCCCGCGCCACGAGGGCAGCAGCGCGGTCAGATCGAGGCTCGTGTCATCGATGTTTGGGTCGAAGCTCGTCAGCACATTCGGGTTCAGGCTCGGCGCGTTCGACCAATTGAGCTCGGCCTCAGACCACTCCATGATGATCTGGTGGATGTCGGCCGGGTCGCCGACGTTTGTACAGCTCAGGTGCAGGCTCGCGCTCTCGACGAACGCGTCCGGGGGCAGGTCGGCGATGCCTGGCAAGGCGATGTAGGCTTGCTGATCGCCGTCGCCGATCTCGACCTCGAGGACCTCGGCGTCGCCGAATAGGGTCATCGGGTGAAACGAGTCGGCGTAGCTGTCGGTCTCGACTGGGAAGACGAGGTCGCCCGAGCACAGGCCCTCGGTGCAGTCGAGCAGCTGACCCGCGAGCTCGCAGCTGCGCTCGCAGGAGCCACAGGTCAGGGGGTCGCTGACGTCGGCCTCGCACCCGGGGTCACCGTCGCAGTCGAGGGTCCCGGGTGGGCAATCGCCATCGCCATCGCCATCGCCATCGCCATCGCCATCGCCATCGCCATCGCCATCGCCATCGCCGTCGCCGTCGCCGGTCTCGGAGTCGGTGGTCGAGTCGCTCGTCTTGAGCGCGGTGGTGTCCGTGTCGCCCTCCTCCGACCCCGCGTCTTCCACGAACTTGGGGTTGGGGGCGATGAGGCACGCTCCAGTCGAGAGCGCGATTCCGATACTGGACACCTGCCGCCACGTCATGCCCCTGGGAGCGTAGCGGGATGCGCGTGATGTGCGTGCGCAAAACTGCAGGCAGGCTCGCGGGTGCGGGCGCGCGCGGGTTGTACACAGACGGGACGACGCCTGCGGGCCGATGGGGGTAGCCTGGGACATGCCCGATCCATCCTCCCCGCGGCCGTCCGCGTCGCTGCGTGTGGCCAGGGGCGCTGCGCTCGCGTGCTCCTTGGGTCTCGGCCTGCTCGTCGTCGTCAACGCCCAGTTTGGCTGCGACTCGCCGACGGCGACCCCACCCGAGAAGGAGGCGCCCGCGCTCGCACCCGACTCGAAGCCCGCCGCCGCCGCCGCCAGCGAGCTGACCCCGCCCGCGGCGGTCAACGCAGCGCCCGCGCCTGCGGAAGCCGACCCCGAGCAGCCGACAGCCAAGGCCGCCGCCAAGGTGGACGCGAAGCCCGAGCGCGAGATGCCCGTGCTGATGCCCGCGAGCAAGTCGGGCGGTGACTTCGGCGCGATGCGCTTCCCCGGTGAGCAGGCCCCCACCCAACAGCAAAACCCGGCCCCCCAAGCCCAGAAATGATCGACTCGCTCACTTCCGCGTCGATCGCCCTGATCTGGCTGATCGCCATCTTCGTGCCGCTCGAGTGGGCGCGGCCGATGTGGCCAAAGCAACGCCGCCTGCGTCGCGGCGTGGCCACGGATCTGGCCTTCTTCGCCGGCCAGCACCTCTTGTTTGCCGGGCTCGTGGTCTGGCTGTTCGCCTCGGCGATCGAGCTGCTGCCCGAGCTGAGCGCGCTCGAGGGGCTTCGCGCCGAGTTTCGTGGTCAGCCGCTGGCCCTGCAAGCGGTCGAGGCGATCGTGCTCGGTGACCTGGCGATGTACTGGGGCCACCGCCTTCAGCACCGCTCGGCCTTTTTGTGGCGCTTCCACGCCGTCCACCACACGGCCGAGCAGCTCGACTTCCTCGCCGCGCACCGCGAGCACCCGATCGACGGGCTCTACACCCAGTTTTTCATGAACCTGCCGGCCCTGATCCTGGGCTTCTCACTCGAGGGCATGCTCGGCCTCGTCGCCTTCCGCGGGCTGTGGGCGACCTTCATCCACTCCAACGCGCGCGTTCGCCTGGGCCCGCTGGCGGTGCTGTTTGGCTCGCCCGAGTTTCACCACATTCATCACCTGCGCCAGCGCGACGTCGGCAACTACGCGAACCTGGCCCCGTGGATCGACCATCTGTTCGGGACCCATCGGACCCGCGCCGAGCCGGCGACGGAGCTCGGTCTCGACAGGCCCGCGCCGCAGACCTACCTCGGGCTCCTGGCCTATCCCTTTCGTGGGCTCAGCCCCTTTCGTGGGCTCAGCCCCTTTCAATGGTTCAGGAAGTCGCGGCGCTCCGGCTCGCCGGGCTCGGGGCAAAGTGGCCACGCAGGGCCGCCACGCAGGGCCCGATGACCGACTCGACGCCCCGGCGCCGGACCTCTTCGCGGAGCGTGTCGTCGAGCACACCGTGGCGGCGCAGGCTCAGGGGCACGCCGTCGCTGAGGGTCTGCGCGTTGACAGCGGCACAGACCGCGTCGAGGCGCGCCACCGCGAAGGCCCGCAGCTGCGCGTCGCCGCGATCGAGGATCCACCGAAGCGCGCGCCAGCCGAGCTCGGCGTGACGGAGCTCGTCGCTTGCGATCTGCTCGAGCGCGGCGGCGACGGCCGGATCGCTGGCCTGGGCGGCGGCCTCGCGGGCCTCGAGCGCGGCCAGGGTCTCGCCGATGCAGGCCTCGAGCACCAGGCCCTCGACGATCTCGCGGGGCGCGTGTCCGGCCTCGAGTGAGCCGTCGATGTCGAGCAGGCCGGGGCCGACGGGCGCGCCCGCGTAGGCCGAGGCGAGGCCGAAGGCGACCCGGGCGTGGCGAAGCTCGTCCGCGGCCGCCCGCTGGGTGTCGAGCAAGAGCCGCGGCGGCGCGCCGAGCCGCATCAGCTGAAGACCGAAGCGCGCGAACGAGGCGACCGAGGCGTGCTCGAACTGTGCGACCTGGGTCCAGTGCTGCGCGAGCTGCCGACGCGTGTGAGCGTCGACGGGCGCGACCCGGACCGGGAGCTCCCAGTCCGCGCGCGCGAGCGTGGGCGCGACGCGTGCCTCGCCCTCGATGAAGAAGGGCCGCCCGCAGTCGCCGTCGCACCACTCGGGGGCCTCACAGGTGTAGCCCTCGTCGCCCCCCGCGGTGCAGTGGAACATGACGTTGCCGCCCTCGGGCCAGTTGGGGTCACACAGATCCTCGCCGCAGTCGCTGTTGACGTGGCACTCGGCGTCCGGGGCCGCGCACGCGAGCTCGTGGAAGTTGTCGCAGATGCCCTGAAACTCGCTCAGCCCGCAGTGGCCCTCGCCGCAGTCGTCGGTGATCGTGCACCCCGCCGGGATGCACTGGGCCGCGTCGCCGATCACTCCGGCGCAGGCGCAGGCGTAGCCCTGTTCGCAGTCGGCATCGCTGGCGCAGCCGTAGCGGCACTGGCATCCGCCCCAGGGGTCGTCGGTGCAGCTGCCGTAGGCTTTCTCGTTGCAGTCCGCGGCGGTCTCGCAGCCGCCGCCGATTCCGTCCGCACAAAAGGGTGTGTCGGGGCCCGTGGGCGCGACGCACTCGACCGCCTCGGTCCGGTGGATGAAGCCGCCCTCGCACTCGACGAAGCCGCTCGGGGTGTCGGTCCCGGCCTGCAGGATCGGCGTCGGGTTCTCGCAGGTGAAGGGGTCCGGGTCCGGGCCGGTGTCGCCGTCACCGTCGCCCGAGTCGCCGTCACCGTCGCCCGAGTCGCCGTCACCGTCACCCGTGGTCGACGTGCCGGCCTCGGCGGTCCCCTCGGTTTCAGCGCTGTCGTCGGTCCCCGTGTCCCCCTCGTCCGAGCCGCCCGTGCGGCCGACGCAGGCGAGCTCGAGGCCGAGGGCGGCCAGAATTGTCAAGGTTGCACCGTCGAGTTTGGTCTTCATGGCAAGTCTTCTGCGCGTCCGAGGTGAGGGTGCCACGAGTCACCGTGATCGATCACGCAGAATCGAGCCGCGCTTGCTCAGCAGCCTCCGGGCGAACACGACCCCGGCGAAGAGGTCCGTCACCCGGGTGACGGCGGTCCAAATTCGGATGAAGACCCGTGCTGCGCGAAGGCCGCTCCGGTGAGCGCCTTGCTGTCTCACCCGCCCAAACCCGCTCAACCCGGCGACAGGTGCCGCGAGCTCGCGCTCAACTCGAGCCAACACCTCGGCCTGTGTCGTGCTTGGTCACCGGACCATGACGGCGATTTGATCCGGAGCGGTCACCTCCAATGTGGTGATCCGACACGAGGTATGGCGCCCTACCCTCGGGGCGGAGCGGGTCCGGCTCTCCTCATCTGGAGTTGCGACTATGTACATATCAATCGGACTGGGTATAATTTAGCTTGACTCGTGGGGGCCGCCTGTTAGTGTCCCGCCAATGGAGACACGGGATATAGGTGGCCTCAAAGCCACGTTGCAGAGCACCGGGGGCAGCGGATTCGAGGGGACCCTCGAGTTGGTGGCTCTCACCCTCGAGGGGTTCGACATTGTGCGTATCTCGTCGGCCCAAGACCCCAACGTGGGTGCTTCAATATCCTGGGACGACGACGACTTGAGCGGTAGTATCACCGGGAAGGTCAGCGCCCTCGCTGGCATCTTCTCCAAGGAGTTTTACGCCCAGGTCAGCTCGACCGGATTCGACATCCCCCTGCCTCTCAGCCCCCTCGACAAGAAAGACGGTGACGGTGGTGGCGATGGCGGCGGCGGCGGAGGCGGAGGCGGGGGCGGTGAAGATGAGGGCGGAGGCAGCAGCGGCGTCGACGTCAGCGGCCGGATCCGTCTCGACGGCGACAAGCTCAGCGTGACGATCAACGTCGATGTCGGGCTCCCTGTCGAGTATATGGGCGTATCGCTGACGCCGGTGTGCTCCTTCGAGGAGGTCACGACCTTCACCCTCGCCAACCCCAGCGTGACGAAGAAGTTCAGCGTCTCCCTCGAGGTCTTCGGGATCGCAATCTCGATCGGCCCGATCGATAGCCCGCTGTCGGTCCCCCCAAGCGCCGACGGCATCAAGTCGCTGCTCTCGTCCTGCGACGAGCTGCTCTCGGCCATTTATTCGGCGATCGCCGCCTACCTCCTGGCCTGGGCCGGCGAGCTCGTGGACATGGGCTCGACGGTCGCCAACTACGTCGCAGACTTCGGCGGACAGATCGTCGACACAATCGAGGAGCTCATCTTTGGAGGTGGAAGTGGTGGGCCGCCGCCGCCCTTCCTCGTCAACGCCTGCACCTGCAAGGGGCGCCTCGATCCGCTCATGTTTCAGTGGGGCCAGGCGATCAGCACCAGCGACGGCGACCAGGCCTTCAACTTCGCCGAGCCCTTCGGCGGGCCGTGCTGGACCGCGCAGGTCAGCGCCGCGCGCCCCAACGTGCGCTCCTCGCTGTCGGTCGGCGCTCGGGCAGCGCAAAATTTCGTGCTCAACCGCGACAACGCGATCGACTATCACATCCCCATGCACTGGGTCGCCCTGGGTCCGGCGCCGGGGTCCTCGGGCGCGAGCGCCGGCTATCACGACGTTGGCGACGTCCGCATCCAGTGGGGACAGGGCGTCAGCACCAGCGATGGTGATCAGAGCTTCGCGCTGCCTGGCGGCTTTGGCAGCGGCCCCGTCTCGGTCGTGGTCAACACCGACGAGGCCGGGATCCGCAGCGCCCTCGCGCTCGCCTCGATCAACGCCGCGCAGGGGAGCTTCGTGCTCAACCGCGACAACGACGTCGACGGCGCCATCGACTTCACCTTCTTGGCGATCGGGCCGGCGCCGGGCAAGACCCTCAGCGAGGGCCTGCTGCGCGCCAACAACCTGGTCTTGCAGTGGGGCGAGGCAAACTCCACGAGCGACGGCGAGGAGCTCTTTGAGCTCCCGACCCGCTTTGCCTCGATGAACTTCAGCGTGGTCAGCTCCTTCGTCAAGGCCAACGTCAAGAGCTCGCTGTCGATCAGCCGGGCGATTCACGAGGGCTGCTTCATCGTCAACCGCGACGGCGCCATCGATGGTGCCGTGCCCTTTACGTGGATCGCCGTCGGTTGGTGATCAAAACCGGAGATTCGACATGACCAGCACCCGATTCACATTCACGCTCGGCAGCGGCGGCCTCCACTATAATGGCTTTCGCAGCTCCGCGATCGTCGGCGACCTCATGCTTCAGTGGGGCCAAGACGACAGCACCAGCGACGGCGACCAGAGCTTCGCCTATCACCGTTCCTTTGCGAGCCGCTGCTACGCGATGCTGACGACCTGCTCGCGGAGCAACGTACGCAGCGCGATGCCGGTCACCGCCCGCGGCGTCAGCAGCTTCACCCTCAACCGCGACGGGGCCATCGACGGCCACTACCCCTTCTACTGGCTGGCGATCGGCGACGCGCCAGGCTCGGCCTCCACGGATCCGCGGCGCGCGAGCTTTGGCGACCATGAGCTCCAGTGGGGGGACGCGGTCAGCACCAGCGACGGTGATCAGGACTTCAGCATCCCCGCGGCGGTCGGCGGCGGGCCCTCGGCCGCGCTCGTGACCGTGACCGAGGCCAACGTCCGCTCGGCGCTGTCGATCACCAGCTTCGACGGTCCAGGGCGCGAGCTGACCCTCAACCGTCACAACGACGTCAACGGCTCGATTGACTTCAACTATGTCATCGCTGGCGCCCGCGCTGGCAACCAGAGCACCGGCGTCATCTCGCTCGGCGATGTCCAGCTTCAATGGGGGCAGGCGATCAGCAGCTCGGACCACGAAGAGCTGTTCTCGTTTCCGCAGCCCTTCCGCGACATGGACTTCGCCGTGTTTACGACCCTCGCCGTGGGCAACCACAAGCAGATGCTCTCGGTCACGCGGCCGGTGAACTCGCGCAGCTTCATCGTCGATCGCGACGGCTCGATCGACGGCGCGCGCGCGTTCTACTGGCTGGCGATCGGTCGCTGAGCAAAGCTGGCGGGGCGCTCGAGCCTCGCCATCACGTTGAAGATCGGGGCGCCGTCCCGGCCCCGAGCACGACCTTTGCAGCATCTTCATGCGGAACGCCCGACGCAGGGCCCGCGGTGAGTAGACGTGCGGGTTGTCCGAGGGGACCATGACCTCGACGGCGGGGCCGTGACCCCGGCTCGCGTGCGGGGTCCGGTTGCGCATGCAGATCGTCTCGGGCAAGAAGC
The DNA here is from genome assembly GCF_002994615.1 of Enhygromyxa salina. Taxonomy (GTDB): domain Bacteria; phylum Myxococcota_A; class Polyangia; order Nannocystales; family Nannocystaceae; genus Plesiocystis; species Plesiocystis salina_A. The sequence continues at coordinate 13,360 of NZ_PVNK01000047.1, read as the reverse complement.
CGTAGGCGTAGGCGATGCTCGCCATGCACTCACCGGGGGCGACGGTGTGTTGCTTGCTCATGCTCGCTCCCACGCTTCCTCATCGAGCTCGGGGAACACGACCGTGCACGCGCCGGCCGCCGTGATCCCCTCGATGCGCACGATCCCGAGCGAGTTGGTGGTTCGGCGCACGAGCTTGCCGTTGGGCAAGGTGATCTCGCAGACCACGCCGGCCACCGCCTCGTCGTCCTCACCGATGAACGCGAGCTCGAAGTAGTGCGCCTGCTCGTCGAACATCTGGTTGGGCGCGAAGGGCTGGGGCCGCGCTGGCGGCTCGACCTGGGCGATGACCATCGGGGACACACGCGGGGGCGGGCTCGCGAGCTCGTAGCAGCGCAGCTGGTCGCTCGCGGCCTCGAGCCGATGGGCCGCGCGATCGCGGCGATGATGACGGTTGAGCTCGGATCGCTGCCGGTCGAGGGCCTCGAGCACCGCCCGCAGGCGCGGCGAGCTGCGATGTTGGATCAGCAGCGAGCGCAGCTCTCGATCGCTGAGTCGCCGGCCGCCGCGATCGGGCGCCCGGCGGCCGTCACAGAACAGGTACTCGACTCCTCCGAGCCGTGTTCGGTGGCCGCTCACGGCGGGAGCTTCTCATGAGGGCTGGGGCGTGCGACACGAAAATTCGACCCTCGTCAGTGAGCGTGCGCGGAGCTCCGGCATCGAGGTGGGGGGCCCTCAGGCTCGACGATGTGGGGACCTGGCTCAGCTCAGCTGCAGCTCGCGGTGATACGCGACGTCTCCGAACCTGGTCACGAACTCCACGCGCACGAGATCGGCCTGGGGATCGAAGGTGATCAGGGGCAGGTGCGGGAGCTGGGAACGCCAGGGGAACTGAGCCTCGGGGAGCTCGTCGGCGAGGGGGTTGGTGTTGCCGGAGGTCACGCAGATCTCCCACATCGACTCGCCGGGGGTGAGGGGCTCGAGCTCGACCTGGCCGAGGTAGCACATGTGGACGTCGCCGGTGAGCCACAAGATGTTGCGCAGATCGTGGGCGTCGACGAGGGCCTGGAGCTCGGCGCGCTGGGTGGCGTAGCCCTCCCAGCGGTCTTCGGGGCTGACCAGCACGTCGATGAGCGGCAGATCATCGGGCAGGTTCAGGCGCGAGAAGGGGACCGAATTGACCACACACTTGAAGCGGCAGGGGCTGTTCTCGAGGCGGTCGAGCAAGAAGGCGAACTGCTCGTCGCTGAGGTAGACGCCGGTCTCGGGCGCCTGCCGCTCGGACCGGCAGTCGAGCACGATGAATTCGACGGTGTCTCCCCAGCGAAAGCTGCGCCACAGCGGCTCGCGTTCGGGGTCGCTCGCGGCGATCGGCATGACCGTGTAGTAGGCCTGCCTGCCGTTGGCGATGCGCTCGCGCTCGATGGGATCGGCGGTCCACGGATCGACCGAGCCGTTGTTGGTGACCTCGTGATCGTCCCAGGTGCAGTAGAGCCCGGTCTTGGGGTAGACGACCCGGTAGCCGCCGCCGTGGTAGGCGCCCCAGGCCGCGAGGTACTGCTCGAGGCTGCCGCCGGCGTCGTAGACCTTGTCCATGTAGCCCTGGTCGCCGAGGTGAATGAACAGATCGTAGTCGTGCTCGGCGGCCTGCAGCATCGTGTCCCAGGGCTCGACGGGCTGGGGGTCGGCGGGGTCGACGTACTCGGGGATGACGCCCCGCCCGATGCACGCACCAATCGCGACGCGCACGGGCTCGAGCGAGCCCTCGGCCAGGGCGGTCCGCACCCGGCACAGCAGGCTCCGGGCGACAAAGCCGGCCTCGGCGTCGCCAGCGAACAGGCCGTAGTCGTACCACTCGCCCGGGCGCAGGCCCTCGACCGCGAGCTTGAAGAAGCCGCGGGGGTCGGGCATGACCTGCTCCTCGAACGCGAGGAACACCTCGCCCTCGACCTCGCTCGGCTGCCACACGCGGACCGTGACCGCCTCTGCCGTGGCGACGTAGCCGGCGAGCCAGAAGCTCGTGGGCTTCATCTCACCCGAGATTGGCGTGCGCGGGAACAGCTCGACGGACTCGGGCAGGGCTTCGGGCTCGAAGGCGATCGCCTCGCCCGGATCCTCGACCAGATCTGGAAGTGGCCCGCCGGTCGAGTCGCCGCTCGAGTCGTCGGTCGAGCCGTCGGCGTCGGCCATGGCCGAGCCCTCGTCGGCGCAGCCCGTGGTCAAGCTGAGCACGGCACCGGCGGCGACGCCGAAGAACTCGCGTCGGGGGAGGAGCGGGGCGGACTCGGCCTCGGGCTTGTCAGCCGGAGAGGCCGGAGAGGAGGGGGGCGGAGGCTTCGGCATGGGCCGGGCAACTGTAGCGGAGCTCGCCGCCGCAGGTGCGCCCACTTCTTGGGGGCCGATCAGCTCTGCGGTCCGCCGCGGTCTTTCTTGGGTCCGCGGCCGCGGGGCTTGAACGGTCGCTTGCCGCCGTCACGTCCGCGGAACCCACCCGGGCCCCCGTGCTTGCGCGGGCCCCCACGCCGGGCCCCACGGTCGATCCGCTCGGGCATGTGATCGGCGCGCTCGATGATCTGATCGGGCGAGCGCGGGTCCTTCTTCGCCGCCCGATGAAAGAAGGCCTCGGCCACGCTGACCTCGACCTCGAAGGCGCTGTCGCGCTCGCCGATCCGGATCGCCCCGACCTGCTTGCCCGCGATCTCACCGCGGCGGCACACGGCAGCCAGCAAGCGCGCGGGCGTGGCACCGTGGTGGCGGCCGTAGGAGATCCGAAACGGCGTGAAGTGCATGTTCTTGTCCCGCGGCTCCTTCGACTTGCCGTGCTTCGGACCCCCGCGGACGGCCGCGTTGTAGGGCATCGGCTCGCGCGGGAGCTTGGGCCGGGCGAGCTCGACGAGGCGCGCGACCAGGGTCGCGGGGTCGTACTGCTCGAGCAGCCCGGCCGCGTACTCGAGCATCGCCTCGGGCGGCGCCTCCTCGATCAGCATGGCCTCGTGGAGGCGCTTGCGGGCCCGCTTCTTGAGCGCCTTGTGGATCCGATCGGGCCCGGGCAGCTGGCTCCACGACGGCTCGATCTTGGCCTGCTGAAACACCCGCTGCAGCCGTCGCTCGGCGTGGGGCGACGCGAGCAAGATGCTGCGGCCCTTTTGCCCCGCGCGACCGGTGCGACCGCTGCGGTGGGTGTAGGTCTCGGCGTCGAAGGGCAGGTCGATGTGCACGACCGTGGCGATGTCGGCGACGTCGATCCCGCGGGCGGCGACGTCGGTCGCGACCAGGATCCGGACCACGTCGCTACGAAAGGCGGTGAGCGTGCGCGTGCGCTGGCCCTGGGCGAGGTCGCCGCTGAAGGGCAGGGCCGAGAAGCCGTCGGCGGCGAGGCGCTCGGCCAGCTCGGTGGTCTCGATCCGGCGCTTGACGAACACCAGGCAGCGCGCGCTGTCGGTCAGCAGCAGCAAGTTGACGAGGGCGGCGTAGCGATCGCGCTCACGGACGAGGTAGGCGGTGTGCTCGATGTCCGCGTTGGCCTCGCCGAGGCGCGTGCCCTCGATGTGGAGGGCGTTGGGCTGGTAGCGGTCGGCGAAGCGACGCACGGCCTTGGGGAAGGTGGCCGAGACCAGGTGCGAGCGGCGCTGCTCGGGCAGGGCCTCGGTGATCGCGTCGAGCTCGTCCTTGAAGCCCATGTCGAGCATGTGGTCGGCCTCGTCGAGGACCACGTGGGCGAGGGCGTCGACGCGCAGGGCCCCGGCGCGGATGTGATCGAGGATCCGGCCGGGCGTGCCCACGACGATCATCGGCCCGCGGCGCAGGGCCTGGCGCTCGCGCCCGATGTCGGTCCCGCCGGTCACGACGCAGGTCCGCAGACCCCGGAGGTTGGCGAACAGCCACGCGAGCTCGGACTGGACCTGCGCGGCGAGCTCGCGGGTCGGCGCGATCATCAGCACGCTCGGCTTGCGCGGCTCTCGCTGCTTGCCGTGGTCTCCGTCCTCGGCGAGGGCCTCGATCAGCGCGGGCGCGAGCGCGAGCCCGATCCCAACGGTCTTGCCCGAGCCGGTCTGCGAGGAGATCCGGAGGTTGGTGTTGCGGGTCTGGGCGTCGAGGACCGCGCGCTGCACGGGCGTGAGCCCGTCGAAGCCCTGCGCGCGCATGGCCTCGACCAGCGGCGCGGGCACGCCCGCGAAGGGATCGTCGGCGGGCTCCTGGGGCTCCTGGGCCTCTTGGGGCTCCTGGGCCTGAGGCTCCTGGGGCTCCTGGGCCTCTTGGGGCTCCTGGGCCTCTTGGGGCTCCTGGGCCTCTTGGGGCTCTCGAGGCTCCTGCTCCTGAGGCTCCTGGGGCTCCAGATTCTGAGGCTCCTGGGCCTCCTGGGCCTCCTGCTCCTGGGGCTCCAGCTCCTGGGGCTCCGGCTTCTGGGGCTCCAGCTTCTGAGGCTCCTGGGGCTCGGGCGCCGCGGGGGGTTCGGGGCGCAGCGCCGAGTCCGGTTCAGATACCATTCGCGGGCGAATAGCCCCACCTGGGCCCAGACGCAAAGATCCGGCGCCCGAGCGAGTCGGCGCCGCGGTCCCCCGTGGAAGGGCCAACTCGGGGATTTCGGCCCGCCAGGTGGTCGTAGCGAGAAATCGACCGGTGACGATCGCGCAGCGACCGGTCGTACCCTCACGCTGCACCGCGCGGTGGGCCGGAGTCAGCGAGGTGGCGCCGCACCTGCAGCGGCGAGCCGGGCCTCGACCTGCTCGAACAGCGCTCGGGCCCCACGAGCGACCACGGGGGCGGCGCGCTTGGCCCACGCGTGGACCAGGGGCTCCCGGCCGAAGGGCACCGCCAGCCGCGGGCGGCTCGCCAAGATCTGGACCAGGCGATCGGCGACGAAGGCCGGCTCGGTGTAGCCCTCGGGCACGGGCGCGTTCGCGAGGCGCTGCATCATTTGGCGCCAGCGCGCCGACCCCTGGGCGGCGTCGAGGCCGTGAAAGCGCAGGAGCACGTCGACGTGGGGCGCCTCCTCGATCGCGGCCCGGTAGTCGCGGGTGACCCCGGACTGGGTCACGAGGTGGCCATCGAGGAGCAGCTCGACGCCGACGTGACCGATCGCCATGGCTGGCCCGCTGTCGAGGCCGTCGCGCTCGAGCTCCTCGCGGGCGTCCTCCATCATCTCGACGAAGAGCGGCGCGCCGTGGAACGCGTCGTCGCAGGTGTGATGAAACGCGACCCCGCGCTCGAGCGGCGCGTCGCCGGTCACCGACTCGAGCCGGAGCCCGGCCATGCTCACGAAGTCCGGCAGCATCGAGCCGAGGATCCAGCGTGGGTCCTCGGAGCGGCGGGTGGCGACGACGGCGTGGGAGAAAAAATTCATGCTTCGCTCAGCTCAGGGTCCAGCCTTCGGCGTCGCCGCGCAGGCGCAAGAGCGCGCCGAGGGGCAGCTCGAGCTCGAGCTCGGCAAAGGGAAGGCCCAGGAGTCGGGCGGCGGTCGCCCGGATCACGCCCTTGTGCACGACCGCGAGGATCCGCGTGGCCCCGGCCGAGAAGCGGGCCTCGATGCTCGGGCCGACGCTGGCCTGGACCCGCGCGATGAAGGCCTCGCGGGCCTCGCCGTCGGGAAAGCGAAACCCGGGCGCCGCCTCGGTCCAGCGCGCGTGGCCCTCGGGATCGCGGGCTTTGACCTCGGCCCAGGTCCAGCCCTCCCAGGCGCCAAAGTCGATCTCGCGGAAGGCCTCGACGATCTCGATCTCGATCTTCGGGTGCTCGATCGCCGCGAGCACGAGCTCGGCCGAGCGGTGGGCGCGACGCAGCGGGCTGGTGAACACCGCGTCGAAGCGCTGGCCCGCGAGCGCGCGCCCGGCCGCGCGGACCTGCGCCTCACCCTCGGGCGCGAGCGCGACATCGGTCGCGCCGTAGAGGCGAATCGAGGATTGCCCGACGGTCTCACCGTGACGGACGAGGACAAGCTCTCGCACGGCCGCACGATACCCCGGCCTCAGCCTGGGCGCGATGCTTCGGCCCCGGTACCCGCGCGGCGACGATCCCTCCGGGTCCACCAAAAGGCGAGCGACAACCCCGCGATGATGTGCCAGATGCCCCACCACGCGGCGATCATCGCCATCCCGCCGAGGCCCGCGAAGAACTCGAAGATCAGGATCAGACCCAGGCCCGAGTTTTGGATCCCGACCTCGATCGACACGGCGCGCTGGTCACCTTCGTCGAGCCCCGACAGCCGCGCACCCCAAAAGCCCAGCGCCAGCGCGAGCGCGTTCATGATGAACACCGGCCCGAACACCTTGGGCAGGTAGGGCACGAACACGTGGCTGTTGGCCTTGACCGCGAGCACGATGAAGGTGACGAAGAAGATGACCGAGAGCCACTTGAAGGGCGGGTGGACGCGCTTGGCGAGGTTCGGATAGCGCGTGGCCAGGAACACGCCGACGACGATCGGGATGCCGAGCATCAGCATCACGGCGCGGAGCATGTCGAGGGGGTCGAGGGCGACCTCGGTCAGGATCGCCGAGGTGTCGGCGCTGAGCGAGCCCCACAGGCCGATGTTGAGCGGGGTCATCACGACCGAGGCCGTGGTCGAGACCGCGGTCATGCCGATCGAGGTCGTGGTCCGGCCGCCGCCGAGGTGGGTGATGAAGTTCGACACGTTGCCGCCCGGGCAGGCCGCGACCAGGATCATGCCGAGGGCCATGCTCGGGGAGATCATGCCGACGCCGAGCAGCACGCGGCTCAGGGCCCAGGTCAGGCCGGGCAGGACGATGAACTGAGCGACGAGGCCGATGCCCGGGGGCTTGGGGTTCTTGACCAGCTCCTTGAAGTCGTCGACGCGGAGATCGAGGGCGACTCCGAACATGACGAAGCCGAGGACGATCTCGAGGATGAACAGGTTGTGCTCGTCGAACGCGAGCTTGATGGCGTCGAGGTCGGACATCGGGGGCGGGACAGGGAGTTTACCCTGAATTGCGTCGGATCAGGCGGCCCGATGCTGCGGAAGCATCGGAGGTCGAGCGTGTCGAGGCTCAGGCGGTGAGCGCTTCGGGGATGGCCTCGAACTCCGCACCTCACGACTCCGCTGGCCGCGGTCGTGAGGTGCGGAGCGTGCCGAGGGGCTCGAGCCCGTGGTGCGGCGCCCTAGCAGCCCGGGGTGCAATGCCTCGCGCCGCCTCGCTTGGCCTTTTCGCCGAGGGCTTTGTCGCCAAAACTTGCAGTACGCCCGGTACAGCGGCGTTTTGGCTTCGCGCCCTCGGCGAAAATTCCGGCGCGAGGCGACACGATGCATTGCACCCCGGGCTGCTAGTCGTCGAGGTGGGTTTGTCGGGGGGGACCTCGCAGGGATTAAAACATGCACATGTTCACGCTCTGACCAGGATGACAATGACTCGAATGGTGTGGCCAATTCCAACTGCCTGAATAATAGAAGTGTCGTAATGCCATGGTATGGTGTCATGCTCGGAGTCAATCGGTTGTCCGCTGACTCCCGGGCAGTTCGAGGCGCTCGCGGACGAGATCGCCACATTAGCCGCCCGCGTCGATGTCGCCGAGCACGCCCTCCTGACTCGCCTGCGGCTGTTTGGCAGCTGCGAGGCTTGGGGGCCGCTCGGGTTCCTGTCTTGCGCCACGAACAAATGGGTTATGGGCGCCCTCTTCACCGGAAAAAAGATCGGTGGTCGGCGTCCACCCGCGCGCTAGCTTTGCCCCATGCTCGCAGCAACAATCGCCCTGTTTCTGGCGTCGCTGCCGCCCCCACCGCCGCCTGGCACGCCTCCGACCGTGACCGGTGCCGAGTACATCACCGACGAGGATCACACTGTGCGGTGGGCGTCTGTCACGTACGAACTCCCAAGCGGAGAAATCGCGGAGGCCGTGATGTCGGTCGACCTGCAGACGGCCAGCGGCGAAGCGTGGGTCTCTGTAGACGGCGAGCTGATCGCCGACGCGACCCTCGCCGCCGACGCCCCGGGGGTCGAGACGTGGAGCACGACAGAGCATCCGCTGGCACCGGCGGTGCTCGACGGCCTTCAGGCAAGTGGCGCGGCCGATCTGATGTTCGACCAGTTCCTCGGTGGCCCGATGGAGTTCCCCTGCTCGAAGTGGGGCAAGGCGGTGCTACGCGCGGGGAAGTACATCTGGGTGGGCGCAGTCGCAGCGACCGCGGCGGTCTGCTGTGGCGCGGTCGCGTCCTGTCCCGCGTGCATGACTGCGGGTGCCGTGACATCCCTGGCGGGCACGGAGGCCCTCGATGGCTACTGCGACTGACCGGCGGGAGCGCTATGGCCTGATGCTCGGCTGGGCTCTCGCGCTGTTCGGCGCCCTCGCGTGGTGGGGCCCGCCCCCGTGGGTCGGCGGGGCTGTGGGTTGGGTGGCGACCTGGCTCCTGATCGCGGTCCTCGAGGCCTTTGAGCGGCGAAAGCAGAGACGGCATCCGTCGTCCAAATAACGCAAGTACTGCCAGCGCCCGCGGCGTCCGCCGAGCTCTCCCCCCAATCCCCCACTCACACAGCTGGTGGGGGGCGCTGAGCGCCAGGCCCAGGCGGCATCCGCCACCTCGAGCACAAGCTGTGTTCGTGAGCCTGGGTCAACCGGCGAGCACGCGCAGCGAGCGAGCCCCGGCCGAGTGCGGCAGCCGCTTGTAGTTCGCGGGATACCCGGCCTTGGCGACGGCGTCGTCGATGATCGAGCAGCACACGTCCTCGACGAAGTAGTTGCCATAGCGGGTGAGCCGGATTGACGAGTCATCGATCTCGATGCACCCGCAGTCGCTCAGATGGTTCAACAGCTCCGGGAACGCCTCGCTCGGCGTCTCCCCGAAGCGCGCGGAGAATTCGCCGACGTCAACTCCCCGCTTCAACTGCAAGCGCAAGAAGAGCGAGCGATACATTTGCTCGGTCTGGTTAATTCGCATGACCCGAGCGACGGGGGGAATCCCTTTGCTCACCAGCTGCGAGTAGATACCCAGATCTTCATGGGTGTCGTAGCACATCGACTTGGTGTACGAGCGCGAGCGCGAGCCCAAGCCGATGAAGGGCGTCTCGTGCAGCCAGTGGTAGCGGAACGGGAAGAAGCGCTCTTCCTCGAAGCAGCCGTTGTGCTGGTAGCCCCGGGCCTCCATCCACTCTGCGGTCTCGAGCACCATCTGAAACAGGTCGTCGTCCGAGACCATCAAGTCGGGGTCACGCTTGAAGATCGCAACCGCGAGGGGGTTGACGATCTCGTGGCGCATGTACTCGATCGAGTCGGGGGCCATGTCGGACAGGATGTCGAGATCCTCGCGCACGTTGGCGAGGGTCTGCCCGGGTAGGCCGAGCATCATGTCGACGTTGATCGACACCCCGGCCGCCTTGGCCCGCTCGACGACCTCGGCGACCTGGGCCTGGTGGCTCTTGCGGTCGATGTAGTGGAGGACCCGCGGGTCGAAGCTCTGGCTGCCGACGCTGATCCGATGGATGCCGAGCTCGCCGAGCTCGGCGAGTCGGTTGTTCTTGACCAGGCCCTCGGGGTGCGCCTCGCAGGTGATGTTGTGGTCGTCGCAAAAGGTCGCGTAGCTGCGGACCTTGTCGAGGATGCGCTCGAGCGCGGCGTTCGAGTAGATCGTCGGGGTGCCGCCGCCGAAGAAGATGCAGCGCAGTTTGCGACCCTCGAACAGCCCGGCCTCGCCGTTGATGTCGATCTCTCGCAGCAAGCTCTCGAGGTAGTCCCGCTGCTGGCGGCCGTTGGTCTTGCGCGGGGCCGTGTTGCAGAAGGTGCACTCGAGGTGGCAAAAGGGCAGGTGGATGTAGAGCATGTACTCTTGCTCTCGAGCCACGCTGGCCTCGATCTCGCGCAGGAGCTCGTCGCCTCGCCTCGGGCTGGCCATCTCGAATTTCTGCGAGATGGAGAAGTCGGGGAAACTCTTGGTGTAGCGCGACAGCCCGTAGAAGAGCTTTGTACGGATGGTTTCGAGCTGGCCCGGCATGTCGGGCCAGTGTACATGAACGGCGTCGTGGTCGGAGCGCGGCGCTCAGGCGCAGGCGACCGCGGTCTTCCAGGCCGCGCGCAGATCCGCGAGCGCGACCGGATCCGCGTTGGGTACGAACTGGCGATCTTGGGTCCAGGCGTCTGCGACCGCGGTGCTCGAGTCCCACAGCCCGACCCCGAGGCCCGCGAGGAAGGTGGCTCCGAGGGCGGTCGACTCGAGGATCGTCGGTCGCGCGAGGGTGACCCCGAGGAGATCGCTTTGGATCTGCATGAGCAGGTTGTTCGCCGCCGCTCCGCCGTCGACGCGCAGGCCCGCGAGCGGCGCACCGAGGTCCTCGGCCATGGCCTCGAGCAGGTCGGTGACCTCGAGCGCGATGCCCTCGAGCGCGGCGCGGGCGAGGTGGGCCCGGTTGGTCCCCCGGCTCAGGCCGCGGATCAGCCCGCGCGCCTCGGGCCGCCAGTGCGGCGCGCCGAGGCCCGCGTGGGCCGGGACCATGATCACGCCGCCGGCATCGTTGACGCTGCGCGCGAGCTCCTCGACCTCGCTCGAGCTCTTGAAGAACTCGAGCCCGTCGCGCAGCCACTGGACCACGGCGCCGGCCATGAACGCGCTGCCCTCGAGGCAGTAGGTGGTCTGATCGCCGATCTGCCAGCCGACGGTGGTCAGGAGGCCGTGCTCGGACCGGACGATCTCGGACCCGGTGTTGAGCATCACGAAGGCCCCGGTGCCGTAGGTGCACTTGGCCTGACCGCGCTCGAAGCAGGCCTGGCCGAACAGCGCGGATTGCTGATCCCCGGCGATCCCGTGGATCGGGATCCCGTCGGGCAGGCCCGGGACGCCCTTGGTCAGGCCGAAGTTGGCGGTGCAGGGGCGAACCTCGGGCAGCACGGTCGGGGGCACACGCAGGAGCTCGCACAGCTCGTGATCCCAGCCGGCCTGCCCCTCGGCCCCGGCCTTGCCAGCGAGGGGCCACAGCAGCGTGCGCGAGGCGTTGCTCGGCTCGGTCGCGTGGACGGCCCCGCCGGTCATGCGCCAGACCAGGTAGGTGTCGATCGTCCCGGCCGCGAGCTCGCCCCGCTCGGCGGCCGCGCGCGCGCCCTCGACCTCGTCGAGGGTCCAGGCGAGCTTGGTCGCGGAGAAGTAGGGATCGAGGACCAGCCCGGTGCGCTGCTTGACCAGCGCCTCGTGGCCGGCCTCGCGCAGGGCCTTGCAGGTGTCGGCCGTGCGCCGGTCCTGCCACACGAGCGCGCGATGGATCGGCTTGCCGTCGCTGCGCCGCCACAGCAAGCTGGTCTCGCGCTGGTTGGTGATCCCGACCGCGGCGATCCGCGACGTGTCGACGCTCGCGCGCCCGAGCGCCTCGATGATCGCGTCGCCGACCGAGGTCCAGATGTCGTGGGGGTCGTGCTCGACCCAGCCGGGCTTGGGAAAGTACTGGGTGAACTCGCGGTTGGCCCGGGCGAGCACGGCGAGCTGGCGATCCAGGATCAGCGCGGTGCTGCCGGTCGTGCCCTGGTCGATGGCGAGGATCAGATCTCGGTCTGACATCGCCGCGACTATATACCGCGGAGCTGCGCGGCGAGGAATTCGCGCACCTGCTCCCAGGCGTCGGCGGCCGCGTCTTGGTCGTACTTGGCGTTCGAGGGGTTGGCGAAGGCATGGACGGCGTCGTAGCGGTGCAGCTCGATCGACTTGCCAGCCGCCTCGAGGGCCTTGACGAACTCGTCGACGGTCTCGGGCGGGATCGCCTGATCCTCGTTGGCGAACACGCCGAGCAAGCTGGCGTTGATGCCCGCGAGCTGCTCGGGGTCGGTGACCGGGTGGCCGTAGTAGATGACCGCGGCGTCGAGATCCGTGGTTGCGATCGCGTCGCGCAGGGACCAGCCGCCGCCGAAGCACCAGCCGATCACGCCCTGCTTGTCGGCCGAGACCCGCGGATCGCTGGCGAGGAACTCGTGCGCCGCGCTGAGCACCGCCTGGGCCTGGGCCGGGTCGACGCTCTTCATCAGGGTCATCGCGCCGTCGGGATCGCTGGCGACCTCGCCGCCGTAGAGGTCGACGGCCAGCGCCGCGTAGCCGTCTTCGGCCAGGCGGTCGGTCCAGTGGCGGATGTGATCGTTGAGGCCCCACCACTCGTGGATGACGACGACCGCGGGCACCGGCGCGCTCGCGCCCTCGGGCAGCGAGAGGTAGGCCTCGGTCCCCGCGAGCTCGATCGTCTCGCCGTGCAGCGGGGGCGCCTCGTCGGCGTTGAGCTCGTGCAGCGCCTTGAAGCTGTCCTCGTCGAGGATCCCCGTCGCGCTCGGCTCGCCCGCGGAGGCCCCGGGCTCGACCTCGTCGTCCCCAGCTGGCGGCGTGGCGGTGGTCGACGAGGGGGCGGGCTCGGTCGCGCAGGCGAGGGTCGTGAGCAGGGCGAGCGAAGCGAGGATTCCGGGGCGCATCGCTGTGACGCTACCAAATCCCCTTGCTCGAGTCTCGCCGTCGTAGACTCGGGAGCCATGGACGCCCCGCGCTACGATCCCGACTCGACCATGCTCGACGCGCGCACCCGATACTTCGAGCTCAACGGCTTCGGGCCTGACGGCGGCTACTCCGCGGCGTGGGTCCAGGTCGAGATCGGCTCGATCCCGCTGCGCATTCCCAATACCGCGAGCCGCGTGCGGGCGGTTCGCTACCACGATCTCCATCACATCGTGACCGGCTACGCGACCGACATGAAGGGGGAGTCGGAGATCTCGGCGTGGGAGCTGGCCTCGAATTGCCGCGATTTCTATGCGGCGTGGGTCCTCAACGGGGCCGCCTTCGCCTACGGGCTGCTGGTCTGCCCACGCCGCGTTCGCGCGGCCTTCATTCGGGGCTGCCACACGCGCAACCTTTATGACCGCGACTTTAATGACGCGCTGCTCGGGCGGACGGTCGCAAAGCTGCGCGCCGAGCTGGCGCTCGATGACGACACCCTCGAAGCTCCGCGGCCGGCCACGACGCGCGATCGCCTGGTCTTTGCGGTCGCCGCGATGCTCGTGCTCGGGGTGCCAATCGGGCTGCTGGCGGCCGTTGTTGCCGGCTTGATCGCCTGGTTGTGCTGATCTGCGAGCGCCGTGCTGGGGGGGGCGCAGGTGGCGGCGTCGGCTCAAGGATCCGGAGGGAGTGTGAACATTTACGTGGTCTTGGGCAGAAATGTGCGTGATTTTGGGCTCCGCTGAGATTGCACGCAGTCTTTGTGGTTTGTGTCTAAGACCCGGTGCTACTGCACGATTCATGAAGCGCATCGTGTTTGGTCTCGCCCCCCTGAGTCTCGCAGTCGTATCTCTGACCGTGGCCTGCTCCGACGACGCACCTCCGGAGACGACGGCGGCCGACACGGGGGACACCGCTGGCGATGGCGACGGTGACGGCGAAGATGGTGACAGCGACCCGGATGATGGGGATGGGGATGGGGATGGG
>NZ_PVNK01000046.1 GCF_002994615.1 Enhygromyxa salina | reverse complement strand
CCCGTCCCCATCACCGTCGGTCTCGCCCGTGCTCGACGCGGGCCAGCTCGGCCCCCCCGAGCCCTCGCCACAACCCAGCACCAAGGTCGCCCCCAGCGCGAGGGTCATCGGCCGCTGGCGCCGCGCGGGTCTCATGGGATCAACGATAGCAGCAGCTCGGGCCCAGGCTCAGTCCGCCCACGCGCGCATCCACGGCGCGCTGAAGTAGCGGTCCCAGGCGTCCGGCAGCACCGTCACGACCGGGCCCTCGATGTCGGCTCGGGCGGCGACGCGGAGCGCGGCGGCGACGTTGGTCCCGGCCGAGCCCCCGACGAGCAGCCCCTCCTCGCAGCACAGCCGCCGCGCGGTCTCGAAGCTGAGCTCGTCGCTGATCCGCTCGGCGCCGTCGATGAGCTCGCGGTGGAGGTTGGTCGGCGGCTGGCTCGATCCGATGCCCTCGACCGCGTAAGCGCCGTCGGGCCCGAGCTCACCGGTCTCGACCCAGGCGGCGAGGCCCGAGCCGATTGGATCCGCGAGCACGATCTTGGTGTTCGGGTTCCCCCGCTTGAGCGCCCGCCCGACCCCGCTGATCGTCCCGCCGGTCCCGGCCCCGGCGACGAAGGCGCCAACTGGGCCGTCGACTTGACGCAGGATCTCGGCGCCGGTCGTGCGCTCGTGGACCGTCACGTTGACCGGGTTTTCGAATTGATCGGTCAGGAACCAACCCTCGGCGCGGGCCATCGCCCGGGCCACGTTCTGAAAATTATCCGGGCTCGAGGGCGGCGCGTTGGCGGTGATGACGACCCGCGCGCCGAGCATCGTCAGGACCCGGCGCTTGTCGATCGACATCTTCTCCGGCATCACGCAGACCAGCTCGTAGCCGCGCGCGGCCGCGACCAGGGCCAGACCGACCCCGGTGTTGCCCGCGGTCGCTTCGATCAGCGTCATCCCGGATCGGAGCAGCCCGCGAGCTTCGGCGTCGTCGACGATCGCCTTGGCCAGACGATCCTTGACGCTGCCGCCGGGGTTTTGATGCTCGCACTTGACCAGAACTTCGCGCGGGAGTCCGCGGCCGATGTTCCGCAACGGCACGAGCGGAGTCTCTCCGATGGCGTCGAGGATCGTCACGCGCTCGTGTTAGCCTGGCCCCGTGACCGCCGTCGAGCCCAGGCCCGAGATCCCCGAGGAGCTGTCGCAGATCACCCTGGTCGACGCCGACTCCAACGAGTACGCGCTCGGCGAATTGTGGGCCGAGCGCCCGGTCGTGCTCATCCACCTGCGCCACTTCGGCTGCATCCTCTGCCGCCACTACGCGGGCGCGCTGCGGGACTTCTTTGGCGACTTCGAGGCCGCGGGCGCGCGCCTGGTTGCGATCGGCACGGGCAGTCGGCAGTACGCGCGCGACTTCGTCGCCGAGCGCAAGATCCCCTACCTGGTCCTGGTCGACAAGCACATGGCCAGCCACGAGGTCATCCGCGCCAAGCAGGGGCCCTTGATCGGCATCTTCAAGCCGGGCGTGCTGTGGGCCGCCGTCAAGGCCAAGCTCTACGGCGAGCGCCAGGGCAAGACCGGGCCCAACCCGTTCAAGTTCGGGGCCGCCCACGTGATCGGGCCGGGCGGCACCTTGCACTACGCCTGGATCAACGACGACTATCACGACAACGCGCCCGTCGACGAGCTGCTCGCCGAGGCAGCCAAGGCGGCGGGGCGTCAGCGAGCCGGCGCGGCATAGGCCCCGGACGAGCGGCCCGCAAGGCTTGCCGGACAGCCTGGCCGCGCCCGTCCTATGCTTGCGCGACCGCCACGAGAGAGAGGGCAACATGAGCACCCAAGACAAGAGCATGCGCTGGGTCGTCGGCCTGGATCTGCGACCCCATTGCCACGGAGCGATCAACTTTGCGGTCTGGCTGCGCCAGCACTACCGCGGCGGCCAGCTGAAGATCGACGGCCTCCACGTGGTCGAGAACGCCCTGTTCGAGCTGCCCGAGTCGCCGCCGCGCGCCGAGCTGCTCGGCGGGGCCAAGAAGGCGGCCCACGCCGCCGTCCTGACCCGCGACGCGACCGAGGCCTTCTCCACGATCGACGTCGTCGCGGGCGAGCAGGTCACCGACATGCTCGCGGCGGCCGGCAAGCTCGAGGCCACGACCGGGCTCATCCTCGGTCGCCGCGCGGCCGCCGAAGACCGGGCGCTGATCCGCCTGGGCAAGGTCGCGCGTCGGCTGCTGCGTCGGCTCGAGGTCCCGACCTTCGTCGTCCCGCCGGACCTCGAGCTCAAACACATCGGGCCCGGACCGATCGTGTGCGCCGTCGACCTCGACGAGCGCGGCGTCGAGCTCGCGCGCTTCGGCGAGCAGCTGGCCGCCCGCCTCGGCCGGGACGCGCGCCTCGTCCACGTGATCGACAGCAGCGATCCGATCGGCCTCCAGTACCTGCCCGAGGGCACCTGGAACGTGCTCCACGCCCGCACGCCCGACGATGGACAGGCCGCGCTGGCGGCCTGGCGCGAGGCGGCGGGGCTCTCGGCCCGCGCGCTGCTCGCCCAGGGGCAGATCGTCCCCAAGCTCGTCAGCGCCGCGCGCGAGCTCGACGCGTGCATGATCTTGTGCGGCTCCCGGCGACTGAGCCTGGCCGAGCGCCTGTGGATCTCGAGCGTCGGCTCGAGCCTCGCCGCCGCCGCCCACCTCCCGGTCGGTGTCGTGCCCTCGCAGTCTGAGTCAGACTGAGCAGCGAATGGGCGGGGACAATTCGGAGCGTGAGCAGGTCCAGCGCCGCCAGCAAGAGCAGCTGCTCAAGCTGGTGACCAAGGGCTTCTACGGCGAGCTCGTCAACTATGGCGTGGCCAAGACCGACATCGTAGCGATCGCAACCCACCTCCTCGGCCACCTGTCCGACCAGGAGCTCGAGCCCAGCAAGCAAGACCGCTTCTACAGCCGGCTGTTCGACCTCGACAGCATCGACGATCGCTGGGCCAGCGAGCAGCGCCTGAGCGTCGACGACAGCGTCGTCCTGCGGCCCCTCGACGACGAGCTCCTGGCCCAGGTCGAGACCTGGCTGGCCCCGGCCAAGGTCCGCGCGAGCTTCGTGACCCCCTACCCTCCCACCACGGACGGCCTCGCGGCCCACTTCGCCAGCGAAGGGTGCCAGTACTTCTGCATCGAGTACGAGGGCGAGGCCGTCGGGATCATCGGGGCCGAGAACCTCGACCAGAACTCCCGGCGGCTCGAGATGCGCAAGCTCGTCGGCCCGCGCAAGCTCCAGGGCATGGGCATCGGCAAGCGGGCGACCTTCGCGTTCTTGCACTACGCCTTTCGGATCCTCGAATTCGAGAAGGTCTACATCTACTCGACCGACGTCAACCTGCGGAACCTGAACCTCAACAGCCAATTCGGCTTCAACCTCGAGGGCGTGTTGCTGCAGGAGCTCGCGGGTGAGCACGGCCGGATCGACATCCTGCGCATGGGGCTGCTGCGCTCGCGCTGGCTCGAGATCTTCGCGGGCTGAGCGGCGCGCCGGCGGCCTGCTAAGCTGCGCCGTGCCCGAGCAGGTCTACCTCGACCCCAACCCCTTCGTTGACAGCGACCACCCCGCCGTCGTCGCCTACGCGAGGCAGCACGGTGTCGGCGCGACCCCCCGCGACGCCGCCGTCGCGCTCTACTACGCCGTCCGCGACGGCTTTCGCTACAACCCCTGGAACGTGAAGCTCCGCGCCGAGGACTTCAGCGCCAGCAGCGTGCTCCTGCGCGAGCGCAGCCTCGGGGCCCACTGCGTCGACAAGGCGACCGTGCTCGCGGCCTGTGCCCGGGTCATCGGCGTGCCCAGCCGGCTGCACTTCGCCAACGTCCGCAACCATATCGGCACCGCCCGGCTCGAGGCGCGCCTCGGCAGCAACCTGCTCGTCTATCATGGCTACTGCGAGCTGTGGCTCGACGAGCGCTGGGTCGCCGCCACGCCTGCGTTCAACCGCGAGCTGTGCGAGCGCCTCGGGGTCGCGCCGCTCGAGTTCGATGGCCGGGAGGACAGCGTGTTTCAAGAGTACGACCGCGAGGGTGGGCAATTCATGGAGTACGTCGACGACCACGGCGTCCATCACGACGTGCCGCTCGACGACATGATCGCGGCGTGGCAGCGGCACTATCCGGGGATCCTCGCGAGCGGCAGCTGGCCCAAGCCGGGCTAGCAGCCCGGCTCGGCCCACCGCGCAAAAATGACCGTGACGCTCGTCACGGTCATTTTTCTGTCTGCAGTGCTTGCCGAAACTGACTGAGTGGACCAGCATAGTCAGTCCGTGGAGCTACCCGCAGATCTGACCCGTGAACTCGAGAAGTTCGTGGGCAACATCGACCCAAGCACCAAGAAGGGTCGCAAGCGCCTGGCGATCCTCGAGGCGGCGATCTCGATGTTCGCCGAGTCCGGCTACCGCGCGACCAGCATGGACGAGCTCGCCAGCGAGGTCGGCGTCGCCAAGGGCACCTTGTACCTCTACTTCCCCAAGAAGGTCGATCTGCTGATCGCCTGCGTGGCCTACGAGAAGCTGCGCTGGGTCCCCGAGCTGAGCGCCGTCTTGACAGGGAGCGCGCCGGCTCCCGAGCGCCTCAAGCAGTGGATCGTGGCCGTCTTGCTCCTCCCCAGCCGCTCGCCCCTGATGCTCCGCCTGCTCGAGGACGCCGAGATGGCGGCGATGTTGGCCGACATCCCGCCCGAGCTCATGAGCGAGGGCGAGCACTTCAACGAAGAGCTGCTCCAGCCTCTGCTCGATGAGGTCGCCGGCCCCGAGCACCGCTGGAGCCCCGTCGAGCTGCGCGACCGCGTCCAGGTGATCGCCTCGCTCAGCCACATCGCGCCCGCGCTCCGCTACGAATCCCTACGCCCGGGCATGTCGCCCGAGCGCTTCGCCGCAATTCTTGCCGACTTTGTCGTCGACGGCATCCGTCCCCGGCCCGAAGGAGACCAGTCAACATGAACGTGTCACGTCGCTTCGTCCTCAGCGCCCTGCTCGCCGCAGGCGCGGCCACCTTGCTCCCGGGTTCGGCCACCGCCGCGCCGCCGAGCCCGACCGACCCCGAGTTCGGCGCCTACCTCCTGACCAAGATCGACAACCTCCACCGCGGCCGGTCGAGCCACGGCCTGATGTCGATGCAGGTCAAGACCGCCCGCTGGGAGCGCTCGATGTCCATGGAGTCGTGGAGCGTCGGCGAGGACTACTCGCTGATCCGAATCCTCGAGCCCAAGAAGGAGCGCGGCACGGCCACGCTCAAGTCCAACAAGGACCTGTTCACCTACTTGAGCAAGACCGGGCGGACGATCAAGATCTCGGGCGCGTCGATGGGCGGCTCGTGGATGGGCAGCCACTTCACCAACGACGATCTGGTCCGGGACAGCCGCCTCGACAAGGACTTCGACTACGTCGTCAAGGACGGCCCCACCATCGCTGGCGAGGCGACCTGGGCCCTGATCCTGACCCCCAAGCCCAAGGCCGTCATCGTCTGGGGCCAGGTCGACGTCATGGTCCGCAAGTCCGATCTGCTCCCCGTCGGCCAGCTCTTCTACGACGAAGATCTCAACCCCGTGCGCAAGATGGAGTTCTTCGACTACCAGCAAGTCGGCGGCTCGCAGGTCCCCATGCGCGTGCGCATGAGCCCGCTCGATGCCGACAAAAAGGGCGAGTACACCGAGATCAGCTACCAAAAGCTCGAGTTCGACGTCGGCATCGACGCGTCCTTCTTCAGCGTCTCGAACCTCAAGGCGCTCTGACCGTGGACGACCTCAAGCTCGCCTGGCGCAACGTCTGGCGCAACACTCGGCGAAGCGTGGTGACCATGTCCGCGACCGGCCTCGCGCTGTTCGTGATGATCGTCTACACCGGCCTCGTCGCCGGCTACGTCGACGGGCTCCAGGCCAACATCTTGGACCTCGAGGTCGGCGACGCCCAGGTCTTCGCCGACAGCTACCGCGAGAAGCCCTCGCTCTACACCACGATCGAAGATCCGAGCGAGTGGAGCGCGAAGCTCGAGGACGCCGGCTACCAGGTCTCGAGCCGACTCCTGGCCACGGGCCTCGGCGCGAGTGAAGACAACTCATCGGGCGTCCAGCTGATCGGGATCGACGTCCTCGCCGACGCCGACGTCAGCTCGATCTCGCAGCAGACCAAGGCCGGGGCCTGGATCGAGCCCGACGACGAGGGCGTGGTCATCGGCTGGCGGCTGGCCGAGACCCTCGGCCTCGAGGTCGGCGGCGAGCTGGTCGTGCTCTCGCAGGGCGCCGACGGCTCGATGGCCAACGACGTCTACCCGATCCGCGGGGTCCTCAAGGGCATCTCCGACGGCGTCGACCGCAGCGGCGTGTTCATGACCGCGGCCGAGTTCCGCGAGCTCATGGTCCTGCCCGAAGGCGTCCACCAGATGATCCTGCGGATCCCGCCCGGCGCCGAACTCGAGGCCGCGACCGCGCTGGCCCAGAGCTACGCGCCCGAGGGCGTCGAGGTCTCGAGCTGGAAGACGATCAAACCAATGCTCTCGTCGATGCTCGAGTCCTCGCGCGCGTCGATGGCCGTGATGGCCGTGATCGTCTACATCGCGGTCGGCATCTTGATCCTCAACGCGATGCTCATGGCCGTGTTCGAGCGGATCCGCGAGCTCGGCGTGCTCAAGGCGATCGGGTTCACGCCGCTGAAGGTCCTCAAGCTGATCTTCATCGAGACCGGCATCCAGACAACGGTCGCCGTGGCCGCGGGGGTGCTCCTCGCGATCCCCGCCAACCACTACATGACGACCACGGGCATCGACATGAGCTCGATGGGCAACGTGTCGATCATGGGCATGGCCTGGGATCCGGTCTGGCGCTCGTCCGTGACCCTCGAGACCTACACGGGCCCGCTGACCTCGCTGGTGGTCATCGTCGCCCTCGCCGTCCTCTACCCCGCCTTGCGTGCAGCCTTCATTCGGCCGCTCGATGCGATTCGTGACTGACGACTCATGACTGACCGGAGCGAGCAATGTCGGAACTGAAGTTACCCACCTTGGCGTGGCGCAACATCTGGCGCAACCGTCGCCGGACCCTGATCACCCTGTTCAGCATCGCCTTCGGCTTCATGCTCGCGGTCGTCATGACCGGGATCGGCGACTACTCCTACTCCGAGATGATCGATCACTCTGCGCGGCTCGGCGGCGGCCACGTGATCGTTCAGCACTCGACCTACCTCGACGCGCCCTCGCTCAAGAAGACGGTCCACGCCGAGCCCGAGCTCATCGAAGACATCCGCGCCCACCCGCGGGTCCGGGCCGCGGTCCCCCGCGTGACCGGCGGGGTCATGCTCGCGACCAGCATCAACAACGTCGGCGCCGGGGTCCTCGGCATTGACCCCAGCATCGAAGACGAGACGACCCTCGGCCTGGTCGACTCGATCACCGCGGGCGAGATGTTCACCAGCCCCGACGACGAGGGCATCATCTTGGGCCGGACCCTGGCCGACAACCTCGGCGTCGATCTGGGCAAGAAGGTCGTCTACACCGTGACCGACAAGTCCGGCGAGATCGCCAGCGGGCTCGCGCGGGTCTCGGGGATCATCGAGACCGGCGCGACCGAGATCGACGCCGGCATCTGCCTCCTGCCGATCGGCCCCTTCCGCGAGCTGCTCGGCTACGACCCCGACGAGGCCACCCAGATCGCGGTGTTCCTCGACGACCACCGCGGCGCCAAGGACCTCGCCGCCGAGCTCGACGCGACCTTCGGCGAGCGGCTCGGCCCCGTGAGCACGACCTTGCCCTGGTACGAGGCCCAGCCCGACCTCGCCGGCTTCGTGAGCATGAAGGTCAACGGCACGATCATCATGGAGCTGATCGTCACCGTGCTGATCGCCGCGGGCATCTTCAACACCCTCTTCGTCTCGGTCATGGAGCGGATGCGCGAGCTCGGCATCCTCGCCGCGATCGGGTTCTCGGCCCGGCAGCTGTTTAGCCTCGTCTTGTGGGAGAGCCTGTGGCTGGGCCTGTGCGGGATCGTGGCGGGCGTCTTGCTGACCGCGTGGCCCTACTACTACCTTGCGACCACGGGCATCGACGTCGCCCAGATGATGGGCGGTGAGGGCCAGGCTCAGGTCTCGGGCGTGAGCATGTCGCCGGTCATCTACATCGAGCTCTATCCACCCCACGCGCTGTTCATCGCCCTCGCGGTGGTCATCGCAACAATGGTCGCGGGCTTGTACCCGGCCTACAAGGCCGGCCGCGTGTCGCCGGTCGAAGTCATCCGCATCGTCTAATTTTCGTGTCGGGAGCGACCATGTCCAGCGAATCCGAAGTCATCGTCAAGCTCGAGGGTGTCGAGAAGATCTACAAGCAAGGCATGATCGACGTGCCGGCCCTGCGCGGGATGGATCTCGAGGTTCGCCGCGGCGAATTCATGGCCCTGACCGGGCCCTCGGGCTCGGGCAAGACCACCGCGCTCAACATCATCGGCGGCCTCGACAAGCCGACCAGGGGCAAGGCCCTCGTCGAGGGCCACGACCTCGCCGAGATGTCGCGCGGCCAGCTCAGCAGCATGCGACGCGACAAGATCGGCTTCGTGTTTCAGGCCTACAACCTGGTCCCGGTCCTGACCGCGTTCGAGAACGCCGAGATGGTCCTGCGCCTCCAGGGCATGCCGAGCGACGAGCGGCGCGAGACCGTCATGAAGTTGCTCGCCGACGTCGGGCTCGAGGGCATGGAGCACCGGCGCCCGGCCGAGATGTCGGGCGGCCAGCAGCAGCGCGTGGCGATCGCCCGGGCGATCGCCTCGAACCCCCTCGTCACCCTCGCCGACGAGCCGACCGCCAACGTCGACTCGGCCACCGCCGAGCTGCTCTTGACCCTGATGGAGCGGCTCAACCTCGAGCGCAACGTGACCTTCATCTTCTCGACCCACGATCCCCGCGTGATGGCGAGGGCGCGTCGAATCGTGCACATGGTCGACGGTAAGGTCGAGAGCGACGAGACCAAGAATTGACCCCGATGTACGTCTTCGGGCTGCTCCTGGCGTTTCTCGGTCCGCCCGAGCCCGAGCCCGAGCCCAACGCGGCGTGGGACGCCGCAGGCTGGGGCAGCGAGCCCGAGCCCGCAGACGCCCCCGCGCCCGCGCCCGCGCCCGCGCCCGCGCCCGCGCCCGAGACCAACGCGGCGTGGGACGCCGCAGGCTGGGGCAGCGAGCCCGAGCCCGAGCCCGCAGACGCCCCCGCTGCCGAGGGTCCGGCTGAGCCGAGTGAGCCGAGCGAGACCTCGGACTGGAGCGCGTGGGACGACCCGGGCCCCGCGAGCTCGGGCGACGATCAGAGCGCGAGCGACGAGCCCAAAGTGAAGGTCGGTGACGTGCTCGCGGGCAGCCTGCGACTGACCGGGTCCTATCTCCACTTCAACGACCCCGACCTGTTCCCGGCCGGCGACGACGCCATGGCCGTGACCGTCGCGCGGGTGCTCGTCGAGGCCGACGCCGGCCCGCACCTGCACTTCTCCTTCAACGGCTTCGGCGAGCTCGCGCGCGTCCCGGTTGGCGGCAACCTCGGCGGCAGCTTTGCGAGCGCGGGCAGCACCAGCAGCGCTTATCGGACGCGTTACCTGGGCTGGCAGTTCTGGGACGACGGCGCGGTCGGTGGCCAGCTCGGGGTCGATCGCGCGGCGATGCGCCTGAGCTTCGACTCCGTCAACGTCGACATCGGGCGCTTCCCGATCACCTACACGGTCGCGAGCATGTTCACGACCAACGACTTCTTCGCGCCCTTCTCGGCCACCGCCGTCAACCGCATCTACAAGCCGGGGGTCGACGCGATCCGGGTCTCGGCCGGCTTTGGCACGATGGCCAGCGTCGACGTGGCCGGGGTGCTCGGCTACGACCCCGAGACCGACAAGCCGAGCTGGGGTCGCAGCGCGGTGTTCACCCGCGCGGCGATCGTCGGCGCCGGCTTCGAGTGGGCCGCGCTCGGCGGCAAGGTCTCGCAGCGATGGATCGCGGGCGGCTCACTCCAAGGTGACGCCGGGCCCGTCAACCTCCGCGGCGAGTTTCATGTCGGCATCCCCGACGAAGAAGGCGACGGCCACGACAGCGACGACCAGCCGATCTACGGGCGGTTCGCGGCCGGGCCGAGCGTGAGCTTCGCCTGGCGCAACGCCTCGATCGTGGCCGAGTACATGTTCGCGTCGGACGGCGCGGCCAAGCCCGCGGACTACCTTGGCCGAGCGCTCGAGAGCTACTCCGACGACCTGCCCTACCTCGGTCAGCACTATGTTGGCGCGGCCGCGGGCATGGAGATCATCCCGATCTTGCGCTTCACGGTCACGGGGATCGTGAGCGCGACCGACGGCTCGGGGCTCGCGGGGGTCTCGCTGATGTACAATGTGGCGAACGAGTCGGATCTGATCTTGGGCGTGTTCGTGCCCTGGGGGGCGGGGGTGCGGAGCTTTGATCCGATGTCGGGGAGCTTGGAATTGGGGAGCGAGTTTGGGCTCTCGCCGATCAGCGCCTACCTCGAGGCGCGGGTGTTCTTTTAGCCCTACGGCTCCCGCTCGCCATCCCTCACTGAGGCAGTGAACATCAATATTGGCAATAAGAATGGAACCGACAACAACGCGAGGAGGAGGATAACTCGTCGCAGCGGGTCGCCGAAGTCGGTGCTCGCGGCGAGGGCGTGGAGCCGCGAGAGTTCGAGCCCAGCGCAACGCGGGAGCGAGGTCGTCTAGCAGCCCGTGGTGCAATGCATCGTGTCGCCTCGCGCCGGAATGTTCGCGGAGGGCGCGAAGCCAAAACGCCGCTGTACCGGGCGTACTGCAAGTTTTGGCGACAAAGCCCTCGGCGAAAAGGCCAAGCGAGGCGGCGCGAGGCATTGCACCACGGGCTGCTAGCCAGAGGCATGAGAAGCCCCTAACAATGGCGTCGCTGAAAAGCGAGCAGGGCCGCGCTTCCAAAGCTATCGACGGGCTGATAGAGTGGGGGCTGTGCTACCCGACAGACGACGCACGCGCCCACGTCCTCTTGCGGCGAATTCCGGTTCGAGAAAGGCTCGACGTGCAGGCCGCCAGGACGGATGGAGCGGACATTGCTCGACGTCGCGGCGGCGTTTCGTGGGGCTCTCGGCGAGTTCGATTGGCGAGCGCGAATCCTGCTCACAGTATAGGTCAAGAAGCATGGCACATCTCTCTGGCATTGCAATGACAACCCACGGCCCGAAGGTTGATGTTGGAAACGTATTGAAAAAGTGTTTGGCCAGATCGTCATATGAGACGCACGTGGGCCGTGAAGCGAGCGCGCTGCTGGCGAATGTGCCCGATGCGCGCTTTGACGGGCGCGAGGCGCTCCAGGAGATCGTCGAGAGTGTGGCCGGGCTCCACGCGGTAGCGATCTACCCGCGCAACGCCTTGGTCACCTCGGAGCGTGAGCGGTCGCCATGAACGCGGCGGTCCTCGCCCTCGCCATCGTGCTGGGATCGCTTGTGCTTGCGCTGAACGCTTGGGGCATGCTGACGACCTATCACAAGCTCGTCGACACCGTCCCAGGCTGGTCGAGGCGCAGCTCGAAAACGCCTCCGTCCATTCTCGCCACGGGTCGGCCACAGCCTGTCTCGGAGCCGCAGCGAGGACCTTTGAGTGATCGTCCTTGCGCCGCTTGGCGCCTGTCCGTGGTTTGTCGAAAGACGACGGCCCTCGGTGGCTTGCGCTTTATCTTTGATCGCTACTCTGGCGGGTCCTTCTCACTCGTAACCGCCGACACCGAGGTGCCGATACGCCTGATCCCTTGCGAGCACACGATCCGCTCGCCGACAGCTTTCCCTCGTCACGCTCCGCCATGGCTCCTCCCGCGCGTCGACCCTGCGCGCGGCTTCACGATGGAGGTCTACCACGGCGTGCCAACGCTTCCGCTCCTGCACGATCTCTCGAAGGCCCAAGCCAGCGCAGCGTGCGAAGCCGCGGCCGCTGAACTCCAACGCTACGACTTGGGCCGCGTTGCGCCAGATGAGCAGATCTTGGTAATCGAGACCATCGTAGACCTCGAGACGACGTGGGTCTGCGAAGGTCCCTCGGGCAGCGATCTGAACCCTGGAATCGTGGCGCGACCCGAGACGACCTCGTCCTACTTCCGGCCCAACGCAGTCAAGCTCACGCGGCTCAGCGACCTCTCACGCATAACCCGCAGGGTTATGCTGCGTGAGCTTGGGTTCTTCATTTTCTTCGACATTTTCGTCGTCCTGGTTCCCGCGCTCACGCTGATTGCACAAGTGTTCCGGAGGTGACATGGCATGGATTAATGGCGTCACAATGACCAGCACCGGCCCAAAGATCGCCATCGGCGAAGTCTTTGGTCGCGAGGTCCTCGGCGTCGACTGACCCATTCGCTAAACCCACCGGCTCGACTCGCGGCAGATCAGTGTGCGGATGACGCGTGCCGCCCACTGGTTCCCGAGTCCGAGCCGAGACCCCAGCCGCAGCGCGACTCCGACCATCAGCACGACCTCACAACAACGCCTCGTGCTCCAAGCTCCCGGCGCCCTTCGAGCCCCTCGACTGCATCGACAACCCCTGGCCGCCCGAGTGACCGGCAGACTACCGCCGCGCGCGCGATCCGTGCACACTCCGCGCATGTCCGAGACCACCGAGCTGAGCGCGCTGCGAGAGCAGCTCGCGCGCCACGAGCATCGCATCACCGAGCTCGAGATCGAGGCCGCCTTCCGCCGCCAGACCAACGACGAGCTCGACGAGGTCGTGCGCGGTCAAGACCAGCGCATCACCGCGCTCGAGCGCCGTATCACCGAGCTCCTCGCTCAGCTGCCCCAGACCACCGACTGATCAGCTCCCCGGAGCCTGTCCGCGTGTTACAACCGCGGCGATGGCCCAGCGCGGCATCCCCTTCGGTCGGCGCCCGCCTGGCGGTCAAGGCGGCGACGGCCGCCAAGCGCCCAAGCGCCCCCGGGTACTCAGCGTCCGCGAGGCGGTCGAGCTGGCCAATCGCGTGCTCGAGCGAGGTGTGCCCGCGATCTGGGTCGAGGGCGAGGTCTCGAACCTGGTCCTGGCCCGCAGCGGCCACGCCTACTTCACCCTCAAGGACGGCGCTGCGGCGCTGCCCTCGGCGATGTGGGCGTCGAGCGTCAGGCGCCTGCGCTTTCGCCTCGAGGAGGGCCAGCGCCTGCGGATGTTCGGTCGCATGGGCATCTACGCGGCCCAGGGTCGGTTTCAGTTCTACGCCGAGCGAGCCGAGCCCGCGGGGCTCGGCGAGCTCACGCTGGCCCTCGAGCAGCTCAAGCGGCGGCTCGCGGCGGAGGGCCTGTTTGCGGGTGAGCGCAAGCGGCCGCTGCCACCGTGGCCGCGGGCGGTCGGGGTCGTGACCAGCCCGACCGGCGCGGCGGTCCACGACATCATCAAGGTCATCCGGCGGCGCATGCCCACGCCCGTTTTGCTCGCGCCAGCCAAGGTCCAGGGGCCCGAGGCCCCGCGCGAGCTGACCCTGGCGCTGCGGCGACTCCAGCGAGTGCCGGGCATCGACGTGATCATCATCGGCCGAGGCGGAGGGTCGATCGAAGATCTGTGGGCCTTCAACCACGAGGGTCTGACCCGGGCGATCGCGGCGTGCCCGGTCCCGATCGTGTCGGCCGTCGGTCACGAGGTCGACGTGACGCTGTGCGATCTGGTCGCCGATCGTCGAGCCGCGACGCCCTCGCAAGCTGGCGAGCTGGTCGTGCCCGATCGTCAGGCGCTGCTCGAGCGCCTCGCCGACCGGGAGCGTCGCTTGCTGCGCAACATCGAGCGGCGAACCCTCGACCTCGGCGCGCGCTTGCACAGCTCGTCGAGCCGGCTCGAGCGCTGGGGCCGAAGCTTCGCCCGGCGTGAACGCGAGCACCTCGACGGCGCGCGGCGGCGGCTGACGCAGACCATGCGCGCCGCGGTCACAACCGAGCGCCGACGGCATCGGCAGCTCGGCGAGCGCCTCGCGGCCGTCCACCCGCGCATGCGCATCGCGACCGAGCGCCGCCGCCTCCACGAGCTCGAGCGCCGCCTCGTCCGCGCCGGCAAAGGCCTGACCGCGAGCCTCCGGCCTCAGCTCGCGCGCGCGGCCGGCAAGCTCGACGCGCTCTCGCCCCTCGCGGTGCTCGGTCGCGGCTACGCGCTGGTTCGCACCGACGACGGCGGGCTGGTCCGCGACGCCGCCCAGGTCGAGGTCGGCGAAGCGCTGCGCCTCCAGCTCCAGCGCGGCCAGCTCGCGGTCGTGGTCACCGACACGGAGGAGCCCGGTTGACCGCGATCCTTCCGCGATCCTTCGGCGTGTTCGGCGATCCCGTCGCCCACTCGCGCTCGCCGATCATGCACGCGGCCGCGTTCGCGGCCCTGAGCTTGCCGCACTGCTACCTGCCCTTCCACGTCAGCGCGGGGCGCCTCGGCGAGGCTGTGCGCGGAGCCGCGGCGCTCGGCTTCGGGGGCGTAAACCTCACGGTCCCGCACAAACAGGCCGCGCTCGCCCTGTGTGACCACCGCTCGGACACCGCCGAGCGCGTCGGGGCCGTGAACACCCTGCGCTTCGTCCCCAACCTCGACACCGGGGCGATCGAGATCCACGGCCACAACACCGACGCGCGCGGGTTCCTCGATGCGCTCGACGAGCTCGACGGTCCGCCCCTGCGCCGCGCGACGATCCTCGGCGCCGGGGGAGCCTCGCTGGCGATCGCCGACGCGCTGCTCGGGGCCCACCCCGAGCTCGAGCTGACCTGGGTCAGCCGTCGACCCGAGCACATCCCGAGCCTCGCGCTGGCCAACGCGACCGAGCGAGTCCGGCGCTGCAACTGGCAGGAGCTCGGCACCCCGCGCGGCGAGCTCCTGGTCAACACGACGATCGTCGGCCTCGCGGGGGGCCCCGAGGCCTTCCCCGTCGACATCGAGCTCGATCAATTGGAGCCGCGGGCGCGCGTGATCGACATCGTCTACCCCCGGCCTTCAGGCGGGCTGCTCGACCGCGCGGTCGCGGCCGGCCTCACCGTCCAAGATGGCCTCCCGATGCTGCTGTGGCAGGGCGTGCGCGCGCTCGAGCTGTGGCTGGAGCTCGTGATCCCCGACCACGCCGTCGAGGCGATGCGTACCGCGCTCTACTCTTGAACCCGCGGCTCGTCCCACGAGCTCAGGGCAGCCTCGCGCGAGCGAGCGACCGAGCGCGCGATCCGTCTCGGGGTCGTGGCGCCCGCGGCGTCCGCTTGCCCCTCGGCGAGGGTGCTATCGTCCCGACCCCGTGCAGGACCAAGCGCCCGTCCAGACCGTCGTTTTGGCGACGCTCAACGCGAAGTACCCCCACGCGGCCTTCGGGCTGCGCTACCTCCTCGCGAACATGGCCGAGCTGCGCGAGCGCACCCACCTGCGCGAGTTCACGATCCACGACCGCCCCCTCGACATCGCCGAGGCGATCCTCGCCGAGCGCCCGAGCATCGTCGGCCTCGGCGTCTACATCTGGAACGTCGAGCAGACCCGCGCGCTCGTCGAGCTCTTGAACCGCCTCGCGCCCGAGCTCACCCTCGTCGTCGGTGGTCCCGAGGTCAGCCACGAGATCGACGACCAGCCCTGGCTCGCCGAAGTGGACTACATCATTCAGGGTGAGGCGGACCGTGCATTCCCCGAATTGTGTGCACGCATCATGTCGGGCCGCCGCCCCCTCAACCGGGTAATTGACGGCGGCCTCCCCGACCTCGCGTCGCTTGGGTTGCCCTATTCGCTCTACAACGAGCACGACTTGCGCCATCGGGTGCTCTACGTCGAGGCGTCGCGCGGCTGCCCTTACCGCTGCGAGTTTTGCCTGTCCTCGCTCGACAAGCGCGTCCGCGCGTTTCCACTCGACGAGCTCCTCGCAGCTTTCGACGAGCTCCTCGACCGCGGCGCCCGGCGCTTCAAATTCGTCGACCGCACCTTCAACCTGGACATCGAGCGCAGCGCAGCGATCCTCGAATTTTTCCTCGCCCGCATGCGGCCAGGCCTGTTTTTGCATTTCGAGATGGTCCCCGATCGCCTGCCCGAAGGGCTCCGCGATCTCATCGCGCAGTTTCCAGCGGGGAGCTTGCAGTTCGAGGTCGGGATTCAGACCCTCGATGACGAGGTCGGCAAGCGAATCGCCCGACGCCAGAACATCCCGCGGACCTTCGAGAACCTCCAGTTCTTGCGCGAGCATACGGGCGTCCATTTGCACACGGATCTGATCATCGGCTTGCCCGGCGAGACCGCCGAGAGCTTCGGCGCGGGCCTCGACCGGCTGATCGCCGCGGGCGTGCAAGAGGTCCAAGTCGGCCTGCTCAAGCGCCTGCGCGGCACACCGATCGCCCGCCACGCGGCCGAATTTGGCATGGTCTTCGAGCCGCGAACGCCCTACGGCGTGCTGTCCAGCCACGCCATCGACTTTGCCACGATGCAGCGGTTGCGTCGCTTTGCGCAGGTCTGGGACGCGTTTTGGAACCGCGGCGACCTGCCCTCCGGCATGCGCAGGCTGTGGCGCGAGGGCTCCCCCTTCGAACGGACCCTGGCCTTCTCCGACTGGCTGTTCGCCGAAGCCGGGCGCGTCCACTCGATCTCGCTCGAGAACCGGGCGCGCTATCTCGCTCAATATCTGATCGAGACCCTCGGCGAGTCATCCGATGAAGTCTGCGCAATGATCGAGGGTGACTTCAAATCCAACGGGCGGCGTGCGCCCCGGCTCGCCCGACAGCTGCAGCGCGCTACCGCCCCCGTAGGCCTGCCCGAGCGTCAGCGCAGGCACCTGCGTTAACACGGAATGTACTGTTCGCGGGCATCGCTCTTGTTGTTTGAAGATTCTCGTCGTGATAGGAAAATATTGGAGTCGCCAGCATATCCCCCTGGAGGCGGGTGATCGTCATGCCTGCGTACGAGCTGCCACCTCTGTACATGCCCTATCCCGCGCGGCTCAACCCCAACGTCGAGGCCACGCGGACCCACACCAAGGCCTGGGCCCACGAGATGGGCATGCTCGGTTCACGAGCGGGCGAGGCCAGCTCTTTCACCTGGGACGAGGCCAGCTACGACACCCACGACTACGCGCTGTTGTGCGCCTACACCCACCCAGATCTGCCGCCCGCGGAGCTCGACCTGATCTCCGACTGGTACGTGTGGCTGTTCTTCTTCGATGACCACTTCCTCGAGACCTTCAAGCGCGGCCGCGACATGGCCGGCGGCAAGGAGTACCTCGCGCGGATTCGGGCGTTCATGCCGCTCGAGCTCCAGCCCCAAAGCTCGCTCCCGACCCCGACCAACCCGGTCGAGCGCGGCATGGCCGAGCTGTGGGCCCGGACCGCGCCCCAGACCTCGATCAGCTGGCGCCGCCGCTACATCGCCGACACCCGCGACACCCTCGAGACGGTCTTGTGGGAGCTCTCGAACATCAGCCACGGCCGCGTCGCCAACCCGCTCGAGTACGTCGCCATGCGGCGCCTGGTCGGCGGCTCGCTCTGGGCCGCGGACCTGCTCGAGCGCGCGGCCGGGATCGAGCTGAGCGACACCGTAGTCGCCACGCGGCCGCTGCGAGTCCTGCAAGACACCTTCGCCGACACGGTCAGCCTCCACAATGACCTCATGTCCTACCAGCGCGAGGTCGAGGACGAGGGCGAGAAATCCAACGGCGTGCTGGTGCTCGAGAAGTTCCTCGGCGTCGGCCCGCAAGCGGCGGCGAAGCTCGCCAACGACGTGCTCAGCTCGCGCATCCACCAATTCGAGAACACGGTCGTCGCCGAGCTTCCGCTCCTGTTCGAGCAGTACGCGCTGCCCCCGAACCAGCGCCTCGACGTGCGCCGCTACGCCAACGGGCTGATGACCTGGCTCGCGGGCGACTACGAGTGGCACTTCTTGTCGGCGCGCTACGACGGCCACGGCGGCCACGGCGGCAGCGCCCGCGCGCGGCAGGATCCACCCCGGGCGGCCTGCATGGGCCCGACGGAGCTCGGGACCTCGGCCGCGCTCGGTCTGGGCCCGGGCGAGGCCGGCGTGGCGGTCCGGCCGCGGCCCCCTCGCCCGCCTCAGCTGCGCGCGTCCGCGCTCGAGGATGGCGAGGCGGGCGCCCCGCTCGCCCGACCGAACTTCTACATGCCCTTCGAGGCGCGGCTCAGCCCCCACGTCGACACCGCCCGCGAGCGCACGCGCGCGTGGGCCATGCGCGTGGGCATGTTCGACGTTGGCGTGTGGACGGCGGCCAAGTTCGAGGCCGACGACCTGCCCCGGCTCGCCGGCTCCGTCAGCCCCGACGCCAGCGTCGACGCCCTGACCCTGATCTCAAACTGGTGCGCGTGGACCTACTTCGTCAACGACTACTACGTCGAGGTCTACAAGCGCCGCCGTGATCTGTCTGGCGCCAAGGTCTTCTCGAACCGGCTGCAGAGCTTCCTGTCCGACGCTGCGCTGCCCCCAACCAACCCCGCCGAGCGCGGGCTCGTCGAGCTCTGGCCCCGCAGCGCCGCCAACCTGCCCCTCGATCTTCGCCACGCCTTCGCCGCGCGGATCCGGTCCTACGTCGAGGGCCCGCTGTGGGAGATCCTCAACACGATCCAGGACCGGACCCCAGATCCGATCGACTACTACGAGATGCGGCGCACGACCGGCGGCAGCGAGCTGGCGCTGTCGTTCATGCAGCTCGGCGGCGCGCTCGCGCTCCCGCCCGAGGCCGAGCTCAGCCCGACGATGACCGGGCTGATCCAGGCGTTTTGCGACGTCATGCCCCTGCGCAACGACATCTTGTCCTACGACAAGGAGCTGCGCGACGAGGGCGAGTTCGTCAACGGGGTCGTCGTCCTCCAGCGCGTCTTCGACTGTGACGCCGACCAGGCCGCGGCCCTGACCAATTCGCTCGTCACGGCCCGGCTCGAGCAATTCGAGCACGTCGTCGCGAGCTCGCTGCCCGCGATGTTCGAGGAGCTCGAGCTCGACGGGGCGGCCCGCGCAACAGTCCGTCAGTACGTCGGGCGGCTCGAAGACTGGATGGCTGGTGAGCTCGAGTGGGCGTCGACGAGCGGGCGCTTCGCCGAGGGTGTCCAGCCCGCCAAGCTCCTGCGAGCTCCCGCGGGTCTGAGAACATCGGTCGCGCGCGTTCAAGCGGCGGCCCGACAAGCTCCGCCGAGCGCGACCGAGCATGTGCCGCCCAACACCGCGCCGGATGCACCCAAGCGCGACGCCGCGCAGGAGCACGCCTTGCGCGCGAGCGTGCGACGAGGCTCCGACCCGGCAACCCCCGAGCGCTGAACTTACCGCTCGACCACGCCAACCTTCGCGTTACTCTGCTCGGCCGTGGGCTCGGACCGCACGATGCGCGACGTAGACGTCTCCACGCGGATCCTGATCCGCTTCAACCTGCTCGACCTGGGCTACCTCTTGCTCCTCCCCTTCGCGTGGGCCCACGTGATCGCGGTCGACTGGGGAGTCGCGCTGGGCCCCGCCGCCGTCGTGACGCTGCTGCGCTGGATCAGCACGACGGCGCTCCTGCGCTGGCTCCTGCGGCCCGCGGATCTGTGGCGCGCCGCGCTCGACCGGGGCGACGACCAGCCGCTGCTCGCGGCCAGCGAAGCGCTCGAGCGGGCGCCCCGGAGCTTCACGGCCGGCTGCGTCCTGAGCACGGTCTCGGCCTACGTGCTTGCGACCGCCTACGGCTGGTTCGCGCTGCCCGAGACCATGCCCCTCGGCAGCGCCGAGCTCGTCGCCCTCTCGCTCTTGTGCATGACGATCGCCTGCGGCTACCTCGTCTTTTGCTACCCGGTCCTGACCCTGCTCATCGAGAACGAGCGCATCGCCGTGGCCGAGGCCCTCGACGCGCGCGGGCTCGCGGGCTCGCGCACACCAAGCTCGATGGCCCCGCGACTCGGCGGCCTCGCCCTCGCCCTGACCCTGGGTCCAGCGTTTTGGTTTGGCGCGGCCGGCTGGTCGACCAACACCTCGCGCGACCGCGAGCGGACCGTAGACAGCCTGACGCAGGTCAGTGAGTCCGACGCGGCCCGCGTCGCCGCGGGCCTCTCGCCCAAGTCCGCCAAGGTCGTGCGGCTCGACGTCGAGCCAGGCGCCAACCCGAGCGCCAACCAGGTCACGATTGATCGTCGCAAACATCGCGTGAGCGTGGCCGCGCCGATCGGCGACGGCCGCTTCGCCCTGAGCGCAGCCTCGATCGAGCGCACGAACCTCAGCTACGGCCTCGAGCTGCTCGTGTTCATGGCCGGCATCGCGATCTGGGCCCCGATGTGCGCGTGGTTCCTCGGCCGCTCGCTGATGGGCCCGCTGCGTCGACTCGAAGACGCGACGCGGCGCCTCGTCGAGGTCGGCGATGTCGGCCAGATCGCCCACGTGCCCCTGATCCAGGCCGACGAGATCGGCACCCTGACCCGGAGCTTCAACGAGGTCGTCGACTCGCTCGAGGAGCTCGTGCGCGGGGCCCAGATCGTCGCTGGCGGCGACCTGTCAGCCAACATCGAAGGTCGCGGCGAGCTGGCCGAGGTCCTCCACACCATGGTCGTCCACCTCCGCGACATGGTCGCCAACCTCCGCGAGGCCGTGACCGATCTGGCGAGCGCGGCGTCCAAGATCCAGGCGTCCACGCGCGAGCAAGAGCAGGCGATCCACGCGCAGCTGTCGCGGATGCTCGAGGTCCGCGACTCGATGAGCTCGCTGTCGGCGTCGGCCGCCGACATCACCGCCTCGGCCGGGAGCGTGCTCGACAACGCCGAGCAGAGCCTGGCCAACACCGACACGATGAGCGCCAAGATCGCCGAGCTGACCGCCCACAGCGATCGGATCGGCACGCTGCTCGAGGTCATCCGCGAGGTCGCCGACCGCAGCGATCTGCTCGCGCTCAACGGCTCGCTCGAGGCGACCCGGGCCGGCGAGGCCGGGCGGGGCTTCGCGCTCGTCGCCGCCGAGATGCGCCGCCTCGCCGAGCGGGTCATGGGCAACGTCGCTGACGTCCGTGGGCTCGTCGCCGACATCACCGCCTCGGGCGCGAGCACGACCATGGCGACCGAACAGAGCCGCAAGCTCGCCGACGGCACGGCCGCGACGGCGCGCAGGATCGCCACGGTCACCGAGCGGCAGCGCGCCGCGACCGAGCAGGCCCGGGAGGTCGTCAGCGAGACCGCCGAGTTCATGGCGCGCGCGGCGATCGCTATCTCCCAGACCCGCAGCGCCGCCGAGGAGCTCGGCGTCCGAGCCCACGAGCTCGAGCAGCGAGCGGGGGCCTTTCGTCTCGACAGCGAAGAGCAGTAGCCATCTCCGCCGTCAGCGGGTAGCGTAGCCCCCGAGGTCGCGTGCAACACAAGTCCACCACGATCGCCCGAACGTCGAACTGCCGCATTGACCGCTGCAGCTGCGGCGCGGTCCACATCTCGGTCGGCGGCACGACGATCCGCGTCAAGGATGGCGTGGCCCGCGAGCTCCGCGACATCCTGGCCCTGGCCATGCGCGAGATCGACAACCAAGCCCAGGCCGCCCCGGCCCCGCCGGCTTTTCACCTCGTCCGCTCACTCGGCGACGACGACGGCGACCCCGAATTGCATTAGGCCCGCTCTAATTTTTGTAGCGGAAGATCTTCGAGCCGCCGTTGAAGTCGAGGATGAAGCCAAAGCGGAAGTCGATGTAGCCGCTCGCGTTGACCAGGCCTTCGGGCGGGTTGAGAAAGGGCGCCGCGGCCCTCATCGCGCGGACGGCCTCGTCGTCGAGGTGCGAGGCCCCGCTCTTGCGCTCGACGATGACCTTGAGGATCTGGCCCTTCGCGTCGAGCCGGACCATGAGCACGGTCGTGCGCTGCTTCTCGCCGAATTTTTTGTGCATCGGATCGACGGCGTTGTGGACCTTGTTTGGTCGCCATTGATCGGACACTCGGTCACGAATGCGGTTGAAGAACGAGGCGAACAGGTGGCGCTTGCTGTCGAGCATGCTCTCGACGCCCTCGTCGACGTCGCGCAGGATCTCGTCGCTGCCCGGGCGCCCAAAGGTGTCGTTGAGCATCGAGGGCGAGCCGCCGAGCTTGGCGAGGCGATCGGCCTGGCCCTGCTTGGCGCCCGCGTCGGCGCCCTCGCTCGCGGTCTGACCGTCGTCGGCGTCGGCGAGCGAGTCGTCGCCCGCGCCAGGGTCTTGGCCCTCGCCCTCGCCCTCGTTCTCGCCGCGCTCCTGACCCCGCTCGCCCCCCTCGCGCTGGCCCTGGGGCGGCTCGGTCTCGTCGGGCTTCGGGCTGTCCTTGGCGGGCTCGCTGGGCCTTCGATCGGGCCGGTTGGGAGCCTGGGTCTCGCGCTCGACGTCAGAGTCGAGCTCGCCGAGGCGCTTGGAATCTTCGGGGCGGCGCTCGTTGGCCCGGTCCTGATCGACGAAGCGGGTGTCGTCATCGGGCGGCGGATCGACGAGATCGAACTCGACGACCTCGTCCTTGGGCTCATCTTGCGCGACCGACTCGAGCGCCCGCGCGAGCGCGCCGCTGGTGCCATAGAGGCTCACGCCATTGACCAGCAACGCGGCGAAGAGCAGGCCCACCACCGCCGTCCACGGCAGCCCCTCCCGTCGCCGGGCCGAGCTGAACTGCCGCAGCGAGGAGCGAGGCACACGCCGAGGCTAGCAGGGTGGTTTTGGGCCAACCAGAGCGGCGTGGGTCTCGCGCTCACAGCGCACAGCGCACCTGATCCGCACCGTAGCTGTGCCCCTTGGGCACGCGCCAGCCCTCGATCGCGTCGGCCCTGCACGCCGCAGTGGCCGACGGCGCCGTCGAGCGCTGGACCCGCGCACCCACGACCTCACCTGCGATCCCCGCGGCGCTCATCGATCGCATGCCACGCCCGACAGGCCGAGCTCGGCGACGCTCCTTCGCTCAGTCGGGCGCGGGCGCGGGCTCGGGCTCGGGCGCGGGCTCGGGCTCGGGCGCGACCACGGCCCGCGGCCCGACGACCAGGCGATCCCGCAGCCAGGGATCGATCCACAGCAGCGCCCCGAGGATCACGAAGAACCCAGCGAAGGCCGCGCTCGAGGCCGTGTTGTAGTGAAAGGGCACGCTCGCGGTCACCGTCGACAGCTTCGTCAGCCACGCCGCCGTCAGGCACAAGAGCGCCGCGAGCAACATCTGCTTGCGATCCTCGAACAGCTTCCGGTCGACGAGGATGAACAGGACCATGACCGAGTAGTAGTAGCGAGTCGCGATCGTCAGGGTGAAGAAGCCCGCCGCGCAAAACAGCGCCGCGAAGGTCACCGCGTCGAGCTTGCGGACCGCGAGCACGAGCGGCGCGAACAACACCAGCAGCGTCAGATAGTAAAAGTGCGCCCGCGACTCGAGCATCGAGGTCTTCTTGGCCCAGCCCATGAACCGATGCTTGTCGGTCACGTTGCCGTCCATCATGAACATGTGCTTGAAGCCGACCCGAAACCCGCGCGTGTGCTTGGTGTGGACCTTCATGTTCGACCACCAGTCGAGCCAGTTGTCGACGCCCGCCCCGACGCTGTCGGCGAGGGTCAGGCTCAGGCTAAACAGCACGAGCAGCCCGCCGACGAAGCCGAGCCCGAAGTACAGGTACTCGCGTCGGAGCTTGCGCGTGGCGAGGAGCTCAACCCCGGCCTTGAACCCGAGCCCGACCGCGAACACCGCCGGGAACATCCGCTCGGCCGTGGCCCAGGCCACGCAGACCCCGGCGATCCCGAAGCGATCTTTCTTCATCAGGGCGAGCGCGATGATCAGCATCGCGATGTAGTCGAAGCGCAGGATCGACCCGCCCATGTGAATGTAGCGGTTGGGGAAGTTGGCGCAGAAGAACAGCACCGCGATCGCCGCGGTCTTGACGTCCCAGGCCCAGGCCACGAACCCAAACGCGACCGTCATCAGGAACACGTCGAGCAGCCCGAGCCAGATCAGCTCGTCCCACACGATGTCGACGTTGGCGGTCAGGCGAGACAAGATCCACGCGTGAAAGGGCGTGCCGTTGAAGCCCTTGTCGGTGAACAGCTTGTTCCACATGCCCTTGCCGCCGAGCTCGTGGATGTCGTCGATGTCCTTGGCGAACTGCTCGCGCCGGGCGTCATCGTCAAACAGCTCGGCGCAGTCGCGCTCGCCGACGACCT
This sequence comes from Enhygromyxa salina, assembly GCF_002994615.1. Classification (GTDB taxonomy): domain Bacteria; phylum Myxococcota_A; class Polyangia; order Nannocystales; family Nannocystaceae; genus Plesiocystis; species Plesiocystis salina_A. The sequence continues at coordinate 7,368 of NZ_PVNK01000046.1, read as the reverse complement.
CCTCGGTCGGGCGGATCTTGAGCGACTCGATGTCGCGCATCTTGGGGACCTTGCGAAAGTGGCGCGAGTGGTCCGCGTCGATCTCCCAGGTGCACTCGTAGATCCGAAAGTAGCCCAGCTCCGAGAAGTACTTGGCGCCGATGACCTGGTGGTAGAGGTCCCAGCGGTGCAGCCAGGTCTTGTTGTTGCGTGAGCCGTAGAAGTACTGGGTCGCCGAGCACAGCGCGGCGATCAGCAGCGCCGCGCTGACGGCTCGGTTGCCCCACGCCAACCACTTGCTCGGGGTCGCCGGATCCGTGGTCTCGCGGCGGTGGGCCTGGAGCGTGCGCCAGGCCACGGCCGCGAGCAGGACCGCGATCGTCCCGACCGCGAACGCGAACTGGACGTCGTTGGTCTCGCTCCGCGTCGTCAGGTAAAACCAGATCTTCTGGTGCAGCGCGGGGTCTTCGAGGACCTTGGGCGGCGCGATCACGACTCACCCCCAGGCTGCTCGGTGGCTTGCTCGGCGGTTTGCTCGGTGGTTTGCTCGGCCGGCGGCTTGGGCTTGGGCTTGGGCTTGCGACCCGAGCTCGCGAGCAGGACCGGGATCGAGGCCGGCGCCCCCGGGAGATCACCGTGCTCGCGCAGCCCGGGCAGCAGCAGCAGCGCGACGCCGAGCCCGAGCAGCAGCGTCGTGAGCAGGTGCGAGTAGACCATGTTGAACAGCCACGGCTCGAAGGGCTGGACGCGCACGATCCCGTGCATGCCCACGCACAGCGCCAGGCACCCGGCGACCAGGACCGTGGTCGTGCGCCCGACGAGCAGCTCCGACGGGCGGTGATGCTTGGCGATCGCCGCGGCCGCGAGCACCAGCAACGGCACCGCCACCCCCCAGGCCGAGGCGTCGGTCGAGAACAGGGCGAAGGTCGCGGTGACCCCGGCGATCGCGGCGAAGGCCAGCGGCGGCAGGCGGCGCACGGCCAACAGCGAGGGCACCAGCAGCAGCACGCCGCACAGCAGGATCCAGCTGTGCCGATCGACGAGGCGCTGGGCCTTGACCGGGTACCCGACCGCGCGCGGGCCTCCGAGCCAGCTGCCGTCAGGCACGAACAACCATCGCAGCCCGATCTGGCGTGAGCCGTCGCCGTAGCGGTGCACGGCCACGCGGTCGGCCCACGTCGACCAGTTGGCGAAGCCGCCGGGGAGCGTCGCGCTGAGCAGCAGCAAGACCGCGGCGGTGCCAGCGGCCGCGAGCGCGAAGCGAGCGAGCTTGTTTGTCCGCACGGGGGCCGCGCGCGCGGTCCGGCGCCCGAGCCAATCGACGCCGAGCTTGGCCAGCAGCGCCGCGATGAGCAAGGTTGGCCACACCAGCTCGACGGCGGCGAAGGCCAGGAGCCCGCCAGCCAGCGCCCAGCGCTCGAGCTCGGCCGCGGCGAAGCCCGCGAGCACCGTCGCGAGCACCAGCGCGCCCGCGACCGTCGCCCCGCCGGCCACGGGGCTGACCGCGAACTCGACAAAGCACACGATCCCGACCAGGCCCGCGGCCCGCAGACCGTAGGCGCGCTCGACCAGGACCAGCGCGGCCACAGCCACGAGGCCTCCGAGCAGCGAGAGCACGAACAGGCTCCGGGCCGAGATCGGCACGAGCGAGAACACCAGACGCTGGCGCGCGAGCCGAGCCGGCGTCGCGGTGCTGCCGTAGCCCTCGAACACCAGCGCCATGCTCTCGCGGGTCCCGTCCTCGTATGTCGGCGCCATCGCACCGAGGGCGGCGAGGTCGGCCCCGAACGCGGCCCAGCGCGACTCGTCGAAGCGCGCGCGACAGTCGGCCTGGGCCGCGGCGGCCTGGGCCGGCAGCAGCTTGCCGCCGACGTCGCTCGGCGGTCGCTCGGTCTTGACCGGCGGACGCTTGACCACGACCTTGCGCTTGCGATCACCGTCGATCTGGATCTGGCGCTCGGCCTCGACGGTGGGCTCGAGCTCGGGCGCGGGATCCAGGCTCAGCCCGCGGACCTTCTGGATCCCACCGAGCGAGGTGCCCGCGTCGTGGTCGGCCTCCCACGCGCAGGCGTAGAGCCGATCCCAGCCGAGCTCGCCGTGATACTTGGCCTGGACGACCTCGTGGAGCACGCGCGCGCGATCGAGGCCGGTGCCGTCGAGCCGGGCCGCGCTCATCGACGCGAGCGCCAGGACGATCGCCGCCAGCACGAGGCCGAGATCGAGCAGCGACCGGCCGCGCCTTCGCCAGACCTCAGGCACGCTCAGGCTGCGCAGCCACGCAGGGATCACCAGGTCGGGGGCCGGCGGTCGCCCAAAGACGTTGCGCCACGCGAGCGCAGCCAGGCACACGAGCAGGACCAGGAGCGCCAGGCTGAATTGGACCTGGGCGTGGCGGGCGAGGTCGAGCATTCGCGCCTAAGGTGCCATGAACCGCGGTGTCGATCGACCTTGGCGCCCGCGGGCCGGGCTCGACCTCCGCCCGGTGTTCGCGCTCGCGCGGGGGAACCCATACAATCGCCCCCTCACGCTGGATTCGAGGCTCGGTCATGAAGTTCGCTCAAGTCGTCATACTGTCTGCCATCGCGCTGGTTTCCGCGTGCGGAACCAATACCGACGCCAACCGCTACACCACCGCCGCGACCGTCGGCGAGACCGGCCAGGGCTCGGCCGACGAGGGCCAGAGCACGACCGCCGCGGGCAGCAGCGAGGACACGGGCGACGGCGACGGCGACGGCGACGGCGGCCCGCTGCTCGACGTGTTCGGCGGCAGCGCAGACGGCAACGAGAGCAGCGGCGAAGAGGGCTGCGAGAAGGTCGACTTCTTGTTCGTGATCGACAACTCGGGCTCGATGACCGAGGAGCAGATGGCGCTCGTGACCTCGTTCCCCGGCTTCATCTCGACGATCTCCGACACCTTGATGGCCCAGGACTACCACCTGATGGTCACCGACACCGACGCGGCCTCGGTCGGCTCGTCGAGCGTCGGCATCTTCAACGGCGACGTCACCTGCGAGCCGCACCCGACCTGCTGCCAGGGCGCGTGCAACGGGATCGGCGGCGTCGTGATCCAGCCGCCGCCAGCGGAGTGCAACGGCGAGCCCTGCGAGAATTTTCCGCTCCCGACCGGCTGCGACGTGGAGATCGGCGCGGGCAAGAACAAAGGTCAAGAGGGCGAGAGCTGCGGCATCGACGGCGGGCTCCGCTACATGCTCGACAGCCAGCAAGATCTCGAGGGCACCTTCGGCTGCGCCGCGCTCGTCGGCGCGGGCGGGGACGGGCTCGAGCGCCCGATGGACGCGATGATGGAGGCGATCAGCAGCCAGAGCGATCCCGGCGGGTGCAACGAGGGCTTCTTGCGCGACGACGCGGTCCTGGTCGTGGTCGTGATCTCCGACGAGGACGACGTCGACCAGTCGATGGGCGACCCCGCCAGCTGGAAGCAGTTTTTGGTCGACCACAAGGGCGGCAACGAAGAGGCGATCGTCGTGCTCGGCCTCCTCGCCGACGGCGGGGTCATGGGCGGCCAGTGCGAGCCCGACGACGACGCCCCCGCGCTGCGCAGCTTCGCCGAGTCGTTCACCCACGGCCAGGTCGAGAGCGTGTGCGCGCCGGACTACGCGCCCTTCTTCGACGCGGCGGTCGCCGAGATCGACACCGCCTGCGACGAATTCACGCCGGTCGAGTGACGCGCCGCTCGAGCGACTCCATGGTCCGCGCGGGGACGACCTGAGTTCGAGTTGGCGCGGCGACCCCTGGGCGATGAGCTCGCTCGCCGCCTGACCGAGCGGATTCATGCGCGGCGCCGGCACCCCGCTTTTTCGCCGCCAACAACCCGTTGCCGGCCTCGCCGGTCGACGTAGGGTGCTGCCATGAGCGAGATCCTCAACCGTCTCCGGGACCTGTTCTCCCCCACGCGGATCACCACTTACCTCGTCGACGAGCTGCTCCCCGACCTCGTGGTCGCGGTCGTCACCCTCGGCACCGCCTGGCTGGTCTGGAAGCTGCTCGAGCGCGGGGCCCGGGCCGTCCTGCGCAGGTCCGAGCTCGACGAGACCGCGCAGAGCTTCATCCAGACGGTCATCCGCTACCTGATCCTGACGATCGGCGTGGTCACGGCCCTCGCCCAACTCGGCGTCGACACGGCCTCGCTCCTGACCAGCCTCGGCGTCGTCGGCCTGACGATCGGCTTCGCCGCCCGCGACACGCTCTCGAACGTGATCTCCGGCCTGTTCATCTTCTGGGATCGCCCCTTCGTGATCTCCGACCTCGTCGAGATCGACGGCAAGTATGGCCGCGTCCAGAACATCACCATGCGCTCGACCCGGGTCGTGACCGTCGACGGTCGGATGCTGGCGATCCCAAACAGCCAGATCGTCAACTCGGTCGTCGCGTCCTACACGAACTTTCCCAACCTCCGGCTCGACGTCCCGTTCACGATCAGCGTGACCGAGGACATCGCCCGCGCGCGCGAGATCGCGATCGGCGTCATCGCCGACGACGCCCGCTTCCTGGCTGACCCTGCCCCGCTCGTCGCGGTCACCGAGCTCAACGACTACAACGTCACCATGGAGCTGCGCGTGTGGCTCGACGACGAGCGCAGCCACGTCACGATGCGCTTTGAGCTGCGCGAGCGCCTGTTCGAGGCCCTGCGAAGCGCCGAGGTCGAGATGCCCTTCGAGACCTTCGCCCTCGTCAGTGAGGCTGCTTAGGCCCGGCAGAGCCGGCCGCGACGTCCGAGACGGACACGTACGACAGGTGCGGAAAAGGCACCTCGATCCCGGCGGCGTCGAACTCGTCCTTCACGCGCCGCATCATCTTGGTCCGGAGCTCGTACCAGCCCTCGCGCCGGGTCCAGACCAGGTAGCGCAGCACGACCCCGGTCTGCGCGAGCTCTTGCACGTGGACCTCGGGCTTGGGCTCGACGAACACCTCGGGGGTGCGCTCGGCGAGCTTGATGAGCAGCTCCGAGACCACGCCGATGTCCTCTTTGTAGGCCAGCGGAACCAGGAGCTCGACCCGGCGGATCGGGAAGCGGGTCAAGTTGACGATCTCGGACTTGATCAGGGTCTCGTTGGGTACGCGCACGTAGAGGTTGTCGAGGGTCCGGAGCTTGACCGAGAGCAGGTCGATCGACAGGACCTCGCCGGTCGTCCCGCCTACCTGGATGACCTCACCAACCACGAAGGTCTGCTCGCCGAGCAAGAACAGCCCGCTGATCACGTTGGACGCCGAGGTCTGCGACGCGAAGCCGAGCGCGACCGTCAAGATGCCGGCCGCGCCGAGCAGGACCCCGAAGTCGAGGCCGAGCTGACGCAGGACCGAGAGCAGGACCAGGCTGAGGACCAGGTACAAGACCCCGCGCCTCGCAACCAGGACCTGCTGGGCGGTGCCGTGTTTGGCCACCAACTTGGCGATGAGGCGGCTGAGCCCCCGAGCGAACAGCCACCCGATCAGCACGGTCAGCACGACGCGGGTCGCGAGCACGACGGTGTCGTTTTCGAGGTAGCCGCGAAGGGTGTCTAGCCACGCCATCGGTCATCTCCCCCAATCAGCGCGCTGAACGCCCGCACGAGGCCGCCAGCATCAGGCGGCGTCCGGGGCTCCGCGATCCGCTCGAAGCGCTCGGCCCCGTCTCCGGGTGCGTCGGCGACCCGCGTGCGCGACGAGCCGGAGCTCTCGACATCCACGCGGATCTCCTCGGTCCACACGCGCCCGCTGTCGTCGGCGAACACGCTCATCGAGGGCATCGGGATCCCGATGCGCTCGACGGTGAAGGCGCGCTCGCTGCCGTTGAAGATCGTCGCGCGCGTCAGCAAGCTGGCCGGCAGCACCGGGACATCGGGCAGCGAGGTCCGGGCTCGGGTTCGGCTCGCGTAGCACAGCGTGCCGTCGGAGGTCGTGCGGCCGAACCACGTGTCCGATAGACGCCAGCTCGGCAGCGACGCGACCAGCGCCTCATCGAGCAGCAGCTCGATCCACGCTGCGCTACCCAAAAAAATGCTCGCGTGGGCGCGGGGTGGGATCACGAGGGTCGTGTCCGGGCGCGCGATGACGGGACGGTCGGCAGCCCGTGCGCGCAGCTCGAGCGCGGGGATGGTCTTGGCGTTCGAGGCCCGGATCGACCAGGTGCAGGCCTCGAAGGCCTCGGGCGATGCCGGGCCGGTGGCGAGGGCGGTCGAGAGCGGATCGTCGGCCCAGCGCGCGGCCAGCTGCCACTCGAGCTCCCGTCGGTGGGCGAGGAGCTCGAACGCGCCGAGCGTCCAGGCGTGGCGGGCGTCGATCTCGAGGGGGTGGTGGCCGATCCACGGGGGCGGCGGCATGGAGCCGTTTACCACAGGGGCAGTCCGGCGGCGATCCTGCCCGGCGACGCGTTGCGTCGACCTGTCCCTCGCGCGGCGGGCAGGTGCCCTGCCCGAAGGTCATGTCATGCCCGCGGGTGCCCTGCCCGAAGGTCATGTCATGCCCGGTGCCCCCGGTGCCCCCGGTGCCCTGCCCGAAGGTCATGTCACTGCCCGCGGGCGGGCAGGGCAGCGGGGTGCCCTGCCCGAAGGTCAGGTGCCCGGGGTGCCCTGCCCGAAGGTCATGTCACTGCCCGGAAGGAGCGGGGGCAGGTGCCCTGCCCGAAGGTCATGTCATGTCACAGGTGCCCTGCCCGAAGGTCATGTCACTGCCCGGGGGCGGGCCGATGCCCTGCCCGAAGGTCATGCCCGAAGCGCAGCCTCTCAGACCTTACATTTCCACGGCGACTGGCCTGTAGTCTATCGCTTCCGGCCGCTCAACCAGCACCGCCAGGCGAGGCAGACGGGTGCCCTGCCCGAAGGTCATGTCACGCAAGCGCCGGGTGCCCCGGGTGCCCTGCCCGGGGGTGCCCTGCCCGAAGGTCATGTCACAGGTGCCCGGGGGTGCCCTGCCCGCGGCGGCAGGTGCCCTGCCCGAAGGTCATGTCACTGCCTGTGCCCGGCGGGTGCCCTGCCCGCGCGGGTGCCCTGCCCGAAGGTCATGTCACTGCCCGCGCGCCCGGGTGCCCTGCCCGAAGGTCATGTCACTGCCCGCGGGAGGGGGCGTGCCCGGCAGGTGCCCTGCCCGAAGGTCATGTCATGCCCGGGGGTGCCCTGCCCGAAGGTCATGTCACGCGGCCGATGCCCTGCCCGAAGGTCATGCCAGAAGCGCAGCCTCTCAGACCTTACATTTCCACGGCGACTGGCCTGTAGTCTATCGCTTCCGGCCGCTCAACCAGCACCGCCAGGCGGGTAACGCGCCCACCCCACCCCCACACATTGCCTCAGCTACGCGTTACAAACACATTGCGCCGCGTACCGGTGCCACATCAACCACGTGCCGCCAGGAAACAAAACACCCTCCTCGCCGCTGAGCCAGCGTTCCCTCGCC
>NZ_PVNK01000045.1 GCF_002994615.1 Enhygromyxa salina | reverse complement strand
GTCATGCGCTGTGCACCTATGACGAGGGCGAGCATGCGGGGTTGGTTGGCTTCCTCGCGGATGTTGTTCGGGCCGAGGAGATTGTCGGGCGAGGCGAGGCGGGCGCGGGCGAGGGCGAGCTGTGGACGGCGCTTGGGGATCTGGGGTTTGGGGCAGGGCAGGGGCAGGCGCTTCATCGGGCGACGCGGGTCCACGATCACTTCATCGTTGATTTCGACAGCCCCTACCGCGACGCGCGGCTCGTCGAGAGTAATTTTCGGCCGAGCTTCGGGGAGGGGGTGCCCTTCTCGCCCGAGCAGCGGGCGCGGGTCGAGGCTCGGATCGTGGCGGCGGCCGATGGCCTGCGCGCGCTCAGCCCTGCAGCCTACGGGCTCTCGGCGGCGATGATCCGGACCTTGATGCCGCGCATCGACGACCGCAACCCGACCTTCAAGGGCTCGAGCAACCGCGGGATGGTCGGGCGGGTCAACCTCTTCAATCCGCAGCTCGACGGCATCAACCACGCGGTCATCGCGAGCTCGCTGGTCCACGAGGCCATTCACATCCTGCTCTACCTGTTCGAGCAGGACGCCCCGCTCGTCGTCGATGAGCGCCGCGCCCACGAGCTGCGCATCACCTCGCCGTGGTCGGGCAAGCGCGTGCACCTGCTGGCGCTCGTGCACGCGACCTTCGTGTGGTACGGGCTCTTGCACCTGTGGCGCCTCGCGGGCGTCGAGCGCTATTTTCCGCGGCGCGAGATCGACTACTACCGGGGTTTTTGCGCCCGAGGTCTGCGCGACGGGCGGCTGAGCGCGGCGCTGGCCGAGCACGCCGCGCTCGTGCGTCCCGACGTGCTCGACGCGCTACGCGAGATGGAGGCCACCGCCCCGACCGACGAGGTCGAGGTCGAGGTCGAGGTCGAGGTCGACGATCCGCGTCGATCAGCGGGGCCGCGGTGAGCGAGGCGTTCGCGGGCGAGGTCGTCCTCGATCGGCTGCTCGAGACCTTTGCGGCGGCCGAGGTCGATCGGGTGGCCGAGCGCTGCGAGGCCCTGCGGCGCGAGCACTTGATGTTCTGCTCGCACGAGCTTCGCGCGGTGCTCGACGAGGCCCGGGACGAGGGGCTCTCGCGCGCGCTGCTCGGGCTGCCGGGCCCGGCGCTGCTGCGCTTGCTCGGCGCGCCCGAGACCCTCGCGCACCTCCTGGCCTTTCATCGCGGTCATCGCAAACCCGCGCTCGCGTTCCTCGCCCGGGCGGTCGAGGCCGAGCGCGCGCGAGACAGCCGATCGGCGCCGCGGCGCCCGTGCTGGACCGCGCTCGGGGATCTCCACCTCAGGGCCGAGGGCTCGAGCTACGGCGCGCCGAGGATCGACGCGCTGATCATCGACTGCCGCAGCCCCTTCGCCCGGCGCCCGCCATCGGTGGGCGACGCGCTGCCGCAGCTCGACGCGGGGCCGACCACCGACGACGACGAGGCGATCGTGGCCAAGCTGGGCCAGGCGCTCGACGCCCTGGAGCTGGTCAGCCCCGGCGCCCACGCGCTGGTCGTCGGCTCCCTGATCACGATCTTGCCCCGCAAAGCCGCGCGGGCCGAGGCCGGCTTCACCTCGGCCTCCTCGCGGCCCCGGACCGGTCGCGCGACCTTGTTCGACGCCGACTGCCCGGGCGTCTCGACCGCCCGAATCGCGGCGGCGCTCGTCCACGAGGCGATCCACAGCTACCTCTACCGGCTCGAGCAGAGCGTCGATCTGGTCAGCTCGCCGCGCGCGGCGATCGAGCGCACGCTTCACTCACCGTGGACGGGCAGCGAGCTGCGCCTCAACACCTATGTCCACGCGTGCTTCGTGTACTTCGCCCTCGTGAACCTGTGGCGGCGGCCCGAAGCGCGCCGCTTCTTCGACGCCGCGCAGGTCGACGAGCTCGCGGCGATGGCCGCGTCGGGGTTCGCGGGCGGCGAGCACCTCGCGCGGCTCGAGAGCCATCGCGCGTACCTCCACGAGGCCGTCGACGCCCAGCTCGTCGGCATGCAGGGGTGGGTCCGCTGATGGCCGACATCGCCGACAAGCTGGCGTTCCTGACCAGCCACGAGGCCATGGCGCTCTCGCACTCGAGCGACAGCTTGCTCTCGCACCTGCTCGGGACCCACGCGCTGCTCGTCGACTGGGGCTGCCGCGAGGCCCTGTCCGACGCGGGCTTGTTTCACTCGGTCTACGGGACCGAGAGCTACCCGTGCACGCTCGCGCCGCTGTCCGCTCGGGCACGAATCCGAGCGCTGCTCGGGGCCGAGGCCGAGCGCCTCGCCTTCTTGTTTGGGATCATGGACAAGCGCTCGTTCTACGCCAACCTGCCCGGGCGTGAGCGCCTCGTCCTGCGCTCGCGGATCGATGATGAAGAGCTCGAGCTCGAGCCGGGGGAGCTGAGCGACCTGTGCCATCTCGTCGTCGCCAACTGGCTCGAGCAGCGCCCGCGGGTCGATGCGCGCTACCGGTTCATGCGTCGGCGCGAGCTCTCGCAGATGCGCGAGTGGCTGTCCGCGTCGGCCTGGGCGGCGCTCGACGAGGTCTACCGCTTCGCGGATCACGACGACGAGGAGCCCGAACCATGAGCGGCGAGCCGTGCCTGGAGTTGCTGCCGCTGCGCTGGTTTGTGGTCAAGGAGGCCGACATGCTCCGTCTGCTCGCCGATCGCGAACAGATCTCGCCGCAGTTCAGCGAGCTGATGATCGCCGGGTCCGCGCAGTCGGTCTATCATCGCCCCGGAGTCGTCGCCGAGGCCCGGCGTCTGGCCGTGCTGCTCGACAGCCTCGAGCTGCGCTGGCCGAGCGCGGCGGACGTGCGCGAGCTCCTCGAGCGCCACCCGAGCGCCCGTGAGCACTACGCCCACGACGAGGACGGCGAGCGCTGGTACCTGCGCAGCCCGGCGATCGAAGGCTACGAGCGCGCGTTCCCGGGCAAGCGCTGGTGCCTGCTGTGGCAGGCGCCGGCCGGCATGGACGCGGTGACGGTGGAGGGGGAGAGCTTGCTCGCAATGATGCGGCTGATGCCGCTGCTCGACGGCACGCGCTCGCTCGCTCAGATCATCGCCGGGATCTCGGGCAACGAGCCCGCCCGTGAGCTGCTCGAGCGGCTGGTCCGCTCGGGGGTCGTGCGCGAGCGGGCGGCCGCCGGCCTCGAGGTCGACGCGTTGCCGGACTTCATGTTCCTCGGTCACTCGGGCCTGATGGTCCGTGACGGGCGAGATCTCCTGCTCGTCGATCCGATCGGGCGACCGGACAACGAGGCGCTCGGCCGCGACCGGCCGCTGTTTCAGCTGCTCAACCTCGCGTCGGCGGTGCTCATCAGCCATCACCACTGGGACCACCTCGACTTTCAGACCTTGACCCGTGTTCGCCGAGACACGCCGATGATCGTGCCCCGCTGCCACGAGCCGAGCGCCGCCAACCCCCCGATCGCGGCCTACCTGGCCGAGCTTGGCTTCGTCGACGTGCGTGAGCACGACCCGGGCGACAGCCTGTCGATCGGCGCGCTGCGGCTGCGCCTCGCGGAATTTCGCGGTGAGGCCTTCGGCCTGGGCTCGCGCTTCGACGCGTTCACCTATCACCTTCGGTTCAAGGAGCGCTCGCTCTACGGGACGGTCGACGCGTGTCACGACGAGGCCGGGGGCATGGACGAGACGATCCGCGAGGTCGCGAGCTGGGGGCGCCCGGATCTGTTCTTGTTCGGCTCGTCGGAGCAGGAACACAGTAAACCGTATCTGGCGGGCGGTTTGCGGCACTTCTCCAACGAATTGAAGTGGCGGCCCGAGCTCTTGCGTTATCACCCGGACTTCGCTGACGTCGCTCGGTGGGCGCGAGTGCTGCGACCTCGTTGGCTGATCCCCTACGCACAATTTTTGTTTGGCGGCCGCCCGCGGGCGGATCTTCGCTTCGCCACTCGTCCTCCGCGTGCGGCCGAGTGTGGCGAAGATCTCCCCGTCAGACATCGAGCTTGGCTCGCGCAGCTCGATCGGCTCGCGCTCGAGTTGAACGTGCCCATCGCCCTGCTCAGCGCGATGCAGGGCATTCGCGATTGATCGCGGCGCGTGGTCGAGACGCAGATCGGTGCGTGGAATGTCCACGCACATTGGGATAGGCTGGCCGCGATCGACGGTGGTCACCAACCCTAGTCAGATGGAGAGAGACGTTGGCAGCAACCAAAAAGACGACGAGTAAGAACACGGAAGCCGTGCAAGCCAAGGCGGCGAAGAGCCACGCCCGCGGGGTCAAGAAGCTCGGCAGCGCCGCAGGCATCGCCGCCAAGGCCAACCTGCCCAAGAACCCCAAGCGGATGGACAAGGCGAAGAAGCTGGAGGCGATCTCCAAGTTCGAGGCCAAGCTCGCGCGCAGTGACAAGGCCTTGCTCGACGGCGTCCGCTTGATCCTCGAGTCGAATCGGGCCGAGCGTCGGGCCGGCTTGAGCATGTGGGCCGTCGAGCTCTCGGACCAGGACTTCCCCGTAGCGGTCAGCGCGCTCGATGCGACCCAGCAAGAGCGCGACGAGAAGCTGCTCGGCCAGATCGAAAAGGCGCTCAAGCGCGGTCGCAGCAGCGCGGTCGCGGTCGCCAAGAAGCACAAGAACCAGCACTGATCTGGTCGGCACGAGAGGAGCTCGGCGGCGGAGCTATTTGGCCGCCGCCGCGCTCTCTTGTTGGTTTTAGCTCTGGCGCCGGGACGCGGCGATGATCCGCAGGATCGCGGTGCTGACCGCGGCGCTGAGCTCGTTGATCGAGCCGGGGTCGACGGGGTGATTGGTCCCGTGGGCCCACAGCAGCAGCGGGATCTTGCTGCCGAGGGTGATCGGGAGCAGCAAGACGTTGCCCTTGATCCCGCCGAGCGCCTGCGAGAAGGCCTGATCGATCGTGTTGGTGCTCTGCGCCGGTCCGAACGAGGGGGCCCCGCGCTCGAGCACGGCGGAGAACATCGACTGTCCGGTGCTCGGGATTCGGACCTGGCGGACGGCCTCGACGAGCAGATCCTGGCCCCGGGCGTCGAGGCCTCGCAGCTCGTTGTGGCTGTGGACAAAGAGGATCACGCGGCTGAACCCTGCGCCGAGGAAGTCGAGCAGCAAGGTCGTGACCTCGTCGCGGTCGGTCGTGGCCTCGAGCTGGGGGAGGACCTGGGCGAAGGCCTCTGGTGACAGCGGGATCGGATCGCTGCCGAAGCCGGCGAGCGGCGGGTTCCAGGGGGTGTAGGCGCGGCCACGTCGCGGGCCCCGACCTGTCGGCGGCTGGCGTTGTTCGGCGACGTGGGTCTCGGCGGGTGCCGGGTCCTCGGGCGTCGGGGCGGGGTCGACGGGCATTGGGG
>NZ_PVNK01000044.1 GCF_002994615.1 Enhygromyxa salina | reverse complement strand
GAGTTGGGGGGCTTTTGGCTGGGGGTGTGCGAAGCTGTAGGGGATCCGAGAGCTTGGCCAGAGGCATGCGTCGTCCCTTCAACCGTCTGTTCATGCTGCTCGCGTTTTTGACGATGACGCTGATCCTCGCGGCGACGGGGTACATGCTTGGGATGCGGCACCTCGAGGGGCAGGAGCGGGACTTCTGGCACAGCCTCGAGTGGGCGACGGAGACGTTGACGACGACGGGGTACGGGAGCGACTCGAGCTGGCAGCACCCGGCGATGGTCGTCTACGTCGCGGTCGTGCAGTTCTTTGGCCTGACGGTCACGCTGTCGATCGTCCCGATCGTGCTGATCCCGTGGTTCGAGACCCGGTTCGAGGCGCGCCTGTCCCAGAACCTGCCCGAGCTCGATGACTTCGTGCTGGTCTACCGCTGGGGTCCGGCGGTGTCGTCTCTGGTCGTCGACATGGGCCGTCAGAACATCCCCGCGGTGATCCTCGAGGAGAACGAGTCGCGCGCGCGCTGGCTGCGGGACAAGGGCCACCTGGTCGTCTACGCCAGCCTCGAGGAGGGGCAGCTCGATCTCGCCGGGGTCGAGCGCTGTCGGGCGCTGATCGCCAACGGCGAAGATCACGACAACGCAACCGTGATCGCGATGGCCCGCCAGCGCGGGTTCGAGGGCGAGATCTTCGCGCTCGTCGACACGCCCAAGCACCGCCGCCCGATCCTCCTGGCCGGCGCCGACGCGGTCTACAGCCCGATGCACTCGCTGGCCGCGGGGCTCGCGGCCAAGGCCAGCGAGCGCATCGCCCCGCGCGTGACTGGCGTGCAGCTGCTCGGCGAAGACATCGAGATCGCCGAGCTGCGGATCCAGCCGAGCTCGCCCCTCGCCGGCCACAGCCTCGCCGACCTTCACCTGCGCCGCGAGACCGGGGCGACGATCGTCGGTCAGTGGGTCGGCGGTGAATTTCGCGGGCACCCCGATCCCAACACCAAGCTCGAGGCCGGCGCGATCGTCGTCGCGCTCGGCACCGCCGAGGCGCTGGCCAGGCTCGGCGAGCTGGCCAAGCCCCTCGATCGCAGCAGCCCGCTGTTGGTCATCGGCTTCGGCGAGGTCGGGCAGAAGCTGGTCGAGATGCTCGAGAGCGTGGGTGAGGGCGTCAAGGTCCTGGCCCGCGACGTGCACGAGCGCCTCGACGTGTGTGGCGACGCCCTCGACCCGCAGGTGCTCGAGAGCATCGAGCTGGCCAGCACGCGCGCGGTCATCCTCGCCTTGTCCGACGACAGCACGACGCTGTTCGCGGTCACGATCATCCGCGACCTCGCCCCGGACCTGCCGATCATCGCCTCGGTCGATCGCGCCGAGAACGTCCAGCGTGTCCACCGAGCCGGGGCCGACTTCGCCCTGTCGATCTCGCAGGTCACCGCGCAGCTGCTCGGCCACAAGCTCTTCGGCGAGCAGTTCATCGCGATCGAGCCGCGGATCCGCGTGTTCGAGGCCACCGCCGAGCCCTTCGTCGGGCTGACCCTCGGCAACGCGCGGATCCTCGAGCGGACGGGCTGCACGGTGGTCGCGATCGAGCGGGCGAAGAAGACCTTGACCGAGCTCGGGGCCGGGCTGACCTTCGGTCGTGGAGACGCGCTCTATCTGTGCGGCTCGGGTGAGGCCCACGACCGCTTCTTCGAGGTCTTTGCGACCGCGAGGCCCGACTGAGCTCGATACCAGCTGCTACCATCCGCGGCGTGTCCCCGCGCGAGCTCAGCCTCCACCTCGTTCTTTCGTGCTGCCTGTCGCTCGGGCTCGGCGCGTGCAAAGCCGCGCAAGAGTCCACGAGCACGGCGGACCCGAAGCCGACCGACACCGAGGCGGCGTCGGCGTCGGCGTCGGCCTCGGCCTCGTGGGTCGACGAGCACAGCCTTGCGACCCTGCTCGACCAGAGCATTGAGGTCGCGCCCGGTGGAGCGCGAGTCGAGACCGAGGGCTGGGTCGTGCGCCTGGCCCTCGACCCGGTCGTCGCCGGGCGCTCGCCTCTGAAGTTTCGACGCTCGGCCGGCGGAGCCCTGCAGGTGTCCGGGATCCCGTCGGGATCGCCGTGGGAGCGGATCGGACTGCGCGACGGCGACGTGCTCCTGAGCGTCGACGGCATGAGCCCCGCCACGCAGCTCGAGCAGCTGCGCGCGCGCTACGGTGAGGGCCCGCGCGAGGTCGTGATCGTCTACCAACGCGGTGATCAACGCAGCGAGATCGAGCTGAAGCTTCGCAGCGATCTGAGCTGGCGCAACTCACCTGGCTCGAGCAGCTCGCCGTCCGAGCCCCTCCGGCCAGCGCTCGCGGGCGAGCCCTCGTCCACGAGCGAGGGATCGGCGCCGGATACGGAGCTGATCGACGAGCTCCGCTGCCCCGACGCCGAGCACTGCCAGATCACCCGCGCGCAGGTCGACAAGCTGCTCGCGGATCCCTCGACCCTGGCTCGACAAGCGCGCGTGGTCCCGTCGGTCGAGGACGGCGAGACCGTGGGCTTCAAATTCTATGGCATCCGCCGCGGCAGCCTGCTGAAGGGCTTCGGGCTGAAAAACGGCGATCTGCTCCGCGCCGTCAACGGTCACGAGATCACCAGCATCGACAACGCGATGGCGGCCTACGCCTCGCTGCGTGACGAGCAGACCTTCGCGCTCGAGCTCGAGCGAGAAGGCCAGCCCATCTCGCTCGAGATCTCGATCGTCGCGTCGCTCGACTGAGCTGTCGTGCTCAGCTCGCGGCGGGGTTCTGGACGAGCTTCATCTGGGCCTGGACCACCGTCAGCGCGATCATGTGGACGATCGCGTCGACGGAGCAGTCGCGCTCGAGCACGGAGATCGGCTTGGCCATGCCGAGCAAGACCGGGCCGACCGCGGGCACGCCACCGAGCTCGCGGATCAGCTTGTAGGCGACGTTCCCAGCCTCGAGGTTGGGGAAGATCAGCACGTTGGCCGGGCCGGTCAGGCGCGTGAACGGGTAGCTGTGCTTTTGGAGGTGGTAGTCGAGGGCGACGTTGGCCTGGAGCTCACCCTCGACCTCGAGGTCGGGCCGCCGCGTGGTCAGCAGCTTGGCCGCGTGCGCGACCTTGTCGCTGGTCGCGCCCTGGGCCGAGCCGAAGTTGGAGTAGCCGAGCAGCGCGACCCGGGGCACCACATCAAAGGTGTTCCTGGCCTCGTCGGCGACCATCTCGGCGACGTCGGCGAGCAGCTCGGCGTCGGTGTCGAGGTTGACGGTCGTGTCGGCGAAGAACAACAGCCCGCGCTTGTGCAGCATCAGGTACATGCCCGCGACGCGCCGGACCCCGGGGGCGAGGCCGATGATCTGGAGGCCCGGGCGGATCGTCTCGGGGTAGGAGTACTGGATGCCCGAGACCAGGCCGTCGGCGTCGCCGCGCTCGACCATCATGGTCCCGAAGAAGTTCTTGCGCCGCATCATCGTCCGGGCCATGTGCTCGTCGATGCCCTTGCGTTGACGCTGGCGAAACAGCTGCGCGGCGTAGTCGGCCAGGCGCGGGTCGGTCTGGGGGTTGACGAGCTCGTAGGCCCCGTCCTCGAGCTCGATCTCGTGCTTGGCGATGGTCTCGCGGATCTTGTCGACGTCGCCGAGCAAGATCGGCCGGCCCATGCGCTCGTCGATCATGATCCGGCAGGCCTCGAGGATCCGCGGATCCTCGCCCTCGGGGAACACCATGGTCTTGGGCTGCTGCTGCGCCCGACGAATGAAGCGACGCATGACCGCGGTCGAGCCCCCGAGCAGGGTCCGGATGTGCTCGCGGTAGGTGGCCTCGTCGAAGGGGATCTGCGCGACGCCGCACTCGACGGCGGCCTTGGCCACGGCCGGCGCGACCGACTGGATGACCCGCGGATCGAAGGGCTTGGGGATGATGTAGTTGCGCCCGAAGCTGTAGTCCTCGCCGTAGGCCCGGTTGACGACCTCGGGCACGTCCTTGCGCGCGAGCTCGGCGAGGGCGCGGGCGGCCCCGAGCTTCATCTCTTCGGTGATGTGGGTCGCGCGGACGTCGAGGGCCCCGCGGAAGATGCCCGGGAAGCCGAGCACGTTGTTGACCTGGTTGTCGTGGTCGCTGCGCCCGGTCGCGACGATCGCGTCGGGCCGAGCCTCGCGGGCCTCGGCGTAGGGGATCTCGGGCTCGGGGTTGGCGAGCGCGAAGATGATCGGGTTCGGGTTCATCTTGGCGATCATCTCGGGCTTGACGAGGCCGCCGACCGAGAGGCCGAGGAACATGTCGGCGCCGTCGAGGGCCTCGGTCAGGGTCCGCTTGTCGGTCTCGCGCGCGAACTCCTGCTTGATGCTGTTGAGGTTGTCGCGCCCGGTGTGGATGACCCCCTTGCTGTCGCACATCAGCAGGTTCTCGCGCTTGACGCCGAGCGAGATGTAGAAGCGCGAGCACGAGACCGCCGACGCCCCCGCGCCGCTGACGACGATCTTGATGTCGCCGAGCTCGCGCTCGGTCAGCATCGCCGCGTTGAGCAGCGCCGCGCCCGAGATGATCGCGGTGCCGTGCTGGTCGTCGTGAAACACCGGGATCTTCATGCGCCGCTTGAGCTCCTCTTCGATGTAGAAGCACTCGGGCGCGCCGATGTCCTCGAGGTTGATGCCGCCGAAGGTCGGCTCGAGCGCGGCGACACACTCGATGAACACGTCGGGGTTCTTGGCGTCGAGCTCGAGGTCGAACACGTCGATGTCGGCGAACTTCTTGAACAGCACGCCCTTGCCCTCCATGACCGGCTTGGACGCGAGCGGGCCGATGTCGCCGAGCCCGAGGACCGCGGTCCCGTCGGTGATGACCGCGACGAGGTTGGCCCGCGCGGTGTAGAGGTTGACCTTGGTCGGATCCTCGGCGATCTCGAGGCAGGGCTCGGCGACGCCGGGCGAGTACGCGAGCGACAGATCGCGCTGGCTGGTCAGCGGCTTGGTCGGGACGACGGCGATCTTTCCGGGGCGTCCTTGGGTGTGGAAATCGAGCGCTTCCTTCTTCGAGATCTTGGCCATCTGAGGCCGAGTCTAGGTTATTCTGGCCGCGCGAGCGAAACGCCATGAATGCGGCCAAGATCTCTGCCAGCCCCCAGGGTAGAGTCGCCGCGCGTGCCCCACCTGGAACCTGACGGCGTCGATCCGCGCCACGCAAAGATCGGCCTCGTCGTCCACCGCGTGGGGGTCTGGACCTTCCCCGCGTGCGTCGGCGCGGCCCTGGGCTTCTACCTGGCCGACCGCGGTACCCCGTGGCTGCCCTCGATGCTCTCGCTGCTGTTGATCGTCGGCGCCTTCGCGCTCATCGCGATCGCGGGCGGCCGCGCGCTGCAGGGCAAGGCCTTTCGCCGCACGCCCGAGGGCCGCGTGGTCCGACGCCGGATCCTGGCCGCGACCGCGCTCGCGTTCGCGGCTGGCTTCGGGCGCCTGGCCCTGTTTTGGGTCCAGCAGCCCAGCCCCTTGACCGAGCTCTCGCGCGACGACTTCGACGAGACCTACCTCCTCGACAGCAAGGCCTACCACGAGTTCGACGCTGGCCTCGAGCGCTACCTGGTCCTGCTCGAGGCCCGGCCCGAGCTGTTCGAGACCGACGCGGTCCTGAGCTCCGACGAGGAGCGCCTGGTCCTCGACGCCTGGGAGGCGATCTACGCCTACTCCTTCGCCCTCGATCAGATCCGGATCTTCTACGAGGACTGGTACCGCTTCGACCCCTCGCGAGCCCAGCGCAGCCGTCACCTGCGCAGCTTCTTGCTGACCTTCGCGTCCGAGCTCGCGCTCTACGAAAAGGCCACGCGCCTGGTCCTCTTGATCGAGCAAAATCGCAACGTCGTCAAATACCTCGACGCCCCCCACCGAGACCGCGGCCTCGGCGAGGACTCCTACTCCAGCTTTCGTCAGCAGCTCCAGGGGGCCCGCGACGCGACCCGGGTGATCGCGGGCAAGCAGTACCTGCGCTGGCTCGAACAGGCCATGAACGGCCGCGCCGAAGCCCGCGCGATCGGCTACGCGTGGCTGTGGGATCGGGTCGAGCGCCACCTCGTGCTGATCGAGGGCTTCGGCGTGCTCTCGGCCGGGACCACGTCGATCGGCAGCGACGCCGAGCTGCTCCAGCGCGGCGTCCGACGGGTCTGGTACCCGGCCCAAAAGGGCGTCGCCGAGTGGATGGGCGACACCCGCGTGCGCCGGGTCAATTGGTATCTGATCGACGAGCAGCTACAAGACGAGGCCGTCGCCCAGCTCGAGCCCGGCGACATCTTGCTCTCACGCAAGAACTGGTACGTCAGCAACGTCGGCTTGCCGGGCTTTTGGCCCCACGCGATCCTCTACATCGGCACGCCCGAGGAATTCACCGCCTACTTCGATGACCCCGAGGTCGAGGCCTGGGTCCGCGAGCAGAGCGGCGAAGCCATCGACCTGCCGACCTACATCGGGCGTCGCTGGCCCTCGCGCTGGCTTCGCTACTCCTTCGACGATCACGGCCAGCCCTATCGCGTGATCGAGGCGATCAGTGAGGGCGTGGTGTTCAACACCATGGCCCACGCCAGCGGCGACTACCTCGCCGCGCTCCGGCCCCGGCTGTCCAAGAAGGCCAAGGCCCAGGCGATCGTCGACGCGTTCTCGTACCTCGATCGGCCCTACGACTTCGACTTCGACTTCGCCACGGACCACGCGCTCGTGTGTACGGAGCTGGTCTGGCGCGCCTATCGACCGGCCGCGGGCAAGGACGGCCTCGACCTCGACCTCGTCGAGGTCGCCGGGCGCCCGACCCTGCCGGCCAACGACCTCGCCCGGCAATTCGTGACCGAGCGGGGGACCGCCGCCGCGCAGCTCGACTTCGTCTACTTCATCGACGCGATCGAGAAGCAGCGAAAGGCCGTGGTCTCCGACGAGGCGGCGTTCCTCGCCACGCCCGAGCGGACCAAGCTCGACTACCGAAAGCACTGAGCCGAGCCCGACGCCTCGCTCTACGGCGCGCCGAGGCCCGCTTCGCGCGCCAGGGGCCGACCGACCGTGACCTTGGTGTAGGCCATCACAAAGCCCACGCGCATGGCGTTGCGCTCGGTAGCGATCCCCGGCCGCGAGCCGATCGTGGCGAGCACGCAGCCGCGCTCGCGCACGTCGAGCAGGCGCGTGACCATCAGCGTCTGCTGGACACCGCGGCGACGAAAGCCGGGCAGCGTTGACACCCCCATCAGGCTCCCAACCCGGCCGCCGACGCCGACCGAGCCCACGGCGATCGGCTGACCGTCGATCGTGGCCAGGTACACGAGGGTCGACTCGAGCGCCAGCGTCCGCCTGCACGCGTCGAGCATCGACTTGGGGATCTGGCCGTCGGGGAAGAACCCACTCAGCGTGAGGCGGGACGCGAGCTCGAGCGAGTCGTGGTCCGACGAGGCGATCCGCGTGAGCTCCAGCCCAGCTGGACGCCCGAAGGGCAGCGCGCCCTCGAGCTCCTCGCCCGGCGGCAGCTCTCGGGCGAGCACGTTCTCGAACTCGCGGACCACGAACCCGCGCGCAGCCAGCCCCGCGACCAGGGTCTCGTGGGCGAAGGGCGAGAGCTCGACCCGCGCCTCGACCCCGCGCGACTCGTAGAAGTCGATCATCGCGTCGATCTCGTCGTCGCTGACGGGACCTTCGAGGCCGACACCGCAAGCTTGGTTTTGCCACGAGCCCGGCTCGTGAAAGCCCATCACCCCACCGGCGAAGGGCCGCACGGTCGGGGTCGAGTCGGCGAGGATCTTGGCCTGACGAGGCTCTTCGAGCTTGGCAATTTCGGCGGAGGTCAGGGGCATGCGGGCAAGGATATACGTTGAGAGTTGATCGCTGCGTGCTGTCCACGCGTGGCCCAGCTCGCTTGGGTCGAGTGGGTCGAGTGGGTCGGGTGATCCATGCGCAGCCACGCCCGAACCACGCTCGCCATACGCGATGAGAGAATAGGCCTGCGCGTGATTGGTCGGGTGCGCAAGGTGTGCGCGGCCATGACCATCCTGGCTATGCCGGTGGGTGCAGGAAGTCCGTCAGTGTCCGCGCCAGCGAAGCGCGCCGTGACACCCCAGCCCCCCGTCGCCCGCGCCCGTCGCGTCTGGACGAAATCGAGCGCCGCGGAGGACCCACCGAAACAGGCGCGTCACACCGAGCTTCGGGCTCGCTGAGCCATCGACACCAGTCGCTCGTCTTTGCGAGCCGCAGCGGTCCACCGTCGAGACATTCATGAGTTTCTCAATTTACCGTATCTCGTGATCAGACCAGGCGGATTCAACCAATCGAGTTCCGCGACAACCTCCACCAGGCGCGGGTCCCCTGGAACGAAGAAACTTCAATGAGTCCAGGGGACATGGCTGGCCTCCCCGGCCAGGAGAGAGCCTGGTCCCCTCGGGCTGGAGCTTTGCCAGGAACTTCAGGCACAGGGGACCCGCTTCGGGGGGTATCATCCGGGCCATGACTCAGGCCGTGCCCGCAGCGCTGCGCGCCCCTGGCGACGCCATCGAGCGCGTCCTGGTCCCGCTCGATCGAGCGCGCGTCCGCGTGCTGCGAGCGATGATGCCAATCTCGAGCCGACTCGTCGGCGAGCGAGAGCTACGGGTCGCCGCGGTCGGTGTGTCGGCGGTCCTCCTCGCGCTGAGCCTGAGCCTCATCGCGCCCCTGTGGCTGCTCGCGCTCGGCCCCATCGTGCTCGGGGTCCCCCACCTCCTCGCAGATCTGCGCTACTGCGTCGTCCGCCCGGGCTGGCACCGCGAGCGCGCGCTGTGGGTGACGGCCGGGCTCCCGCTGCTGGCGATGGCCTGCGGTGCCCCGCTCGAGTATGGGCTGCTCGGCGTGGCCGCGAGCGCGATCTGGTGCCCTGTCGATCGCGGCGCCGGGCTCCGGCGGGCGGCGGTCGTCGGCGGCGCGCTGGCGCTCGCAGCCGGCGTCAGGGCGATCGGCTCGACCGCCGATCTGATCTTCGCCCACGCCCACAACTTCGTCGCCGTCGCGCTGTGGGCCGCCTGGCGAGCGCGCACGACCGGGCGCCACGTTTGGGTCCTGGCGGCCTTCGTGCTCGCCAGCGTCGGGCTGAGCCTCGGCCTCGGCGACTTCGCGTGGTCGTCGGCGCTCGCGGCCGGGCTGCCCGAGGGCCTCGACGCGCGGACCCACCTAGCGACCTTGGCGCCCGGCGTCGACGGGCCCTGGGGACTGCGCCTGGTGTTGCTCTACTGCTTCGCGCAGTCGGTTCACTACGGCGTGTGGCTTCGGCTGATCCCCGAAGACGACCGCGGCCAGCCGACCCCCCGCACCTTCCGAGCCAGCTATCGGGCCCTGTCGGCCGAGCTCGGGCCGTGGGTCTTGGGGTTGTTCACCCTCGGCGCCGCTGCGGTGGCGCTGTGGGCCTGTCTCGACCTCGCCGAGGCCCGCGCGGGCTACCTGCGCGTCGCTCGCTGCCATGGCTCGCTCGAGCTGATCGCGGCCGGGCTGCTGATCGTGAGCGGCCGTCGAAGCGCGAGGGCGCGGCCCACCTGAGCGCCTGCTCGGCTGGGGCTGCGGTCGACCACACCCCAACCGGAGCGAGCTTTCGCTATGCTCGCGGTGATGCGCAAGCTCGCCACCCTGGCCACCTTTCTTCTCATCGCTGGCAGCTCCGCGGCCGCGCTCGCCGACCGGCCCCCGCCCCGCCCCGTCGAGGACAAGCCCGAGACCAAGCCCGAGACCAAGCCCGAGACCAAGCCCGAGACCAAAGGCGACAAGAGCGACAACGCCAAAGAAGCTAAGCAGGGCGGCGACAAGTCTGGCAGCTGCTCCATGGCCCAAGAAGACGACGCCGTGCTCGGCGTCGCCGCCCTCGTGCTGCTCATCTCGGGATTGACCCTGCGCCGACCTCAACGCCCTCGGACCCCTGCCCCCGCGAGTCGTCCGTAGGACCCCAGCGCGCGCGGAGCTCCTCGACCCTCGACACGACCCCTCGACCACCGCGCTACTCGATCGCGACGTAGGTCGGCCCGGCCTCACCTTGCCAGGGGAGCTCGCGGTAGTCGCCCGCCCCGAAGTCGGCGACGACGAGCACGTTCGCGCCCGGGATCGGCACGAGCGCGAGCTCGTCGGCGGGCTCGAACACGATGCCGAGCGGGAAGCCCATCGCATCGATCTCGATCTGATCGAGGAGCTCCCCGGTCGCGCTGTCGTAGCGCAGGAGGTGGGTCTGGGTGCCCACGAGCACCGACAGGATGATCTGCGTGTCCGTGGTCCCGCGCGCGGCGGCATAGGGGATGCCGACGACCTCGATCGACTCGAGCACGGTCGGTGTCGAGGGGTCGGCGATGTCGAGCAACGAGTAGCCCGGCGCGCCGACCGAGTTGACCGCGATCGCCCGCGTATCTCCGGGCCCGACAAACAACACCCACGAGGGATCGTTGGACACGACCGCGGGCGCCGACATCGTCCCGAGCGGGTCACCGATCCCGAACAGCCGGACCGAGCCGTCGCCCGCGGTGTTGACGATCGCCAGCTCACCGTCGAGGTCGAGCTGCTCGGGGCTGGGGCCGACCTCGTACTCCTCGACGATCGACAGCGAATTCAGATCGATGTGGCTGATCGTCGTGCCCGACTGCCCGTTGCCGCCGTAGTTGGCGGTCCACGCCGCGCTCGAGTCGTCGGTGATCGCAACGCCCATCGGGTACTGCGCCAGGTCGAGCTCGGCGAGGACCGTGGCCTCGTCGACGTCGACGATCAGCAGACCGCCGCCCTCGGGCACCGTGCCCTCCCCCGCGCCCGCGAGGCCCCCAACAGGCCCGGCGAAGAAGCCCGGACCAAGCGCAATCACCGCCCGGGTCCCATCGGGGGTCAGCTCGGCCTCGAGCGGGCCAGGCTCGTAGGCGTCGAGCTCGATCGTCTTCCACAGGGCCTCGTCCCGGGTCGCCGCGCCGTCACGCAGCGCGCCGTAGTCGAGCAGCGAGACCCGCTTGGCCCGCCAGTCGGAGGTCATGACCAGGCGCGCGGGCCGAGGCGGGTCGTCGTCGGTGTCGGTGCCGGTCTCGGTGTCCGCGGTCTCAGCGGTCTCGGTCTCGGTCGCGGTCGTGGTCGTGGTCTCGGTCCCCGACTCGCCGCTCGCGCTCGTGCCCGACTCACTCGTGCCCGACTCGCCGTCGGCCGCGGTCCCCGGGCAAGCCGTGAGCGCGAGACCGAGGATCGGCAGCGAAAAGACGAGGCGGGTCACAGGCGAGCTCATGCGCTCCAGTCTGGCGAGCGAGCAAGTTCTTGTCGAGCGCCCGGACGGGTAGGAGACGAGCTCGACGCCCTCCTCGCGCGCTTGAAGTCGCGTGGCGACGGCCCGGGGCTCACATCGAGAGCGAGCCCTTGCGAAAATCGGTCTTCCCGATCATCACGTTGATCGCGACCGGCGTCCCGGCCTTGGCGATCGCCTGGGCCTCGCGCAGGGTCTCGCCGATCTTGGCCGGATCATCGAGCAGCAGCCCGCGCCCGCCGTAGCCCTCGACGACCGTGTGGTAGGCCGTGCGCCGCAGCTCGGTCCCGCAGGCGTCACCGAGGATCTCGACCTGGTCGCGGGCGATCTGCTGCCACGAGCCGTCGTTGCCGATCAGCGCGATCGGGGCCAGCCCCCGGCGCACGCAGGTGTCGATCTCGGCCAGCGAGTAGCCCGAGGAGCCGTCGCCGTAGATCAGCCAGACCTCGGCCTCGGGCCGGACGGCGCAGCTCGCAACCGCAAACCCGCCGCCGACCCCGAGCGTGCCGAACACCCCAGGGTCGAGCCACGACAGCGGCTTGCGCGGGCGGACGATGTAGGCCGCGGTTGCGACGAAGTCTCCGCCGTCGACGACGAGCACGCTGTCTTCGGCCATCAGCTCTTCGAGCTGCAAGAACAGATCGATCGGGTTGACGCCGTCGAGCTCGGCCTTGCCCTGCTCGACGATCTCGGCGTTGCGGGCGTCCTCGCGCTCGCTCAGCTCGCCAAACCACGGCTGCCAGCGCCCGGCGTCGACCCCGTCGAGGCTCGCGGCGAGCTGGGTGATGAAGCGGCCGGGGTGGGCGTGGACGCCGAGCGTCGGCTTGCGGTTCATCGACAGCGCCTCGACGCCGAGGTTGACCGTTGCGAGCTTGGCCTTGCTCCCGATCGAGCGCCCGTAGCCGAGGCGAAAGTCGAGCGGGAAGCCGAACACGACCACGACGTCGGCGGCCTTGAGCGCCTTGGTCCGCTTGTGGCGATACTGCAGCGAGTGCTCGCGCCCGAGCAGGCCCCGGGCGCCGCCGGCCAGCCACACGGGCGCGCCGATCGACTCGAGCGCGCCCGCGATCGCCGGGACCTCGGCCGCGACCGAGACCGTCTGGCTGCCGACCACGAACACCGGGCGCTTGGCCCCGCGGATCCAGCCCGCGACCTTCTCGACCTCGCGCCGACCGGCCTCCATCATCGGGATGACCTCGGGCGCGTGGGCCTTGGGTCCGGGCGCGCCCCAAAACTGCCGCGCGAGGTGCTGCTCGAGGTAGGCCCGGGTCGCGTAGCCGACCAGGTTCTTGGGCTCCTTGACCCCGCCCTGATCGATGTACCACTCGCGCACGGTCGCCTCGGGGTAGAGCAGGTCGACCGGGGCCTCGACGAACACCGGCCCGGGCACGCCCTCGCGCGCGATCCGAAACGCGCCCTCGAGGGTCGGGACCAGCTGGCGCACCGCTCGGGGCGTGAACACCTGCTTGACGTGGGGCTGCATGAGGGCGACCTGGTCGATGTCTTGGAGCGAGCCGCGGCCCTCGAGCACCGTCGCCGTCGCGCCGCCGAGGATCACGACCGGCGACTCGGCCAGCTGCGCGTTCTTGACGGCGGTGATCGTGTTGGTCAGGCCCGGCCCGGCCGTGACCGCCGCGACGCCGGGGATCCCGGTCATCCGCGCGGTCGCGTCGGCCGCGAACACGGCGCTGGCCTCGTCGCGGACGTCGATGATCTGGATCCCGAGCTGCTTCGAGGCGACCAGGATCGGCGAGATGTGCCCGCCGCAGAGGGTGTAGAGCTGCCGCACGCCTTGGCGCTCGAGCACGCTCGCGATGATCTGTCCGCCGTCCATCTCACTCATTGTCATTTGCCGTCCAGCACGTGGTTGTCGAGTACGAAGCAGCTGAAGGTGCCGTTGAACACCCGGGTCGTGCCGACGTGAGCCTCCACGTCGGCCTCGTGCTTGCGGCCCTTTTGGGCCCGGACGCTCGCGCGGACGAGGACGCGCTCGCCGACGCGGACCGGAGCCGTGAACATGACCTTGGCTGCGCCCAAGACCACGTTGGGATCGTTGACCGCGAGCATCGCCGCGTAGTCGGCCGCGCCGAACACGAAGCCGCCGTGGACGAGGCCGCGCTCGTCGGCCGCCATGCGTGGGTCGGTGCGCAGCTCGACCTGTGCCGTGCCCTCGCCGAGCACGACGATCTCACCGCACAAGCTGGCGTCGATCTCGAGGTGGGTGTTCGCTTCAGTCACGCTCACACCAGCCTGCCACGCGCCCGGCGTCCGCAAAAGGGCCCGGCGTGATAGAACAAGAGCCATTGGGACCGCGATGACCAAACAACGCAAGATCACCCTCAGTGAAGCCGAGATCCCGACCCACTGGTACAACGTCGCCGCGGACATGCCCACTCCGCCGCTGCCGCCGCTGAACCCCGGGACCCGGGAGCCGATCGGCCCGGAGATGCTCGCGCCGCTGTTCCCGATGAAGCTGATCGAGCAGGAGGTCTCGGTCGAGCGCTTCATCGAGATCCCCGAGCGCGTCCGCGAGGCCTACACCCTGTGGCGACCGACGCCGCTGTTTCGCGCGCACAACCTCGAGCGCGCCCTCGATACGCCCGCGCGCATCTATTACAAGTACGAGGGCGGCAGCCCCTCGGGCTCGCACAAGCCCAACACCGCGATCGCTCAGGCCTACTACAACGCCGAGCAGGGCGTCACGAAGATCACGACCGAGACCGGCGCCGGCCAGTGGGGCAGCGCCCTGGCCTTCGCGTGTCAGATGTTCGGGCTCGAGTGCGAGGTCTACATGGTCCGCATCAGCTACGACCAAAAGCCCTATCGCAAGCTAATGATGAACACCTGGGGCGCCGAGGTCATCCCCTCCCCCAGCGAGCGGACCCAGGCCGGCCGCAAGATCCTCGCCGAAGCTCCCGACAGCCCGGGCAGCCTCGGCATCGCGATCTCCGAGGCGGTCGAGCGCGCCGTCGCCGACGAGGGCACCCGCTACAGCCTCGGCAGCGTGCTCAACCATGTCCTGCTCCACCAGACGATCATCGGCCAGGAGGCGATCAAGCAGCTCGAGAAGGCCGGCGAGGATCTGCCCGCGGTCGTGATCGCGCCCTTCGGCGGCGGCTCGAACTTCGCCGGGCTCGCGTTCCCCTTTCTTCACCGCAAGCTCAGCGAGGGCGCGAAGATCCGGGCGATCGCCTGCGAGCCGGCGAGCTGCCCGAAGTTGACCCGCGGCGTGTTTCGCTACGACTTCGGCGACGCGGTCGGCATGACGCCGCTGCTGCCGATGTACACCCTCGGCCACACCTTCGTCCCGGCCAAGATCCACGCGGGCGGCCTCCGCTATCACGGCGCGGGCGCCCTCGTCAGCCAGCTCTTGCGCGACGGGGTCATCGAGGCCCAGGCGATCGACCAGCTCGAGACCTTCGAGGCCGGCGTGACCTTCGCCCGGGCCGAGGGCATCATCCCCGCGCCGGAGGCCAACCATGGGGTCGCCGCCGCGATCCGCCAGGCCAACGAGGCCAAGGAGGCCGGCGAGGCCCGGGTGATCCTGTTCAACCTCTGCGGTCACGGCCACTTCGACATGGCCGCGTACCAGGACTACTTCGACGGCAAGCTGCAAAAGCACGCCCTGAGCCAGTCCGACATCGACGCGGCCCTCGCCAAGCTCGACACCCCAAAGATCCCGGCGGCGGTCTGAGGGCTGGACCCCTCCCCGCTGACGGGCCACCACGGTGGTTCGCGACGGCTCGCGACTTGCTACCATCGCGCGACGTGCCCGGAGACTGGGAACTCGACGCCGGCCTGCTCGAGGCGTGGCGAGGCGGTGACGACCGAGCGGGCGAGCGCCTGTTCAATCGCCACGCCGACGCCGTCGCCCGCTTCTTCGAGAACAAGCTCCCCGAGGGCGTCGACGATCTGATCCAGTCGACCTTCCTGCGCATGATCGAGGGCCGGGAGCGGATCCGCGAAGGCGTGGCCTTTCGCGCCTTCGTGCTCGGCATCGCCCGCAACGTCCTGCGCGAGCATCTACGCGGGCTGATCCGTGATCGGCAGGTCAACCCCCACGTCGACTCCATGGCCACGCTGCTCCCCGGGCCGAGCACCATCGCCGGGGACCGCCAAGAGCAGCGGCTCCTGCTCGAGGCCCTGCGGCGGCTGTCGATCGACGATCAGGTGATCCTCGAGCTGTTCTACTGGGAGGGCCTCAAGGGCGTCGAGATCGCCGCGGTCATGGACATCCCAGCGTCGACGGCCCGGAGCCGGTTGGAGCGCGCGCGCGAGCAGCTCGGCAAGACCATGGCCGCGATCGCGGCCTCGCCCGACCTGCTCCGCAGCACCTTGGAGGGCCTCGACGGCTGGGCCGCGCGCCTGCGCGGGCGGCTCGGGCCGCTGCTCGACCGGCCGCTGAGCTAGCAGCCCGTGGTGCAATCCCTCGCGCCGCCTCGCTTGGCCTTTTCGCCGAGGGCTTTGTCGCCAAAACTTGCAGTACGCCCGGTACATCGGCGTTTTGGCTTCGCGCCCTCGGCGAACATTCCGGCGCGAGGCGACACGATGCATTGCACCACGGGCTGCTAGCGCCTCCTGGCTCATATGGAGGAACACTCTCACGGGTGGCAAGCATAGGGCGATATCGCGCCGTGTTACGCACGCCAACCGCAGGACACGCGAGGCGCAGCTGGCGCACGCGCGGACTCGCCCCGACCCAGGCGCCTTCGCCGGGGAGCGAGGGCTGCCAGGGCCACACACGAGTCAGATCGGCCTCTAGATGGTCTCGACGACCGTTTTGGGGCTGATCCGAAAAAACATTAAAATAAATTGAGACAATCATGGCTGCCGTGCACTTGGACCATCGAGCAAGGAAACCTGATGGCCGACGTGAACATGGGAGAGGTGCTGCAGCTGCGCCGATGGCAGCAGGGGGCGCGCATGAGTGAGCGAGCGACCCAGCCGCAGCAGCTCAACGGTGAGGTCACCGACGAACACATGCGCCTCGACACGCCGACCGTCGACGACGTCGAGCGCGACAGCGCCGACGACGACGCGGTGTTCGCTGCGATCCCGCGCAAGGCCAGCTTCGAGCACCGTCGGGTCATCAGCAACGCGCGCCGGAAGCTGTTTGGCCGCGGCAAGCCAGCGCAGATCGGACGCTACCGGATCCAGCGGCGCCTCGGCGTCGGCGGGATGGGCGAGGTCTATCTGGCCCACGACGACGACCTCGGCCGTCAGGTCGCGATCAAGCGGGTCCTGGGCAGCTCGGCCAACGAGCGCGACCAGGAGCGGCTGCGCCGCGAGGCCCGGGCGCTTGCGCGGCTGTCTCACGCCAACGTCGTGCAGGTCTACGAGGTCGGTGAGCACGAGCAGCGCACCTTCGTGGCCATGGAGTTCGTCGACGGCGAGACCGTGAGCGTGTGGTTGGCCGAGCAGCCACGGCCCTGGCGGGCGGTGCTCGAGCGCTTCTTGGCCGCCGGTCGCGGCCTCGCGGCGGCCCACGAGGCCGGCCTCGTCCACCGCGACTTCAAGCCCGACAATGTCCTGCTCAGCGCCGACGGCAGCGTGCGCGTGGCCGACTTCGGCCTGGCCCTCGCGGGCGAGGAGCGGCGGCCCTTCCTCGACGACGGAGCGGGTCGAGAGCTGAGCGCCGACATGCGCCTGAGCGTGACCGGGGCGATCCGGGGGACGATCCGCTACATGCCCCTCGAGCAGCTCCTCGGCGAGCAGGTCGACGCGCGCAGTGATCAGTTCGCGTTTTGCGTCGCCCTCTACGAGGCCCTGTGGAACGCGCCGCCCTTCTCGGTCGCGAGCTCGAGCGCGCGCCTCCGCGATCTCGGACGCGGGATCCCGACCCCGCCGAGCCATCGCGGCCGCGCGCGGCCGCCCGTCGGGCTGTGGCGGATCATCCGGCGCGGGTTGAGCAAAGATCCCGAGGCGCGCTGGCCCGACATGGGCGCGCTGCTCGAGGCCCTCGACGGGGTCACGCGGCGGCGGCGACGGCTGGCCTGGTTCGGCTCGGCGACCGCCGCCGTGGCCGTGACCGTGGGCGCGCTGGTCCTGACCCGCGAGCCTGCGGTCGACCCCTGCGCGGCCGTCGAGCGCGAACTCGAAGGAACCTGGGACAACGAGCGACGGACCGCGCTCGAGCGCGGGCTCGCCAGCCTCGGAGGCGGCGACGTCGAGGCGGGCCACGCCGTCGAGAGCCGCGAGCGGGTCCTCGCTGGCCTCGACCGTTGGGCGAGTAGCTGGGTCGGCGAGCGCGAGCAAGTCTGCCGCGAGAGCGCCGAGCTGCGCGTCGACCCCGAGCTCAGCCGATTGCAGAGCGCCTGCCTGACTCGGCAGCGCCAGCAAGTTCAAGACCTGGTCGAGCTCCTGCTCGCGCCCGGTAGCAGCGCAGGTGGTCTCGCAGCGGCGGTCGAGGCCGTCGCCGAGCTCCCAGCCGCCGCGGCGTGCGAGGACGAGCTGGCCTTGCTCGGGGTCAAGCCGCCGCCCTTGGCCATCGCCGATGAGGTCGAGGTCCTCCGGCGTGAAGTGGTGCGGGCCCAGGAGCTGCGGCTGCTTGGGCGCGTGGATGAGGGCCTGACGCTGGCGGAGCAGACCGAGCGGGCGGCTGGCGAGCTCGGGTATGGGCCGCTTGTTGCCGAGGCCCTCGGCGAGCTGGCCAAGGCGGAGATCGTGGGTGGCTCGCTCGTGCGTGGCACCGAGCGCATGCAAGAAGCCATCGATGAGGCGGAGCGCAACCATCACGACTACTTGGCGGCGGATCTGTGGACGGAGCTCGCCCTGCGCTCGCTCAGCGAGCTCGACGACGCCGAGGCCGGGGCTGCGCAGCTGCGCCGAGCCGAAGTCGCCAATGACCGCGTCGAGGCCTCGGCCCGGGCGCAGGCTCGGCTGGCGTTTGCGCGGGGGCAGCTCTCGGAGCTGCGTGGCGATGTGGTTGGGGCCGAGCTGGCGTACCGGGCAGCGATCGCACAGGCGGAGGAGGACGAGGCCAGCGCCCCCGAGCTGCCC
The DNA here is from genome assembly GCF_002994615.1 of Enhygromyxa salina. Classification (GTDB taxonomy): domain Bacteria; phylum Myxococcota_A; class Polyangia; order Nannocystales; family Nannocystaceae; genus Plesiocystis; species Plesiocystis salina_A. Next base: position 7,921 of record NZ_PVNK01000044.1, on the reverse strand, counting down.
AGCTACCAATCCAACCTGGCTCGCTTGGTCTCGACCCGCGACCTCACAGAGGCCATCGCGCTCTCGCGCTCAGCCGTTCAAGCCGCCAACCGCGCTTACGGACCGCAGCACCCGCAGACGGCGACCTTGCTCTACGATCTCGCCGTCACGCTGCGCCGCTCTGACCCCGACAACGAAGAAGTCGTCGAACTACTCGAGCAAGCTGCCCAGATCTGGACGCAGACCCACGGCCGCCCTCACCGCGATCTCGCCAAGGCCGAACTACTCCTGGGGAAGCTGGCCTTGCAACGCCACGACCTCGACGCCGCCGAGTCTCACGCGCGCGCGCTCGCCTCGATCCAAGCACAGATCCTGCCTCGCGGTCATCGAGATCATGGCGACACGGCCCATTTGCTCGCGACCGTCTACGGGATCCGTGGCGACAATGAAATGGCGCTCGCGCAGGCACGTATTGCGCTCGCAGCCTGGGAGCCCAACTATGGACCGAACAACCTCGGCGTGCTGAGGCTGCGCAGTCAAATCGCGACGCTGCTGCTCGCGCTCGGCAGGCTCGACGACGCCGACGAAGAGCTCGATGCGCTGCTTCCTCGCGCGCACGGCTCGCCAGAATTCGTCGCGGCTTGCCTGCAAAGCACAGAGCTCGCATTGCGCCGTGGTCAGACGAAGCTTGCGGACGCCGAATTGGCCCAGCTCGACGAACTCGAGCCCAAAGCCCTCGGCGGTCACGATCTGAGCTACGCCCTGCTCCGCGCCCTGATCGCGCATCGACGCGGGGAGCTCCAGCCGGTCATGCTCACGCGTCTTCAGCAGGCGCGGAGCTCCACGCCATTTACACCCGAGCAAATCGAAACGTGGATTGAGCACCTCGACATCGATGTCGCCGAGCGTGCAGCGTTGGGATTGAGCTTAGTGGACGCCGACATCTCGGCCGGCGCATCGACGCATTAGATTGGTAGCTAGACAGAGCACATTTCACTGGGCAGCGCGCCCGGTGTCGATAGAACACGGACACACCATGAACATCACAATCAAAAACACCCACAACCTACCTCGACGGCTGGCCCTATTGGGTCTCTTCGCAGCCCTGGCCGTCCCCGCGGTCAGCACCGCTGCGCCGCTGACGAGCGACCAGCCGACCCCAATCGCCGCCGGCGACGACGACGATGATCCGCCCTGCGAGACAGCAGTCATCGCCCTCGAGATCGACGTCACGACCGGCGACGTCTACATCGTGGACCCCACCGGCGGGCTCACGCTGACCGACAATTCGCTGAACATCTACTTCGGCACGCTCAGCCAGGTCCTCATCGACATCGAGTACACCAGCGGCAACTGGGAGATCGACGTGACGCCGGACGACGAGACGACCGAGACCTACCAGACCCGGGGCGGCACGCTGCGCTACTACATCACCGACGACTACGACGAGTACGTGCTCAGCTCCACCGAGCTGACCGGCGCGGCGTCGACGATGATGAACATGACGCCGTTCATTCCCGACATCATCCTCCAGCCCGACAAGGACTGCCCGCCCTCGACCTGAGCGGAACGGACTGCTCACTCCCGCGGGCAGCTTCCGGAGTTTCCGGAGCTGCCCGCTCGTCGTTTGAGGAGGTGGAGCCGGCTGGATTCGACCCAGCACCTTACAGAAGGCAACTCTGGGCGCGACGAGCTCTGCGTCCTCCCCCGCAATGTTAGCCTGATCCCATGACGCCTGCGCCCCCCGCCGAGCGACCCACGGTGATCCTCCGTGACTGCCGCGAGTACGACGTCGCGCGGATCCGCAGCATCGCCCGCGACGGCCTCGAGCGCCTCGGCCTGCGCCCCCACGGCCAGACCCTGCTCAAGCCCAACGTCGTCGCCTCGGGCCCACGCTTCCCCCACGCATACACCCGCCCCGAGCTAGTCGAGGGCGTGCTCGGGGCCCTGCGTGACCGCGACGAGGGCGAGCTCCGGACCCTGCAGGTCGGCGAGCGCTCGGGCATCACCATGCCCACGCGCCTCGCGTTCGGCGAGGGCGGCTACCGCGAGATGGCCAGGCGCGCGGGCGTGGATCTGGTCCACTTCGAAGAGGTCACCCAGGTCGAGATCCCGCTCTACCACCCGAGCCGCCTCCGCGACAGCCTCTACACGCCCAAGGTCGTGGCCGAGGCCGACTTCTTCGTCAATTGCCCGAAGTTCAAGGCCCACCCCTGGACCACGGTGACCTTCAGCCTCAAGTCCTACATCGGGATCCAGGACGACCGCCACCGGCTCCTCGACCACCACTACCAGCTCGACGAGAAGGTCGCGGATCTCCAGTACGTGATCCAGCCGCAGTTCATCGCGATCGACGCGATCACGGCTGGCGAGGGCCGAATGCTGACCCCGATCCCCTTTGATCTGGGCCTCGTGATCATGGCCGACAACCAGGTCGCCGTCGACGCGGTCTGCTGTCGGATCATCGGGTTGGATCCCCTCTCGGTCGATCACATCCGTCTCGCCTACGAGCGCGGCTTCGGCCCCGTCGAGCTCAGCGAGATCACCCTCGACGGCGACGTCAGCCTCGCCGACGCCCAGCGGCGCGCGAAGGGCTTTCGCGTCGGGCGGATCCGGGTCGAGGAGTACTTCAAAGACACCAACATCCGCGCCTACGGGGGCACGCCGCCGGGGCCGTCGAAGGCCGAGGGCGGCAGCGACTACTGCTGGGGCGGGTGCCCCGGGGCCTTCGAGGAGGCGATCGAGATCCTCCGGATCTACGACGCGGCCGCGAGCGACAAGATCCCGCGGACCCACGTGGTGTTCGGCAAGTGGGACCAGCCCCTCGACGTCGCGCCCGGCGAGAAGGTCATCTTCATGGGCGACTGCGCCGAGTACCGCGGCCCGCTCGGCGACGCGGGCGTGGTCTCGATCGACAGCTTGTTTCGCGACCGCAGCGGCATGAGCCCCCTCGACGCCCGCGACCAGGACATCTTCGTCAAGATCGCCAGCGTCTACCGCGACATGCGGGTGCTGCGACGCGGGCACTTCATCCACCTGACCGGCTGCCCGGTCAGCGTCGCCGAACAGGTCCTCGCCCTCGTGCGCCTCGGGGATCTGCCCAACCCCTACTTCGATCCCGAGCTCGTGCCGACCTTTGTCAGCACCTATCTCTCGTGGCGGACGCGGACGCTGATGCAGCGCGTGCTCGGGCGGCCGTACAACACGCCCGGGCCGACGCGGCGGGGGGACGCGCGACCGCGGCAGAACTTGCCGCCAGCTGGCGCCGATCCGGCGCTCGAGCTGCGCGACGTGGATTGAGGTGGATTGAGCTGCGCGAAACCGCGCAGCTGATCCAGTCGTCGGCCCAAAACGGGCCAAAATCGCCTGAAAGTCGTCACCGCGACCTGGCGTTCGGCCGCGACGCGCCGCCCCTGCACGAGAGAGCTCCAACAATGCCCGAGACCCCCCGCGCCCGCACCATCCTCCGAGGCCCCAGCCTCCTCCTCGCCCTCGCCCTCCCCTTGTCGGCCCCGCTTGGCTGTCAGCGCCAACCGGACGCAGGGGCGGCCGAGGGCGAAGCTGATCCCGGGACCGCGGAGCAGGCCGCCGAGGTCGGAAAGATCACCAAGATCCGCGGCAGCCGGGGGGTCGGCTCGCCGGATCTACCCGAGGGCGCGTTCTTGGGCGAGGGCGCGACGGTCCACGCCGGTCAGTGGCTGGAGCTGCCCCGCGGGACCCGAGTCGAGCTCGAGCTCGGCGGCGGTCAGCGCCTGCGCCTCGACGAAGACAGCCGCCTGCGTCTGCCGACGACCAAGTCCGACGCCGAGCAGCTCGCCCAGGTCGAGCTCACGCGCGGGCGCCTCGTGGTCCTCGCCGACGCGGCGCCGCTCGAGGTCCTCACCGCCGACGACCGCCTCGTCGTCGAGCGCGGCGAGGTCGAGCTCCACCACGCGGGCGAGACCCGCCACTTCGGCGTCGTCCAGGGTCGCGCGATGCTGCACACGGCCGGCCGCGAGATCCCGCTTGGACCGGGCGCGAGCATCTCGACGCCCGCAGCCCCAACCACGAGGCCCGAGACCCCGCCCGACGAGACCCTGCTCGCGGCCGCGTTCACGCCGGTCCTGAGCCTGGCCCCGCTCCAGGAGGCCGCCTGGGCCGAGTCCTTCGAGCGCAGCGCCAGGATCGCCGCAGACCTGCCCGAGGGGGTCGGTAGCCTGGTCGCGCGTCGGGCCGGCTCGAAGGTCGAGCGCCAGTCGCTGCGCCTGACCGAGCAGAAGGTCGAGGTCACGATCTCCGGTCGCATCGCCCGAACCGAGATCGAGCAGGCCTTTCACAACGACTCGGGCCAGACCCTCGAAGGCATCTATCAGTTCCCGCTCCCGTCCGACGCCTCGATCTCGGATCTGCAGCTGCTCGTCGGCGACGAGTGGATGCGCGGCGAGATGCTCGAGAAGCGCCGCGCCCGGCAGATCTTCCGCCAGATCGTCGACGCGACCGTGCCCCGGGATCCGGCGCTGCTGCAGTGGGAGCAAGGCAGCGTGTTCAAGCTCAACATCTTCCCGATCCCGGGCAAGGGTGAGCGCCGGATCAAGATCGCCTATACGCAGGTGCTGCCGGCCGTCGGTGACGCGCTGCGCTACCGCTACCCGATGGGTGGGTCCGGGGCCACGGCCACGGAGATCGGCGACTTCACCTTCAACGTGACGATCGACGACGCGGGCCTCGACGCCGAGACCCTCGACAAGGTCAGCACGCCAATGGCCGAGCTCCAGCGTACGCGCGCGCGCGGGCAGTCTTCGGAGTCGGGCGCCGGGCTCGAGCTGTCGATGCACGAGCGCGACTACCAGCCAACCCACGAGCTCGGCGTCGACGTGCCGCTGCCGAGCGAGGACCAGCGGCGTGTGCTCGCTGCGACCCACCGCGACCGTGACGGACAAGGCTACTTCATGCTCACGCTCCGCCCTGACCTCGAGCTGCGCGCCGAGCCCGAGCCGGTCCACTACGCCTTCGTGCTCGACCGCAGCCACGGGACCACGCCCGAGCTGTGGGCGGCCGCCCAGGGCATGACCAAGGCCATGCTCGCGACCCTCGAGCCCGACGACCGCTTCACGCTCCTCGCTTGCGACACGGGCTGCGATCGCCTCGACGGCGGGCTCCAGGCAGTGTCGCGCGCGGCCGCGGGCGGCCCCGACACCCTCGCCGAGGTCGATCGCTTCTTGAACCGCCAGGTCCTCGCCGGGGCCAGCGACATCGGCAACATGCTCGAGTGCGCCGGCGCGATGCTCGGCGAGCCCGAGGGCGAGGTCGAGCAGGTCGTCGTCTACATGGGCGACGGCGTCCCGACCTCCGGCGCGCTGACCCCCGACGAGCTCGGCGAGCTCGCCCGCGAGCAGCTCGGCCGGCTCCGGGTTCAGGCCGTGGCCCTCGGCGCGCGCTCGGATCTGCTCATCCTCGACAAGCTCGTGCGTCAAAGCGGCGGTGACCTGATCCAGGCCGACACCGCCGACGACCTCGACAGCATCGCCCGCGAGCTGAGGCTGCGCGCGCAGGTGCCCGTGGCCCGCGATCTCGCCGTCGAGCTACCCTCGGGCCTGACCGACGTCTACCCCAAATCGATCCCGGCGCTGCGGCCCGGCGACTCGCTGACCCTGGTCGGCAAGCTCGCCGAGGGCGACGCGGCGATGCTCCGCGGCGACGTCCGGCTCCACGGCAGCGGCGGCGCGGGCGAGGTCGACGAGCGCTTCCAGGTCATGCTCGACGCCGAATACTCGAAGTCGGGTCGCGCGGGCGTCCACGCCCACCTCCCGCGGACCTGGGCCCAGCACGAGATCACCCACCTGACCCAGACCGAGGGCGCGGCCGCGAGCGAGCGGATCGTTGAGCTGTCCCGCGAGTACAACGTGCTCTCGCGCTTCACCGCGCTGTTGGTGCTCGAGAACGACCGCATGTATCGAGAGTTCAACGTCGCGCGCAAGGCGGGTCAAAAGGACAGCTGGAACGAGGACCCCGCGACTGCGACTGAGGTGGACAATGAAGCGCGAGCCGAGGGCGCGTCGAGCGAGGCCACGCCCGAGCTCGAGCCTGGGCCCAGCGAGGACCGCGAGCGCGAGCAGAGCGAGGCCGCGCCTCAGCCGAGCCCCGCGGGCGCGCCCGCGCCCGCGCCCGCACCCAAGTTCAGCGACTTCGACGGCTTCGATCCCCTCGAGCCCAGCAGCTCGCCGAGCGACGCCTCGGCCGTGGCTGAACAAGAGGCCTTCGCCGAGGACGACTTCGACGGCTTCGACTTCGACGACAACGAGGGCGACGCCTCCGGCCTGATCGGCGGCGGCAGCTCGAGTGGCTCGAGCGCCTCGATCCCATCGGCTGGCAAGCGCGAGGACTCGGCGAGGAGCAAGGGCGGCGGAGACTTCGCTCCGGCCCCGCCGGCCAAGAAGAAGAGCAAGAACAACGCCGACTCCAAAGCACCTTCGAGCCCCGGCGGCTGGGACGTGCCCCAGAAGGACCAACGCCAGTGGCAGTGGCCCCAGATGACCCTGCGCGACGCGGGCGGGCCGACCACCACCGAGCTCGACAAGATCGCGCAGCTCGAGCGAGTCCGCGACGCCAACCCGAGCAGCCGCAAGGCTCACCGCGACCTCGTGCGCCGAGCGATCCGCGACAACCACTCCGAGGCGCGAGCCTTCACCGCCGCGTGGGCGGCCGCCGACCCGGACCACGCCCCCGCGCTCCTGGCCCACGCCGACCAGATCGCAGCCAGCGGCGATCCCCTGGCCCTGCGCGCCTACGCCAGCGCCCTCGAAGTCGAGCCCTTCTCGACCAGGATGCACGGGCGCATGGCCGAGGCCCTGACCCACGCGGGCGACTTCGAGCGGGCCTGCTCGCACCGCCGCGCGCTGGTCAGCATCGACCCGACCGACGGTGACCACGCGGCCAAGCTCGTCAGCTGCCTGGCCCAGTCGGGGCGCATCACCGAGGCTCGGGCCGCGCTCAGCGATGCCCGCGAGCGCGTGACTTCGAGCGCGGGCAAGAAGGCCCTGACCCGGGCCGAGAAGACCATCGTGACCCCATCGCTCGCCAGCCAATCGAGCCGCATACACGCCAGCGCCGACCTCCGCGCCGAGCTGCGCTGGACAGCCGACGAGAACCTCGACCTCGCGTTCGTCGATCACCGCGGTCGCCGGCTCTCGGTCCTTCGTCCCCAGGGCGTGCGCGTCCGCGAGGAGCACAACGGCGCGGCGCGGGTCGAGATCATGACCATGCGCGAGGTCAACGGCACCGTGTTCATCGAGGTCACCCGGCCCGACGTGAACGCCGAGGAGCCGGTGAGCGCCAAGCTCACTGTCAAGACCGCGACCGGTCGCCGGAGCTGGTCGCTGTCGCTCGAGCCCGGCACCCGTCGCGTGGCGCTGACGCGCTGGAAGAAGTTTTAGGTGTTTTAGACCCCCGCGGCCGTCTGCGACTCTGCCACGCACGGCCGCAAGCGGCCGGTCGGTCGGTCGCTGCGCTCCCTCCCTCGGTGGGCTGGTATGAGCTTCGCCGTCGTTTGCGTGGCCCCCTAGAAGGGGGGCTTGTTTAGACCCCCCTGGCCGTTGGCTACTCTGCCACGCACGGCCGCAAGCGGCCGGTCGGTCGCTCGCTGCGCTCCCTCCCTCGGTGGGCTGGCATGAGCTTCGCCGTCGTTTGCGTGGCCCCCTAGAAGGGGGCTTGTTTAGACCCCCCTGGCCGTTGGCGACTCTGCCACGCACGGCCGCAAGCGGCCGGTCGGTCGCTCGCTGCGCTCCCTCCCTCGGTGGGCTGGCATGAGCTTCGCCGTCGTTTGCGTGGCCCCCTAGGAGGGGGCTTGTTTAGACCCCCCTGGCCGTTGGCGACTCTGCCACGCACGGCCGCAAGCGGCCGGTCGGTCGCTCGCTGCGCTCCCTCCCTCGGTGGGCTGGCATGAGCTTCGCCGTCGTTTGCGTGG
>NZ_PVNK01000043.1 GCF_002994615.1 Enhygromyxa salina | reverse complement strand
GCTCGGGCGCAGTCAGGGGGGAGTCGCCGGGCGGGTCTTGACCGGTCTCGAGCTCGCCGCTCGGATCGTCGTTGAGCGCCGCTTCGGTCTGTCCTTGCTCGGAGGGTTCAGCCCGACCATGCGCGCCGCCGAGCTCGTCGACGCGCCCGGGCTCCTGGCCCTCGACATCCACGGCGGCGGCTTCCTCGGCCCGCGCCGACGCTTCTTGCTCGCGGCGCACACCTCGGCCTACGTCGGGGCGACGCTGGGTCCGGATGGCCTGTCGCTGTTCGGCTACAGCGTCGGTCTGCTCGGCCAGCAGACCTGGGTCGTCGGGCGCGAGGCGGCCCAGATCGGCCTGGGCAGCGTGGTCGCGCTGACCGGACAGACCCTCAGCACGCGCGCCGACGTGCCGCCGCCGCTGTGCAGCCTCGACGGTGGCGTCCAGGTCGCGAGCCGCAGCGGCGCGCTGCTGAGCCCGCGCTTCGATCTCGGCATCCTCCTCGGCTCGCGCCGCCGCGGCATGATCGCCTTGCTGGTCCAGCCGGGCTTCGCGATCTTCGGCGACGGCCCGTCCGGCGCCACCTGCCAGAACGACGACACCCCGTGGACGAGCCTCGGCATCCGCCGGCGGTGGCAGTTCCAGCTGTGGGCGGGCGCCGGCTACAACTTCCGCTTTTGAGGGCTAGCACCCCGGGCTGCTAGCACCCCGGGCTGCTAGCGCCCTCGGGCGCCGCGACGATCTGCGAGCTCACCCAGGCCTGGCCCTCGGAGCTGGAGAGATCGAAGTGGGCCCCGTCATCCTCGGCCGGGCGACCCCGCCGCCCCCCGCTAACCCCCCACTAACGTGGATCGGTGAGCAGCTCGGCCTCGACGACCACCGACCCGCCGCCGTGCTTCTCGACGCGTACCGTGCGCTGGACTGGAAAGTGACCCGGCTTGCGAACCTCGACTCGGTGCACCCCCGGCGCCAGACGAAGCTGACCCGAGACCGCCGCGACCTGGCCAATGTACTGACCGTCCACCCACACGTCTGCGTCGGTCGTGACCGAGGCGATCTCGAGCAAGCTCGTCGGCGCCGCGCGAGCGCCCGGGCCGTGGGCGCAGCCAAGGGCCAGCGCGAAGGCCAGCAGGACCGCGGACCGACCCGCTGCCCGCGCTGGCCGGCGATCGCTACTGCATCCGTACTCGGAGGGCATGGGCGCCATCGATGCGCAAGCCTACCAGGCGCAAGCCCGGAAAGCTCAGGTCTTGGAGCGAGCGGGCGAGCTGCTTGGCCTCGACGCGGCCGTCGACCCGCAAGATCGCGCTGCCGTCGGCCGCGATCCCGGCGAGCTCGACGGCGTCGACACCGATCACGGCCTCGCGCAGAGATCGCTCGAGGGTCCCGACCCGCGCCGCCGGCCAGGGCTGCTCGATGCGCAGCTCGAGATCGCCGCGGGCCTCGACGGCGAGCTCGTCGGCGAGCTCGCCGATCCCTCGATCGAGCGCCACGCGCGTGGCGCTGTCGATGTCTTCGGCGAAGCCCTGGGTCGCAACCCTGGCCTCGAGCTCGACGGCGCCCTCGGTCGTCGCAACGATCTCGACCGCGGCCGCGCGCACGTGGGTGTGGGTCACCGCGCCGCGATCCTTGCACGTGATCGTCAGCGACAAGCTCGCGTCGCCGTCGTCGGCCACGATCCCGTAGGCGCGCAGGGGCTCGGTCATCGTCGCCTCGTCGATCGACCCGCAGCCCTTGGCGACGAGCTCGTCGAAGCGGAAGCCCGTTGGACTCGTGCCCGCCGCGCCGGTACCCGCGATCCGTTTGCGCAGCCGGGGGATGTCGATCTCGGCCTCGACCCGGACCTCGATGCTGCCCGCGGCCTCGACGACCTCGAGCACCCGATAGGCCGCGGTCCAGGCCTCGGCGCGCCCAAGCACCTGCGCGATCGCGGCCGGGTCGGTTGGGAGCTGGATCGTTGCGATGGCCTGCTCGAGCGCCGCCTCGCGGGCCTTGGAGATCGCCCGATCACGGGCTCGGCCATCTTTACCGGCTTTGGCGCTCACGGTGCCGCTGGCCTCGATCGGCGCCGCCTTGGCGGGAGCCGAGACGATCGCCAGCAAACTCGCGACCGCAAGCGCAGACAAACGAGATCCTTGCGTTGAATTCGACACGAGCGAACACGGGCGAGGCCGCCGCCACATGGTCGCGAGGGTGCGCCTTTGCCCACGCCTTGGCAACAAATCGCCAAATTCCCGGCTTGTCACCCTCAGGTGGCTACTCGACTCGCCAGAACGAAGCGGTTGGGCGTCACGCGGGCACGGCTGTTTAATTTACTCGCCCCGCGAGGGTCGGCCCTGGTGTTTGGTGCCGGTCTGAGCTACATCCCGCGCCATGTTGCGTGGTCCGTTCCCTGGACATCGACGCTACAGCATCACCCATCGCGCCGTTCAACGACTGCGCGAGCTGGTCCCCACGATGGACGACCTCGACGACGAGGCGTTGCGTGACCGGCTGGATGCGGCGCTAGGCAAGGCGGAGGACGGCGGCAAGGCCGTGCGGACCCTCGACGCGATGCTCGGCGAGCCCCAGGTGCTGATTCCCGTCGACGAGTTTGGCGAAGTCCTCTACGCCATCATCAAAGAGGACACCGTCGTCACCGTGCTGCCCAAGGGCCACGGCGAGGAGATCCTCCAGCGCGGGCAGGCCTTGCAGGCCAAGGTCGCAACGGGCGAGGTCCAGATGCCGGATCGCGAGCCCGCCGCCGATCGCTGGGAGGGCCGCCGCCGCTGGCGTCGCGAGGGCCCGGGCCCGGTCGTCATCGAGCGCCCGCGTCCGGTCATCGTGCGCAGCGAGCCGGATCCCGCCCCGTCGCCGCCCACGCCCCTGCGCAAGGTCGTGAAGCTCGAGGCCAACAAGTCCTGGCTCGCGCACACCCCAACCGCGACGCGCCCGAGCGAGGATCCCGTCGCCTCGGCCCTCTGGGACGCCCTCGAGCGCGGCAGCCGTCGCGCCGCCGTCGCTGCCCTGCACGAGCTGCTCGACCGCAAAGAGCGCGACGACGAGCTGCTCCCGGTCTGGAACGAGATCGCCGAGCTCGGGATCCCCCAGGGGCTCAAGCTCGGCGACCTGATCGACGCCTGCGCGCTCTCGAAGCAAGCCGAGCTGTCCTAGCAGCCCGCGGTGACGAGCACCGCCTCCGCCCACGAGAGCCGCGCGTGTGACCACGACCGCGCGGAGCCACGCTCCGGCGTGGCCTCGGCTGGATCGGACACGACCGCCGGCCGAGGTTGGGCCCACGCACCGTCGCTGCGACTCGACCCCCTCCGAATTTGCGTCCGGCGAGCGTCCGAGCGACTCGACCCCCTCTGAATTTGCGTCCGGCGAGCGTCCGAGCGACTCGACCCCCTCCGAATTTGCGTCCGGCGAGCGTCCGAGCGACTCGACCCCCTCCGAATTTGCGTCCGGCGAGCGTCCGAGCGACTCGACCCCCCCGAATTTCGGCGCGGATGAAGCGCGGCAGCGACTCGACCTCCGCGAACGCCGGGCCGAGGCAAATTTTCTGGAGGTCGACCTGGCCCAAATTCGCCCCGAGGGCAATTTGTGGGGGGGTCGACCTGCTCGAAATTCGAGCCCGGCCCCGCCCGCCGGCCACTCGACCCGCGCGAAATCTCCCCTGCCAGACCCGCTGCGCGGGTCGAGTCCCCCAATAATTGACCCAGGCTGACCCGAGCCCTTGGTCGACCTGCGGAAAATTCGACGTCGGGTCACCGAGCGGGGCGGTCCGGTCGCGATTTTCTTGGCTCGCTCCATCCGGGGTCGAGGTCGACTCGGACCCGATCGAGGTCTGCCCCACCTACGCGCTCAGTCGAGTCCCAAGCGCGCGGCGGCCCTCGACGCCCCCGACGCATCTGGCGGCGTGAATTCAGCCCGGTCGCCGCATCCAGCCAGATAGGGGGATCAAAAAGCCCCCCTCAGGGGGGCCACGCATACCACTGCGAAGCTCATCACAGCCCACCGAGCGGGCGAGCGAAGCGAGTCCGCGACCGGCCGCGCAGCGGCCGTGCGTGGCAAAGTGCAGGCTGGCCGGGGGGGGATCAAGAAACCTCCCAGCGTGGGCCTTTGGGGGTGTCTTCGACGGCGACGCCTGCGTCTTTCAATAGGTCGCGGATCTGATCCGACTTCGCGAAGTCCTTGGCCTTGCGCGCCTCCTGGCGCAGCTCGAGGAGCTTGTCGATCACGCCCGCGAGCGCGGCCTCGCGGCCACCACCTGCGTTGTCTCGCTCGGCCCCGCCGACGCACTCGACGGCGAGCTCGGGGTAGAGGCGCGCGTTGGGTAGCTCGGCGCCGAGGACCCACAGGTGGCGGGTCAGGCAGCGGTAGGCCGCGAGCAGGCTCGGGACGTCGTCGCTGGCCTCGATGCCGCCGGCGAACAGCTCGCCGACGTAGTCGAACACGGCGGCGGTCGCCTTGGGCGTGCCCATGTCGTCGTCCATGCCCGCGATGAAGCGCTCGATGAAGCGGGCCGAGGCCTCGCCGTACTGGCCGTAGACGAAGCTCTCGCGCTCGCGCGGGATCGCCTGGTCGGCGCCGCGCAAGCTGGCGTAGCTGCCCTGGACGGGGATCTTCAGGTCCTCGTCGGGGGCCTGCTCGAGGCGCTGCTCGAGGGTCGTGACCGCGCGCTTGACCTTGTCGAAGCCCTTGCTGGCCTCGCTGACGAGCTGCCAGTTGAAGGCCAGCGACGAGCGGTAGTGGGTCACGCCGAAGAACCACCGGATCTGATCGGCGCTGTGGTGCTCGCGCAGCTCGGGGATCGAGATCACGTTGCCGAGCGACTTGCTCATCTTGATCGGCTTGCCGTCCTCGTCGAGCAGCTGAAGGTGCGCGGGGTGCATCCAGTAGCCGACCCAGGGGTGCCCGCACAGCGGCTCGGCCTGGGCGATCTCGTTTTCGTGGTGCGGGAACAGGTTGTCGATCCCGCCGCCGTGGACGTCGAAGTGCTGGCCGAGGGTCGAGGTCGACATGACCGAGCACTCGATGTGCCAGCCCGGTCGCCCGCTCGGCCACGCCTCCTTGCCCGTGTCCCAGCTCGGCTCGCCGGCCTTGCTCGGCTTCCACAGGGTGAAGTCGGCGAAGAAGCGCTTGCGCTGGCGCTCGGTCGCGTCGGTCCGGCCGCTCGCGCCCTCTTGAAGGCTATCGATCGTCCGGCCCGAGAGCTCGCCGTAGCGCTCGAAGCTGCGCACGTCATAGAGGACCTCGCCGTCGACGACGTAGGCCTTGCCCTTGTCGATCAGCGCCTGGACGGCCTCGATCTGCTCGGCGACGAAGTCGGTCGCGCGGGTGTAGGCGGCGTAGTCTTTGATCGCGAGGGCGCGGCAGTCTGCACGAAAGCTGGCGATGACCTGCTCGGCGTGGTCGAGCATCCCGGTCCCGCCGGCGGCGGCGTTGGCGATGATGCGATCGTCGATGTCGGTGTAGTTGATGACGCTGATGACGTGGAAGCCGCGGTACTCGAGCCAGCGGCGAAACACGTCCCAGAAGCAGTAGGTCCGCGCGTGCCCGATGTGCATGGCCGAGTACACCGTCAGGCCGCAGGTGTAGATGCGGACGACCTTCGGGTGAGCCGGGACGAAGGGCTCCTTGCGCTTGGTGCGGGTGTTGTAGACGTTGAGCGCCACGGGGGGAGGTTATACGTGAAACCCGGTGGCCAGGCACGGGCTCACATCGTGATCGAGACCCGCGCGACCGTGATGTCCCAGGCCTGGCGCGCGCCCGGCCGGTGCCGAAACGAGAACAAGAAGCCGGGCTCGTAGGCGGTCACGGCTCCGCCGACCTGCGGCAGCGCGAACACGCTCAGCTCGCCCTCGTCGGCCAGCATCATGAAGCGAAAGCCCCCGACCGCGCCGCCGAGCAGCGTGCTGAGGTCGATGCCAGCCGAGGCTTGACCGACGACCACGGCCAGCTTGGTCCCGCTCAGGAGCGCACCATGGGAGCGATCTGCCGTCGCGGCGAACCAGTCGACGGTCCCGCCGAGCTCGCGGCCTCCGTCGGCTTGGAGGTTCACGCTGCCGTCGCCGCCGAGCCGAACGATCGAGTAGCCCCGCGGATCGACGACCGCCGCGCTCGTGAGCCGCGAGCCGAGCTCGGCCATGACCGTCGACGCGTCGGACCGCGAGACCCCGTGGTGGCGATCGAACAAGGTGTTGGCCGTGGCCTCGTCGGCGAACGCGTCGTACTCGTCGAGCGAGAATTCGAAGGTCCCGTCGAAGTCGATCGCGCTCAGGCCCGGGCGCCACTCGACGTAGGCCTGGGCGCCCGCGCAGCCGAGCGCGGGCGCGACGAGCAGCAAGGACGCGAGCAGCAGCAGGGATGATCCGCGGCGGAGCACGGCCCGACGATGGCACGTCGGGCTCGGGCATGCCACGCGTGGGCGCCGGCCCAGGCCAGCGGGGCCTCGCAGGCTGCTAGCAGTCTTTGGGCTCGTCGCCGCGCTCGCGCGCGTGGCCATCGTGGGCCTGCTCGGCCCGCTCGCGCTCGCGCCTCGCGGCCTGCTTCTCGGCCTTGGTCCGCCCGTGCGCGACCCGGTTGCGCTCGGCCTGCTGCCGCTCGGTCTCGCTGCGCTTGCGCTTGCGGAAGCGGTTGAGGTTGACGACGTCGGCCATCGCTCCGGATTCTAGCAGGGATATGAAGAGTCTCGGGCGCGGGCGCGGGCGCGCGCGCTGGTAGACTCGGCGAACCGCGCGGCGGCCGGTGTGACATGACACGACTCAATTTGATCCCCTCCTCCTCGATCACCCTGCTCGCCGCGCTGCTCGCGTGCGCGCCCGAAGACCCGGGCTCGAGCGCAGGCACGCCCGGCGAGACCAGCGGGATCGGCGACGGTGACCCCGGCGACGGTGACCCCGGCGACGGCGACGGCGACCCCGGCGACGGCGACCCCGGCGACGGCGACGGCGACCCCGGCGACGGCGACCCCGGCGACGGCGATGGCGACGGCGATGGCGACGACGGCGGCCTGAAATTCGACATCGAGAACACCCTCGACATGTCCGACCCCGGCTGCCAGCAGTGCTCGGCCGACCTCCACGAGGTCCTCGACTGCGGCGGCAACGTGATCGAGGCCTGCGCGCCCGACGAGGCCTGCGACAGCTCGAACTGGACCTGCTCGCCCGCGTGCGAGGCGATGGTCAACAACAAGTCCTCGATCGGCTGCGAGTACTTCGCGACTGAGATGGACAACAGCTCCGGCGACGACACCTGCTTCGCGGCCTACGTGGCCAACACCTGGAACGATTACCTCCACATCACGCTCGAGTACGACGGCCAGCCCCTCGACATCGAGGCCTACACCCGGGTCCCGCTCGGCTTCGGGCCCAACCTGACCCTCGCGCCCTACGACGCCGACGACGGCCTCGCGCCCGGGGAGGTCGCGGTCTTGCTGCTCAACGGCCCGTCACCGAACGGCAGCGGGGTCCCCTGCCCGATCGTGCCTGCCGTGGCCCAAGACGCTCGGGTCGTCGGCACGGGCAAGGGCACCTCGTTCTTGATCTCGACCGACCTGCCCGCGGTCGCCTACCAGATCAACCCCTACGGCGCGGGCGTCGGCGCGGCGGTTGCGGGGGCCTCGCTGCTGATCCCGACCAGCGCGTGGGACACCAACTACGTCGGCGCCGACGCCTACAAGTACGACCTGGCCGGGCGCGCGCCGTCGATGAACATCGTCGCGTCGCAAGATGACACGACGATCACGATGAACCCGATCGTCGCCGTCGAGGGCGCGGGCGGGCTGCCGAGCGCGGCCGCGAACGAGCTCGTGGAGTTCACCCTCGACCGGGGCGAGCACGCCCAGTTCTCCCAGCCCGCGGAGCTGACCGGCAGCATCATCGAGTCCGACAAGCCGATCGGGCTGATGGCCGGTCACTCGGGGCTCCGGGTCCCCGTCGGGGTCTCCTACGCCGACCACGCCGAGCAGATGATCCCGCCCGTGCGCGCCCTCGGCCACGAGTACGTCGGCGTCATGCATCGCCCGCGCGGCAACGAGGGCGCGGTGTGGCGGGTCGTCGGTGCGGTCGACGGCACGACCTTGACCTGGACCGACGACGTCGGCGGCCCGGCGACCCTCGACCAGGGCGAGGTCGTCGAGTTCATCACGGCGGAGGCCTTTGTCGTCGCCAGTCAGGACGCCGACCACCCCTTCATGCTCCACACTTACATGAGCGGCTCGGGCTGGAACCCGATCGGGTTCGGCGGCCACGGCGACTCGGACTTCGTGATCAGCGTGCCGCCCGAGCAGTACCTGGCCTCCTACGTGTTCTACACCGACCCGTCCTACCCCGAGTCGAACCTGGTGCTGATCCGCGCCAAGCAGGACGGGCAATTCTGGCCGGTCGATCTCGACTGCTACGGACCGCTCGACGGCTGGCAGGCGGTCGGCGAGTACGAGTGGACCCGCATCGATCTGATGACCGGCAACTATCAAGAGGCCAACGGCTGCTCGACGGGGGTCCACCAGATCGACAGCGACGCGCCCTTTGGCCTGTGGATCTGGGGCTGGGGCACGCCCGCGACCACCGAGTTCACCCAGAACCGATCGTACGGCTACCCCGGCGGCATGAACATCCGGCCGATCAACGATCTGGTCATCGATCCGCAGGGCTAGCAGCCCGTGGTGCAATGCATCGTGTCGCCTCGCGCCGGAATTTTCGCCGAGGGCGCGAAGCCAAAACGCCAAGCGAGGCGGCACGAGGCATTGCACCACGGGCTGCGAGGAGCCCGGGCGCTCAGGCCCGGCGCAGGCGGATGACCGGCAGCTCCGGTCGGCAACACAGCCGCGCAGGCACCACGCTGGTACCCGTCCCGCGGCTGACGTAGAGGGGACCGAGGGCGGTCTCGTACCAGCCGGCGACGAAGCGCCCGCTGCCCGGCGGGAGCACGGGCGCGAGCCCGGCGGCGGTGATCTGGCCGCCGTGGGTGTGCCCCGCGAGGCACAGGTCAAAGCGCCCCGCTGGCGCCGCCTCGTCGACGAGCGCGGGGCTGTGGGTCAGCAGCAGCTCGACGGGCGCGCCGGAGCCTGGCTGCAGCGGGCGCGGGCTGCCGCCGGTCGAGTCGTCGGTCGCATAGATCGCGAGGCCGCCGTCGCCGGGCTGCCAGGGCTCCCACGCATCGATGACCAGGGTCGCGCCGCTGCGCGCGTAGAGCTTGGCCAGCCGCGAGGGCTCGATGTTCCCCCAGTGCTCCCAGTTGCCCAAGGTCGCGAGCACCCGCGCCCCACCGCGGGCCAGCTCCGCGCACAGCTCCTCGAGCACGGGGCCGTGGGCGAGATCGTCGATCAGGTCGCCGGTCAGGACCACGAGCTGCGGATCGACGCGCGCGACGGCGTCGACGATCGCCGACTCGACGGCGCCGAGCGAGCTCAGGTGCGCGTCGGTGATCTGCACGATCGTGAACCCGTCGAGCGCGTGCGGCAGCCCGTCGAGCGCGAGCTCATGCTCGCTGACCGCGAGCCAGCGCGGCTCGATCGCCAGGGCGTCGACGGCGGTCAGCAAGCTCGCGGCGCCGAGCCCCCGCAGGAGGTTGCGCCGCGTGAGGTAGGGCCGAAGATCCACGGTCGCAGCCTAACCTGAAGCCTCCTCGACCTGACGCCAAGACCAAGAGCTACTCGTCGAGCGTGAACGCCAGGGTCATCGACGAGCGATCCCAGGTCTCGACCTTCGCCGCGGGCAGCTTGTCGGTCGCGGCGTAGGCCGCCGCCTCGCAGGAGCCCAGCGCCATCAGCCGGTACAGGCGGTCTCGGCAGTAGCGGTAGTCCGAGTAGTGGATCAGCACGCGACCGTCCTCGTCGGTCTCGACCCGCACCGTCGCCACCCCTCGGCGGATCCGCCCGAAGAAGGTCGGGATGTTGCGGAGCACGAAGCGGCCCGAGGCGAGGTCGGGGATCATGCGCAAGAACCGGTGAATGGCCGCGAGCGCGACGTTGCGAGTCAGCTCCTGAAACTGATACTCGTCCTCGCCGCAGATCGTCTCGAACACGACGTGGGCGAAGCGGCGCATCTCCGACTCCGCGTACCACTGGGTGATCTCGGGGCTCTCGAGCACCTCGATGGTCTGGCGCGGGAGCTTGTGCATGAGCTCGTCCCACTGCTTGTTGCCGTACTTGCCGATCATGTAGTCGCGCGCGGCCTCGAACACGAGGCCCTTGACCTCCTGAAGATCTGCGGCCAGCGACGTCGCGCTGAACGACCCAGAGCTGCTTGAAGGTCGATCGGACATCGACCCAATCATAGACCCTTTTCGCCCCTCGAGTGCTGGAGCCGCAGGCTGACCAGGGGATCAAAACCCCAGCGCGGGGGCGCCGAGACGCCGACCGCTCGGGCGGCGGCCCGACCCAGACCGGGAGTCTGGGAGCGAGGACGGGAGCGAGGATGAGGCCAGGCTCCCCTCGAACATCGAAGCGCGGCGATCAGGACAGCCCGACGATGTTGCCGCTGTCGTCGAGCCCGATGTTCTGGGCCGCCGACTTCTTGGGCATGCCCGGCATCAGCATCAGATCCCCGGTCCGCACGACTACGAACCCGGCCCCGGCGCTGAGCTTGAGCCCGCCGACGCGCAGCCGCCAGCCGGTCGGGGCCCCGCGCAGGTTGGGATCGTCGGACAGCGAGTGCTGGGTCTTGGCCACGCAGATCGGCAGCTCGTCGCCGCCCGCCGCGATGATCTGGGCGAGGTCGGCCTCGGCCTCCTCGCTCCAGTCGACGCCCTCGGCCCGGTAGATCCGGCGCGCGAGGGTCTCGACCTTCTCGCGCAGCGAGACGTCGAGGGCGTAGCTGGGGTTGAGCGGGCGGTTGCCCTCGGCGCCCGCGGCCATCACGGCCCGGGCCAGCTCGACCCCGCCCTCGCCCCCGCGGCCAAAGCCGTCGGAGATCGCCCAGCCCGCGCCCTCGCCCTCGACGAGATCGACGACGGCCTGGAGCTCGGCGGTGGTGTCGAAGCCGAAGCGGTTGATCGCGACGACGACCGGGACCCCGTAGACGTCGCGGAGGTTGGCGAGGTGGGTCCGGACGTTGGCGAAGCCCTCGGTCAGCGCCTCGACGTTCTCCTCGCCGAGCTCGGCCAGGGCGACGCCGCCGTGGAGCTTGAGCGCGCGACAGGTCACGACGAGCACGGCCGCGGCCGGGAAGGTCCCGAGCTGCCGACACTTGATGTCGAGGAACTTCTCGGCCCCGAGGTCGGCCGCGAACCCGGCCTCGGTCACGGTCCACTCGGCGCTGCGCATGGCCAGCTCCGTCGCGACCACGCTGTTGCAGCCGTGGGCGATGTTGGCGAAGGGCCCGCAGTGGATCAGCGCCGGGGTCTGCTCGATCGTCTGGACCAAGTTGGGCGCGAGCGCGTCGTGGAGCAGGACCTCGAGCGCGCCAATGCAGCCGAGCGCGCCCGCGCGGACCGGCTGACCGTCGCGGGTCCAGGCCACGACCATGCGCTCGAGCCGGGCCCGGAGATCCGCGCGATCCTTGGCCAGGGCGAGCACGGCCATGATCTCCGAGGCCGCGGTGATGTCGAAGCCCGAGCGGTGGGGGAAGCCGTCGGACTTCTTGCCGAGGCCGATGTCGCAGTGACGCAGCTGGCGATCGCAGATGTCGAGGGCCCGGCGCCAGACGATGCGCTCGGGGTCGACGTCGCTCGGCTTGGCCTCGGCCTTGCCCCGCCGGATCGCCTTCTCTTGGTAGAAGACCCGGTTGTCGACGGCCGCCGCGAGCAGGTTGTTGGCCGAGGTCACCGCGTGCAGATCACCGGTGAAGTGCATGTTGATGTCCTCCATCGGCAGGACCTGCGAGCGCCCGCCCCCCGCGGCGCCGCCCTTGATCCCGAAGGTCGGCCCGAGCGAGGGCTCGCGCAGCGCGAGGCAGTGCGAGACCCCGAGCTTGCCGAAGCCCTGGGCGAGGCTGATCGAGGTCACGGTCTTGCCGTCGCCGAAGCGCGTGGCCGTCATCGCCGTGACCAGGACCAGCTTGCCCCGGGGACGCTCCTCGCGGCGGCGATCGACGACGGCGAGGGACACCTTGGCCTTGTGGCGGCCGTAGGGCTCGAGCTCGTCGGCGCTCAGGCCGAGGCGCTCGCCGATCGTGGTGATGTGGGCGAGCTCGGTCGACTGCGCGATCGCGGCGTCGGGGGGGAGCTCGGGCAGCGGCGACAGCGGGGGCAGCTCGGCCATGGACCCTACGGTCCGACGGCGAGGGCCGCGCTGACAAGCGGGTTCTTGGCCGACCCAACCACCGGCACGGTCGGCCGTGAAACTGGCGCTCGAGCGCCAGCTGAGCCTGTCTGGTCTGGATCGAGCATCGCCCCCGGCACTGAACTATCATTCAGCTCGACGAGGATGTCCGTGACCGCACTCGAGCTCATCTCCCTCCCTGATCCTGCGCGACCCGACCCACGCGACGAGCTCCGCCCGCTCGCCGAGCTCGCCGCGCCCGGGCGCATCGTCGAGCTGTGCGGCGAGGCGCAGGTGACCACGGCGGCCTCGATCCTGGCCCACGTCCAACACGAAGGCGACACCGCCGCGTGGATCCAGCCCGCGCGCGGCGATCTCTACCCGCCCGATCTCGCCGCCGCAGGGATCGACGTCGAGGCGCTGATCGTCGTGCACATCCCCGACTCTGGCAACATGTCTGGGCCCGCCGGGCAGTGTCGTGCGGCCGAGCTGCTCCTGCGCTCGGGCGGCTTCGGCCTGGTCGTCCTCGACTTTTGTCGCGCCGAGCCCCAGGCCGGAGGGGCCTGGCAGGGGCGGCTGCTGGGCCTCGCGCGCCAGCACGAGGCCCGGATCTTGCTCCTGCGCAAAGACACCCGCGCAGACCTCCCCTCCCTCGGCCCGCTCGTCGGCATGCGCGTGGCCTCGCACGTCGAGCGCACCCGCAACGAAGACGATCCGCCGGGCTTCACGCCGCGGACGGGTCGCTTCCTGATCCGCCACGAGGTCCTCAAGAACAAGTCCGGCGGTCCGCTCGAACCGGCGCCGATGCTCGTACGCGGGCCCTGGGGCTTGCTGTAAACTCCCGCGGTGCGTCACCGTCCCATCGTCCTGACCGCGCTCCTGCTCTCGAGCCTCGCGTGCTCCCCCGCCAGGCTCGCCCAGATGAGCGCCGAGCCGACGGCCTGTCCCGCCGAGCAGATCGAGATCAGCGAGGCCAACCAACCGATGGAGGGCCCGAGCTCATGGACCGCGACCTGCCTCGCCCAAAGCGACGCCGTCGAGCAAAAGTGGTTCTGCTCGCGCATGCACGAGAAGGTCATCTGCACCGAGGATCCACGTTGAGCCCACGCGCCCAGCCTCAGTAAATTTTATCCTGGCTGGGGTCCTTGGCTTCGTGGTCCACTGAGGCCGGCGAGAGACGCACCCGTGACCTGGTATCCCGACGGCAGCGGCAGCGGCAGCGGCAGCAGCAGCGACGACGACGACGATCCCACGGTCTCGCAGCGGCCCCGCCTTCATCGGCCCGAGCCCGGCGACGACGACCCCACGATCGCTCGACCTGCGCTCGTCCGTGGCACCCGCCCAGACTCGGACACGGTCAACGACGACGATCCGACCGTCAACCGCAAGGCGCTGCGCCGCGAGCAGCCGCGCGACGAGCTCCTCGACCGGCGCTACCAGCTGATCGGCCAGATCGGCTCGGGCGGGATGGGCGAGGTCTGGCGCGCGCGCCACGTCCAGCTCGCGCGCGACGTCGCAATCAAATTCCTGACCAACCAAGCCGGCGGCCAGCGCTTCAAGCTCGAGGCCCGGACGATCGCCGCGATCCGACACACCGGGGTCGTCGACGTGCTCGACTTCGGCGAGACCGTCCAGGGCGTGCCCTACTTCGTGATGGAGCTGATCCACGGCGAGACCCTGTCGGCCCGGGTCCGCCGGGCCGGGCCGCTGTCGTGGGCCCTGGTCCGCAACATCGCGCTCGAGGTCGCCGACGCCCTCGCCCACACCCACGCGACCGGCGTCATCCACCGCGACCTCAAGCCCAGCAACGTGATCCTGCTCGAGTCCCCGCCGCCGCGCGGGTCGTCGACCAAGCTGATCGACTTCGGCATCGCCAAGCAGCTCGACGCGAGGGTGCCCAGGCTGACCGAGACCGGCTTCGTCCAGGGGACCCCGGCCTACATGAGCCCCGAGCAGGTCCTCGGCGAAGACGTCGACGCCCGGACCGACGTCTACGGGCTCGGCTGCCTGCTCTACTTCCTGCTGTCCGGCTGCCGCCCCTTCCCCGACAAGTCCGGGACCGCCGCGCTCCGGGCCCAGCTCTACGAGCTCCCGCCGCGCTTCGCCGAGGTGGTGCCCGGCCTCTCGGTCCCGCCCGACGTCGAGTCGGTGGTGTTCCGCGCGATCGCCAAGGACAAGAGCGCGCGCTTCGACTCGATGGTCGAGATCCAAGCGGCGATCCTCGCGATCCCGCCCGACGCCAGCGCGAGCATGTCGATGCCCGCGCCGCCGCATCGGCTCAAGCCCAAGCTCGACCCCAATCTCGACTCCGAGCTCGACCCCAATCTCGACTCCAATCTCGACTCCAATCTCGACTCCAATCTCGACTCCAAGATCGACGGGGCCAGCGCAGAGGCGGACCTGCGCACGACCTCGAGCTACAGCGCCAGCTACGAGGCGATGAACATCGCCGACGCGGCCTCGAGCTCGGCGGCGGCCTCGAGCTCGGCGGCGGCGGCCTCGAGCAGCGACTCGTCCCCCACCCGCGGCCCCCACGACTCGGCCTCGGCCCCGGGC
>NZ_PVNK01000042.1 GCF_002994615.1 Enhygromyxa salina | reverse complement strand
CCGCTGTACCGGGCGTACTGCAAGTTTTGGCGACAAAGCCATCGGCGAAAAGGCCAAGCGAGGCGCCGCGAGGCATTGCACCCCGGGCTGCTAGCAGCCCGGGGTGCAATGCATCGTGTCGCCTCGCGCCGGAATCTTCGCCGAGGGCGCGAAGCCAAAACGCCGCTGTACCGGGCGTACTGCAAGTTTTGGCGACAAAGCCATCGGCGAAGAGGCCAAGCGAGGCGGCGCGAGGCATTGCACCCCGGGCTGCTAGGGGCTCGCTGAGCGCTTGCGCCACTGGGCCGGGGTTCGATCGGTCCAGCGCTTGAACGCGCGATGAAAGGCGCTGGGCTCGGAGAAGCCGAGCAGGAACGAGACCTCGGCGATCGACAGCCCCGCCGCGAGGTGATGGAGCGCGAGCTCGTGGCGGAGCTCGTCGACGACCTGGCGCAGCGAGGTCCCGTGCTCGGCGAGGCGCCGCTGCAGGGTCCGCGGGCTGTGCTCGAGCTCCTCGGCGAGGGCCGAGAGCTCGGGGACCCCCTCGGGCAGCACCGCCCGGATCACGCGGCGGAGCTCGTCGAGCAGGTTGGACGAGGGCCTGGCGAACTCGGCGGCGCGGCGGGCAGCCTCGCGGTCGAAGTACTCGAACATCGCCGGGTCGGCGCTCGGCATCGGGAGGGCGAGGACAGCCTCGGGGACCACCAGCGCGTCGTCCTCGGCCTCGAAGCGGACCGGGGCGGCGAGGAGCTCGCGCAGGCGCCGAGCCGCGACCGGAGTTGGGGCCGCGTGGCGAAAGCGAAGCTCGTGAACCTCGAACTCCTGGCCGACCATCCGCCGACCGTTGACGACCATGTCGACCGCCGCGGCCTCGGACCACATGCGGTGGGCCGGCCGCGCGGGGCCCCAATTGAGGATCCTGACCGTGACGCGCCCGGCGGCGCGCTCGATGGTCCCGAACTCGCCCTCGTAGAGCAGCGCCTGGTAGCGAAACATCCGCTCGAACGCGACCCCGAGGTTGACGCTGGTCATGGCCAGGAAGCCGAGCACGTCGAGGGACGCGGCGTCGAAGCCGAGCGAGTAGTGCATGCCGAGCAGATCGTCACCGGTCCGCGCGGCGGCGTCCTCGAGCAGATCGTAAAAGCGCGGCAGCGGCATGCGGGCCTCGGGGTCGGCGAGCGCCGCTTCGTCGATCCCGAAGCGACGGCGCAGGTCCCTCGCTACCGCGCCGCCAGACAGCTTGGCGCAGGTCTCGAGCAGGGGCGCGACGAGGCGCGTGGCGACGGTCGGCTCGCGCATGGTCGGTCGAGCATACCCCTGGTTTCGGACGGTTGGCGCGTGGCTCATCGGGCGACGCGCTCCTGGTCGACGCGCTCACTCGTTCGCGAACTTCGCGTCACCGGGTCAGCGCCGAGGCCCCTTGTACGAAGCTTCGAGCTGTCCTCGGACACCGGCCATGTAGTTACTTTTCGCTCCGCCGCTCTCGATCCCAGCTCGACATTGTGCGTAGTTTCGCGAAGCATCTGGCCCCCACAGCCTCCAAGCTACGAGCGGGCGCATCTCGACGCTCGCGCGCCCACAGGTTAGTGTCCATCCATGAATCGCGTGGCGATCATGCTCGCAGCCGTCTTGGCGGTCGCGTGCAAGGGGCAGGCGGAGCCGAGCACCGACGCGCAGGCCAGGGCGGTCGACGCCGCGCGGCGCCCCCCACCCACACCAGCCCCTCTCGCGCCCGAGCTCTTCCTGGAGCAGGCCCCCGACGCCGGGGCGCCCCCAGCGATCCCGCAGGTCCCCATGACCAAGCTGGAGGTCACGCGCGAGGGGAGCTTCGCCTTGCCCCGAGCCACCGATGAGTTGACCCCGCGGGCCGCGGTGGCCCTCGGTCGGGGCTTCGCGCTCGTCGGCGAAGCCCACGCCCGCGGCGGTCCCGAGCGCCCGGCCGAGACCTCGCGCTGGGTCGGCTTCGTGTCCAAGGCGCAGCGATCCGCCGGGGGCTCGGGCACCAAGCTCGAGGCCGGCTCGATCCGCGCGGCGATCAGCGACGGCCAGGGCGGAGCGCTGCTCGCCGGCAGCGTCGGCTCGGGTCCCGACGCGCGGGGATGGTTCGGGGCCCTCGATTCAAAGGGTGCGATCACCGAGCAGCTCGAGCTCGACGGCGAGGCGTCGACCGAGCAGGTCGAGCAGCTCGAGCTGGTCGACCTGCTCGCGGGCCACGGCCCCGAGCAGCGCGCCGTGGTCCTCGGCAACCTCGGCGGCCAGGGCTGGGTCGTCTCCCTCGATCCGCGCGGGGCCCTGCGCTGGCACAAGCGCGTGAGCAGCGTCGGCTCGCCGCAGACCCGGTTCCACGCAGCTGCGCGCATCCCCGGTGAGCAGGGCAACATCCTCGCGATCGGCTCGCGCGCTCGAGCTGGCGACGAGTCCGAGGCCTGGTGGAGCGGCACGATCCCCGGCCACGAGGGCCCCGACCTGAAGATCGACCAGAGCGAGTTCCAGATCGAGGGCGCCGACCCGATCCAGACCCTCGACGCGATCGTCGATCTCCAAACCACGGGCGTCGGCACCCGCTTCCTCGCGCTCGGCCGGGCCAAGCGCGAGCGCGTCCAGGACCACGAGCAGGCCATCGTCGTCGGCTTCGACCGCAGCGGCGAGCCGACCTGGAGCCGGGTCCTCGGCTACTTCCGCGCGATCGAGATCTACGGCGGGGTGGTCAACCCCAAGTTCCCCGGCGTCGCCAACTTCGTGGTCCGCATCCCGATCCACGGGGACAAGGGCGCGAGCGCGCTGGCCTGGCTCGACATCAGCTCCGGCGTCGATGGGATCCTGCTCCCGCGCCAGCTCGCGGGCACCGTGGGCTGGGAGAGCGCGGGGTTCATCGAGAGCCCCGAGGGGCCGGCGATCTTGGCCTACACGCAGACCGAGACGGGCATTGACTGGCGGCTCCTGCTGCTCGACATGAGCTATCGCGTGGGCAGCCCGAACTGACGCCCCGACGCCCGGCACGTGCCGCAAGGTTGCACCGCGAGCTCGGGCACCTCGTACTAGCCCTAAATCAAGCGCTGAATTTAAAAAGCTGAATGATTTAGGGCTAGTACGAGCCGCAAGGCGAGCGTTTGGGGTGAGCGGAGGGGGCTTTGCCGCCGCAGCGAGGGGCCTTTTCGAAAGGCCCCTTGAAGATTAGAAGGCCTGAGTCGAGCGCGCAGCGCTTGATTCAGGACTAGCACCTCGTACTAGCCTAGCCGCCCGCCGCGATCCCGCTCAGGACCCCCTCGAGCAGCCCGATGAACTGACCCCGAACCCGGGTCGCCGTCTCGGTCACCTCGTCGTGGCTCAGCGGCTGATCCGAGATGCCCGCGGCCTTGTTGGTGATGCACGAGATCCCGAGCACCCGCGCGCCCATGTGGCGCGCGGCGATGACCTCGAGCACGGTGCTCATCCCGACCGCGTGAGCCCCGAGGCCCCGGAGCATCTGGACCTCCGCGGGGGTCTCGTAGGTCGGGCCGAGGAGCCCGGCGTAGACCCCTTCGCGCAAGGAGAAGCCGCCCGCGGCGGCGGTCTGCTTGGCGAGCGCGCCGAGCTCGGGATCGTAGGCCTGGGTCATGTCCGGGAAGCGGACCCCGAGCTCGGGCTCGTTGAGACCGATCAGCGGGTTTTGCCCGGTGAGGTTGAGGTGGTCGGTGATCAACATCAGGTCGCCGGCCTCCATGCCGTCGCCGCAGCCCCCCGCGGCGTTGGTGATGACCACGACCTCGGCGCCCATCCGCAGCATCAGGCGCAGCCCGAACACGACGTCGACGACCGGGTGGCCCTCGTAGAGGTGCACGCGACCTTGCATCGCGACGACCGGCATGCCCGCGGCCTCACCGACCACGAGGTTGCCCGCGTGGCCGACGACCTTGGACACGGGCATGTGGCGGATCTCGCCGAAGGGCACGACCGTCTTGGCGGCCAGGGTGTCGGCGAAGCTGCCGAGGCCCGAGCCGAGGACCAGCGCGACCTTGGGCGTGACCTTGGTGTGCTGGCGAAGGTCCGCGAGCGCCTCGTCGAGTCGGCCGACCTGGGTGTTGGCGTCAGTCATCGCGGTATCAAAGCCAATTCCGCTGGGCGGGGCAACTCGGCCGGCTCGCGCCGCGTCCGCTCGAGTCTTCAAGGGGCGTTTCAAACAGGCCCCTCGCTGCGGCGGCGAAGCCCCCTCCGCTCCCCCCAAACGCTCGCCTTGCGGGAGAGGCGGGGCCTTCGCTAGCAGCCCGCGCCCTGCCGAGCATCTCACGCGATCGCGCGGGCGCGCTCGAGCCGTCGGAGCACGCGTGAGGTGATCCGCCCGAGGGCCCACCCCAGCGTGATCACCAACCACACACACCCGCTCGCAATACACACATAGTGAAGCTGCAGATCCAGCGTGCTCTCGGTTGCGAGCTCGATCGCAGCGACCCCCGCCCAGACCGCGATCACCACGGCGCCGAGAATCAACCACGGCTTGAGTCCAACCGTGTCCCTCGACTCGCGGCGGTGTGCCCAGCAGGCCCGAATGAAGACGACCGAAGCCACAATCAACGCAACCGCCGTCAGCCAGATGACGGCCGACTCGTCGAAATAGGACGTCACGCTCTCCAATTCTTGCTCTTCGGACAGCAAGATAAGTTCACCCCCGCGAGCATCCCCGGCCCGCCGACGAAGATCGCCGCGGCCGCGGGCAGGATCATCAAGCCCACGAGCACGCGCACGATCAACGCCGAGGTCGCGCGCCCAAAGCGACTGACGGCGTCGGCGACCTCGTCGACGCCGTCCTCGATCTGCTGGCGCAGGGGCCCCTTGCTCGCGCGCTCGACGACCTCGAGGGTGTTGAGCGCGTGCGCGGGCTGGGCTGTGCGAGGAAAAGCAGGGGCCGCGGCCGCGGGAGCGCTGGCTGCGGCCGGGGCCTGGCGTGCGGGACCGGGCGCGACCGCGCCAACGAAGGGCGCGAGCACGGCGAGGACCTCGCTCGCGCTGGCCGGGCGCTGGCCGGGGTGTTTGGCGAGCAGGCGCCCGATCAGCCCCTCGACTTGGGGCGGCAAGCTCTGGCGGACGTGATCGGGCAGCGGCGGCGTGGGGTGGGTACAGATCTGCTCGAGCAGCACCCGCGGAGAGCCGGCCTGGTAGGGCGGCCGACCGGCGAGCATCTCCCACATCAGGAGGCCGAGCGCGAACAGATCGGCGCGACCGTCGAGGGCTTGGGCGTCGATGTGCTCGGGGCTCATGTATTGCAAGGTGCCCATCGGGTAGGTCGTGGACCCGCTGAGGCGCTGGAGGATCTTGGCGATGCCGAAGTCCATGACCTTGAGCCGCCCGTCGGACAGGCACATGATGTTCTCGGGCTTGAGATCGCGGTGGACGATGGCTGGACGGCACGAGTGGGCCGTGTGCAGGGCGCTGGCGATCTGGTAGGCGTAGCTGACGGCCTCCTTCCACGGCAGCGCGACCCGGGCCTTTAGCATCTCGCGCAAGGTCCAGCCCTCGAGCTGCTCGAGGACCATGACCGGGTGCTGCTCGATCTCGGTGCACAGCAAGCAGCGGACGATGTGGGGGTCGTCGAGGTGAGCGAGGATGCCCATCTCGGTCAGGAACTGCCTCCGACCTCTCTCGCTCTTGGCAAACTCGGCGCGCAGGACCTTGAGCGCGACGGGCCGCTGGGTCAGGACCTCGCGCCCGGCGTAGACCCGGGCCATGCCACCCTCGCCGAGGAGCCCGTAGATGAGGTAGTCGCCGAAGCGGCGCGGCTGTCCACCGCCAAGATCAATGAGGTCTCTCGGCCCGGTCATGAAGGTTGCGAGTAGACCACAGCGCAGCGCGAGCAGGAAGCCCGCGCCGCCTCAGCGCGGGTCGCCGCCGCCAAGCGCCGCGATCTCTCCGCGGCTGCGCCACCACAGCCACACGGTCTGCGCGATCTGACCGACCGAAAACGCCCCCACCGCCGCATGAATCCCGGCCCAGCGCTGCGTCGCAACTCCAACCCCGATCACCACCGCGGCCGCGCCCAAGAACACGGCCACGGCCTCGCTGATCGGCCGCGTCCGCCGAGCGTGGACGAGCACCCCCGCGTACCAGCTCTGGAGCGCGCGCGCGATCGAGATCGGCAGCCCGAGCAAGAGCGCGACCGTGGCGAGCTCGACGAGCTCGGGCGTGAGCCCCGAGATCGTCCCGAACCACAGCCCGGCCAGCGGCGTCACCCCCATGATCACCACCAGCGCCCCGGTCCCGAGCGCGACCATGACCGAGAAGCGCCACAGCGCGGGCGCCGCCCCCCGCCGGTCCAACCCCGCGACCACGACCTCGGTCAGCGCCAGGCCGACCGACTGAAACATGAACAGCAGCCCGAGCACGACGGGCATGGCCGCGAGCGAGTGGAGCGTCTCGGGCATCCGCGTGACCCCGGCGCTGGCCAGCGGCTGGGCGACCAGCGAGATGATCGGGGTCAAGGCCAGGGGCACGTAAAACCCGAGGAAGGCCCGGCCCCGCAGCGGCGTGTGGCCCGGGTCGTCAACCGACAGGTGCTCGCGCACGACCGGGCGCACGCGCAGGCCCGAGTAGATCGCCTCGGCCGTGACCCCCGAGGCGACGGCCGTCGCGGCCAACAGCGCGCCCGGGACCGAGCCGTGCACCCACCCCGTGGTCAGGATCGCGAGGTTGGTCCCCAGCCGGATCATCGTCCCCACCGTCACGGCGCGGCTGTGGCCAAAGCGGATCAGCGCGCCCTGGTTGAAGCGTCGATAGGCGATCGCCCAGGTCCACGGTGTCAGGACCAAAAAGCCCGGCCGCGCGGCCTCGGACACGGCCGCGGGCGCGCCGATCAAGCCGCCGACAACCAGGTCGTACAGAGGCGTGAGCGCGATCGCCAGGTGCAGGAGCGTCAAGATCGCCCCGCTGAGGTTGGTGAAGCGACGCAGCTCACGGTAGCTCGCCCGATCACGCGAGAGCGCGGTCGAGGCCGAGAGCAGCATGATGATCGGCGCCTCGATGACCAGCGCGATCGGCAAGATCACCCCGCCGTAGGCCGCGAGCTCGAGCTCGGGGTTGGCGAGGCGGGCCACGACGGCGCTGAGGGCCGGAAGCTCACACGCCATGAGCAGCCAGCTCGCCGCCAGCGGGGCCCAGGCCCGCGCGACGCCGGGCAGCCCGGGCAGCTCGCCCTGTCCGCGGGGGTCCTCGCTCGACTCGGACGCGCGTCCAGGCACGCCCGCGGTCTACGGCCGCGCCACCGCGCCGTCAATCCGAACCAGAAATTGCGCCGCCCGCGTCGTGCATCCCCGCGACATTGGTGCCAAGCTCGACCGGTGCCGCCCTTGGTCCTCGCGTTGATCGACTCGGTGTTCGCCCTCGCCCTGCATCACGACAGGCGGGTCGAGTCGGCGGCGGTCCGCGCCCAGGTCACGGGCCCCGAGACCGCGCTGCCCACCCCGCACGGCCTCGCCATCCGCGTGTCGGTGACCCAGCCCCGCGAGGGGGAGCCGAGCGAGGGGGAGCCGAGCGAGGAGAGCGTGGGCTTCCACGTCGACCTCGACGGCGGCCGGCTGCTGGCGATGGAGCTCAACCTCGCCGAGCTGCCCCTCGATCGCAGCGGCCTCGCCCGGCTGATCGGCGAGCTCGAGTCCTGGTGCTACGCCCGGATCCCGATGGCCCAAGAAGCCGACTGAGCGTCAGTCGTCGGGGTTGCGCACCCGCAGGCGCTGGCGGCCCGAGCCGAGCATCAGCGTGAACAGCCCGATCCCGGCGAGCCCGAGCAGGCCGACGCCGCTCATCCACGCGGCGAAGTCCTCGTGAGGCCGACCGCAGACCGTGTACCACTCGCTGCCCTCGGCCGGCAGCTCGTCGACGCACTCGAACGAGTAGTCCTCGTCGAAGTCGCTCACGCACAGAAACTCGTAGCGGGTCAGCCCGGTCACGTCCGTCGCCTCGACGTAGCACTCGCCGACGGTCTGGTGGACGCCGGTGTTGACGTGGGTCGCCGGGTCGAAGGTCGCCATGATCCCGGTCAGCGTGGCGAAGTAGGCGATCGCGGCTCCGAGCAAGAGGCGATCACCGGGGCGAGCGGGCTCGGGCCGGGCCGGCTTGCGCTGCCAGATGACGATCGCCGCGTAGGTCGCGAGCCCGAGCCCAAACGCGAGGTAGCCCGGGCTCCCACCGTCGAGCTGCTGGAGGATCGTCATCTGAACCATCATCAGCAGGGTCGTGCAGCCCGCGACCAGGGCCAGGCCCAGGCCGAAGGACTTGGCCGTGAGCTTCTCGCTCCGAGCCAGCGCGCGATCGATCAGCCACGAGAACGAGGCCACGAAGGTCAGCACCCACAAGCTGCTGGCGACCGGCGCGCCGAGCAGGCGCATGGCGACGGGTGCGTCGGTGTCGTGCCAGGTCCACCACAGAAATTTGGCGCCGACGATGTCGTAGGGGGCGTAGAACAGGCAGCCCACGATCCCGGTCAGGGCCGCGAGGGCCAGCGGCTTCAGCCCGAGGCGCCGAACGGCGACGGTCGGGTAATACATGAAGCAGACGTACACACAGGGGATGTACAGCGGCAGCCGCGCAGTAATCATGACCTGGGCCTGGGCCTGCCAGAAATTGTCGACCAGCGGCAGGGCCATGAAGATCATGTCGTTGGCGGTGCCTGTGATCAGCGCAGCGACCCAGATCAGGAGGTGATCTCGGCCCTCGCGCCACGCGTGGACCAGGGCCAGCGCGGCGCAGATCATGAACAGGTACTCGCCGAGCACAAACGATGGCTGCACGGCCCACTTCTCGAGCGGGCTCGTGAAGTGGTGCCAGGGCAGCTCGGGCGACGATACGCTCTGGAGCAGCGAGGTCATCGGGCGGAGCATATGCCAGCCCGAACGGCAGCGGCACGCGCAGTTTTGATTTCGCCCATTTCGCCGGGTTCGCCCGAAAGCCCGGGGCTTCGGCTTCAGATCCCACGCATCTAGTGCCACAGTCGAGGCAGGCGGCCAGATCGGCCTTGTTCGCCCATGCCCGACACCGAGCTCGACGACTCGACGATCGACCAGCCCAGCCCGGTCGCGGTCGGCGAGTGTTTCGCGGACCGCTACGTGGTCGAGGGGCTCCTCGGTCGTGGCGGGATGGGCGTCGTCTACCGGGTCCTCGATCGCTCGCTCGAGGAGCGCGTGGCCTTCAAGCTGATCGACACGAGCACGGCGAGCCCGCGGCTGATCTCGCGCTTCCGTCGTGAGGTCCGTCTCGCCCGGCGCGTGACCCATCGCAACGTGGCGCAGACCTACGACCTCGGCGAAGAGGACGGTCTGCGCTACCTGACGATGGAGTACATCGACGGCCGCTCCCTCCACGCCTTCCTCAGCGAACATCGCGGGGCGGAGCGCCTGCCGCTGATCTGGAGCGTCGACGTCGCCCGGCAGATCGCCCTCGGCCTCGCGGGGGCCCACGCCGCCGGGGTCGTCCACCGCGACCTCAAGCCCTCGAACATCGTGATCGAGCGCGGCGGCCGGGCGGTGATCACCGACTTCGGCATCGCGCGCTCGATCGAGGACCCCGACGCGACCACGCAGACCCTAGGCTGGCTGGGCACGCCCGCCTACATGGCCCCGGAGCAATTCGAGGGCGGGCCGGTCGGGCCTCACACCGACATCTACGCCCTCGGCCTGATCCTCCACGAGCTCGTGACCGGCCGCCAGCCGATCGACTGTCGCGGGCTCAAGCCGATGCAGGTCGCGATGGCCCGGCTGCGCACGCCCACGCCCCTCGTCGATCCCCTCGACGAGGGCCTGCCCGCGGCCCTCGCCGCGCTGGTCCAGCGCTGCCTGGCCCGCGAGCCCGAGCTCCGCCCGCGCTCGGCCGACGAGCTCGCCGAGGGCCTGGCCGAGATCGCCACGCGGCTCCCGAGCTTCGTGCCGACGGCGCCCGTCCGCGGCCGGGTCGGCCCGGGCGAGCGCACGGCCACGGCCACGACCACGACCACGACCACGACGATCCCGCCCAGCGGCCAACCCCTGGCCGTGCTGCCCTTCATCTTGCGCGGGCCCGAGGAGCACGCCCACGTGGCCGAGGCCCTCGGCGACGAGCTGATCGATCTCCTGTCGATGAACTCGGGCTTGAAGGTCAGCAGCAGCGGGACCACGGCTCGCTTCGCGGGCACCCGCGAGCGCGACCCCCAGGCGATCGGGGCCGAGCTCGGGGTCGAGATCATCGTCGACGGCACGATCCAGATCCTCGGCGACAAGCTGCGCATCGTCGCCCGGCTGCTCGACGTCGGCAGCGGCTTTCAGCACTGGCAAGAGCACTTCGAGGGCTCGCTCGGTGACATCTTCGAGCTTCAAGATCAGGTCGCCAAGCGCGTGGCCGAGGCCCTGCGGCTCGAGCTCGAGCAGGTCGTGTATCGCGGCGAGGCCGGGCCCGAGGCGATCGACGCCTACCTCCGGGCCCGGCAGTCGGCGCGGGCCTGGGTCTGGAAGCAGGCCTACGTGCACTACCAGCGCTGCCTCGAGCTCGCGCCGCACTTCAAGCTCGCCCTCGCCGGACGCGCGATGGCCTCGCTCAAGTCGTGGTTTCTGCCCCGCGCCCCCGACGAGGCCAACTGGGAGCCCCTCGCCGAGGCCGCCGTCGCCGCGGCCCAGGTCCACGCCGCCGAGCTGCCCGAGACCCAGCTCGCCCTCGGGATCATGGCGATCCAGCGCAGCCGCTACCAGGACGCGGCCCGGGCCTTCAAGGAGGCCCTGCGCATCGCCCCGACCTACGCCGACGCCCACAAGCAGCTCGGCGAGCTCGAGCTCGAGACCGGTCGGGCCGACAAGGGCATCCGCCGGCTCGAGCTCGCGCGCTCGCTCGATCCGAGCTTCGCCTTCGCGCTCTCGGCCATGGCCCGCCATCACGCCCTGCGCGACGACATCGCCCGCTTCGACGACTACATCGCCCGCTTCTACGCCGTCGAAGATCGGCCGAGCGACCTCCCGGTCTTGTTCCTCGAGATCTGCGTCGGCGCGTGGACGGGCTCACCCGAGCGCATCGCCGACGCGACGGCTCGTCTGCGCCGGGCCCGAGGCGGGGGCCCCTTCATCGACTTCATGCGGCTGTTCTCCGAGACCGAGGTCGACGCGCCGAGCCTCCTCGCGCGCCTCGACCCGATCCGCGAGCACGCCCCGAGCCCGCGCCTCCAGACCTCGATGATGCAGGTCGCCGTCGAGGCCGCCGCCTTTCACGAGCTCGACGAGGCGGCGCTGGCCTTGATCGAGCAGACGACGGCCGGGCCGCTGGTGGACATCGACTGGTTCGACCGCTGCCCGATCCTCGACCGCCTCCGCGAAGAGCCGGTGTTCGAGGACTGCCTCCAGCGCGTCCGCGAGCGGGCCCAGGAGATCTGGCAGGTCTAGCAGCCCGTGATGCATTGCAGCCCGGGCTGCGTTTGGGACGAGCGAGGGGTCTTCGCCGCCGCGGTGAGGGGGATCAACAAGAGACGCCGTCTCGCCGACGAGCGCCGAGGCGCACAGCTCGGTCGGGTCCGAGTCGACCTCGCCCCCGGATCGACCGAGCCCATCAAATCGCGACCGCATCGCCCCGCGCGGTGCCCCGACCTCGATGTTTTCGGCGTTCGAGCGAGGGCTCGGGTCGACCCGGGTCGATTCTCGAGCACCTCGACCGACGCCGTCGGTCCGGAACCGGGCGATTTCGCGGCGGTCGAGCGGCCGGCTCGCTGGCCCGGGCTCGAATTTCGAGGAGCTCGACCTCCCCAAAATTCGCCTCGGGCTCGAATTTTGAGGAGGTCGACCGCCAAGAAATTCGTCTCGGCCTCGAATTTCGAGGAGCTCGACCGCCAACAACTTTGCCTCGGCCTCGAATTTCGAGCCGCTCGCGTCGCTCCCGCGCCTCGTCCGCGCCGTCGTCCGGGGGGCTCGCGTCGCGCGGAGCCTCGCCGGGCGCGAACTCGGAGCGGGTCGAGTCGCCCCCGCGCCCCGTCCGTCCCGTCGTCCGGGGGGCTCGCCTCGCGCGGAGCCTCGCCGGGCGCGAATTCGGAGCGGGTCGAGTCGCCCCCGCGCCCCGTCCGTGCCGTCATCCGGGAGACTCGCGTCGCGCGGAGCCTCGCCGGGCGCAAACTCGGAGCGGGTCGAGTCGCTCCCGCGCCTCGTCCGCGCCGTCGTCCGGGGGGCTCGCCTCGCGCGGAGCCTCGCCGGGCGCGAATTCGGAGCGGGTCGAGTCGCCCCCGCGCCCCGTCCGTCCCGTCATCCGGGGGGCTCGCCTCGCGCGGAGGCTCGCCGGGCGCGAATTCGGAGCGGGTCGAGTCGCCCCCGCGCCCCGTCCGTGCCGTCATCCGGGAGACTCGCGTCGCCCGGAGCCTCGCCGGGCGCGAACTCGGAGCGGCTCGAGTCCCAGCGAAGGTCCGGCGGGCCCGGTTCAGGCCCGGCAGGGTTACTTCTCAGCCCGCCGCGGCCTGGACATCGGCACGATCTTCAGGCGTTGAGTGGCCAGCGCCTTGGCGAGCCCGTCTTGGAGGGTGCCGAGGGTGGTCAGGTTGCTCAGGTCGATGCCGAGCGCGACGATGGTTCGGGCGCTGTTGGCCGACATCCCGACGAGGAACACCTCCGCGCCGAGCAAGCGGACCGAGCGCGCGAGGCTGATGACGAGCTGCGCGGCGTCGGTGTCGAACAGGGGCACGCCGGAGATGTCGAGGATCGCCACCCGTGCCTGGACCCGGGAGATCTCGGTGAGCAGCTTCTCGGTCAAGAGTCGGGCCCGAAAGCCGTCAAACACGCCGACGAGCGGGACCACGAGGATCCCGCTCACCACCGGCGCGATCGGTGTCGAGGCCTCGCGAATGGTCTCGAGCAGCTGGGTCTTCTCCTCCAGCGCTTCCTCCAGCTCGGCGAGCTGCGACTCGAAGTGCTCGACGCCCCGCTTGGCCGCCTCGTTGACCAGCGCGTCGTCGCGCCGGACCATGAACTGCATCGTGCTGACCGACAGGTGCTCGTAGAACCAGTCCTCGACGGCCAGGGCCAGGTCCTCGGGCACGGCTGCCCGCACCTGCTCACGCAGCTTTCGGCTGAAGAAGCGCAGATCCGAAAAGTTCAGGCCCTTGGCCATGAGCTCGTCGAGCAGCGAGACCACGCTCGCGCGCGCGGCCTCGCACGAGTCGCTGTCGAGATCGCGCTCGAGCGCGGCGACGGCCGCCTCGACGTGCGCGCGGCAGCGCGGCTCGCCGACGTCCTGAAACACGCTGGCGCTGCGCCGGAGCAGGCGCTCGGTCACCGCCGCGATGAGCTCGGCGCGTCCGTCCTGATCGAAGGGCTTCATCGGCCTACCAGCTCACACGGTAGATGCAGGTCGGCGCGCCGTCGTCTTTGCAGCCCGTCGTCCCGTGTTCGATCAGCGGTGTGACACCGTAGCGGGCGCACGCCCCCTCGATGATGCCAACGTTCAAGGAGCACGGACCGCGGGCGGAGTTGTCGATCACCGCGGTGTAGTCGTCCTCGAACTCGCAGGTGATGTCGCCGACGTCGGGCCCGCGCGCGTTGAGCCGGAACCAGTGGCCGAGCCCCGACAGCAAGGCCTTGGCGCTGTCGATCTCCGGCGGGTAGGTGGCCGCCTCGATCATGCTGCGGCCAACCTGCGCGATCGTGGCGCTGCCGAGCAACTCTTCGATCTTGAAGAAGAAGCTGACCGCCCAGTCGTAATCATACCAGGCGTCAGGATCGATGCGGTCGATGCCAGCATCGGCGAGGAGCTTGTCGACCGTCACCTGCGACTTGGACAACGCGACGATGAAGGAGCTGAGCGCGGCGCCGCTGTACTCGTTCTTCGAGCTCACCTCGCCGATGATAGGCCGAGCTGAAGATCCGGTCGAGAGCGGTCCCTGCAGCCCCTTTGAGCGCTCGGTGCCCCAAACTAACAATCCTGCGCGAGCTCTCCCCTCGAGCTCGCAAGGCTCACCGCGCGCGCGCTCTCGCAGCCCGTGACAACGAGCAACTCGCCGTCGGCGCAAGCGCGCTGTCGACCAGATAAATAGTCTGGATGGCCCCCACCTCGAGCAACTGGTCGCGCACCCAGCGATGCACGCCGACGCGCGTCGAGCAGCCGACCACCGAAGACGAGATCGTCGCGTTGGTCACCGCCGCGCGGACCACGGGGACCAAGGTCAAGGTCGTCGGGGCCCGACACTCCTGGTCGGACATCGCGATGTCCGATGGCGTCATCGTCAGCCTCGACCGCATGCAGGAGGTGGTCGAGATCGACGAGCAGCGCGGCTGTGTCCGGGTCCAGGCCGGGATCCGGCTTGACCGCCTCAACGAAGCGCTCGCCGCGAAGGGACTCGCGCTGCCGATCCTCGGCTCGGTCTGCGAGCAGAGCCTCGCCGGGGTCATGTCCACGGGCACCCACGGCTCCAGCCTCGTCCACGGCAACATCCCCAGCTTCGTGATCGGCCTGCGCCTGGTCACGGGCACCGGGGAGCTCGTGGTGATCGACGAGGAGCACCCGCTCTTGAACGCCGCGCGGGTCGGGCT
This sequence comes from Enhygromyxa salina, assembly GCF_002994615.1. Taxonomy (GTDB): domain Bacteria; phylum Myxococcota_A; class Polyangia; order Nannocystales; family Nannocystaceae; genus Plesiocystis; species Plesiocystis salina_A. The sequence continues at coordinate 2,704 of NZ_PVNK01000042.1, read as the reverse complement.
CGGCGCGCTCGGGATCATCACCGAGGTCACGATCCGCGTCGGCCCGGCCTTTCAGCTGTGCGAGACGACCGAGGTCCTCGACTTTGCGAGCGCGCTCGCAAACATGCAGGCGATCGCGCGCTCGGCCGAGTACGTGAAGCTGTGGTGGCTGCCGCACACCAGCGAGGTGATCGTGTTTCGCTGCGAGCGGACGAGCGAGCCGGGCGAGGTCTCGAGGCTCCTGCGCTGGGTCGACCGGGTCATCGTCAACATGCTGTTGTTTGGGCTCGTGCTGTGGCTCGGCCGTCACTGGCCCGGGCTGATCCCCGCGGCCAACGGCCTCGTCGCGCGGACCTACCTCAAGCCGCGCTGCACCGTCGGGCGCAGCGACCAGATCTTGAGCCTCGCAATGCCCCCGCGGCACCGCGAGACCGAGTACGCCCTGCCCCTCGATCGCGCGGCCGAGGCCCTGAGCCGGACCCGGGCGCTGATCGAGTCCTCGGGCGTACGCGTCAACTTCATCACCGAGGTCCGCTTCGTGAAGGCCGACGACGGCTGGATGAGCCCGGCGAGCGAGCGCGACAGCTGCCAGCTCGGCGCGTACATGGCCCAGGCGCCCGGGATCGACGGCTACTTCGCGGGCTTCGAGGAGCAGATGAAGCAGCTCGGCGGGCGGCCGCACTGGGGTAAGGAATTTCGCGCGAGCGCAAAGGAGCTGCGCGAGATGTACCCGCGGGCGGATGCCTGGGCCCAGAAGGTCCGCGAGCTCGATCCTGACGGGGTGTTTCGCAACCCCTTTTTGGATCGCGTGCTCCCAGCTCCTCGGCGGCGGCCGTGAACGAGGGGTCGCGCCGCTGCGCCGCGACCGCTCCGGGGTGTCCAACGCAAAGCTGCTGTTCGTCCCGCGCCGATCAGCCGACAATGGTCGCCATGCGCCTCGATCGTTCCCTGCTCGGCCTGACTGTGTTGCTCTGCCTGCCCGCGAGCGTCGCGTGCGCCCCCGCGACCTCGACGGACACCGGGCTCTCGACCTTCGGCGACGCCGACACGGGCGACGGCGACACCGCCGAGACCGGCAGCGGCGACGCCGACGGCGACGCGGGCGACGGCGACGGTGATCCCGGCGACGGCGACGGCGATCCCAACGGCGACTGTGGCGACGGCGTCGTCCAGTCGGGCGAGGAGTGCGACCTCGGCCCGGAGAACTCCGAGTCGGGCCAGTGCACGCCCAACTGCTTCATCGCCAGCTGCGGCGACGGCTTCGTCTACGAGGGCTTCGAGGACTGCGACGACGGCAACCCCGACAACACCGACGACTGCGTCGAGGGCTGCGTCGCGGCCAGCTGCGGCGACGGCTTCGTCCACGAGGGCGTCGAGATGTGCGACGACGGCAACGACGACGACGCCGACGGCTGCAACAGCATGTGCCTGCCCGGCAGCTGCGGCGACGGGATCATCCAGATGGGCGAGCAGTGTGACGACGGCAACGCCGACACCTCCGACGACTGCCCCGCGTGCCAGCTGGCGTTTTGCGGCGACGGCTTCATCCAGGCCGGGGTCGAGGTCTGCGACGACGGCAACACCGAGACCAACGACGCGTGCATCTCACCGGCCTGCGTGCCCGCGACCTGCGGCGACGGCTACCTGTGGGAGGGCATGGAGACCTGCGACGACGGCAACGACGACGACGGTGACATGTGCCCCGGCAGCTGCGAGCCCGGGTTTTGCGGCGACGGCTTCAAGTGGGTCGGGGTCGAGGAGTGCGACGACGGCAACATGGTCGACGACGACGGCTGCGACAACATGTGCGTCGCCGCGAGCGACTACGTGTTCTTGACCAGCTCCAACGGGACCGCGGGCTTTTACCGCTACAGCATCCTCGACGACATGTGGGCGACGATGACCAACCCGCCCTCGGCCACCCATTCGCAGATCACCAACGACGGCGTCTCGGTGTTCTTGATGGGCTCGAACAACACGGTCTACGAGTACGACCCCATCAACGACTCGTGGAGCGAGCTGACGACCGGGCCGGGCAACCAGACCGGGGGCCCGATCGGCTTTTTCCAGTGGTTCCCGGACGGCTTCTACTACCTCAAAGACGGCCAGTCGACGATGTACGTGCACCGCGACGGCCAGTGGTCGAGCTTCGCGCTCGGCGGCAGCGGCTCGTGTGCGGGCACCTACGACGCCGACAACCAGGAGCTCTACATTCGGACCTACAGCCAGCTCGGGTTCAAGGTCATCGACACGACCAACGACACCGTGATCCGGACGATCGTCGACGGCACCGACGTGGGCGAGAACAGCCGCAGCGGCTCGTACGTCAACGGCTTCTTCTACAGCCGGACCTGGGACGGGCCCTTCCAGCGCTTCGACGCCGTCGACGGGACCAAGACCGGGATGCTCGGGGATCCGACCTCGTCACACACGGGCACCGACACCGACTTTGCGACCGGGCGGATCTACGTGTCCGGCTACAGCAATCAGGCGACGGTCTTTCAGGCCTACGACCCGGTCAACGACGAGATGATCAACCTCGCCGCGTCGCCCAACGTCAGCAACCACTCGAGCGTGACCGTGATGCGCTTTTGACGACCGGGCTGCTAGGCCTGACCCAGGATCTCGCGCAGCTGCGCGACCGTGTGCTCGTCTTTTTGGATCAGCTTCGCGGTCCCGTCGAGCTGTCGGCGCTGGCCCTGATCGAGCTTCGCCGCGGTGCACA
>NZ_PVNK01000041.1 GCF_002994615.1 Enhygromyxa salina | reverse complement strand
GCGTCGAGTCGCGCTGGCGCCTGGTCACGAGCAAGAGCCACCGCAGCGCCCGCCTCGACGCGATCATGAAGCTGCTCGAGATCACGCCCGAGCAGACGCTCCGGACCGCGAGCACCGGGGTCAAGGTCTCGATGGTCGCGCGCGGCGAGGCCGAGATCTACGCCCACCCGACGGCCGGCACCAAGCTCTGGGACAGCGCGGCCCCGCAGGCGCTGCTCCACGCGGCCGGCGGTCGCCTGACCGACATGCGCGGCGATCCTCTGGTCTACACCGGGCCCGAGGTCGCCAACGATCGGGGCCTGCTCGCGACCGCCCGCGGCGTCGACCACGACGCCCTCGTCGAGCGCCTCCGGCCCCTCACCGACGAGTGGTTCCCCGCGAGCTGAGCGTCGCCTGAGCCCGTCGCTCAGCTGCCCGACACGGTCATGTAGTCGACGCGGAAGCTCGGGGCCGCGACCGCCGCGCGGTGCTCGAGATCGTTGGCGACCGCGTCGATGCCCCCGAGCAGCTCGTCGAGGTTGCGCGAGATCGTGATCTCGCTGACGGGCACGCTGAGCTCACCGCCCTCGATCAAGAAGCCCGAGGCCCCGCGGCTGAAGTTGCCCGTCACGGGATCGAAGCCAAAGCCCATCATCGAGGTCACGTAGAGGCCGCGATCGATCCCGCGCAACAGCGACTCGGGCTTGCTGCGCCCGGCCTTCATGTAGAAGTTGCTGGTCGTCGAGTAGGGAATGCTCCCGCCGCCGCCACCCGAGCCCGTCGGCGCCAGCTTGAGCTTGCGCGCGCTGTAGGTGTCGAGCAAGAAGCTGCGCAGCTCGCCAGCCTTGATCACGACGTTGCGGCGCACCGCCCTGCCCTCGCCGTCGTAGGGCCGCGAGCCGGGGCCGCGCGGCAACGAGGGGTCGTCGACGATCGTGACCTTGGCGCTCGCGACCGCGGTCCCGAGCCGGTCGCGGAGGTAGCTCTGCTCACGATAGACCGCGTCACCGACCACGCACGAGGCGACCAGGCCGATGATCGCCCGCGCGGCGTCGCGCTCGAACACGACCGGGTACACGCCGGTCTCGAGCTTGATCGACCCGAGCGAACGCACCGCCCGCTCGGCGGCCTCGGAGCCGACCTCTTTGGGGCTCCGCAGCTGATCGAAGTGGCGACCCGCGGTCCACTGAAAGCCGTTGCGCTTCTTGCCGCCTTCGTCGTCGGCGACGACGTGGACGACGAGGCTGGCGTGGGTCCCGGCGCTGCGTCCGACGAAGCCGCCCGAGCTCGCGAGCACGCCGTGGCTGGCCCCGCGTGAGAAGCTCGCGCCCTCGGACGAGGTGATGCGCGAGTCCGACCGAAACGCCGCCTTCTCGCCCGCGAGCGCGAGACGCAAGGCCCGGTCGGCCTTGATCTTGGCGGTCTTGCTGTCCCACAGATCGAGGGCCGGGTATCGGGCCTTGGCGCCGATCAGCAGCTCCTTGGGATCGGGCGGGACCGCGAGGGGATCGGGCTCGGACAGCTCGGCCATCTCGATCGTGCGATCCAAGAAGCGCTCGATCGCCTCGCGCGAGAGATCCGTGGTCGAGGAGGTTGCGACCCGCTCACCATGGACAACGCGCACGCCGAGGCCGCGCGACTTGGCCTCCTTGACCAGCTCGACCTCGCCCTGGCGGACACCGGTCTCGAGCTGCTCGCCCTGGCTGACGCTGACCTCTGCGTGCTCGACCCCGCGCGCGCGCAGGTGCTCGAGAGCGTGGAGCGCCGTGCCCTCGAGCTCGTCGAGCAGCCGCTGCGAGGCTCGGGGCAGCGCGTCACCGACGGCCGAGACCACCGCCGCGGACTTCTTCTTGGCTGCGGGCTTGTTCTTGGCTGCGGACTTCTTCTTGGCCGCGGGCTTCTTCTTGGCCGCGCCCTTCTTCTTGGCCGCAGGCTTCTTCTTCGCCGCGCTCTTCTTCTTGGCCGCGGCCTTCTTCTTCGCCGCGCTCTTCTTCTTGGCCGCGCTCTTCTTCTTGGCCGCGGCCTTCTTCTTGGCCGCGGACTTCTTCTTGGCCGCGGGCTTCTTCTTGGCCGCGCCCTTCTTCTTGGCCGCGCTCTTCTTCTTGGCCGCGGCCTTCTTCTTGGCCGCAGGCTTCTTCTTGGCCACGCGCTTCTTCTTGGCCGCGGCCTTCTTCTTGGCCGCAGGCTTCTTCTTGTTGCCGCCGCTTCGCTTGGCTGAGTTCACGCTGATGCTCCTCGCTCGTTCGAGTGGATCCCAGGCCTAGCCAACGCTCGAGCCGCCGACCGTGAGCGAGTCGAGCTTGACCGTCGGCATCCCGACCCCAACCGGCACGCTCTGGCCGTCCTTGCCGCAGGTCCACATGCCGTCGGACAGCTCGAAGTCGTGGCCGACCATGCTGACCGTGGCCAGCGCCTCGGGCCCGTTGCCGATCAGGTTGACGCCCTTGAGCGGCGCGGTCAGCTTGCCGTTCTCGATCAGGTAGCCCTCGGTCAGCGAGAACACGAAGTCCCCGTTCGAGATGTTGACCTGACCGCCGGAGAATTTCTTGGCGTAGACCCCACGCTTGACCGACTTGATGATGTCCTCGGGCGCGTCCTCGCCCTCCTCCATGAAGGTGTTGGTCATCCGCGGCATCGGCTCATGGCGGAAGCTCTGGCGCCGGCCGCTGCCGGTCGGCTTGGTCCGGAACCACTCGGCGCTGATCCGATCGTGGAGGTAGCCGCGGAGCTTGCCGCCCTCGATCAGGCGGTGGACCTTGGGCAGCACGCCCTCATCGTCGACGTTGAGGCTCCCGCGCGAGCGGGCGATCGCGGGATCGTCGACCACGGTCACGAGCTCCGACGCGACGGCCTGGCCGATGCGATCGCAGTAGTTGGAGGTCCGCTTGCGGTTGAAGTCGGCCTCGAGCCCGTGGCCGACCGCCTCGTGCAGCAAGATCCCCGAGTCGCCGGGCGCGAGCACGACCGGCAGCGTGCCCGCCGGGGCCTCGCGGCTGTCGAGGTTGAGCAACGCCACGCGCGAGGCCTCGCGGCCGTGATCTTCGGGGCTGACGAGCTCGAAGTACTCGGGGCCCATGCGCCCACCGCCGGAGCTGCTGCCGCTCTCGGTCCGGGCTTTGTCGCGGGCGACGGCGGAGACCGACATCCGACACATCGGCTGGAAGTCGTAGACCATGTCGCCGCGGCTCGAGACCACGAGGATCTCCTTGTGGACCGCGACCAGGCTGGCGTCGACGCGGACGATCTTGGGGCTGACGGCGCGCGCGGCCTTGTCGGCCCGGCGCAGCAGCGCGACCCGGGCCTTGCCCTCGATGTCGACGACCTCGTCGCCGACCGGGTAGGTGTCTTTTGTCCGCCGCCGCCGAACCTTGATCGGCCCGACCTCGGCCCCGGCCTGCGCGATCTGGCTGGCGGTCTGCGCAGCCTCGAACATCGCGCTGGGCTCGAGGCTCTCGGCGTAGGCGTAGCCGACGCCCTGGCCCTCGACGACGCGGATGCCCACGCCCATGTCGACGGATCCGCCGACGCTGCGCACGCGGCCATCTTCCATCGAGATCGAGGCCGAGCGCCGGTATTCGAAGAACAGGTCGGCGAAGTCGCCACCGCGACCGAGCGCGCGCGCGAGCACCTGCGCGGCCAGCTCGCGCGAGATGGCCTGCGGCCCGGTCATGAAGGGCGCCTCGGGCTTGCGCACGGAGGTCTCAGGCTGGGCTTTGGCCGTCGAGGACGTGGGCATGTGGATACTCTTGCACAAAATTGTCGACGCCCGACTCCTGGACAGGAATCGGGCTGGACGATTGGGGAGGCTCGGGGAGGAGCTACTTCTTGCGCCCGTAGCGGCGCTTGAAGCGATCGATGCGACCCTCGGCGTCGACGGTGCGCGCCTGGCCGGTCCAAAAGGGGTGCGACTTGGCCGAGATGTCGAGGCGAATCACGGGCAGAAGCTCGCCCTCGAAGCTCTTGCGCTCTTCGGGCGCGAGGGTCGAGAAGCCGACCCACTCGTCGTTGGTCGCGGTGTCGTGATAGAGCACCTTGTGATACTCGGGATGGATTCCGCTGCGCATGGTGAGGCTCCTTACCAGCTGGACTTGGTCACGCCGGGCAGATCACCGCGCAAGGCGAGATCGCGCAGGGCGATGCGGCTGAGGCCGAACTTGCGATAGACCGCCTTGCTGCGCCCGGTCAGGAAGCAGCGCCGGGTCAGGCGCGTGGGACAGGAGTTGCGCGGCAGGCCGTTGAGCTTGGCCATGACCTCGGCCTTGACGTCGGGGTCGAGGTCCGGGTCTTTCATCTGGGCGCGGAGCTCGGCGCGCTTGTCGGCGTACTTCGAGATCAGCTTCTCGCGCTTCTTGTCGCGCAGAACTTGGGAGAGCTTGGCCATCTGTCGAGTGTCCTTGGGCAGCCGCCGACGAGCGGCGGGGGGCGGCAACCTACCCTGCTGTCCCTTCGCTGGCAAGACCGGTCTTCCCGAGTCTTGAGGGCGAGCTGCCTCACTTCTTTCGTGGTCGGCGGGGGGCAGCCTTGGACGGCTTGCGCGCTGGATCGAGCGCGACGCTGGCCAACAGCTGTCCGACCTCCGTGGGTGACAGCGGCCGGGACTCCCCCTCGGCGAGGCCGTCGGCGGTGATGTCGCCGAGCGCGACGCGGATGAGCTTGAGCACGGGATGGCCGATCGCCTCCCCCATCCGACGCAGCTGCCGGTTGAGGCCCTCGGTCAGCCCGATCTGATACCAGGCGTTGGCCTCGGTCTCGCGGAACGCGAACAGCTCGGCGAGCGGTCGCGTCACCGCGCCGTCGTCGAGGGTCACCCCCTCGCGCAGCGCCTCTTCCTCGTCGGGGCTGAGCTTGCCCTGGAACTTGACGTGATAGGTCTTGACGACCCCGTGGCGCGGGTGGCTCAGGGCCGCGGCGAGATCGCCGTCGTTGGTCAGCAAGACGACCCCACGCGAGTGATAGTCGAGCCGACCGACCGGATACAGGCGCTCAGAGATCCCGTGCATGAGCGACAACACGGTCGCTCGGCCGCGATCGTCGACGCTGCCCGCGGCCGAGCACACGATCTCGTCGGGCTTGTTGAGCACGTAGTAGACCTTGGCCTCGGCGGTGACGGGCTCGCCGCGGACCGTGACGCGATCGCGCCCGGGGAACACGCGGGTGCCGAGCTCGGTGACGCGCTGCCCGTTGACCGCGACCACGCCGGCGACGATCAGATCTTCGGCCTTGCGCCGCGACGTGACGCCCGCGCTGGCGATGAACTTCTGGAGCCGCACGCCTTCGCGCTGCTCACGCTCATTGGCCGTGAAGGGCTGCTCTTTGCCCTTCCTCGGCGCGGTGCGAGGCTTTGAGCTGGGGGACGTGTCGCGTGCGCCTGCGCGCCGTCGACCGGACTTCGAGCTCGGCTTGGCTCGGGACGGCTGGGCTCGAGACTTGGGTGGGCGCGACTTGGCCATGGAAGATCCGCGAGCTTGCGACCTTTGGGTCGCGGCTGCAAGCGGCGCTTCCACACGCGCGCGTTAGGACTCGTCTTCCTCGCCGTCCTGAGCCTCGCCCGCGTCCTATGCGTCGGCGTCCTCGTCGTCTTCTTCGTCCTCGTCGACCTCTTCGTCCTCGTCGTCCTCTTCGTCCTCGTCGACCTCTTCGTCCTCGTCGCCCTCTTCGTCCTCTTCGTCCTCGTCGCCCTCGTCGTCCTCGTCGTCCTCGTCGACCTCTTCGTCCTCTTCGACCTCTTCGTCCTCGTCGACTTCCTCGTCCTCGTCGACCTCTTCGTCCTCGTCCTCGTCCTCGTCGCCCTCGTCCTCGTCCTCGTCCTCGTCGCCCTCTTCGTCCTCGTCCTCGTCGCCCTCGTCGTCCTCGTCGTCCTCGTCGTCCTCGTCGACCTCGTCGCCCTCTTCCTCGTCCTCGTCCTCGTCGCCCTCGTCGTCCTCGTCGACCTCTTCCTCGTCCTCTTCCTCGTCGCCCTCGTCGTCCTCGTCGACTTCCTCGTCCTCGTCGTCCTCTTCGTCCTCTTCGTCCTCTTCGTCCTCGTCGTCCTCTTCGTCCTCGTCGTCCTCTTCCTCGTCGCCCTCTTCGTCCTCGTCGTCCTCGTCGACTTCTTCGTCCCCGTCGTCCTCTTCTTCGCCCTCTTCGTCCTCGTCGTCCTCGTCGACTTCTTCGTCCCCGTCGTCCTCTTCTTCGCCCTCTTCGTCCTCGTCGTCCTCGTCGACTTCCTCGTCCCCGTCGACCTCGTCGTCCTCGTCGTCCTCGTCGCCCTCTTCGTCCTCGTCGTCCTCGTCGACTTCCTCGTCCTCGTCGACCTCGTCGTCCTCGTCGTCCTCGTCGTCCTCGTCGTCCTCGTCGCCCTCGTCGCCCTCGTCGTCCTCGTCGCCCTCTTCGTCCTCGTCGCCCTCGTCGTCCTCGTCGCCCTCGTCGTCCTCGTCGCCCTCGTCGCCCTCGTCGTCCTCTTCGTCCTCGTCGTCCTCTTCGTCCTCTTCGTCCCCGTCGACTTCGTCGTCCTCGTCGCCCTCTTCGTCCTCGTCGTCCTCGTCGACTTCCTCGTCCTCGTCGCCCTCTTCGCCCTCGTCGTCCTCGTCGACTTCCTCGTCCTCGGCAGCTTCTTCGCCCTCGTCGGCTTCCGCTTCCTCGTCGGCTTCCGCCTCCTCGTCGGCTTCCGCTTCCTCGTCGGCTTCCGCTTCCTCGTCGGCTTCCGCTTCCTCGTCGGCTTCCGCTTCCTCGTCGGCTTCCGCTTCCTCGTCGACTGCTTCGTCAGCCTCCGCGACTTCGGCGTTCTCGTCGTCCGCGGACTCCTCGTTTGCGCTTTCGTCGTCGGGGCGCGCAAACTCCAGAACCTCTTGGCCGAGGGCCTCGACCTCGTCCGCGTTCATGTTCTTGCGCAGAGTCGCCTTGGTGTCGTCGGACAGCTCGCGGAACTCGCGGAGATCCGGCAGGTCGCGCAGGCTCATGAGGTTGAAGAACTCGAGAAAGCCCACGGTCGTGCCGTAGAGCATCGGCCGGCCCGGCTCCTCCTTCTTGCCGACGATCTGAATCAACTCCCGCTCGAGCAGGATCTTCACGACGGCGCCGCCGTCGACCCCGCGGATGTGATCGATCTCGGCGCGTGTCACCGGCTGGCGATAAGCGACGACCGCGAGGGTCTCGAGCTGCGGGCGACTCAGGCGGACCGGCTTGGCCTGGAGCAGACGCTGGACCCACTGGGCGTTTTGCGGGCTGGTCTGAAGCACGAAGCCACCGGCGACCTGGGCAACGATGATCCCCCGCTCCTCGTTGCCCGCGATCAGGTGCTTGAGCGCGAGCTGGATCTGTCGGACCGAGGGCTCGCGCAGGAGCTTGCGGACCTGTTTGACCCGCAGCGGCTTGGTCGACGCGAACAGCAGGCTCTCGACGATCGAGATCAGGCGCGGGGACGCTTCGCCCTCGACGTCGCTCAGATCGTCTTCGGCGTCGATCGGCAGGCTATCGACCAGCCGTACGGCTCCCTCGGCTTCGGCTTCGGCCTCCTCCTTGCCCTTGCCCTTGCCCTTGCCCTCACCCTCGCCCTCGCCCTCGTCCTCGCCCTCGCCCTCGCCCTCGCCCTCGCCGGGAACCTCGATTTCGACCTGCGGGCTCGCCCCCTCGGGCGCGTCCTGTGCGGCCTCGGCCTCCCCCTCGGCCTCCTGTGCGGCCTCGGCCTCCCCCTCGGCCTCCTGTGCGGCCTCGGCCTCCTCCTCGGCCTCGGCCTTGGGCTCCTCGTCTTCGCTCGGGTTCTCCGAGCCCAGTTCGGCGACGAGCGCCTCGACGCTCGGCTCAGCCGACGGTTGAGACCGCCCCCGCATCTTCGGGGGCGCTTGCTTTCGGGCGGACTTCTTGGCCATGTCAGTCGCTCTCGCCCTCATCGGGCGCGGCAGAATTCTCGGCTTGCGCGGGCTCGGCCGCGTGTGCGGGCTCGGCCGCGTGTGCGGGCTCGGCCTCCTGTGCGGGCGCTGCCCCCTGCACGGGCTCGACCTCCTCCGCGGGCAGTGCCCCTTCCGCGGGCACTGCCCCTTCCGCGGGCGCGGCCTCTTCCTCGGGCGCTACCTCTTGTGCGAGCGCTACCTCTTGTGCGGGCGCTGTCGCAGTCTCTTGTGCGGGCGCTACCTCTTCCTCGGGCGCTACCTCTTGTGCGGGCGCTGCCTCTTGTGCGGGCGCTACCTCTTCCTCGGGCCCGACCGCCTCCGCGGGCGCGACCTCTTCCCCAGGCGCCACCTCATCCTCGAGCGTGACCGCCTCCGCGGGCGCGACCGCCTCCGCGGACACAACCGCCTCCGCGGACACAACCGCCTCCGCGGACACAACCGCCTCCTCGGGCGCGACCGCCTCCGCGGACACAACCTCCTCCTCGGGCGCAGCTTCCCCGGGCGCGGCTTCATCGAGCGCAGCTTCCCCGGGCGCGGCTTCATCGGGCGCGGCTTCATCGAGCGCGGCTTCATCGAGCGCGGCTTCATCGAGCGCGGCTTCATCAGGCGCGGCCTCCTCGGGCGCGGCTTCATCAGGCGCGGCTTCATCGGGCGCGGCTTCATCGGCCGCGGCTTCATCAGGCGCGGCTTCATCAGGCGCGGCTTCATCTTCGCGCACGGCTTCATCGGCCGCGGCTTCCTCGGGCGCGACCGCCTCCCCGAGCGCGGCTTCCTCAGGCGCGGCTTCATCGGCCGCGGCTTCATCGAGCGCGGCTTCATCAGGCGCGGCTTCATCTTCGCGCACGGCGTCATCGGCCGCGGCTTCCTCGGGCGCGACCGCCTCCCCGGGCGCGGCTTCATCAGGCGCGGCTTCATCGGCCGCGGCTTCCTCGGGCGCGACCGCCTCCCCGGGCGCGGCCTCCTCCTCGGGCGCATCCTCTTGTGCGGGCGCGACCGCCTCCCCGGGCGCGGCGTCATCGGCCGCGGCTTCCTCGGGCGCGGCGTCATCGGGCGCGGCGTCATCGGCCGCGGCGTCATCGGCCGCGGCATCCTCCTCGGGCGTGGCTTCATCGGCCGCGGCGTCATCCTCGGGCGCGACCGCCTCCCCGGGCGCGGCCTCCTCCTCGGACGCATCCTCTTGTGCGGGCGCGACCGCCTCCCTGGGCGCGGCGTCATCGGCCGCGGCGTCATCAGCCGCGGCGTCATCGACCGCGGCATCCTCGGCCGCGGCGTCATCAGCCGCGGCTTCATCGGCCGCGGCGTCATCGACCGCGGCATCCTCGGGCGCGGCGTCATCGGCCGCGGCGTCATCCTCGGGCGCGACCGCCTCCCCGGGCGCGGCGTCATCGGCCGCAGCGTCATCCTCGGGCGCGGCGTCATCGGCCGCAGCGTCATCCTCGGGCGCGGCGTCATCGGCCGCGGCGTCATCGGCCGCAGCGTCATCGGCCGCAGCGTCATCCTCGGGCGCGGCGTCATCGGCCGCGGCGTCATCGGCCGCAGCGTCATCCTCGGGCGCGGCGTCATCGGCCGCGGCGTCATCGACCGCGGCATCCTCGGCCGCGGCGTCATCGGCCGCGGCGTCATCGGCCGCGGCGTCATCCTCGGGCGCGACCGCCTCCCCGGGCGCGGCGTCATCGGCCGCAGCGTCATCCCCGGGCGCGGCGTCATCGGCCGCAGCGTCATCCTCGGGCGCGGCGTCATCGGCCGCGGCGTCATCGGCCGCGGCGTCATCGGCCGCAGCGGCATCCTCGGCCGCGGCATCCTCGGCCGCGGCGTCATCGGCCGCGGCGTCATCGACCGCGGCATCATCGGCCGCGGCATCCTCGGCTGCGGCATCCTCAGCCGCGGCGTCATCGACCGCGGCATCCTCGGCCGCGGCGGAATCCCCAGGCGCATCCTCTTGTGTGGCCCCGACCGCCCCCCCGGACGCGACCGCCTCCGCGAGCGCGGCCTCCTCCGCGTCACTCATCGGGGGCTCGTCGTCACCGCGGTAGCTGGAGACGACGCGCTCCATCTCGGGCGCGTCGACGGCCCGCTCGAGCTCGATGCTGTCGCTGCCTGCGGCCTGGTGGACCCCGAGGACCCCGAGCTTGACCAGCTCGAGCACCGACATCAGGGTCACGACCAGCATCTGCCGTAGCTCACGCTCGCTCGACCAGACCTGACGCAGGAACAGGTCCTCGAATCCGACCCGGCCCTCGGCCGCGAGGAGCAGGCCCAGCTGCCGCATCCGCTGACGGACCGTGATCGGCTCGATCACGACCTCGTGCTCCTGGTGGATCTTCGCCCGGTCGAGCACCCGGTTGTAGGCCTCGGCCAGGCGAAACAGAGTCACGGGCGCGAGGCCGGGCTCCGGCGGCTCGATCGACAGATCGCCTCCGCGAGGAAACACGTCGCGGCCCGCGAGCGGGCGGTTGGCCAGCTCGAAGCCGGCGTCGCGGAAGCGCTCGTACTCGATCAAGCGCCGGATCAGCTCTTCGCGCGGATCGACGCCGTCCTCGAGCTCACCCTCTTCGTCGTCCTCGCCGGGCACGACCGGCAGCAGCTCGCGGCTCTTGAGGAAGGCCAGCGTCGCCGCCATCAGCAGGTACTCGCCCGCGACCTCGATGTCGAGCGAGCGCGCGAGGCTGATGTACTCGATGTACTTCTCGGTGATGAAGGCGATCGGGATGTCGAGGATGTCGAGCTCGTGGCGACGCACGAGGTGCAAGAGCAGATCGAGCGGGCCCTCGAACACGTCGAGCGCGACCGCGTAGCTGCTGCGCACGTGAACACCATCGGCGATCGAGTCGGTCGCCGGGCGCCCCGAGCGAGCCCGAGCCACCTCGGGCCCGGCCTGGTCTCCAGCCTCGGGCCCAGCCTGGTCTCCGGTCTCGGGCCCGGCCTGGTCTCCAGCCTCGGGCCCGGCCTGGTCTCCAGCCTCGGGCCCGGCCTGGTCTCCGGCCTCGGGATCGACCGCCTCGTCCGGCTCGGACACCGGCGTGGTCAACGAACCACCGCTCATGCAGCCACCGCGACGTAGTACATCCGCGCGACCAGATCAAACACCGGCCCGAGCAGCCGACCGAGGAGAGGACCGCCGAGGACCACCAGCCCGAGCAGGATCCACATCCCGTAGCGGACCAGGAACTCGTCGATGTGCTCGAGGCGCGCGGGCAAGAACGCGGCGAGGATCTTGCCGCCGTCGAGGGGGTGCAGCGGCAGCAGGTTGAACAGCATCAAGAGCACGTTGAGCTGCAGCATCGTCGTCAGCACCGTGTGCATGCCGACGCTGATCTCCATGGTCCGGCCCATGACCGCCGCGATCCCGAGCACCAAGAGGGCGAGCACGAAATTCCCGAACGGCCCGGCGAAGGCGACCAGGGCCATGCCGCTGCGCATGCTGACCTTGCGCGTGTAGTTGCTCGGCTGGGTCGAGACCGGCCGGCCCCAGCCGAGCAGCGGCAGCGCGGTGAAGGCCGCGACGATCGGCATGATGAAGGTCCCGACCGGATCGGCGTGGACGAGGGGGTTGAGCGACACCCGACCCTCGCGCTCGGGGGTCGGATCTCCCAGACGGTCGGCCGCGACCGCGTGACAGTACTCGTGGACCGCGATCGAGAGGATCAGGCAGACCAGGTACAGCCCAACCGTCATCAGGGTCTCGCTCGTAAGATTGATGGCGACGAGTGCGGACACGAGGGGCTCGGAGAAACGAAGATCGCGCACGAAGCGCGACGCGACGGAGTTACCTATCAAGTCAGACCGGTGCCCCGCAAGTCAGCCCACCGGCGACCCCTTGGGGGCTCGCCCGGTCACGCGCGCGGGTGATGGCGATCGTAGGCGTGGCGCACGTGGCTCTGGCTCAGGTGCGTGTAGACCTGGGTGGTCGAGATGTCTGCGTGACCCAGCAGGGTCTGGACTGCGCGCAAGTCGGCGCCACCTTCGATCAGGTGAGTCGCGAAGCTGTGGCGCAGCTTGTGCGGTGATACTGGTCGGGTGATCCCCGCGCTGACGGCGTGCTCACGCAGGCGATGAAACCATCCTTGGCGCGACAAGCGAGCGCCGCGGCAATTGAGGAACACGTGCGCGTCGCGGCGGCCCTTGCCCCGGGCCCGCGCGAGCAAGCCCGGCCGCCCGGCCTCGACGTAAGCTAGCAAGGCCACCAGCGCGCAATCGCCGAGGGGGACCATGCGCTGCTTGTTGCCCTTGCCGGTCAGCACGACCAGGCCCTGATCGAGGTGGAGCGCGTCGAGCTGGAGGTCGCACGCCTCGGACACGCGGCAGCCCGTCGCGTACATGAACTCGAGCAGCGCCGTGTCGCGCAGACCCAAGACCGTGTCGACGCCGGGCGCGGCCAACAGCGCGTCGATCTCCGCGCGGCTGAGCAGCTCGGGCAGCTTGGCCCCGGCCTTGGGCATGCGGATGCCCTGGGTCGGATCGACGTCGATCAGGTTCTCGAGCCGCAGCCACCGGAACAGACCCCGCACGGCGACCCAGCGGCGCGCCTGGCTGCGGGCCGCGAGCCCGCGCTCGGTCAGCGCGCGCAAGAAGCCGAGCAAGATCGGCGGCTCGACCTCGGTCGTGGTCTCGACCCCAAGCGATCCGAGGTGATCGAGGAGCTGGCGCAGATCGTTGGCGTAGGCCTCGATCGTGTTGGGCGACAGGTTGCGCTCGACCTTCAGGTGCTGAAGGTAGTCCTCGACCGCGTCATCGAGGTGGAGCGCCCGCGCCATCGGGCAAAATTAACACGCGGCGCCGGGCCACCCAAAAAAGGAGCAGCCCGGAGCCCCGGGAAGTCAGGGGCCGAGCTCAGTCCAGGGTCAGGATCTCGCGGACGAGCGAGATGACCTGCTGGGCCTGGATCGGCTTGGTGATGTACGCGTTCGCGCCCAGCGCCAAGGCCCGCTGACGATCTTCGGCCGCGCCCTCGGTCGTGATGATCACGATCGGCACGTCCTTGTAGTTCTCGTCTGCGCGCAACCGCTTGACGAGCTTGAGCCCGTCGAGGATCGGCATGTTGATGTCAGTGATGATGATGTCGAACTTGGTCCCGGCGATGCGACGCAGGGCGTCGACACCATCGTCGGCTTCGACCACGTCGAGCTCCCGCACACGCGAGAGCGCGAAGACGATCATCTTTCGCATCGGTGGACTGTCCTCGACCACCAACGCGTTGAAACGGCGTTCTCCCGAAATGCTCATGCTCCAACCAGATGTTCGATCGCCCGACGCTGCAGCGGGACGTCTTTGGTGTGGGCCCGGATCCACGCGTTCTCGACCCCGGTGCCGGCGTGCTCGGAGATGAGACCGAGCAGCTGGTAGTCGTTGTCCGCGAAGCCGTGCTTTTGTTCGAGGAAGGACTCCAGACGAGCGACACCGACCAACCGTGACCCGCTGACGAGCGGTAGGTTGATGATCTCCTTGCCCATCTGAAACTCGGGGTCACCGCTCTTCCACGGTCGCCCGAGCGCGACGATTGCCGCTTGTGCCGGGCCGGCGTCGTCGCCGGTCAGCTCGATCTCTTTGATGTCGTCGATGACCCCGCCCTCGCGCGCGACCGGGAACAGCACCTGCCGCTCCTCGTCGACGAGGTAGATCGTGAACGCGCCCGCGCCGACAAAGTTGAGCAAGATCTCGGTGATCGTGCGCAGGACCTCGTCGAAGCTCGTCGCCGAGTGAAACTGCGAACCAGCCACGAACATGGACGCGAGGTGATAGTGCTCGGACTCGAGCGAGTCGAGCCGCTGGCGGAAGCCACCGGACTCCTCCTCGACGTTCCCCGCGATACGACGAATCTCGTCACACTCACGCTCGAGGGACGAGATCCGCAGCATCAACAAGTCGACCATGTTGTCGCGGGTGACGGGCTTGGCGTCCTTCTCTACCTGGACGGGGGCCGCCTCGAGCTGAGAACGGAGCCGATCATTCTCCGTGATCAGCTCCTTGACTAACACCTCGCCCTTCTCGAAGAAGTCGCGCAAGAACACGTCGGTCTTCCGCTGCAGGCTTTGCCTGGTATCGTCGGCGCTCACCGCCCGCACAGTAACACAGCGCGAGCGAACGCGAGGGCACGGGTGTCCAGTCCGAGCGAGGTTTTCACCACGCACTCTCGTCGCTCGGACCCCGCACATCGACGACGGAGCTCGTGTGGACTCCGCCCTCGCGCGCACCCCGGTGGGGCGTAACGCCACGGTCACCGCGCTCAGCCGCCTTCGAACTCGGCTCGCCGCTTCTCGACGACGTCGATGATCGCCTCGTGGAGACGCTCGAGAGGCAGCGCCCGGTCGACCGCGCCGGCCTCGAGGGCAGAATGCGGCATCCCCGGCATGACCGCCGTCCGCGGGTCCTCGACGAGGACGTAGGCACCCAGACGCCTCGCAGCGATGGCGCCGTTGGTGCCGTCGGACCCCATCCCGGTCAGGATCACCGTGATCAGGCGGCGCTCGTAGGCCGCCGACAGCGACTTGAGCATGTGATCAGCTGAGGGCGTGAGCGGAGCGACGCCGGCCCGCGTCGGCTGGGGCTCGACGATGCGGACCGTGCTGCCCTCGCCGGCGCTGGCCTCGATGTCGATGTTGCACGAGCCAGGGACGATGTAGACGACGCCCCGGCACAGCGGCTGGCCCTCGGCGGCCTCGACCACGCGCAGATCGACGACTCGGTCGAGGCGGGCCGCGAAGGCCTTTGTGAACCGCGCAGGCATGTGCTGCGCGATCACGACCGCCGCGGGCAGATCTGCCGGGAGCCCCGCGAGCAGCTGCTGAATCGCTGGCGGCCCGCCCGTCGAGGAGCCGATCCCGACCACGACCGGCGCCGGCTCGCCCGCGAGGGGCTGGGCCATGCCGTCGGCGTCGGTGCTGCCGCTCGGCCGCGGGCCCTGAGCCGCCAGCGAGTCCGCGCGCTGCTTGAGCCGGACCGCTTGCAGCCGCCGGACCATGGTGATCTTCGCGCTGAGATCGTCCTCGATGTTGCGGATGTCGGGGCTGATGTGCCGCCGCGGCTTGGCGATGAAGTCGAGCGCGCCGAGCTCGAGGGCCCGAAACACGTTGTCGCGCTGGGCGTAGCCCGAGATGACCACGACCGGGATCGGCCGCCGGCTCATGAGCAGGCGCAGGAACGAGAACCCGTCCATCTCGGGCATCTCGAGGTCGAGGGTGATCACGTCGGGGTCGAGATCGAACGCGAGCTTGAGCGCTTCCTTGCCGTTGGTCGCCCGCGCGACGACTTCTACGCCCTCACGCGACTCGAGCATGCTCGTGATCGTCTGGCGGTTGTAGGCCGAGTCGTCGACGACGAGCACTCGGAGGGGGCGGGTTTCGTTCTTCGCTGGCATCAGGCGCACGGGCGCATCTAGTAGCTGGAGGGCTGGGTCGCGGTGGGCGGCTTGCGGTAGACCAGATCCTTTTGAAGGTGGGCGAGGTCGAAGCGGGTCGTCACGTTGAGCAAGCTCTCCGAGTGCCCCAGGAGCAGGAAGCCGCCGGGCGTGAGGCGATCATAGAACGCCTCGACCACGCGGTGGCGAGCCTCATGCGAAAGATACATCAGGACGTTGCGGCAGAAGATGACGTCCTGGGGTCCGAGCACCCGGAAGCGCTCGGTCGAGATCAGGTTGAGTTGGCCAAAAGAACAATGCGAGCGCACGTCCTCGCGCACGGTCGCCCGCCCGCCGGTCTCGACGAAGTACTTGCGCCGCAGCGCGGGCGTGGTCGTGCGGAAGCTGTTCTCGCCGTAGACCGCCGCGCGCGCCGTCGCCAACACCTTGCGGCTGATGTCGGAGCCCATCACGCGGAGGTTCCAGCCCTTGAACAGGCCGCTCTCGAGCAGCAGCATCGCGATGGTGTAGACCTCTTCGCCGGTCGAGCAGCCCGCGCTCCACACCTGGATCCGCTGTTGACGCGCGAGGCGCTTGGCCAGCGCGGGCAAGATCTCCTCGGAGAAGGCCTCGAGCTGGTACTGCTCGCGAAAGAAGTAGGTCTCGTGCGTGGTGATGCGCTCGATCAGCTCTTCCATCTCGCGCGGGCCAGCGGGGTCGTAGCGCAGGTACTGGTAGTAATCGAGGTAGCTCGACAGACCGAGGGCCTCGAGCCGGGGGCTCAGGCGGCGCTCGAGGAAGAAGCCGGAGTTAATCGACAGCGTGATGCCGCTGTGCTCCTGGATCGCCTCGACGAACAGCCGCGCCTCATCGTCGGTCATCCGGACCCTCGCGTTGCCGAGCGCGGCGAAGAGTCGGTCGGTGGTGTTGGTCCGTGCCACCGCTGCTAGGCCTTGGGCTTGTCCTCGGGGTTGCGGCCGGGGTTGCGGCCAAGGTTGCGGCTGGGGTTGCGGCCCGAGGTCTCGGTCCGCTCGGCCTCGAGCTCGCGGAGGCGATCGATCGCCTGGCCAAGAATTTGCCGGACCAGCGCGTCTTGCTCGAGCTTGCGCGCGCGCTGGAGAGGACCGAGCGCGGTCACATCACCGCGCTCGGACAGGACCTCGGCGGCGGCCCAGCGCACGTCCCAGCGCTCGTGGGAGAGCAAGCCGAGCAACGCCGCGGTCGCTCGGTGAGCGGGGTAGTACTTCAGCGCCCGCGCAGCGGCCTTGACGACCTCGTGGTCCTGCGACGCGCACAGGCTCATGAGCAGGGTCAGATCCTGATTTTGGTTGGACCGACCGAGGCCAGCGATCGCGTGGACCACGACGTTGGTCGAGCTGTCGTCGAGGATGATCTCGCGCATCCGCGCGAGTGAGATCGGGTTGTCGATCGAGACCAGGGCCTGGACCGCGGCGGCCCGGACCAGCGCGATCGGATCGGAGGTCGCGGCCAGCAGCGGGTGGACGCTCTGGGCGTCCGCGAGCTGACCGAGGCTCCGACACGCGGCCGCCCGGACCTGCGGATCTTCGTCGGCGAGCGAGAAGCACAGCGCGCCCACGCCCTCGTGATCGCCGGCGATGCTGCCGAGCGCGAGCGCAGCCGCGACCCGTACCCCGACGTCGCTCGAGCCGAGCATCGAGACCAGCGGCGGGACGAATTCGATCAACCCGAGCCGACCGACGACCCGACACAGGTTGCGAGCGAGGGCGCCCGCGTGGGGCCACGAGCCACCGATCAGCAGCAACAGCTCATCGTGGCCGCGACCGCGGCGCTCGGCCGAGCGGCGCTCGGCGACCTCGGCCAGGGCCTCGGCGGCGTGCTCACCGACGGGGCCCTCACGCCCACACCCGCGATACAGCGGCGCCATCGCCGAGCGCCCGCCGACCCGACGCAGGGCGTCGCAGGCCGCGGCGGCGACGGTCTCGAGCGGATCTTCGAGGCCCTCGAGCAGGAGGTTGATCAGGCGCTGATCGACCTCCCCCGGGAGCGCACCGATGAGGCGGTAGAGCGCCTCGCGCGAGGCGACCTCGAGGCTGTCGAGGACCTCGACCAGCGCGTCGTTGGCCGCGGTCCCGAGCCGCTCGACGAGGGCCAGCGCGCGCTCGTAGACCATCGGATCTTCCATGCGCGGGAGCACGGCCGCGACCGCGCCCGCGTCTTTGGCCAGGCCCGCGAGGGCGATCGCGGCGATCGACACGTCGCGCTCGCGGTGGCCGATGAGCTCGCGGACCTTGATCTTGGTCTCGTCATCGATGACCGCGACGGCGTCGTCGACCACGTTGGCGAGGTCGCGCTCGGCGAGCGCGACCCGGAGCCGGGCGATGCCCTCGATCGCCGCCGCCCGGACCCCGCGCATGTCGTCACCGAGCAGCGGCAGCAGCAGCTCGACGGCCTCGACCGACGCGGTGACCCCGAGCAGCGCGGCCGCGCCCTTGCGCGTGACCGCGTGCTCGAGCAGCGGGGCGAGGCGCTCGACAGGCACCGCCGCGCTCGCGGCCCGGAGCGCGTCGAGGGCGTAGAGCTGGAGCATCTCCGAGTCGTCCCCGAGCAGCTCCTCGAGCGCGGCGATCGCAGTCGGACCGCCGATCTCGCCGAGCGCCGCGGCCGCTGACGCGCGCAGGTTCTCGTCGGCCTCGGCGTCGCGCAGGAACTTGGTCAGGATCGGGATCTCTGACTCGCCGCCGATCTGCCCGATCATGTCGACCATCAAGCGCGTGCCCGAGCTGCGCGTGTCGTCGGGGTCGAGGCGCTGCAGGACCTTGGGCAGGCTCGCGCGGCCGAGCTGGATCAGCACGTCCTGGCACGCCGCGCGGGCGCTGACGCCACCGCCGGCCACGACCTTGGTCTCGTGCTCGCGGCCCTCGTAGATCGCGCTCGCGAGCGGATCGATCACGCCGTCGATCAGGGTGTCGATCAGGGCGGCGAAGGTCGGCCCGTCTGGTTGCTCCGTCGCGAGGACCATGAGGACCTCCTCGACGGCCTGTTTTCGCTCACGCCAGCCCTCGTCGCCGAACCGACGGATGCAATCGAGCAGACGGGGCGGTAACCCAGCGCCGCCCCTCCCCGTGACCTTGGTTCCTCCGCTGGCGCTCACGATACATCTCCCGTTCCGTCCAAGCCCGCGACCAGCTCGCGGAAGGCCTCGCCGATCAGGTCGCCCTCGGACACCTCCGGCCGGACCTGCCCAAAGAGATCGCGGGCGCCTTCGAGATCGGCCGCGACCGCCGCCAGCGCCTGCTCGACGCTGTCTGCCTCGGTGATCCGGTCGCCGTTGTAAAGCAGCAGGTCCGCGACGATCAGCGTCGCCAGGCCCCGCGGCGTCTGCTCGAGCAGATGGTCATCGCCGCGCTCGTTGAGGGTGCTGAGCACCTCGCGCAGGGTCTCGGCGGGCAGCTGCGAGTCGCGCAGGCCCAGGTGCGCGCGGAGCCGGTTGGGCAGATGATCGCCGAGGTGGTGGATCTCGACGTAGTCGTCGGCGCCGTAGAGGCGACGGGGCCGGCGCTTGTAGCTCGTCCGCCGAAACACCGACGCGACCAGGATCACGACCTTGACCCCAGCCGCACGCGCGACGCTGGTGAGCTCGAAGCCGGGCGCGCCGGGCAGCGCGACGTCGACGACCAGCGCGTCCCAGGCTGCGCGGCCCAGGGCCGACTCGACGTCGTCGGAGTCGCCCGCGATCTCGACGGCGAAGCCGTGGGCGTCGAGGATCGTCTGAGCCGCGCCTGCGATCACCGGGCCGCTGTGGCCCAAGAGCACCCGCGGGCGCGCACCGTTGGTCGAGACCGGGCCCCCACCGAGGGGCGGCTTGGCGTGCGGGGTGCCAGCCATCAACGCGACCCGCTGCTCCCGTCGCCGCTGCGACCGCGACCACCGCGATGTTCCGTCGCCAGCAGCCCCTCGAGGTTGACGACGAACACGACGTCGTCGCCGATCTTGCAGACCCCCGAGAAGAAGTCCTCGCCCTCGTCACCGACCGCCGCGCTGAGCATCGACGGGGCCGGCCGGACCTCGTTGGCGTCGACCCGCAGCTCGCCGAGGACCTTGTCGACCTTGAGCCCGACGATCCGGCCCTTGACGCTGACGATGATCAGCTTGTTGAAGGCGACCGAGTCTTCGTCGGCCTTGACGTTGAAGCGCTTGCGCAGATCGATGACCGGGATCACGACGCCGCGCAGCGTGATGACCCCCTCGATGATCGCGGGCGCGTGCGGGACCGGACGGATCGGATAAGGCGCGGCCTGGATGACCTCCTTGATCCGCATGATGTCGATCCCGTAGAGCCCGCCGCCGACGAAGAACCCCGCCAGCTTGAGCTGATCTTGGCGCTTGGGGGCCTGCTCGTCGTCCCACGCCGTGCTCGCGCCGCGCGGGCTGCTGCCGATATCGCTGGTCACTGCAGAGCACGCTCCCTTCGGAACCTCGCGTGGAGAAAGTCGCGCTCGTCGAGCACGGTTGCGAGATCGAGGATGATGATGAGGCGGCCGCGGTGACGCCCGAGGCCCATGATGAAGTCCGCGCGCGTGCTCCCGATCCCGCCCGGAGTGTTCTCCATGTCTTCGGGTGGGAGCGAGATGACCTCGAGCACGCGATCCACGACGATCCCGTGGGGCTCATCGGCGTGGCGGACGATCAGCACCCGGGTCGCGCGGGTCCGCTTGACGGTCCCGAGCTTGAGCCGCGCGACGAGGTCGATGACCGGCATGACCGAGCCGCGCATGTTGCCGATCCCGATCACGAAGTCGGCCGTGCGCGGGACCGGCGTGGTCGGGAACGCCGTCGAGATCTCGACGATCTGCTCGATCGGCAGGCCGTAGATCTCCCCGTGGATCATGAAGGTCACGTAGCGCAGCAGGTCGCTACGCATCTCGCGCTTGTAGCCGTGCTCGTAGTCGGCCTCGGTCGCGACCTGGTCGCCGGTCACGGCGAGCAGCGCTTGCCACAGATCGTCGTCGTCAGAAGCCATGATCCCCCCAGCCGCCGTGTTCCTTCTCGCGGCCGACGTCGAGCCGCGAGAACACCCCGATGCCCTCGCGACCTGCGCCGCCGCCCATGCCCGCGACCGCCGCCTCGACCCCGCCGACCGCCTCGCTGACGAGGGTCCCGACGTCGAGCAGCAAGACCGTGCGGTTGTCGCCGAGCTCGGTCGCGCCAGCGATGCCCGGGACCTGGCGCAGGGCCTTGCCGATCGGCTTGATGACCACGTCTTGCTGGCCGAGCAGCTCGTCGACGACGAGGCCGACGCGGTGCTCGGCGAGGCCGACGATGACCACGTATAGACGATCGTAGAACATCCTTCGGTCGGACTCGCGCCCGTCGGGCTCGAGGCCAAAGACCCGCGAGAGGTGGATCAGCGGCAGCGTGCGCCCCCGAACCGACACGACCTCGTGGCCCTCGATGGTCTGGATCTCGTCGCTCTGGACCATGATCGACTCGAGCACGGAGTTGAGCGGGATGCAGAAGGTCTGGCCGGCGGTCTCGATGACCAGGGCCTGAATGATCGCCAGCGTGACCGGCAAGGTGATCCGAAAGCGAGAGCCGCGACCGGGCTCCGACGCGACGTCGATCATGCCCGAGAGCCGCGAGATGTTGGTCTTGACCACGTCCATGCCGACGCCGCGGCCCGACAGCTCCGTGGCCTTGTCGCGGGTGCTGAAGCCCGGCGTGAAGATCAGGTTGATCGCCTGGGCCGGGTTGATGTCGCGGGCCTCTTCGCGGGCGATGAACCCGCGCTCGACGGCCTTCTCACGGATCCGCCGCCAGTCCATGCCGCGGCCGTCGTCGGTCAGCTCGATGACCACGCGGTTGCCCTTTTGGTAGGCCGAGAGCGAGACCCGACCGGCCCGCGGCTTGCCGATCGCCACGCGCTCGGCGGGCAGCTCGATGCCGTGGTCGATCGCGTTGCGGATCATGTGCATCAGCGGATCGCTGAGCTCCTCGACGATCAGCTTGTCGAGCTCGGTGTCGGCCCCGGAGATCGCCAGGCGGACGTCCTTGGCCGAGTCGCGCGAGAGCTTGCGAACGACCCGCGCGAGCTTGTCGAAGACCTGCCCGAGCGGGACCATGCGTACCTCGAGGATGCCCTGCTGGAGCAGCCCGAGGCGCCGGTTCATGACCCGCAGCTGGTCCTGGAACTCGCGCAGCTGCTCGGTCGGGGTCGGGCTGCGCTGCATGCGGTCGACGGTCCCGCCGAGGTTGGCGTGGACCAGCGCGAGCTCGCCGACGAGGTTCATCAAGTGATCGAGGCGGCGCAGATCGACGCGGACGGTCTGGCTGAGGCTCTTGAGGCTGACCTGATCGCCCTCGTCGGGTCCGTCGCCGCCGTCGCCGCTGCTGCCATCGCCGCCGTCACCGCCATCGCCGCCGTCGCCGCCGTCGCCGCCGTCGCCGGGCCCCTCACCGTCCCCGCCTGTGCCGCCGCCCGAAGCTCCATCGCCACCGGTCCCCGCTGCGGGCCCCGCTCCTCCCCCCGCTCCTCCCGATGCTCCGCTCGGTGGAGAGATCTCGGCCCCGCCCGAGGCCTGGGCCTGGTCGACGCTCGCCGCCGAGCTCGCGCTCAGCTCGGGCTCGGCCGGGCCGCCGACGCCCCCGCTGCCAGAGAATTCATCGCCCACCGGAGCGTCGTCGTCGGGGAAGTCGTCGTCCTCGATCGCCTCGACCTTGACCTTGGCTCGGCGCCGCTCGGGCGCGGGCGCGGGCGCGGGCTTGGCCGCGATCACGATCCGCTCGCCGGTCCCGAGCGCCTCGACGGTCACGCCCTCCTCGCCAATCCCCTCGGCGATCGCGGCCAAGGGCTCCTTCGATCCGACGAGGATGTCGAGCTCGATCCGATCGTCGCTCGATCCGTCGGCGCTCGGCAGGTAGGTGATGACCTCGCCGTGGCTCTTGAGCTTGCCCTTGAGCGACTCGATGCCGATGTCGATCGCGAGCAGGTCGAAGCTCGCGTGGACCCGGTGGATGCGCCGACCCAGGCGCACGTTCTCGCGCAGGCGGTGCTCCTCGTACTCGGTCAACACGCTCAGGATCGAGTCGTCGAGCCACGAGAGCGGATCTTCTTTGGCCGCGGTCTTGGGCTTTGACAGCTGCGTGAGCCGGTCGAGGAAGGGCGAGACGTCGACGCCGTGGACGACCTCGGGATCGACGACGCTCGCGAGCAACGCCCCGAACAGATCGACGGACTCGAACAGCAGGTCGAGCGCCTCTTGGTTGAGCGGAAGCTTGCCGAGGCGCAGGGCGTCGAGGGTGTTCTCGAGCTTGTGGCTGAGGTCGACGATCTCGTTGACGCCCGACAGCGACGACAGGCCCTTGAGGGTGTGGACCGAGCGGAACGATCCGTTGAGCAGGTCGGGGTCGTAGTCCTCGCCGTCGTTGATCTGCCCCTCCATCTCGAGCAGCTGACGCGAGAAGGTCTCGATGATCTCCTGGGCCTCGGACACGAACTCGGGCGACTCGCTCACGTAGCCTCTCCTTCGTCCGCGCCCGGCTCAGCGCCCGCCTGCAAGTCGGGTCGCGGAAGCGCGATGGCTTCTGCGATCGCGGCGAGGAACTCCTCGGGGGTAAACGGCTTGGCGACGAAGGACGACGCGCCGGCAGACATCGCCCGATCCTTGTCGACGGCGGAGGCCTCGCTGCTGATCACGATCAGCGGGGTGTTGGCATGACGAGGGGTCTGGCGCACGAAACGGGTCAGCTCGATCCCGCTGACGTCCGGCATGTTGATGTCGGTGACGATCAACCCGAACAAGTCGCGGGGCAGTGCTCTGAGGGCGTCGAAGCCATTCCCAACCTCGTGCACTTCGTAGTCCCCTTCGGCCTCGAGGATCGAGCTCACGTAGTCGCGCATCGCTCGTGAGTCCTCGACCAAAAGCACTTGGGTCGGCATCGCGCCAAAGTATAGGTCGAGCGGCGGGCTTCGTGGGAGTTTGCGGACGACGAAGCTCGCAGCCCGCCCCGGAGCGATGCCGCCCGCGCACGATTCAGGTGTGCAGGCTCCCGCCGTCCCGTGCTGGACGCGGTGGGCCGCTCAGAACCCGCCTCAGCCGGGCGACGACGGCCTCGTCGGCGGCGACCCACCAGCGGGCCGGGGCCGCCGAGCGCCTCGCGTGGGGCTCACGCGATGGCAGCGCAACCGACGGATGGAGATCGTCCGGGTCGTCCGAGTCGTCTGCCCCGTCCAGATCGTCCGGCCCTTCCGGCTCCGGTTCCGGGGCCGGCTCGGCGTCGGGCGTTGCGTGGAGCTCGCGCTCGACACCTGCGTCCGGCGCGTCGTCGGGTGACGCTGGCAGGTCGGGGGCCTCGACCTCGGCCGCGGGATCCTCGGTGACCGCGGGCTCCTCGGTGGCCGCGGGCTCCTCGGTGGCCGCGGGATCCTCGACGGGCTCGAGCGCCTCGATGGCCTCGAGGAGGCCCTCGAACACGGCCTCGGCGAGGGCGCGATCGATGCCCTGGGTCGGCAGCGCGATCAACACGCTCCGGGCCTGCAGCCCCGTGGAGATCTTCACGAGCTGGTCGGCGAGCGCGCGCGCGCGCGCGTCGTCGAAGGCCTCGCGTCGACCGAGCCCGACGAGCACGAGCCGCTCGACCGGCAGTCTGCGATCACAAGGGATGAGCAGCTGCTCGCCGAACTCGGCCGTGCAAAAGCCCGAGCGCACCAGCGCCGACAGCCGGCCCGATCCGCGCCAGTCGATCAGCCCGGCGAGACCGAGCAAGGGCCGCTCGTCGCTGAACACCGGGACCAACCCGAGCTCGACCCGCAGACGCGCGATCGCGTCGTCGGGCTCGCTGACCCCGTCGAGCAGCGTGCGCTCGATCGGCTCGACGCTGACGCGGGCCGACCCGGCGTTCACGGGTCGGCTCCCTCGTCGGGCTCGTCGGGCTCGTCGGGCTGGGCATCGCGGAGGACGCGCGCGAGCGCCTCGGCGACCCCGTTGACGAAGGCGGCCGAGCGCTCGCTGCCGTAGCGCGACGCGAGGCGGACAGCCTCGGCGACCACGACGTTTCGCGGGGTCGACTCGCCGCGCAGCTCGACCGTGGACAGGCGCAGCAAGCTGCGATCCACGCGATCCATCCGGACCAGCCGCCAGCGCCGGGACGCGGCCTCGATCGTCTCGTCGATCCCGGCGGCGTCGGCCAAGAACCCCTCGACCAGCCGTCGCGACCACCGACGCGCGGCCGAGTCGGCGAGCAGCGGCCCGAGCTCGGCGGCGAGCGGGCCAAGGAAGTCGTCGCCAAGCTCGAGTCGCGGAGGTTCGCGCCAGAACAGGTCCAGCGCGTCACGCTCGGCGCCGGGATGAGACTCGAGGTGACAAAGGATCCACAGCGCGAGCTCGCGCCCCCGCGAGCGGCCCGTCAGCTTCGAACCTGATCGAGCGTCGTCCGGCGAGGTCGCCGACGCGCTCGGGTGCTGTTTGTGCCCGGTCATGGCTCAGAGCTGCTCGATCGCGGCGTAGAGCCGGGCCTGCTCGATCGCGGCCATCGCCGCCTCGGCGCCCTTGTTGCCGGCTTTGGCGCCCGCGCGGTGGATCGCCTGCTCGAGCGTGTCGGTGGTCAGGACTCCGAAGGTGACCGGCCGCTTGTGCCGCTCGCCCGCCGCGGCCAGGCCCTTGGCCGCCTCGGACGCGATCAGATCGAAGTGAATGGTGTCGCCGCGGATCAGGCAGCCGAGCGCGATGACGGCGTCGAATTTGCCCGTCGAGAGCACCTTGTCGGCGACCATCGGCAGCTCGTAGCTGCCCGGGGTCCGAAACACGACGACCTCGCTCGCTTTCGCGCCGCTGCGCAGCAGCGCGTCGACGGCCCCGTCGAGCAGCGGCTCGGTGACGATCGCGTTGAAGCGCGCGACGAGGACCGCAAAGCGCAGCCCGGCGGCGTCGAGCGAGCCCTCCACGACCACGACCTCGGACGATGGGCGCTGCATTTGAGGGGGATACCCGGCCCGGCCCGAGCTGGCAAGCTGGGCGTGAACCACAAAAAAACCAGGCCCGCGGCGTCGCCGTCGGGCCTGGTTCAAAGGCAGCCCCCCCGGGGGGGAGGGCGCGGGGCAAGAAGAGCTAGCTCTTCTTGAGCTTGTCCGACAGCAGGTCGCCGAGGGTCGCCCCCGCCTCACTGACGTTGGCGAAGCCCTGAGCGTCGGCGAGGTCGTCCTGGCGCCGGGCGCTCTTGATCGACAGGCCGATCTTGCGCTCCTGCGCGTCGAGCTGGATGACCTCGGCGCGGACCACCTGGCCGGGCTCGAGCACCTGGCGCGGATCCTCGATCCGCTCCTCGCTGATCTCCGAGATGTGGATCAGGCCCTCGACGCCGGGGATGATCTCGGCGAACGCACCGAAGTCGGTGAGCTTGAGGATCTTGACCTCGGTGACCTTGCCGATCGGGAACTCGTAGGGCACGCGGTCCCACGGGTCGGTCGACAGCTGCTTGATGCCGAGGCTGATCTTCGGCTTCTCGCCCGAGTTGTCGATGTTGAGCACCGCCGCTTGAACCTCGTCACCCTTGGTGAAGAGATCCGAGGGGTGGCGCACGCGCTGGGTCCAGCTCAGGTCCGTGATGTGGACGAGGCCGTCGATGCCAGGCTCGAGCTCCACGAACACGCCGAAGTCGGCGATGTTGCGGATCACGCCCTGGACCACGGTCCCGGGCGGGTACTTCTCGAGCACCTTCTCGTAGGGGTTCTCCTCGAGCTGCTTCATGCCGAGGGAGATCCGGTTTTGCGACACGTCGATGTCGAGCACGACCGCCGTGACCTCGTCGCCGAGGTTGATGATCTGCTTGGGGTTCTTGACCTGACGGGTCCACGACATCTCGGACACGTGGACGAGGCCCTCGATGCCCTCTTCGAGCTCGACGAAGGCGCCGTAGTCCTTGATGCTGACGACCTTGCCCTGGACGACGGTGCCGGGGATGTACTTCTCCTCGGCGTTGATCCACGGATCCGGGGTGATCTGCTTGAGGCCGAGGCTGACGCGCTCGGACTCGCTGTTGAACTTGAGGACCTTGACCTTGACCTTGTCGCCGACCTGGAACAGCTCGGACGGGTGGTTGATCCGGCCCCAGCTCATGTCGGTGATGTGGAGCAGGCCGTCGATGCCGCCGAGGTCGATGAAGGCGCCGTAGTCGGTCAGGTTCTTGACCACGCCCTCGACGATCTGGCCCTCGGCCAGCTTGTTGAGCGTGTCGGTCTTGAGCTCGGCGCGCTCGGCCTCGAGCAAGACGCGGCGCGAGAGCACGATGTTGCCCCGGCGCTTGTTGAACTTGATGATCTTGAAGTCCAACTCCTGGGCGAGGAAGGCGTCGAGGTTCCGGACCGGGCGCAGGTCGACCTGGCTGCCGGGCAAGAACGCCTTGACGCCGCCTTGAAGCGTGACCGACAGGCCGCCCTTCACGCGGGCCTGGATCTGGCCCTTGACGACGCTGTCCTCTTCCATGGCGCTTTGGATCTCGTCCCAGACCTTGCGCTTGCGCGCCTTGTCTTTGGACAGCACGACCAGGCCATTGATGTCTTCGGCGTGCTCGAGGAGGACCTCGGCTTCGTCGCCGATCTTGACGTCGACGTTGCCCTCTTCGTCGGCGAACTCGCGCAGCGGCACCTGGCCCTCGGCTTTGAGGCCGACATCGACGACGGCGTAGTCACCGATGATGTCGACGACGGTGCCTTGGACGATGCTGCCTTCCTTGACCTCTGTGGTGTCTTGGAGCGACTGCTCGAGGAGGTCGGCGAAGCTCTCTTCTCCGACCTCGTGGGTGATGGGTTGTGTCATGGGGTTGGGGGGGTTCCTCTCTTGGCGTCCCTCGCCGATGCGATCCAGATCCGTCGGGCCTGAGCTCGTCAGATCTGGGCTACGGTCGAGAGCGGGACGCGAAGCTAGGGACTTTGGTCCGAATGGTCAAGCAGGGTCCACAGCCGCCAGGATTCGGCTGACCACGGCGGCGACGTCGAGCTCGCTCGAGTCGATGAGCGCCGCGTCCTTGGCCTGCTGCAGCGGCGCGGTCGCGCGTGAGGAATCCCGCTGGTCCCGCCGGGCCATCTCGACTTCGACCTGGGTCCGGCTCGGCGCCTGGCCGCGCGCGACGAGCTCCTTGTGGCGGCGGCCAGCCCGAGCCGCGGCCGAGGCCGTGAGGAAAAACTTGTGCCGGGCGTCCGGGAACACGACCGTGCCCATGTCCCGGCCCTCGGCCACGCAGCCGTGTCCGGACTCGACCGAGGTCGCGGCGATGGCGCGCTGGATGTCGAGGAGCGCGGCCCGGACCGCCTGATGCCGCGAGACTCGCGACGCCCCGTCGGAGATGTCTGGGGTCCGGATCGAGCTCGTCACGTCGAGGGTCTCGGCGCCGGGCTCATCCGAAGAGATCAACACGCGCTGGGGCGCGCCGGGCTCCGCGGCCGGCTGAAACTCGATACGGAGGGTCGCAGCGATGGCCGCCAGGCCGGGCTCGTCATCCCAGTCGACGCCGCGTTCACGGGCGAGGTACGCGAGGCCGCGATAGATCGCGCCCGTGTCCAGCAGCGCGGCCCCGATCGCCTCGGCGACCGTGCGCGCGACCGTGCTCTTACCGGCCCCAGCCGGGCCATCGATGACGATCAGCGGACCCGGCATCCGCGGGAGGATAACGAGACCTCGGCGCCGACGCGAACCCGGCGCTCGCGCGATCTCTTCGGCGCCCGCGGACGCCGCCCGCAAATATTTGACCGGCGCTTGCAGGGCAGTGCGTTGGTCGGGCAGGCTCGCGTGGATGGCCAGCTACCTGCCTCGGGCCGCCGTCGTGCTCGCCGTCGCGCTGGCGAGCAGCGCGTGCGTCACGGTCCAAGCCCACGAGCGCCAGCACCTCGCGCAGCCCGAGATGAACCCGGCCGGCGACGCCCTCGAAGAGACCTTCTACAGCCACATCGAGTCGGCCCGCGAGGGTGGCTTTGGCGGCCACGGCGGCGCGGGCGGCGGCTGCGGCTGCGGCTGAGTCACGCACGAGCATGGCTGCGCACGCCCGTCTTCAGGATCCGGTCCCGCCCGCGGCCCGTCCCCTCCCCGGCCAGATCCGCGCGCTGTGCCGCCGCGTCCCGGCGCTGCTCGTGTTGCTGGTCCTCGCGGCGAGCATGCCGCTCACGACCGGCAGCGCGCGGGCCGAAGATCGCGTCACCGTCCGGGGCAACTACCACCGCGAGACCTCGACCCGGGTCCTCCAGCCCCTCGTCACCTTCCGCAAGGAGCTGCCCGACGAGCGCTTCGCGCTCGAGACCGAGTACCTGCTCGACGTCATCTCCTCGGCCTCGATCGCCGCGGGCGCCCTGGCCCTCGGCGGCGACAAGGTGTTCACCGAGATGCGCCACGAGGCCACGCTGCGCGCGACGACCAAGATCGACGACTGGTCCGCGTCCGCCTACTACCTCTATTCGACCGAGACCGACTACACGGCCAACAGCTTCGGCGTCTCGGTCGCCCGCGAGCTCTTGCAGCGGACCGCGACCGTCTCGCTGAGCTACTCGGCCAGCTTCGACCAGGTCTACCGGATCACCAACAACATCGGCGCGCGCAGCCCGTGGACCTCGAGCCGCGACACCAACCTCTTGCAGGTCCACTACCTCAACCTCGGCTACAGCCACGTGCTCCACAAGCAGGTCCTCGCCGGCGTCACCGTCGAGGGCAAGTACGCCGAGGGGCCCCAGGACAACCCCTATCGCCGGGCCCGCAACGGCGACCCCGAGATCCACCCGTGGGTCCGGCGACGGCTCGCGCCTTCGCTGTGGCTGCGGGCCGCGGTGCCCGGGGCCAAGATGTTCGTCGAGCCTCACTACCGCTTCTACGCCGACGACTGGGGCGTGGTCGGCCACGCCGCCGACATGCGCGTGCACTTTCGCCCCCACCGCAACCTCGCGCTGCGCCTGCGCTACCGCTTCTACACCCAGTCCGAGGCCACCTTCTGGCGCGACGATGGGGTCTGGGCCGCCGACTACCCCTGGCGCAGCGACGATCCCAAGCTCGACGACTTTCGCTCGCACACGGTCGGCCTGAAGCTGACCTGGCACCTCGATGGCATCGCAAAATTCCAGGGGTTAGGATGGCTCGACGGTGCGTGGATCCAGGCCAACTACAACCATGTGTTCGTCCGCTGCGACGATCTCTCGGCCACGTGCAGCGATCAGGACTTCGGCTACGGACCGGTTCGCTCGACGCGCTACGGCGACCAGCGCATCGGCAACCTGGCCTTCTCCGTTGCGTTTTGAGCTCGATCGTGCGGGCCGCCGGGGGCGCCCGCTGCTCTCGGCCCTCGTGGCCCTCGGGCTGCTCGGGCTCGGCTGCGGGGACGAGCGCGAGCGCGAGCGCGACGTGGTCGCGCGCGTCGCTGGCGAGGGCCAGGAGCTCGAGCTCGAGCGCAGCGTGGTCGAGCTGATCGCCGCGCGCGAGGGCGTCGGCGAGGACGACGCCCGCGAGCGCGCCCTCGCGACCTTGCGCCTCGTCGCCGCGCGCCGAGCCGAGCTCGCCGCCCGCGACCAGCCCCCCGAGCACCCCGACGACCTCGACCCCGCCCGGCGCGAGCAGCTCGAGCGCGCCGCGATCGCCCGGCTGTGGCTCGACGAGGTGTTCGAGCCCAGCCACCGCGCCGCCGACATCCCCCAAAAGATCGTCGATCAGAACATGGCGGACCCGGCCATGACCCGGCGGCTGTTCCACCCCGAGCTGTGGTTCGTGTGTCAGGCCCTGGTCGTCCCGGCCGAGCAGTCCGAGGGCCGCAACGTCAAGCCGCCGCAGCTCGAGACCGACGAGGCCGCAGCCCTGGCCTGGCGCGCCGCGGCCGGCGAGGCCTTCTCCCCGCTCGTCGCCCGCGTCGAGCTGCTCGAGCCCGACCTCGTCGCCGACGAGAGCTGCTCGGTGCTCGGGCGCATCGTCGGGACCTCGCAGCGCAGCTTCGAGACTCCGGCCGGGGCCGTGACCCTCCGCTTCGAGCGCTTCGCCTTCGCGCCGAGCGAGGCCGAGAGCTTCGACCCCGCCTGGGTCGAGGCCGTCACGGCGCGGCCCGAGCCCGGCGTCGTCGGCCCCTTCCCCAGCCAGTTCGGGCTCCACCTCGTGATCGTCAGCAAGATCGAGCCCGCCCTGCTCGCCGACGAGTCGATGCCCGCGGACGAGCTGCTCGCCGCCCGCGAGGCCCAGCTCCGCGAGGAGCTCGAGTCGGCCTGGCAGATCGAACAACTCCAACAGGCGCTGGCCAAGGCGCGGGATCGCCGGGTCGTGCGCCTCTCACCCGAGCTCGAGCGGGGGCCCTGAGCGATGGCGAGCGAGCACGATTCTGCCGACGGGATCGACGAGATCGACCGCGGCGTGAGCGAGTTTGGCGACCTGCTCGGCGACTTGCTCGAGCTCACGCCGGGCGGCTGCGGGGTCGTGCTGTCCGACGGGGTCGACGACACGATCGACACCGCCTATCGGCCGGCCGAGATCTCGGCGCTCGACATCTCGATCGCGGGCGCCCAGATCGGACAAGCGATGACGCGGATGAACATCTCCACGATCATCTTTGGCCTCGGCCGCGCGCAGCTCGTGATCGAGGCCGGCGAGAGCGTGCTCATCAGCAAGGTCCTGTGGGAGGAGTACCTGATGACGATGGTCCTCAGCCGCCGAGCCAACATCGCGCGCGCAATGCGAGACTTCGATGACATCGCCGCGCAAGTGCTCGCGCTGCTGCGCTAACTCGGCGCAAAAGCGCACCCGGGCTCGGCGCCGGGTGAGGGATCGGTGGCTTGACGGCCACGACCTCACGGGTAGACTGCCGGATGCGTGACCCCGGCTACCGACTGCCGGGCCACCCATAACCTCAACCGGGCCCCAAACTTCAACCGGGCCGCCCCCCGCCCCCACCGCGAAGCCGCAACAGGAGAGACACGAGATGGCCACCCATATCACCGACGAGTGCATCAACTGTGGCGCTTGCGAGCCCGAGTGCCCCAACGAGGCCATCTCCGAGGGCGAAGAGATCTACGTCATCGACCCTTCGCTGTGTACGGAGTGCGTCGGCTTCCACGAGTACGAGGCCTGCCAGGCCGTGTGTCCGGTCGAGTGCTGCCTCCCGGATCCCGAGCGGACCGAGTCCGAAGACACCCTGATCGCTCGCGCTCGCCAGATCCACGCGGGCAAAAAAGAGTTCGGGGACGACTTCCCCAGTCGCTTCCGCAAGTAGTTCGTTGGCCCGGTCCGCCCTGTCCCCGCGGGCGTACGAGTAAGATGACCGGGATTACCAGCGATGACGGGGACCGAGGACAGACGAAGCGCCCGACGACAGTGGTGGCTTCGTCTGTCGCTTTCGTTGGTTATTGCTGCCGGGTTTTGCTTCGCGCTGTTTCGCAAGATCCAGCTGATCCCCGCCGATCCCTGGGTCCCGGCGTGGGTCTTGCCGAGCTACCTCGCCACGCTGATCGCCTACTTCGTGTTTCGGGCCGGGCGCTGGCACTACCTCGTCGCGCCCCTCGGTGAGGTCGAGCTCCGGACGACCCTGCCCGTGTCGATGGCCGGGACCATGTGGATCATGGTCTTGCCCCTGCGCCTCGGCGAGTTCGCCCGGCCCCTGTTCCTGGCTCAGAAGACCGAGATCGGCGTCGGCCAGGCGCTGGGGACGGTTGCGATCGAGCGCGTCGTCGATGGCCTGTTCGTGTGCGCGCTGTTCTTCGTCGCGCTGCCGATGCTGCCGGAGGTCCACGGTGAGCAGGCGGTCGCCGTCGAGCGCCTCCGCTCGCTCGGGCTGCTCGCGAGCGGGGGTCTGTTCGGCGTGCTCGCGGTGCTGGTCGCGATGGCCTTGTCGCCGGGCACCGTCGGGCGCCTGGTCAAGGCGACCCTCGGGCGCCTGATCCCGCCCCTGGCCGAGAAGCTCGAGGCCCTCGCCCGCGGCGTCGCCGAGGGCCTGGCCGCCCTGCCCTCGATCGGGCCGCTGCTCAAATTCCTGCTCGGGACCGTGGCCTACTGGGCCTCAAACGCGGTCGGGACCTGGCTGCTCGCGCGCGGCTGCGGCCTCGACATCTCGTTCCCGGCCGCGCTCGCGATGATGTCGGTGCTCGGCATCTCGCTGCTGATCCCGGGCGGCCCGGCCCAGTTCGGCATCTTCCACTACGGCATGATCCTCGGCTTGAGCATGTTCGTGAGCGAGGCCGTGGTCCACGATCAGGGCAGCGTGTTCATCTTCTGGATGTTCGTCACCCAGCTGAGCATGGGCCTGGTCCTCGGTATCATCGCCCAGCGCATGCTCGCGCTCGACTGGCGAGCTACGCTGACGGGCTCGCGGGCCGCACAGCCCCGGCCCGACCCGAGCTAGGCCTCGCCCATGACCACCAGCATCGACGAGCAGATCGAGGCCGCCGAGTCGCCGGGCCGCAACAGGCTCAAGTCGGCGCTGCGCTTCGTCGCCGGCCTGGCCCTGTTTGCGATTGTCCTGCGCTGGCTCGCGCCCGACTGGAACGAGCTGCTCGCGAGCGTCGACCTCGACGTCGGCTGGGCCCTCGTCGGCCTGGCCGGGACCACGGCCGCGAGCTTCGTGACCGCCGCGCGCTGGCGGCTCCTGGCCGAGGTCATGGGCGGGACCAAGCTGCCCTTCGCGGCCTACTTCTACGGCCTCGTCGTCACCCGCTTGCTCGGGCAGTTCACCTCGACGGTCGCGATGGATCTCGTCGGTCGAGGGGCCGCCCTGCGCTCGGCCGGGAGCGAGCGCGGGATCGGACACGCGGCCATGCAGGTCGTGCTCGAGCGGACCTTCGACGCGGTCTTGCCGATCCTGCTGCTGGTCTGGGCGCTGGCGGTCCGCGACGCCTGGCTGCCGGTCGGCGCGACCCTCAGCCTGGCCTTGTTTTGTCTGGTGTTCATGGCCCTGGCGATCCCGCTCCTCGGTCCCGCCGTCCGCGTGGCCCTGCGCCTCTATCTTTGGATCCGGCTGCGCGTCGGCAAGCGGCGGCGCGAGCAGCTCGTCGAGGCCGAGTCGAGCTTCGCGTCGGCGCCGATCGTCAACACCAAGCTCGCGGCCAAGGTCGCGACCTACAGCGTCCTGCGCTTTGCGACCGTGGTCATCCAGTTCTGGGGCATCGCCCGGGCCGTGGGCATCGAGGTCAGCTGGGAGCAGATGACCGCCGCGACCCCCTTCGCCCAGCTCGCCAGCATCCTCGGGCTCACGCCAGGGGGGCTCGGGGTGATCGAGGCCGGCTGGGCCGGCGGGCTCGGCTGGATCGGGCTCAGCGTCGTGTCGATCAGCCTGTTCGTGCTCGCCCAGCGCGTCGGCGTGATCGCTTACTTCGGTCTGCTCAGCGCGATCAGCTGGCCCCTGGCCAAGCGCGAGGCGGACCGTGACTGAGCGGCCGATCCCGCGCCTCGACGGCGACGCCTACGAGCAGACCTACGTGGTCCTCGCCGGCCTGTTCATCGCCTCGCTCGTGGCCTGCAACCTGATCTTCCAGAAATTTTTCATACTCGAGATCCCCCTGCCCGGCGGCGGCACCCACGTGTTTCGCCAGTCGGTCGGGATCATCGCCTACCCCCTGACCTTCCTGGTCACCGACATCCTCTCGGAGATCTACGGCGCCCGTCGGGCCAACCAGGTCGTGGTCGCCGGGCTGCTCGCGAGCGTGTTCACGACCGGGCTCGTCGAGCTCGCGGATCTGAGCCGCAGCGCCGAGTTTGGGATCGGCGACGAGAGCTTCCACGAGGTCTTCGGCCTGTCGAAGATCGCCGTGTTCGCGTCGATGATGGCCTACCTGACGGCCCAGTTCATCGACATCCGCCTGTTCCACTTCTGGAAGCGCCTGACCAAGGGCAAGCACCTGTGGCTGCGCAACAACGCCTCGACGATCACCTCGCAGGTCGTCGACACCTTCGTCGTGCTCGGCCTGCTCGCCGCGTTCGAGGCCGGCGGCATCACCTGGGACAAGGTCCCGGGCCTGGTCCTCGACGGCCTCCTGTTCAAGTGGGCGTTCGCGGCCCTCGACACCCCGCTGCTCTACCTCGCCGTCGGAGCGCTCAAGCGCCGCTTCCCGCAGCAGACCGCCGAGCGGCTGTTTTAGCCCCCCACAGCCATCCTGCACTTTGCCACGCACGGCCGCTCCGCGGCCGGTCGCGCGCTCGTTTCACTCGCCCGCTCGGTGGGCTCTCATGCGCTACGCAGTGGCTCGCGTGGCCCCCCAGAGGGGGGCTCTGTTTTAGCCCCCCACAGCCATCCTGCACTTTGCCACGCACGGCCGCTCCGCGGCCGGTCGCGCGCTCGTTTCACTCGCCCGCTCGGTGGGCTCTCATGCGCTACGCAGTGGCTCGCGTGGCCCCCCAGA
>NZ_PVNK01000040.1 GCF_002994615.1 Enhygromyxa salina | reverse complement strand
GGGGCGGTGTGGGCGAGGCGAGCGAGGGCTTCGGGGCCGAGCAGGGCGAGGCCCTCTCGCTCGAGGCGGGGGGCGAGGGCGGTGGCGAGCGGACCCGCGGTGGCGGCCCAGCGCTCGAGCAGGGCGACGTCGATCTCGTAGGGGGTCGCCGGGAGCGCCAGCCATCGGTGGCCGATCGCGCGCAGCTCGTCGGACTCGTGCTCGAGCCAGACGGGCAACAACATCGCGAGGAGCTCGGGCTCGAGCTCGCCGAGGCTCGTCTCGCTGGGCTCGCGCAGGGTTGCCTGATCAACCTCGAGGATCGTCGAGATGCCCTCGATGACGGCGCCGGGCTCGAGCCCGAGGCGGGCGAGAGACTCGCGCAGACTCGCCGCGCCGTGGAGCTCTTCGGCCGCGTCTTCAGCCGCGTCTTCAGCCGGTGAGCCCGAAGCAGCCGGACGCGCGAGCTGGCGCTGAACGAGCTCGCGCAGCCAGTCCCAGGGCCCGCGGCTCTCGCTCTCGCCCTTGCCGAGGACCGAGTAGCCGAGAGCCTCGAGGGTCCGAAGCCGGGCCGAGAGCAGCTCTTCGGCCTCGCGCTCGCCGAGCCAACGCCACGAGAGCATCCGCCCCAGACCCAGCGCCTCGGGCTCGCGACCGCTGCGCGTGGCGTCCTCGGCCCGGGCCTCGCGGACGTTGAAGGCCGGGCCAAACAAGGTCCGCTTGCGCACGAGGGCGACTCGCGCGTAGCGGTCGGGCCCGCGCGGGTGGGTGAGGATCAGCGTGTAGCCGCGGCTTTCGCTCCAGCGGGCCATGCCTGCGCCAGTGTTTCATGGATCGGGGGCGACGAAAACTAGCCGCTCGCGCGGCGTAAGACATGGCCGCAGGCCTGCGTTCCGCGGGCCCGAGCGACTCGACCATGGACCAACCCAAGCGAAGCGAAGATCCCAACCTGAGCCGACGTGGCGCCCTGATCCGGATGATGGAGGTCGGTGTCGCCGTCGCCGGGACCGCGCTGCTGACCAGCGGCGCGACCGAGAAGCAGGCCCAAGCCCGCCGACCTCCGCCCCCGATTGAACCCCAGAGCCCGCTCGTCTCGCTCCAGATCGAGTCGCCGAGCGGCAGCGATTTCCCCAGCTTCCGCCACGGCGGCGAGGTCTGGATCGCCGGAGCCGAGGGCGAGCGCTACAACCTCCGGCTCCAGAATCACAGCCCCGAGCGCGTCGAGGTCGTGGTCAGCGTCGACGGCCGCGACGTGATCAGCGGCCGCCTCGGTGACTACGCCAAGCAGCGCGGCTACGTGCTCGATCCCTTCGGCGTGCTTGTCATCGAGGGCTACCGCCAGTCGCTCGACAACGTCGCGGCCTTTCGCTTCGCCGACCTCGCCGACAGCTACTCGGCCCGCCTCGGCACGCCGATCCACGTCGGGGTCATCGGCGTCGCCGCGTTCTCCGAGAAGCTTCGCAAGCGGCGGCGCAAGCAGGCCCTCGCCCCGCTCGAGGGCGATCCCTTCCCCGGTGAAGACGCGGCCGCGGCCCCGCCCCCGACGGTCGTCAGCGGCGCCGACGAGGCCCGGCGCAAGGCCGAGAAGCGCGGGGTCGGGGGCGCCGACCTCAGCTGGGCCGCGCCGACCACGAGCGGCCAGCTCGGGACCGAGTACGGCGAGCGCACCTACGCGCCGGTCGAGGAGGTCTCGTTCAAGCGCAAGCACAAGAACAAGCCCGATCAGCTGCTGGTCGCCCACTACGACTCGATGGCGGGGCTCCGAGCCCAGGGGATCGTGTTCGACGAGCCGCCTCCGCGCCGACCCCTGCGGACCTGGGACCGCGCGCCTCGGCGCCCAAGCGACCGCGAATTCGCGCCTCCACCCCCGCCCAAGGACTGGTGGCGCTGAGTCTACTCAGCTCGACCTGCCCGGCTCCCGGGACCCGGCGATCTCGCGCGAGAGCTCGCGGGCGCGCTCACGCAGGCGCGCGCGGGTCTCGACGATCTCTCGGGTCTCGTCGCTGAGGCGTCGGCGCAGCCCGGGGTCCCTTGGGATCGGCAAGACCAGCTCGTGAACCCGGCGCCCGAGGGTGTCGATGATGTCCTGGGTGAATTGCTTGGCGCGGATCTGCCGACGGACGATCGGCGCGCTGAGCAGGGCCAACAACAAGTGCGGGCTGACCCGCTCGCTCACGAGCACGCGCATGCGCAGGAGGTGGCTCTGGTAGAGCATCGGCAGATCCCAGGCGGTGACCAGGGCCGTGGTCCCGATCAGGTAGGTGC
Source organism: Enhygromyxa salina (assembly GCF_002994615.1). Lineage (GTDB taxonomy): Bacteria > Myxococcota_A > Polyangia > Nannocystales > Nannocystaceae > Plesiocystis > Plesiocystis salina_A. Next base: position 14,170 of record NZ_PVNK01000040.1, on the reverse strand, counting down.
CGTCGCGGACCATCAGCAGGTCGCCGACGGCGATCGGGGCCCGAGCGTGGTGGGCCGCGTAGATCGCCTCGCTGACGCCGTGCTTGAAGTCGGCCTTGAGCTCCCAGTTCGACAGATCCGAGGTCCGGATGAAGGGGATCGTGCCGGTCCCGTAGGCCATCTTGCCAACCTCGACCCCGCAGCTGAGTTCGAGCTCGCCGGCCTCGACGAGCTGCCTGATCGTCACGAGCTCGTGGGTCCCCGCGAGCGCGCGCAGCTGCGCGTCGATGTCGGGGTCGTAGTAGTTCGGGACCAGGATCCGATTGTTGATCCGCGCGAGCGGCAGGAGGTAGCCGAGGTGATCCTGGGCCTCGGCCCCTGCCTCGGCCCTGGCCCGCCCCCGCAAGCTGGCGTAGCGCCGGGGGAACTCGGGCACCTCGTCGAGCAGCTGCTGTTCACCCGAGGCGTCGGCGCGCAGGGTCGGGTTGCCGCGCGAGTCGTGCCCGCACCAGCGAACGTCCGACATGAACACGCGGTGACCGGGCTCGGGCGCGAGCTTGCGCAGGAGCAGGACGCCAGCTTTGGTGTGCGTGCCCCCCTTGCCGCTGGTCTTGAACAGCGCCTCGGGCATGGTGATCACGGCGTCGACGGTGACGCTGTCGAGCAGGTACTTGAGGACAAACTCGTAGGACGGGTTGCCGAGCATGCTCTCGGGCAAGACCACGCCCATCCGACCGCCGGGGCGAAGCAGCTGAAGGCAGCGCTCGACGAACAGGATCTGCGGCGGCCGGGCGTTGGCCAGGGCCTCGCCCGGGCCCAGATCACCGCCGCCGCGCGGCCGCTTCCATTTGCGACCGAGCTCGTACTGCGAGAGCAGCTCGTCGCCCGAGAGCCGGATCCGGGTCCCGAAGGGCGGGTTGGCCAGGACCACATCGAAGCCGCCGAGCTCGACCGCCGCGCGGAGCCTCGCCGACCACGAGCGCGGCGGCGCGAGCGAGTTGTCGCAGTAGACCTGGCTGTGCCCGTCGCCCATGATCGCGAGGTAGGCCTTGGTGACCTTGGCCAGGAACGCGTCCTTGTCGATGCCAAAGATGTCGCGGCTGGCCAGCTCGCGCCGGGTCAGCGCGCTGACCAAGAAGCCGCCGCTGCCGCAGGCTGGATCGATGATCCGCTCGCCGAGCTGAGGATCGACGAGCTCGATGATCGCGTCGACGAGGTTGCGCGGGGTGAAGTACTGGCCCTCGGCGCCGCGCAAGGCCGGACCGATGAAGACCTCGAAGGCGTCGCCGACGGCGTCGCGCGGGGCGTCGATCAGGCAGTAGCGCTGGAGCGCCACGACGACGTGACGCAGCGACGCGTGGTCGAGCGAGATCGCCTCGCCGGGGCCAAACAGCTCGGGTTGCTCCCGCTCGAGCTCGCCGATCAACGCGAGCATCCGGGCGTTGAAGCGGGCCGGGTCCTCGTCGGGCGCGCAAAAAAAGCGCACATGCTCGGCAGCCGCGGTCGCGCGCTCGTCGACCAGCTTGCACAGCAAGAGGTTGATGAGCTGCTCGGCGAGGACCTCGTCCCGCGTGACGCCCTTGGCGTTGCCGGCGAGGTGATGGCGAATGTCGCGGAGCGTGGCCTTGAGGTTTGGCGGCGGGACGAGGTCGCGTCGGCGCACGGACTCCTAGCTCGCCCTGCTCCAGCGACGACCGCGTGTATCGGGTACACCCCGTCGTCGTAGGCAGTAGCGGATGTTTGTGCCCAGTCCACGGCCAGATCCGCGGCCAACTCCACAGCCAGATCCGCGGCCAACTCCACAGCCAGATCCGTGACTTCGCTGATATCGCCAGGCTCCAGGAGTTCGTAGGCGTCGCCAACAGCTCCCTTCGCGGAACAAGCGCTTACGATTCAAACAGCTTCACCTTCGCTTGGACTCCTCACTCATCGAGCTCACCTCATGATTTTGCCCCGCTGTGAGGTCGCGGGGCAAGCACAACAATTTAATTTGCGCGCTGTCTCGGGTCATCAGCGACGCCGCGCCGATCAGCGATCGCTGGTGACACGCGTCGACCCCCATGATAAGGCCGCGATGTCTCCATGCGCCTCGAGCTGCTCGCCTTCGATGTCCTCGTCCTCGGGCCTCCGCTGATCGCAAGCCTCGGCCGCTCGACCTTTTTCCTCGACCGCTGGCGGCGTGCGTGGCCGAGCGTGGGCTTGGCCGCGCTCCCGGCCCTGGCGTGGCTGGCGTGGCTGAGCTCGAGCGCTGCGATCGAGTTTTCGCCCGCGCACAGCCTCTCGGGCTCGTTCGCGCCGCTCGGGCTCCCGCCCGGGGCCCTGCTCCTGGTCCCCGCGATCGGGTTCGCGTGCCTGTTTTGCTGGTGGGTGGGCATGGCTCGCGCCGATGACCCAGCCCCCAAACCGGCGCACTACAGCCTCCACGGAGCGCTCCTCGCCGCCTTGGCGCTCGGGGTCACGGGCCTGATCGGCGACGGCCCGCGGTGGGCGTCACTGAGCCTGATCGCCGTGGGCTCGCTGTCGCTGATCGACCTCGGCCTCGGGACCAAGCTGGTCCCGCGCCCGCGCTTTTGGGCCTTCCTCGCGCTCGTCGGGGTCCTCGCGATCGTGTTCGGGGGCGCGCTGATCCAGCGCGGCGTCGTCGAGCACGCGCCCGCGTCGATCCTCGGCCTGCGGCTGATCGGCGCGCCGATCGAAGATCTCGGCTTCGCAGTCGCCCTCGCCGGGGCGAGCGTGCTGGTGTTCGAGCGGATGGAGCAGCGCGCCGCCGCCGATCCACGCGCGAGCAAGGGTCTGATCGCGCGCTTCATCGAGCGCCGCTTCGGCGGCTACCGCCACCTGGTCGCGCCGGTCGACGAGAGCCTCCCGCGCGAGCTCGCGGCCCCGCGCACGGTCGCGGTCGTCGGGGCCGGGCTCGCGGGCCTCGGCGCCGCGGCCAAGCTCGCCGAGCGCGGGTTCTCGGTCACGGTGTTCGAGCGCGAGGCCTACCTCGGCGGCAAGCTCGGCGCGTGGAAGACCACGACGGCCGACGGCCGCGAGCTCGAGATGGACCACGGCTTCCACGCCTTCTTTCGCCACTACTACAATTTGAACGCGTTCCTGGCCGAGCTCGGGGTCGAGCGCAACCTTAGCGACATCGGCGACTACCTGATCCTGACCAATGACGGTCGCACCTACTCGTTCAAGGAAGTCGCAACCACGCCGATCCTGAACCTGCTCTCGCTCGCCCGCCACGGCATCTACAACCTGCGCGAGGTCGCCGGGCGCCACACCGGGCCGAAGATGGAGGCCCTGCTGCGCTACGACCCCGAGCAGACCTTCGCCGACTTCGACGAGGTCTCCTACGCGCAGTTCGCCGAGGACGCGCGCCTGCCCGACAGCCTCAAGCTGGTCTTCAACACCTTCGCGCGGGCCTTCTTCTCGGACGGCGCGCGGATGTCGATGGCCGAGCTGATCAAGGGCTTTCACTTCTACTATCTGAGCAACGACAACGGGCTGATCTACGACTACCTCAACGACGACTTCGAGGCCGCGCTGCTCTCGCCGCTGCGTGAGCGGCTCGAGTCCCACGGCGTGGATCTGCGCCTCGGCGCCGCGGTCACCGAGCTCGTCCGCGACGACGACGGTCGGTTTGAAGTCGAGGGCGAGGGCTTCGACTACCTCGTGGTCGCCAGCGACGTCGTCGGGACCCGGGCGTTGTTCGAGACCTCACCCTCGCTGGTCGCGGCCGCGCCCGAGACGGCCGCCAAGGTTCGCACCCTCGCGCCGGGGCAGCGCTACTGCGTGGTTCGGCTGTGGCTCGACCGCGACATCGATCGCGAGCTGCCCGGCTTCGTGATCAGCGAGCGCGTCCGCCTGCTCGACGCGATGGCGTTCGTCCACCGGACCACCCGCGCCGCGGCGAGCTGGGTCGCCGAGCGCGAGGCCGCCGGTCAGCGCGGCGCGGTCATCGAGCTGCACTGCTACGCGGTCCCCGAGGAGCTGCCCGACGACGAGGCCGCGCTCCGCGAGCTGCTCATCACCGAGCTCCACCACTTCTTCCCGGAGCTCACCGGCTCCACGGTCATTCACCAATACACCTATATTCGCCGCGACTTCCCGGCCTTTCACGTCGGCATGCACGCGACGCGGCCGAGCTGGGACACGGAGCTCGACAACCTGTTCCTCGCCGGAGACTGGGTCGTCTTGCCATTCCCGACGATGTTGATGGAGGCCGCCTACAGCTCGGGTCTGCTGGCGGCGAACGCCATTTTTCGCAAAGAGTCGCTGCGCGAGGAGCCGATGTGGACCGTCCCGCGCCGGGGCTTCATGGCGGGCTGGGCCAAGCGCCCGTTTTGAGCTTCACGAGCCGATGCACGTCGTCGGCTCGTGAAGCGCGGGCCAGATCACGGTGAGGGCTCAGAGCTTCTTGACGTAGGCCGCGACCGCGTCGATCTCGTCCTTCGAGAGCTTGGTCTTGAAGGCCTTCATCTTGGTGTCGGGCACCCCGTCGGTGATCAGGGCGACGATCTTGGCCTTGCTGAGCTTGGTCTTGACCAGCGAGGGCATGTCGACCTTCTTGCCGATCGTCGTGTCGCCCTTGCCGTCGATCCCGTGGCAGGACTTGCACTTCTTCTCGAACAGCGGCTTGCCGTCGATCTTGGGCCCGGCCGCGGCCTTGTCACCGTCGTCAGCGGGCTTCTTCTCGGACGCGCCGCCGTCGGCCGGCTTGTCGCCGCCGTCACCTTCGGCGGCAGCGGGCGCGGCCTCGCCGGTCTCGCCGGGGGCGTCGCCGGTCGCATCACCACCGGTCTCGGCGGCTGGCTCGGCGCCCGCTTCGGCGGCTGGCTCGGCGCCCGCTTCGGCGGCGACCTCGGCGCCCGCCTCGGCCCCCGCGGCCGCCTCCCCCTCGGCCTTGCCGTCGTCGGCGGCCTTGCCCTCGTCGGCGGCCTTGTCGGACGTCTTCTTTCCGACGTCGGCCTTGGCCTCGCCGCCGGCGTCACAGGCAGTGGTGGTCAGAAGGAGAGCGGTGGCCGCAACGAACAGAGATTGGAGTGCGCGTCGATACATGTGATCTCTCGTGCTGGACGCAGAGTAGTCCCGGTCGTCGGGCGTCGACAAGCGTGGACCGCGTGGCCCCGCCGTGCGCAAATTGCACAGCTGCGGGGCGGCCTCATGGGGCATGCTGCTGAGGTGATGGATCTGCCCGAGCTCCCCGCGTCCACCCTCGACCAACTCAACGCGATACGCGGAGGTTTCAACGAGATGATCGGCCTCCACTTCGTCAGCGTCAGCTACGAGGAGGTGGTCGGGAAGCTCGAGCTGCGGCCCGCGCACCACCAACCCTACGGGCTCGTCCACGGCGGGGTCTACTCGGCGATGGTCGAGACGATCGCGTCGGTCGGGGCCGCGCTCAACCTCGGCGCGCTCGACCTCCACACCGTCGGCCTCGAAAATCACACGTCTTTCTTGCGAGCGGTGCGGTCCGGAACCCTTGTCGGTCGCGGCTTGCCCCTGGCCCGCGGACGCCGGACCCAGGTCTGGGAGGTCTCGATCACTCACGAGGGCAAACTGGCAGCCTCGGGCCGAGTCCGTTTGCTCGGCATCGAGCGAGGGAGCTCGCTCGCCGGGGAAGTCGTCGCGGTCAAGTCTGAGACCCCCTGACTCGAGCGCCGCGCCAAGCGCGACGCCTTGCAATGGCGCCAACCCGGCGACACAACTGACCTTCGTGCCAGTTCCCTCCAGCAGGCCCCACGCGCGGGCGCTCCTCACCGCCCTCGCGCTGGTCACGGCCGCAGCCACGCCGGGCTGCGGACCGAGTGACGGCGAGGGCGGGCCGCCGCAGGCCGAGCAGCCCCCCGCGCCCGTCGAGGTCGCCCGCGCGCGCGCGGGTGAGCTCGTCGACGAGTGGGTGTTCGTCGGCGAGGTCCGCTCGCTGCGCTCGGCCGCGCTCGCGCTCGGGGCCGGCGGCGAGATCATGACCCTCGAGGTCCGCGAGGGCGATCGGGTCGAGGCCGGTCAGCTGCTCGTCGAGATCGACAAGCGCCAGGCCAGCGCCAAGCTCTCGGCCGCGGTCTCGACCCGGCGCGAGAGCGAGCGAGAGCTCCGCCAGGCTCGCCGCGAGGCCGAGCGAGCGGCGGCGCTCGGGGACGTCTTGCCCGGCGAAGAGATCGAGCGCGACGCGACTCGGGCCGACGCCCTCGAGGCCCGCAAGGGTCGACTCTCCGCGGAGATCCGCGCGGCCAAGGCCCAGCTGTCCGACTACCTGCTCACCGCCCCCTTCGCCGGGGTCGTCGCGGGCCGCTACGCCGACCTCGGCCAGTGGGTCGACCCGGGCGAGACCGTGCTCGAGCTCGTGGCGACCGACGAGGTCGAGATCCTCGTCGAGGTTCGCCCCGAGCTCGCACCTCACGTGCGCGTCGGCGACGAGGTCAAGCTTCGGCCGGCCGGAGGCCTCGCCGGGCTCGGCCGCGCACAGCCGGCTCAGGCCGCGGCCGAGGTCCTCGGGATCGTCCCCTCGCTCGACCCACGCACGCGCACGCTCAAGATCCGCCTGCGCCCGACCCAGGCCCGAACCTGGCTGCTGCCCGGCGCCCCGGTCGAGGTTGGGTTTCCCATTCGCTACCGCGCGGGCCAGGCCGAAGCGGGCCAAAACCAGGGGGTCGAGGGCGCCGCGATCGCCCAGGCCGTCATCGTACCCCGCGACGCCCTCGTGCTCGGGGCGATCGACACCCGCGTGATCGTCGTGGACGAGGGCGCCGCCAAGCCAGTCGTCGTCGAGGTCCACGCCAGCGCAGGTGACGAGGCCCTGGTCAGCGGGGCCGGGCTCTCGCCCGGCGCGGTCGTGGTCACCCGCGGCAACGAGCGGCTCCGACCCGGTCAACCCGTGCGCCCGATCGAAGGCGGGGACGGGACCAGCGAGCACGAGGCGGCCACGTGAGCGGAGCGGCCACCGGCCCGGGGAACTCGCTGCTCCAGACGATCATTGGCCGCCCGGTGACCGTGACCGTGGGCCTGATCCTGGTCGTGCTCGCGGGCCTGCTCTCGGTCGCCGGGCTGCCGATCCAGCTCACGCCCGACGTCATGATCCCCTCGGTCACCGTGACCACGCGCTGGCCCGGCTCGAGCCCCGCCGAGGTCGAGGCCGAGGTGCTCGAGGACCAGGAGGAGGCGCTCAAGAGCGTCGTCGGCCTGGTCCGGATGGAGTCCGAGGCCAAGCCCGACCAGGCCGAGATCACGCTCGAGTTCGAGGTCGGGACCGATCTCGACGTCGCGCTGGTTCGGGTGTCCAACGCCCTGACCGAGGTCCCCTCTTACCCCGAGGCCGCCGATCAGCCGGTCGTGGCCACGGCCCGCAGCACCGGGCCGCCGCTGTCGATCATCGCGATCCGCTCCCCCGAGGGCCTGCCCGTCGCCCAGTATCGGACCTGGGTCGAGAACGACATCCTCCCGCGGATCGAGCGGATCCCCGGCGTCGCCAACATCCGCCACATCGGCGGCCGCGACACCGAGGTCCACATCGAGCTCGACGCGGCCGAGCTCGCCGCCCGCAACATCCGCATCGCCACGGTCGCCGCGCGGGTCCGCAGCGAGCTCGTGGATCTGTCCGGCGGCGACCTCACGATCGGCAAGCGCCGGCTCCTGGTCCGCACGCCCCTGCCGCCCGACGAGGCCAGGGAGCTCGAGCAGATCGTGATCGGCGCAGGACCCGACGGGACCGCGATCCTCCTCGGTGACGTCGGGACCGTCGGCGTCGGCCTGCGCAAGCCCTTTGGCGTGGCCATGACCGACCAGCGCCCGTCGATGGTCTTGCTGCTCTTTCGCGAGGCGGGCGCCAACGTGCTCGAGGTCTCCCAGGAGATCCGCGACACCGTCGACGATCTCCAGGTCGAGGAGCTGGGCCCCGAGGGTCTGACGATCGAGGTCCTCGACGACCAGACCGACTACATCGAGGGCGCGCTCGAGCTCGTCCAGAAGAACCTCCTGCTCGGCGGCGTGCTCGCGATCGTGGTCCTGTGGCTGTTCCTGCGCAGCGTCGGCTCCGCGGGCTTGATCGGCCTGTCGATCCCGGTCTGCGTGTTCGGGACCGCGCTGGGCATGGCCGTGCTCGGGCGCACGGTCAACATCGTGTCGCTGGCCGGGACCGCGTTCGCGGTCGGGATGGTCGTCGACAACTCGATCGTGGTCCTCGAGAGCATCGACACCTGGCGCGAGCGCGTCGACTCGATGGCCGAGGCCGCCCTGCGCGGGGTCGGCGAGGTCTGGGGCGCGCTGCTGGCCAGCACCGCGACCACCGCGGCCGTGTTCATCCCGGTGATCCTGTGGCAGGACGAGGTCGGCGAGCTCCTGCGCGACGTCGCCGCGGCGATCTCGGTGGCCGTGCTGGTCTCGCTGCTGGTCTCGGTCTTCGCGATCCCCAGCCTCGCCGCCCGCTTCCTCGAGACCCGAACGCAGCGCGAGCAGGGCCCGGACACCGCGCGCCCGGAGAAGCTCCGGACCACCGCCCGGATGCGGGCCGCCGTCGGCCGTCAGGTCGCGTGGTTGAGCGCCAGCTGGACCCGCGCGACGGCGGTGTTCCTGCTCGCGGTCGGCGGCTCGATCGCCCTGACCCTGCTCCTGCTCCCGCCGATGGAGTACCTGCCGACTGGCAACCGCAACCTGGTGTTCGGCATCCTCACCCCGCCGCCGGGCTACTCCGTGTCCGAGATGGAGGCGATCGGCGAGCGCTTCCAGGCCGAGGTCGGCGAGCACTACGAGGTCGACGAGGGCGGCGTCCCGGCGATCCGTCGCAGCTTCTTCGTCGGCGATCCCAACCAGGTGTTCTGCGGCGCCGCGGCCGTCGACGAGACCCGCGCGGGCGAGCTCGCGAGCTTCTATCGCAAGGTCCAGTCGGGCGTGCCCGGGACCTACGCGTTTGCGAGCCAGGCCTCGCTCTTCGCCAACCGCCTCGGCGGCGGTCGGGCGGTCGAGGTCGACCTCTCGGGCTCGAACCTGCGCGAGCTCGTCGGGGCCGGGCTCGCGCTGATGGGCGCCCTGCGCGAGGACATCCCCGGCGCCCAGGTCCGCCCGATCCCCTCGCTCGAGCTCGGCGCGCCCGAGCTCCACGTGACCCCACGCCGAGACGAGACCGCCGGGCTGGGCATGACCGGCCAGGAGCTCGGCCAGGCCGTCGACGCCCTCGTCGACGGCTCGATCATCGGCGAGTGGGGCAAGGAGGGCGAGGCCAAGGTCGACGTCGTCTTGCGCGTCGAAGCGGGCCGTGCCCGCGCGACCGGCCAAGATCCAAGCCCGAGCGAGCTCGCGGCCGCGCCCCTCGCGACCCCCAGCGGCGAGGTCGTGCCGCTCGGAACCCTCGCGCAGATCGAGGAGCAGCTCGGGCCCACGCAGATCCGCCGGATCGAGCGCTCACGCTCGATCACCTTGCAGGTCACCCCGCCCGAAGACCTCGCGCTCGAGTCGGCGATGGCCACGATCCGCGCGCGCGTCGACCAGATGCAGCAAGCCGAGGCGATCCCGGCCGGCGTCGACGTCGACCTCTCGGGCACGGCCGGCAAGCTCGAGCAGACCAAGGGCCGCTTCGGGCAGGTGCTCTTGCTCGCCGTGCTGATCTCTTATCTGTTGCTCGCGGCCTTGTTCGAGGACTTCATCGCGCCCGTGGCCGTGCTCGTGACCGTGCCGCTCGCGGCCGCCGGTGGGATCTTGGGCCTGCTGCTCGTCGATCGCTTGCTGGTCGATCAGCCCTTCGATCTGATGACGGCGATGGGCTTTTTGATCTTGATCGGCGTGGTCGTGAACAACGCGATCCTGGTCGTCGACGGGGCCCTCGCCCGGCTCCGCGACGGGGCCGCGCTCGCGGCCTCGGTCTCCGGCGCCGTCGAGGCTCGGGTCCGGCCGATCTTCATGAGCGCCCTGACCTCGCTCGCCGGCCTGGTCCCGATGGTCGTGTCGCCGGGCTCGGGCTCGGAGCTCTACCGTGGTGTCGGCGCGATCGTGCTCGGCGGCCTGGCCCTCTCGACGGTCCTGACCCTCTACGTGGTCCCGAGCCTGTTCACGCTGCTGTGGCGGGCGCGGGGCGTTCGTTGAGGGCCAAGTCAACGCTTACCGCTCGGCGTTCAGTTCCGACTGTCTGCGGGTGCCACGCTCTTGCATGTGTGCCCCGTAATCATGATCTCCGCGCATTGATTGTCGTCTGGCCCTCCAAACTGTGTCGTGACTCCGCGCGTGCCTGGGACCGAGTCACTGTGAACACGAGAGCGACACTCCTTTCCAACTTTCCGCCGTAGGTTGTCAACAACGGCTGTCGCTCGACCTCGGGCGAGCACCTCGTTTGTTGGATTGACGGAGTGCCGCGTGCTCGCCCACCCTTTCACGGACACACGGTGGAGGGAATTTGACTTGCATAGGTCGGTGATCATCGCCGCCGCTTTGTCGAGGATCATCTCGTTGGACGCGGCGCTGTTTCCGTGTGAGATGTCGACACTTCCGGTGGCGAACAGCACTGGGCACTCCTTGGCTCCGGGTATCGCCACGTTCTCGACGTCTTGGCAGTTGTTCGGCGTACCAAAGCGAACCTTCTGCGTGGTCGAAGAGGTCGTGTGGACGAGCTTCTTGTTCCCAAACCGCAATTCCCCGCTCACATGAGCAAAGTAGTCGCCTTCGCCGGGCGACGGGACCTGGATGAGCAGTGAGCGGTTGGCCCACTGTTTTCCCACCGTCACGGTCACCTCAGATAGCGGCGGCGAGTCAGGGTCCGAGAGGCTCGTTGTCAGCCACGCCGTGATCCGGGCGGACCGGAACGCTTCGTCACCGCTCGTCTCCGGCGCATCGATCCGAACCTTGATAGGAGCGTGGGTTGCGTCGTAGTTTTCCTCCCTGAGATCGATGATGATGATCTCCGGTGAGTCGGGCCGGTCGACCATCACCACTGAACCATCACCATCACCATCACCATCACCATCACCATCACCTCGCCCCGCCATCGCGGTCACCGCGACCAAGAGTGTCGCCAGGCCAAACGCATACTGCAGTGCGCCCTTACTCATTGACACCACTCCCCCGGATCGACCTCGCTCTTGAGCATCAGTTTTCCCGTTACTCCCATGACCCCACCGGGCTCCGACTGCCCGGGGCGCACACTAGCGAACTGCAGCGTCGCATCGCTCGCCGAGACTTCGCTGTTCTCGATGGCGAGGTCACCCGCCCACCCAGGCACCTCAAATACAGCGCGGGCCACCTTTTTCATACACCGCGGGACCGTAACTTTGATGGCAAATTCCCGACCGAGAGGAATGTGGTCGATCCAGCAGGTCCTTTGCCAGTAGTCGATGCCGTCGGGAAACCGGAGCTTCGTTGGCGGGTCGCATTTCGTCGCATCTATGGTCGGACGCGCCCCCATCTTCGGGAGCAGGAGCCGGTGCACTGTGATCAAAGGATCCCTCAATCGATCATCGTCGTTCAAAACCAAGGTGCTGATGCCGACGGACCTGAGATCGTCTAGAAGACCGGCGCCACCTTCATTTTCGCTCGAGACACCAGAGATCTCTTTTTTCCAAAGTTTCTCTGGAGGGGTCCCCCAGGACTTCTCCCAATCGGACTCACCGGAGAACTTACTCCACCTAGCGAGGATTTTCTTGCGCTTGCCCCGGTCATTCATCAGCCCCCGAAATTTCTCGATATCGTTGAGTTGAACACGAATGACATGAAGGTCGACGCCCCCGTCGATGAGCTCCGTCGCAGCGTCTCGCACCGTCGTGGATGTACGTCCTCGATGAGAGCCATCGGTAATCAGGACGACCGCGTCGTGCCCCGCATCAGGCCGTGCGCTGCCATCCAGGATCGATTTCGCCTCACGCAACGCGCTCACGATGTCGGTTCCATCGGCACAAGGACTGACCTCGAGCACGCCTTCCAGCCATTGCAGCTCGGCTCGTTTCGACTCCAACGCCAGGGTGGCGAAGCCGTCGCCGCCGACATCTGCCGACTTCACGCAGCCGCTCCCAGCGAAGGCCATGAGTGACACCTGGGGGGAGATGTCATGCATGAGCAGCCCGTCAAACATGGCATCAACGAGCCCGTATCGAATCGAGCGCCGAACATCATCGTACATGAAGGTCTGCTCATCATTGACAACCATGCTCGATGACACATCGACCAAAATCACCAATCGCCCGACCTTGGGATCGCGCTGAACCTCGCCAGTGTTCGGGAGCAGAGAACGGGCGACTGCCCATGCAGTGTTGCTCAGCGCAGCTGGCTCACCTTCCTCTTGCGCGAACTTGTTGTTGCCTTTGCCGCACTCCAGCGCGTAACGCCTCGACTCGGTGTCCACGACCACACCGCAGCGGACATCGGCCTCATCTGGGTTGGACACGGGAATTAGGTCGACCCCCTGCGGGCCGCCTCGCTCACGAAGCGCGTCTTCGAGGAGTTTTGCCAACTCAGCCAGTTCACTGGCGGTGACGACTGCCTCTCGTGAGTGCGAGCCCACAACGGTCCGGTGGTCGAAGTAATAGCGCAGCGCCTTCCGGATTGGCACGACCTTGACGCGAATCGGAGCGTCGCAACCGTAGGGCGGCGCTTCGGGGCTCTGTTTGATCTTCTCGGCGGTGCACTCCGACAGGTCACCAACACTGAGGGATGAACGGTGAGACCGCGCGAGGCCGCCGCCACCGCCTAAGGTGTCTGTGCCGGCTCTGACGCTGCCACCACCACGCTTGGAGCGGAGCTCGGAGAATGCGCCCACGTAGATCATCTTGGCCACGTGGGTTGCCTGGGGACAGTCGAGAGTGTCAACTATCGTGGGTGTCTCGCCAAGCAATTGGTAGTATCCGGCTTTGCTGACCTCGACCTGGTGCTTCTGTTGTCGGTCGACACCCGCGTTCATCACCTCGGCTGCGCCGGCCATGACTCTCAGCGTGGCGCCAGACACGGTCTCCCGCCTCGTGCCGCTGTGGCTCACTGATAGGGTCTTGTACTGGAACCCACCTGAGTACTCGCAGTCGGTGAGGAGTTCGAACCCTCCCTCGACCGCCCTAAACACTGGGACATGGTCGTTATTGAAGGTGACCTGGACCGCCTCGGACACCATCTCGGTGGTGAGCAGCGCCTCGTCGCTGTCGCTGCTGTCACTGTGCAACGCCACCGTGGCGAGCGACGCTGGTGAGGTTGTTTTCTCTCGCCGATCACAGGCGAAGAGTGTCAGAGTCACCGTCGTGATTACGAGTATTCTGGCCAGCACCATCAAGTGGGGAGTGTACCACGGACACCAGTGCCAGATCAACCCCTTTGCTCACAGCTCGATTTCGCGCGCTCGGGACATTTGGTGGAATGGTGACCGGTCTCGATTACCAGGAGGACATCGAGCGGCGCAACGAAGACCTTCGAGACCAGGCCGTGGGATTCCCGGCGCCGACCATGCGGGTGTATGGTCGGGCCCATAATCGAGGTAAATGAGGAGGCGGTCGACGCGTCCAGCCACGCGCCAGCGAAGGAGAGAGCATGACCCTGGAACGATGGATCGATGCGGCCACGGCCGCCTCCGACGGGTAAGCGTGGCGCTTTTGCTGCTGCGTTCGCTGCAGCCTCGCTAGGAGCCCGTGGTGCAACCCATCGTGTCGTCTCGCGCCGGAATTTTGACGAGTACCGCACACCATCGTTGCGCGAGCGGGCACGAGTCTCCCATCACGCCCACGCGAGCGAGTTGGCCAGAGGTGCCGCCGCATTGGACCCTCAACCAAGACGCGGCGTCTTCACCAGAGTCCGCTTCGGACTCTTCGCTGGGCGCCACTTCAAGCGACGCTCCTCTCACCTCCATCTTGCTGCGCCGCGTTCCGGCAGAGGGCGAGGCTCGCGCCGCCCTCTGGGTGCTCGACGGCGGCCCGGGGTTTGCGGGTGACAGCTTCCTCGACGAAAACCTTGTTCAAAGAGTCCGCGAGGCCCACGTCGATCTTCTGATTCCCAGCCATCGCGGCACTGTGGGTCAAAGCGCGCTTCATTGCAGCGCGCAGGCTCCTGACTCCATCGAGGCGGGGGTGGTCACCGTTCACGAATGGCCCTCCTGCCTGGCCGAACTCGAAGAGCAATGGGGCGTAAAGGACTTCCGAACGGTGGTCTGGCAGCGAGAGACGCCGGTCTGGATGGCGAGAAACACGCATTGATGCCGGGCGGGCGGGGTCTCGGGCAAGTGTGCGGGGATTCGGGGCCGACGCTGGAG
>NZ_PVNK01000039.1 GCF_002994615.1 Enhygromyxa salina | reverse complement strand
CCTTTTCGCCGAGGGCTTTGTCGCCAAAACTTGCAGTACGCCCGGTACAGCGGCGTTTTGGCTTCGCGCCCTCGGCGAAAATTCCGGCGCGAGGCGACACGATGCATTGCACCCCGGGCTGCTAGCATGGGGGGTGCCTGCGCTGTGGTTCGCCTCGCTGCTCTTCGTCTCGCCCCCCGAGCAAGCGCGCCCGGGGCTGGTCGTCGACGCCGATCCCTGCCTCGAGCTCGATGACGCGCAGCTGCGCGAGACGATCGAGCACCAGCTCGGGGCCGGGCCCGACTACCGCGGCGACGCGGCCGGGCAAGCTGGGGACACCCAGATCCTGCTCGACTGCCGTGGGGCGGGCGAGGTCGAGCTCACGATCGTGGATCCGATCACGGGCACGGATACGACGCGGACCGTCGCGCTGCCCGAGGCTGGGCGCCGCGGCGAGCAGCTCGGCTGGGCCGCGGCGGCGCTGCTGCGCGCGACGTGGATGAGCCTCGCCCTCGATCCTGCGACCCGAGCCGACGATCCGGCGTCTCGGCGAGCGGCGCGGGTGGCCCAGCGGCCGCCCTCGCCCTGGCAGCTCGGCGACGGCTTCGTCGTGCGCAGCTTGTTCGACGGCGGCAGCCCGGGCCTGATGCTCGGCGAGCAGGTCGAGGTCGTGCATCGTCCGCGGCGCCACCTCGCGTGGAAGGCCGACGGCGAGCTCGCCTACTGGCGGGTCCCCGTGACCGCCGAGGGGAGCTCGGGCCGGGTCAACACCTTGTCGGTCAGCGCCGCGCCTGCGCTGCTCGCCTGGGGGGAGTTCCCGGGCCGCGGCCGCCGGGGCGCCGGGACCCTTGCGATCTACGGGGGCGCGGGGCTGCGCGCGGGCGGGGTCCGCATGCGCAGCGAGACCTTCGGCGACTCGGGCGGCTTCGTGGCCTTCGCCGGTCCGATGACGACGGCGCGGCTGAGCGTGAGCCTCGGCCGCTTCGTCCGCCTCGCGGTCAACGCCGAGGCCGGCTGGATCCTGCACGGGCCCGAGCGGCCGGGGGGCGTGCCGCTGAGCTTCGTCGGGCCCTGGGCCAACGGGGTGGTCGTGATCGTGAGCTCGTTTTGACCGCTCAGGACTCGCGCTCGAGCTCGTCGATCAGCTCGTCGTAGACGCGGCGGCGGTCGGGGCGAGCTCGGCGGGAGGCTCGGCGCAAGGTCGGGGCGATGTCGCGGCCCCACGCGCGCAGGGTGTCGTAGGCGGCCTCGCGCAGCTTGGCGTCGCGGTGGGTGAGGTACTCGAGCAGGGCAGGGGCGCTGGGCTCGTGGCGGCGGTAGCCGAGGCTCGAGATCAGCGAGAGGATCACGTCGCGGCGGGTCTCGATGCCGAGCACCTGCGCGGTCACGGCCAGGGTTCGCTCGGGCAGCGCGACCTTGCGCAGCGCTCGGAGGGCGGCGCTGCGGATCCGAGGCCGGCGATCGAGGGCGAGGGGCGCGAGCAGATCAGCGCCGCGCTCTGCGTGCTTGGCGAGCGCGTGGACGGCCCGCACGGCCAGGCCGATGCTGCCCTCGTCGGCGTGGATGACCGCGGCGAGGCCGTCGAGGTCGAGGCTCGCGATCGGGTCGACGAGCGAGGACGGCGAGTCGTCGTCTGGGTTGTCCGCGCGCGGCATGAGGTGCTCGACCTGTGCCGCCGCGCGCGGGTGCACGAACGCGACGAGCTCGGCGAGGGCGAGGGACGCGTCGGGCCGAAGCACGCGGCACAGGCCGTAGTCCCCGGCTTCGGCTCGGGCCCGGGCGTGGGGGATCAGCAGCGACTGATCGATTCGCGCCAGGATCGCCGCTGCCTCGGGCTCTTTGCGCGACCACGAGTCGAGCCACGTGGGCACGAAGCAGCGCTGCTGCAGCCGGGTGAGGTGAGGGATCAGGAGCGCGGCGGCGCGGGCGGATTCGGGCGCGCGCGGCCAGCTGTCGAGCTGCCCGGCGAGCACGGCCAGGCCCGCGGAGTCGAGCGTGAGCGCGCCGGTCAAGAACCGCTCGAGCACGGCTGGCCAGCTGGCCTGGGCGTCGGACCACGCGAGCAGGCGGGCGGCCGCGAGCTCGCGGGCGGTCGGGTCGTCGCTGTCGAGCGCGTCGAGGAGCGCAGCGCGGTCGCGCTCGGACCTTGGCGTCCAGGGCTCGGGCCTCGGGGGCGTGGGCGCGTCGGGCAGGCGCGGCAGATCGAGCGGGCGCTGGTCGAGGCTCGCCGACAGCCAGGCCGCGGCTTCGTCGAGTGGCTTGCGGTGCCAGGCCCGGACCTGCTCGCGCACAGCCTCGAGCTCGGCTGGTTCGTCGTCGCGTGGGCTCGGGATCGACAGGGCCTCGCTCAGCAGGCGCTCGCTGTCGGCGACCAGGTCGGGGCCGATCCGGCACGCGCTCAGGCACGCGTCGAGGTCGGCGCGTCCACGCACGGCCCCGAGCCTCGCGAGCAGGCGGTAGCGGTGGACGCCGCGGACCTCGGCGGTGGGCGCGAGCGAGCGCAGCAGGTCGAGCGCGCGGGCGCGGGCGTGGGGCTTGGCGCTCGGCTGGGCGACGCAGCGGTCGATGAACGCGGTGACGAGCGCGGGATCGAGCTGCTCGCGCTCGGCCTCGGCGAGGTCGAGGAGCCGCTCGACGTGCTCGCCATGGTTTGTACCCGCGGCCGCGAGCACGAGCTCGACAGCCGCCGTCGTCGCGGTTGGGGTCGCAGACAGCCAGGTGACCCAGCTGGCGAGCTGCCTTCGGACGACGCGGAGGATCGCGTCGTCGTGCTCGCGGCCGCGGCAGTCGAGCACCGCGAGCGCGGCCTCGGGAGAGAAGCCCTCGACGCGGAGGCGCCGGGTCGGGTCGGGCCTGCTCGGCGCGGGTCGGAGGCGGGCGCGGTGGAGCGCGTCCGCGAGGCGCTCGGGCGTCGCGTCCGCGAGCTTCACGTGGCCAGCGACGGCGGCGTCGACGAGCGCGACGATCTCGTGGCGGCGCGACGCCGCGAGACGCAGCGTCGCCGCGAGGGTCAGGCGACCGCTGATCGCATGGTGCAGGAGCTTCTGGCGGCGCTCGCCCGCGCTGCCTTCGCTGTCGAGCTCGAGCGCGTCGACGAGGACCGCGAGGCTCGCGTCGCCGGCCGCGTGGTCGAGCGCGTCGAGCAGGCGCCGACGCAGCTCGTGGTTGTCGTGGGACGCGAGCCAGCCGATCAGTGCTGGGATGCAGCGGCCCGAGCCGATCGTGCTCAGGGCCCACGCAGCGCCCTGCTTGACCGCGATCTGGGGCCGGCCGAGCGCGGCGATGACCAGCGGCTCGGCCCACGCGGCCCCGAGCTGCGCGACGACCCCGAGCGCCTGCTGGAGGATCCGTGGGTCCGTCGAGCTCGTCATCCGGCCGATCGACAGCTCGAGCCCGCGCGCGCCCTCGCCGGCCTCGAGCAGGGCCTCGAGCGCGGCGCGCTGAACGTTGGCCTCGCTGTCGCGCCAAAACGGCTCGATGAAGCGCAGCTCGGGGCCGGCGGGCTCGTGCCGCGCGATCGTCTCGAGCAGCGCGACGCGCAGCGGCGGGGCCGGGTGCTCGCGCAGCCAGTCGATCGTCAGCGCCACCAGCAGGTCGCGGCCGGTCTCGGGCGTCGGGGCGAGGAAGCGTCGGACCGCGCGGCCGCCCGCGATCAGGTGGCGGCCGTAGCGGTAGATCAGCTGCTCGAGCCTGGGCAGCTCGACGCGCTTGATCGAGAACTGACCGGCCAGCGCCTGCTGGACCGTGCGGGTATAGACGAGCCGAAACAAGCGGGTGATCTCGGGCAGGAAGCGAAGCTCGCCGGCCTCGCACAACAGCTCGAGCGCTTCACCGGGGTCGAGCTCGTGGGCCGGGTCGTCGGCCCACGGGGCCTCGAGGTAGAGCGACGCGGCCAGCGGATCTCGGGCGGCGCGGAGCTCGGTGTCGAGCAGGCCCGAGCGGCGCGGGCCGAGGGCGCTCGACAGGGCGCGCAGGAGCCCGGGGCGATCCTCGGCCAGGGCCCACAAAGCGCGCAGGGCGGGCCCGCGCAGCGGCTCGGGGCAGCGGGGATCCTCGACCAGCGCCTGGAGGCGCACCGCCGCTCGAGGGCCACCCTTGACGCGCAGGACCGGGATCAGCAGCTCGGGCAGGCGCGGCAACCACGCGAGCAGGGGGCCCTCGTCAGCGTACTCGGGCGAGGCGCCCGCGGCCTCGATCAGGGCCGCCGCGATCCGGAGCTCGCCGACATCCTCGTGGCTGGCGCCGCGCTCGTGGAGCTCGGCGAGCAGCTCGGCGATGAGCAGGTGGGCCCCGGTGCCGACGCTGGCCGCCAAGATCGCCGCGCGTCGAATCCAGCGGGGGTCGGTCGCGCGGAGCTTGCCGAGCTCGTCGATCAGGGCCGCGCGCGCGATGTGGGTGACGCGCACGAAGGCCTCGGCGGTCCAGCCTTCGTGGAGGTCGTAGGCCTCGAGCGCGAGCGGGACCTGCGAGTCATCGAGGAACGCGCCGTGACGGTGGGCCGCGAGCAGAAACGCCCGGGTGCTCGCGGACCAGCGCAGCGGCTGCCCGACCGCGAGGGTCAGCGCGACCTCGAGGTCTTCGCGGGTCGCGAGCGGCCCGAGCCCGAGCAGGATCGTCTCGCGCGCGCTGGCATCGACGCTCTCGTCGTCGAGCAGGTCGATGAGCCACTGGCGTTGGTCGAGCTGGGTCGCCAAGCCGACGCAGATCCGGACGATCGGTCGGTCGGCGTCGCCGAGGCCCGCGCGGACGATCCGCTTGCGCTCGGCCCTGGCGACCCCGGATAGCTGCTGAGCCCAGGGGTCGAGCAACGCGGCGTAGGCCTCGCGTCGGATCGACGACTCGGTGTCTTCGAGCAGCGCAGCCAGGGTCCAAAAGCCCTGCTCGGGTGTGAGCGCGAGGTCCGAGACCCCGCGCCGGATCTGGGCCAGGGTCATCGCGCGGAGGCGAGGGTCCGCGGCTTTGGCCAGGCGCAGGGCGAGCGCGTGGGGATCTGCGGCCGCGCTGACCGACCAGCCATCGAGCACCCGCAGCAAGCTCGACTCGTCGATCGCGTCGGGGCTGCCGGACGCCGGGTCGAGGGCCAGCGCGATTCGGAGCCAGGCCACGCGCACGCTCGGGGCTTGCTCGTCGATGTCGTCGGGGACGCTGGGGGCGTGGGGGAGCAGCTCGGCAGCGAGCCGGGCGAGGGCGAGGCCGAGCTCGGGGGCGAGCTCGCCGAGGCGCTGGGGCAAGGCGGCAGCGATGGCGTCGAGGCGCTCGGGCGCGCCGCAGCTGGGCAGCGCGGCGGCGATGACGTCGAGGCGAGTCAGGGCCTCGGGCAGCGGCAGCGCGGCGACGCGAGCCAGCGTGGAGGTCGCGGCTTCGAGCGGGCTTTCCGAGCGCACGCTGCCAGGCTACGCGATTTTCATGTTCTGGAGTGCGAACGCTGTCACTCGCGCGCGCGCTCGGTCTCGATCGCCCACTCGCGTCAGGGAGTTCTTGACGGGCTGCTAGACCTAAATCAAGCGCTGAATTCAAAAAGCTGAATGATTTAGGGCTAGCAGCCCGGGGTGCAATGCATCGTGTCGCCTCGCGCCGGAATCTTCGCCGAGGGCGCGAAGCCAAAACGCCGCTGTACCGGGCGTACTGCAAGTTTTGGCGACAAAGCCCTCGGCGAAGAGGCCAAGCGAGGCGGCGCGAGGGATTGCACCCCGGGCTGCTAGTACGAGCCGCAAGGCGAGCGTTTGGGGTGAGCGGAGGGGGCTTTGCCGCCGCAGCGAGGGGCCTTTTTGAAAGGCCCCTTGAAGATTAGAAGGCCTGAATCGAGCGCGCAGCGCTTGATTCAGGGCTAGCAGCCCGGGGTGCAATGCATCGTGTCGCCTCGCGCCGGAATTTGCGCCGAGGGCGCGAAGTCAAAACGTCGCTGTACCGGGCGTACTGCAAGTTTTGGCGACAAAGCCATCGGCGAAAAGGCCAAGCGAGGCGGCGCGAGGCATTGCACCCCGGGCTGCTAGAGCGGCGATCAGTTTGAAGGCGGCGTGGATTCAAACTGGTCGCCGCGTTAGCGCTTGCGCCCGGCGCTGCGCCGACCGAGGACCACGCTCAGGCCGAGGTCGGCCTCGAGGTGGGCCGAGAGCCGGTCGCCGAGGCCCTCGTGGAACATGCCCGAGACCCCGAGCCGCAGCGCGAGCTTGGGGGTCACGTAGAACTTCAAGCCGCCGCCGAGGTGGGCGCCAAAGTCGGCGTCCTTGCCGAGCGCCGCGGGGACCGAGCTGACCCCGAGCATCTCGCCGCCGACGACGACGAAGGGCGTCACGCGGTAGGGCAGCTGGCCGATCAGCTGGGCGCGAAGCGAGTAGGCCGTGGCCCGCTCGTCGTTCTCGGCCCGCGCGGGGACGAGGCGCCCGGCGAGCTCGACGCCCGCCCAGCGGATCGGGTAGTAGCCGGCTCGGAGCACGACCTCGCCCGCCGGACGATGGAAGGCCTGGTGCTCGGCGACCGAGTACTGATAGAGCCCGTGATTGGGCGAGAGCAGCATCAGGCCGCCGGCGACGCCGACCTCGACCATGTGCCGCTCGGGCCGCTCGGGCTCGGGCTCGGGCTCGTCGGGGTCGACGATCGTGACCGATGCTGTGGCGAAGACCGTGTCGAGCTCGGTCTCGCCCGGGGCCACGAAGCTGAGCCCGAGCTCGACCTGCTCGGGGGCCTCGGGTCCGGCGAGGAGCGTGATCTCCCAGGTTCCGGCCGTCTCGCCGGGGACCACCGACTCGACCGTGACCTCGTCGGGCGCGCTGATGTACAGCTCGCTCGGCAGAGGCACCGAGCTGTCGAGGGCCAGCTCATGGGTCGCTTTCTGGCCGCGGATGACCGTCACGAGCTCGGCCTCGGCTGCGTCCGGATCGCGCAGACCCGAGCCGATGTTGGGGACCTCGACGGGGAACGAGGCGACCGGCGCGCCGGCGTCGTCTTCACAGTAGAGCTCGTGCCTGCCGGCTTGGATGAACAGCGGTCGCGCGTCGAGCTGCTCGGGGCTGGGGCCGCAGCGGATGCCCGCGGGCAGCGACAGGGCGGTGCCCGGGACCACGACCGGGACCGGGCTGAGGCCGCCGTCCTCGGGCCACGTCGGCGCGACCCCGCCCGGGCCGAGGAGCTCGACGTCGACGAGGGAGACCGAGACCGCGTCGGAGGGGATGCTCTCGAATTGATCGTCGTCGACGCTCGCGACGCGCACGTGGTAGTCGCCGGCCAAGAGCCCGTGGACCTCGAAGTTCTCGACCGACTTCGGGACCTCGATCGCGCTGAGCACCTCGACGCCCTCGACGTCGGCCGCGACCTCGAAGAAGTAGCTCTGGGCCGCGCTGATCGTGCCCCAGCTCCCACGGATCCCGCTGATCCGGCCCGAGACGCTCAAGAAGGTGCGCGGGCCGTCGAGCCAGGTCGGCGTCGGCGGGAGCGGGATCGGCTTGGCCACGCGCTTGGCCTTCTTGACCTTCACGCCCATGCCCTTGGCGACCTTGGCCCGTCCGCCGGCCTTGCCGGATACGGTGGTGTTGCCGTCGCCGTGGTTGTGGATCCGGCTCGTGCCCTCGTCGTCGACCTTGAGCAGGCTGTTGCCGCCCTCGAGGTCGGTCTTGGCGCTCGGGGTGGCGATCACCGCCTGGCGGTCGTCGGATCCGCCCTCGAGCTCGCCGAGCCGGGCCCGGAGGGCGCCGCGCTCGAGCTCGGCGTCCATCGCGATCACCTTCTTGTTGCGCAGCGCGTGGTGGCCGTAGACGATCAGCAAGGTGTTGGCGCGCATGGCCACGCTGCCGTCGTCACGAAAGACCACGGCGGCGGTCGAGCTGTCGAGGGTGTTGACGCGGCCCTGCTTGTAGACGAGGTCGCCGACCTGCGCGTCTTGCCACTCGGCCTCGGCGGCGGGCTGCTTGCGGACCTCGTTGTGCTTGTGCGTGATCTTGCCGTCGGGCCCGTCGTGGGCGGACGCCGAGCGCGGTCCGGCGACCATGAGCAGGACGCCGAGCATGGACAGGGGGACTACGCTGGATCGAGGCTTCATGGTCATTTGCGGTTGCGTTGGCGAGAGCGCTGGCGCCGATCGTGGCGCCGCTTCGCGCGGAGCAGGGCCCGGGCCAGGTTGTCGACGGCCAGGGGCAGGGTCGTGATCTCGGCGGCGCCGACCCGGGCGAGCTCGCCCATCGCCTGGCGGTCGTCGCCGCGGATCGCCGCGACGACCGGGAGCCCGGTTGCGACGAGCTCAGCCACGCGCGCGACGAGCGAGCCCTCGGCGACGTTGGCGACGAAGATGATGTCGACGTCCTCGGCTCGGCCGCGCCACTGCACGAGGGCCATGTCGTTGCTGAGCAGGCCGAGATCGATCTCCTCTTCAATCTCGCCGACCAACCCGACCGTGATCTCGGCGGTGGTCGAGGGGCCCTCGCTGCTGGTCCGCGGCCCGCTGACCAGCGGCGCGGTCGGGGAGAAAGACAGCATCCGCTCGGCTCGGTTCTCGAACATCTCGCCCCGGCGGCCGCGGTCGCGCCGACCCGAGAGGGTCCCGCCGAGCAGCTCGAGCTGGTCGCGGACCTCGGTCGTCGGCGGACGATCTGCGGGCCGCTTGCGCAGCATCGCCATGGTCAGCTCCTCGAGCTCGCGCGGGAGCTGAGCCCGACGGGTCCCGACCGCGTCGGGGATCACGTAGAGGTGCTGGGTCATGACGTTGAGCTGGCTGCCGGAGAAGGGCGGGGCGCCGGTCAGGAGCTCGTAGATCACGCAGCCGAGCGAGTAGACATCGGAGGCCGGGCCGATCTCGCCGCCGCGGGCCTGCTCGGGCGACAGGTAGTCGGGCGTGCCCATGACCACGCCGTGGCGGGTCATGCGACCGAGCTTCTCGTCGCGCTCGATGAACGCGAGGCCGAAGTCGAGGATCACGACGCGGACGACCTGCCCGGCCTGCTCGAGGAAGATGTTCTCGGGCTTGAGATCGCGGTGGACGGCGCCGACGGCGTGGGCCGCGACCATGCCCTCGGCGAGGGCCGTGGCCACGTCGATCACGAACTCGATGTCGAGGACCTGGTCGGGGATCACGAGGTGGTCGCGGAGGCTTGCGCCGTGGAGCAGCTCCATCGCGAGGTAGGTGTGGCCGTCGTACTCGCCGACGTCGTAGATCTCGATCACGTTGGGGTGCTTGATCGCCGAGGCGACCCGGGCCTCGCGGCCGAAGCGGCGCAGCGCCTCGGCGCGGTCTTCGAACTCCGAGGGCAACAACAGCTTGAGCGCGACCTCGCGGTCGAGGTTGAGCTGGCGGGCGCGCCAGACCTCGCCCATGCCGCCCTGACCGAGGAGCTGGATCAGCTCGTAGCGGTCGCCGATCCGGGTGCCTGGCTCGGCGACGCTCACAGCCGCACCTCGTAGAGCTTGACCGGCGCCGCGCGGCCGGCGAGCTGCTTGCCGCCGACCGACGCGAACTCGAACTCGGCCGCGGCGAGCTCACGGGTGCGCTCGGTGACCAGGATCTGCTGCGGTCGGGCGATGGCCTCGAGCCGGGCGGCGACGTTGACCACGTCGCCGATCGCCGTGTACTCCATGCGCCGGTCCGAGCCGATGTTGCCGACCACGCACGGGCCCGAGTTGATGCCGATCGCCAGGCGCACGGTGCAGTCGTAGCGCTCGCGGAAATTTTGGTTGGCGACCTCGAGCCACGAGAGGATCTCTTCGGCCGCGGCCACGGCTCGCTCGGCGTGGTCGGGGCACGGCGCTGGCGCGCCCCAAAAGGCCATCATGCTGTCGCCGATGAACTTGTCGACGGTGCCCTGGTGGCGAAACACGATCTCGGTCGACATCGTGAACAGGTGGTTGAGGAGCTCGACGATGCTCTCGGGCTCGAGCCGCTCGGTCAGGGGCGTGAACGCGACGACGTCCATGAACAGCACGCTGATCTCGCGCCGCTCGCCGCCGAGGCCCATGTCTTGCTCGCGCTTGACCACGCGCTCGACGATCTCGGCGGGCATGTAGCGGCCGAGGTCGTGGCGGATCTCGATCTCCTGGGCGAGCTGGGCCTCGCTGGCCTCGAGCTCGGCGGCCGCGGCCGACATCGCGTTGGCGAGGACCCCGAGCTCGTCGCGCGAGCGGGCCTCGATTCGGCGATCGAAGCGACGCTTGGCCAGCTCGCCCGCGAACTCGGTCAGGGCTCGCAGCGGCGCGGTCAGGCGCTGGGCCGCGAGCACGCCGAACAAGCCGGCCAGCAGCATCACGGCGGCGACCGAGCCAAACACGACCTTGCGCATGTCTTCGAGGCTGGCGTAGGCGTGGGCGCGGGGCACCTGAGCGACGGCAGCCCAGGGCCGATCCGGCAGCCCGATGACCGTGCCGACCATGGTCCCGGCTGCGCCCTCGTACTCGCCCGCGCGGCCGATCAAGGGCTGGAGGCCCTCGGGGTTGATGCCGTCGAGGGCGCCCGCGTCGGCGGCCGAGCTCATGGTCAGGGCCTGGCCGCGATCGCTGTGGGCGATGACCCGAAGCTCGCGGTCGACCACAAAGAGCGCGTCGGGTCCGGCCGCGAGGTGAGCCTCGGCGAGGTGGGCGACGCGATCTTGGATGCCGAGGGTCGAGACCAGGCTGACGATGTAGCCGCTGATCGGACCATCAGGGCCCTCGGGCCGAATCGCCACGGCGATCGTGGCGCGTGGGGCCCGCTCGGACTCGACGACGGCTCCGGTCGTGGAGCGGACCGGATCGGCGGCGCGCATGAGCTCGTCGGGGAGCTGCTCGGGCACCGCGCTGGTGTCGACGCCCGTCTCGCTGATGACGTCGATGAGCTCGCCCTCGGCGGTGTAGATCCCGGCGTGATCGAGGCTGTAGCGGGCCTCGACGGTGGCCTCGGCCAGCGCGATCCGGGCGTCGGGGTCGAGGGACTTGTCCGCGAGGACCCGGCCGATCGTGTCGAGGCCGGCCTCGGCGTCGCCGAACTCGTCGTCGATCGTCCGGGCGAGATCGCCGAGGACCACGACCTGGAGCTCGCGCTGGGTGGTCTCGAGGGTGTCAGCGTTGACCTTGACGGCCAGCCATCCGACCAGCGCGAGGGGGACGGTGGCCACGATCGCAACGAGCGCGCCGAGCTTGAGCCGAAGCGAAATGCCCGGACCCGCGGCAGTTGGGGGAGTCGACATGAGCGGCGCAGTAGTAGTAGCAGCGGCGAGCTTGACCACTCAATAGCCCAAAAAATGCCGCTGTCATGTCCTCGCGGCCACGTCGGCACCGCGGGCGTGCTGTCGAGCCTTGCGTACGCAATTTGGCCCAGCGCCGCTGACAAGACGCCAGCCGGCGGCCTCGGTCACCCGCGCGAGCAAGGGTCGTCGACGGCGCGGCTCAGAGCGAGGCGAGGGCGTCACCGAGCTCGGCCATCGTCGAGAAGCGCTCGCTCGGGTCCTTGGCCAGGGCTCGGGCGACGATGTCTTCGAGGCCGCGGGGGAAGTGGAGGCCCCTGGCGAGGGTCCGCAGCGGGGGAGGGGCGGTGTGGAGCTGGTGATTGAACAGCTCCTCGGTCGTGCATCCGCGGAAGGGCGCGCGCCCGGTCAGCAGCTTGCACAGCAGCGCGCCCGCCGAGTACACGTCGGCTCGCCGGTCGAGGGGCTCGCCGCGGATCTGCTCGGGCGCCATGTACTCGGGCGTCCCGACCACGGCTCCGCTCGCGTCTTCGAGCTGCCGCCGCTCGGTCGTGGCGACGCCAAAGTCGAGGATCTTGATGGTCGCCTCGCGCTCGACGTAGAAGCAATTGCTGGCCTTGAGGTCCCGATGCACGACGCCGCCCTCGTGGATCGCCTCGACGCCTGCGCAGACCTGGAGCATCACGTAGCGCGTCCACCCCCAGCCGAGGCGACGGTCGCGGAGCATGGCCTCGAGGTCGCGGCCCTCGAGGTGCTCCATCACGATGTAGACCACGCCCCTGGAGGTGGTCCCGAAGTCGTGAATCTCGACGATGTTGGCGTGGTGGATGCGAGCGGCGAGGCGGGCCTCGCGTATGAATTGGGTGACGGCCCAGCGGTAGTGGTGCTCGTCGATGTCGAGCACCTTGATCGCCACGCGCTGGCCGGAGCTGAGCGTTCGGGCCAGGTAGACCGCACCCATGCCGCCGCGGCCGAGGAGGCGCTCGAGGCGATAGCGGCCGTTGAGCACGAGCTCGAGCGGGTCTCCCGCGGCCAGTCGGTGGAGGTCGGCGGAGGTCGGCCCTTGGGTCTGCGGTCGGATGTCGATGATCGGGGTGTCGGCGCGAGCGCGCGAGCAGGGGACGGCGTCGGCGGCGACTTGCGATCGGTCGAGGTGGTACTCCACGGCGGTGAACAGGTGCAAAGCACGTGCCCAGGCCGTCGGCACGGAGGGCATCGAGCTTGGGGCTTGGGGCCGCGGTGCCATCGGGGTGTGCTGAATCGACACATGTCTGGGAACACCGTGTCAGGATGGCTCGAGATCAGAATTTCGTCGGGCTGCTGCTTGGCTCTGCCCGCGGTCCGACGTGGGCGATCGCGGCGAGGACTTCACCGAGGGCAGGGAGCCGAGGGCCGCCGTCCATGCCCTCCTCGCTTGCGACGAGGGCCTGACGGACGTCGTACTCGAGCTGCCGCAAGCGTCGCAGCTTGAGCGGGATCTCGAGCCGAGGATCGCTGGCGATCGCCCAGGGGTCGCGGTCGTCGGGCAGACGCTCGGTGTCGATCGACATCGTGTCCATAATTGAGTTGAGGTTGGCATTGAATGGTGTCACTGGATTCCTTTCGTTGGTTGAGGTGGGCTGACTCGCGCCGATGTGTCGTGTTGACCCATGAGTGAGATGTCGTCGAGTTCGCGGGTCGCGGCGGCGAGCCGTTGGCGACGGCCGCGGCTCAGCACCGCGACCGCCTCGAGCGCCGAATGCAGCGCCGCGCCTGCGGCATAGAGCTCGACGCGATCGCGCAGCTGCGCGAGCACGGCGTCGCTGTGTTCGGCGACCGCGATCAGGCCGCCCAGATCGGGCTGTTCGGGCCAGCGCGGCGCGTCGGCGAAGGGGAAGCCCCAGCCGAGGCGCACGTGGACATCGAGCGCGGCGCGGTGCTCGTCAAGGCTGCAGTAGCGGTCGAGCGAAGCGATCGTCGCGGCCTCGCGTTGGCTGAGGAACATCGCGAACATGCCGACCGCGGGCGAGGAAGAGTCGATAACCAGCGCCGAGTAGCGTCGGCGCAAGAGCTCGAGTTCGGTCTTGGTCAGCTTGAAGAGAGTTCTGAGGTCGAGTGCGGTCATTACACTCGACGACGCTGCATGACCCGTTCCAACGCCTCACGCAGGCCGGACCCGGGACGCGCGACTACAGGGAGTCGTCCTCGGTCGGGTCCTGGTCCTGGTCTTGGTCCTCGAGCCGCTCGAGCCGGCGGTAGAGGGTCCGGCGCGCGAGTCCGAGGATCTGGGCGGCCTGGGTCTTGTTGCCCTTGACGGCGCGCAGGACCCGACGAATGTAGCGCTCTTCGAGCGCGGCGAGGGTCGGGAGCTCGTCGAGATCCTCGGCCGCGATGACCAGCTCACCACCCACGCAGTGGCGGAGCTTGTCCGGCAGATCGGCGACGGTGATCTCGTCGTAGCGGGCCAGCGCGACCGCCCGCTCCATGCAGTTCTCGAGCTCGCGCACGTTGCCCGGCCAGTCGTAGGGCAGGAGCTTCTCGGCGACGTTGGCCGCGATGCGCTTGACCGGCTTGCCATGGCGCGCCGAGATTCGGTCGAGGAAGTGCTGGGCGAGCAGGAGGATGTCGGTCCTGCGCGCGCGCAGGGGAGGGACGTGAATGTTGACGACGTTGATCCGGTAAAACAGATCTTCGCGAAAGCGCTGCTCCTCGACCTCGGCCTCGAGATCGAGGTTGGTCGCGGTGATGATGCGCGCGTCGAAGCTCACGAGCTTGTCGCTGCCGACGGGCCGGACCTTGCGCTCCTGCACGGCGCGCAGCAGCTTGGGCTGGACCTCGAGCGGGAGCTCGCCGATCTCGTCGAGGAACAAGCTCCCGCCGTTGGCACGGACGAACAGGCCGTCTCGGGCACGCCGGGCGTCGGTGAAGGCCCCGCGGACGTGGCCGAAGAGCTGGCTCTCGAGCAGCTGGATCGGGACCGCCGCGCAGTTGAGCGCGACGAAGGGGCCCTCGGCGTTGGCGCTGAGGCGATGGAGCTCGCGGGCCACGAGCTCCTTGCCGACGCCGCTCTCGCCGGTGACGAGGACCGGCACGTCGGAGTCGGCGACCCGTGCGATCAGCGACTGCACGCGCCGAAGTGAGGGGCTCTCGCCGATCATCGGCGTCGGTTCGCTCCGATCCAGGACCCGATGGAGCCGCCGGATCTCGGTCTCGAGCTCGGCGTAGCGCAGCGCTCCGTCGACGCGATGGAGCAGGTGCGGCACGTCCACGGGCTTGGTCAGGAAGTCGTGCGCGCCGGCCCGGAGGGCCTCGACCGCGGTCTGCATCTTTGCCTGACCGGTCATGACGATCACCGGGGTCGCCGGGTGTCCGTCTCGAATTTGCGTACACAGCTCGATCCCGGACATGCCGGCGATGTGGACGTCGGTCAGGACCAGGCTGAAAGGCTGGGTCTCGAGCTGCACGAGCGCCGAGCTCGCGTCGCTCGCGTCGAGGACCTCGAGCCCCTGCTCCGTCAGCGCGGCGGACAACAGCGTGCGGGTGTCGGGATCGTCGTCGACGATGAGCACGCGGCCGGACATCGGCCGCAGAAGCTAGCACATGCGTGCGGCGGTCGAGCCGCGTCGCGCCGCGCTGCGGGGCGGCCCGGCGTGCTTCGACGAGCTCGCGCGTGAGGCGATCGGGTCGCCGTGGGGGGCGCGAGGCGGCGAGGGCGAGGTAGAATGTCGACATGCCGCCGCTGCGTCAGCCACAGGGGGTCCACCGCTGGATCCACAGGTCGATCGGGCTGGTCGCCGTGGCCGCGCTCGGGTGCGTGCCGACGAGCCGGGCCGAGCCCGCGCCCGAGCTGACGCCGACCGAGAGCCCGACGCCGGACTCGGCGCCGGATTCGACGCCCGAGCCTGTGCTCGCGCCCGAGCCTGTGCTTGTGCCCGAGCCTGTGCCCGAGCCCGAGCCCGTGGTCGCCGACTCGGACATCCAGACCGGCTTCACCGTCGACCCCGGCGCCCAGCCGGGCCTCGTGCGTTTCGCCAGCGCGATGGCCCAGGAGGGCTCGCTGTGGATCGGTCAGCTCGAGGGCAACGGCGGGCGCGACGTGCTGATCTACATCCCGCCCGGGGCCGACGACGCCGCGCCCTTCGAGCTCGTGTTTCACTTTCACGGGACCTACAGCGAGCACGTCGAGGAGCGGCGCGAGGGCGTCAAGAAGCGGGTCTGGGTCGGCTGGGACCGCCTCGATCAGACCCTGGCCGCGATCGCCGAGCTCCAGCAGACGCGGCCCTACAACGTCGCGCTGATCTATCCCTTCAGCGCGGGCAAGCGGCTCGAGCCTGGCCATCGCGGGTGGAGCAACGTCGCCTACGACCGGATGTGGATGGACCCGGTCCAGCCGCCCGACTACCGCGATGACTTCGACACGCTCCACGCCGAGGTCGCGGCGATTCTCCAAGATGAGCTTGGCGTCCACTCGAGCAAGCTGCCCGACTCGGTGATCGCCGAGGGCCACAGCGCGGGCGGCATCGCGCTGCGCAACATCGCGGTCAACGGTTCGGCCCAGGTGCGCGAGTACATCTTCCTCGACGCGAGCTTTCAGAGCTGGGCCGACGGCTGCTACGCGGGGGTCAAGGCCACGGGCGCGGCGGCCAAGCTGACCTTGATCGTGACCGACAAGGGCATCGCCGATCCCTTCGATGGCCGCGATCCCTGGTGCGTCGACATGGAGGCCGACGCCGCCTTGTGGGTCAAGAACAAGTCGTGGTGCGCGTCGCGGGCCGAGCAGGAGGTGCCGGGCTGCGACTGGACCTGCGCCGAGCTCGAGGAGCGCGCGCAGGAGTGGCGCGACGACTACGAGGGCTGGTGCGCGGCCTTCCAAGACGGAATGCAGAGCATCGACGAGGTCACGCTGATCAAGACCAAGGTGTTCCACTCCGACCAGCCGCGGCGCTTCGCGGGCGGGCTCGGGTTGGCCGACGAGCGCTCGCAGCAGACACCGTAGACCCTGAGCAGGTCCGCGCCTGCCCCTTCGCGTACTCGACGAGGTCCGCGACCGCAGGTCTGGCCCACGAAGGGGTATGATCCCGGCGATGTACGGGAACGATGTCGTCGGGCGCTCACCCGCAGGGTTGGGGCCGTGGATCCTGAGCCTGCTCGCGATCTTCATGGTCAGCCTCGCGCTCGGCGGCTGCACCCGGAACAAGCCGAGCGAGGCGGGCGAGGAGGCGGCCCCCGATCCGGTCGAGCTCGATCTGTGGGCCGGTGTGCCGCCCCTCGACGCTCGCGCCGACGATCTGCTCGGCGAGCTCGTGCCCAAGCCCGGGCCGCAAAAGCCCCCGCAGGTCGGCGAGGAGATCGAGCTGCCGTTCCCGCCGCCCGCGCCGCCGAGCGACGCCGTCGGCGT
Organism: Enhygromyxa salina; assembly: GCF_002994615.1. Lineage (GTDB taxonomy): Bacteria > Myxococcota_A > Polyangia > Nannocystales > Nannocystaceae > Plesiocystis > Plesiocystis salina_A. The sequence goes on along the minus strand of NZ_PVNK01000039.1, from coordinate 8,580 downwards.
GTCCGAGCTCCCCGAGGGCCCGCTCGAGGTCCTGCGCAAGGGCCCCGAGGGCCCGCAGTCCCTCGTCGAGGCGATCCGGGTCTCGTTCAACCACCCCATGGTCCCGCTCGCGTCGATCGAAGATCTGCGCGCCGAGGCCGTGCCGATGCAGATCGAGCCCGAGGTCGAGGGCGAATTTCGCTGGATGGGCACGCGGACCGTGGCCTTCTACCCGAGCGGCCGCCTGCCCTTCTCGACCAACTACGAGATCACGATCCCCGCGGGCACGAGCTCGACCCACGGGACCGAGCTCGGCAAGGACGTCGCGTGGACGATCAGCACGCCGACCCTGGCCCTCGATCGCAGCGTGCCCTACGCCAACGGGGCGACCCACGTCGGCCTCGACCAGCCGCTGCTGCTGCGCTTCAACCAGCCCGTCAACGCCAGCGCGGTCGCCGAGGCCCTGACCCTCGCGGCCGGCTCCAAGCGCGTCGCGCTCGAGCTGGTGCCGGAGTCGCGCTGGGCCGACGAGGATCTGGCCCCGTACATCAACCAGTGGGTGACCGGCGACGACCAGGCCTGGGAGCGCTCGCGCGTGGTCGTGCTCCGGCCCACGACCAGGCTCGCGCCCAACAAGAAGTACCGGGTCGAGCTGCCCGCGGGCGTCTACGGCGAGGGCCCCGAGCGCGGGGCCAAGATCTCGTTCTCGTTCTCCACCTACCCACCCCTGAAGCTCTCGCCGAGCCGCTGTGACCCCGCGCCGTGCTCGGCCAGCTACGGGCTCACGATCAACGCGAGCAACCACATCCGTGACGCCCGGATCATCGACAAGGTCCACGTCAGCCCCGAGGTCGAGGACCTCGAGATCAACGCCGGCTACGGCGGCATCTACCTCAGCGGTGACTTCATCGGCGACACGACCTACTCGGTCACCGTCGACGCCGGGCTCGAGGACATCTACGGCCAGGAGCTCGCCAAGCCCTACAAGGCCAAGGTCCGGCTCGGGCCCCTCGAGCGCAGCTTGCGGGTCTGGCCCCAGACCAAGCACCCGGGGATCATCGAGGCCGAGGCCGGCCACACCCTGGAGCTCGAGGTCACGGGCCTGCGCGAGCTCGAGGTCATGGCCTCGTCGTTCAACGGCGCCGAGCTCGAAGACTATTACGCGTACAACGGCGGGGGCGGCTACGACCACGCGTGGCCCGCGGATCTGCAAGCGCCCCGTCACGTCCACAAGATCGACGTCTCGAGCTCGCGCAAGCAAAAGCAGACGGTCACCCTCGAGCTCGACGACTACATCGACGGAACCGACACCTTCGTCTATTTGATGGTCCGGTCCGAGGTCTATCGCGAGTGGAACTACGACCAGCGCACGAGCCTCGGTCAGATCGTCCAGCTGACCAAGCTCGGCGTGGTCGCGGCGGTCGACCGCGACGACGCCGTCGCCCTGGTCACCGATCTCGCCAGCGGGGAGCCCGTGCCCGGCGCCGAGGTCCGGGTGCTCGCCGATCGCGGCCAGCGAGAGGTGTGGAAGGGCAAATCCGACGCGGCCGGCGTCGCCCGCCCGCAGCTCGGCAAGCGCCAGCTCGGGAGCCCGCTGCTCGCGGTCAAGCACGGCGACGACGAGGCCTTCATGCCCCTCGATCAGGGCGAGCTCGAGGGCCGGTGGATGTCGCACCTGTTCGGGCAGTCGGCCGACGACGAGGTCCGGGCCTTCATCTTCACCGAGCGCCAACCCTACAAGCCTGGCGAGACCGTCCACCTCGTCGGGATCGTGCGCAAGGAGACCCGCGGCCCCAAGGGCGGCGTCGTGCCCTGGGGCGCGGGGTTCGAGGCCAAGTACAAGGTCACCACGCCGCGCGGCGTCGAGGTCCAGGAGGGCACGGTCAAGCTGTCGGCGTTCGGGACCTTCGCGGTCGACATCGAGACCGACGAGAACGGCGACACGGGCAACTACTCGTTCGAGCTGACCCACACCGGGCTGTTTGGCAACAGTCACCGCTTCCGCCACAGCTTCGCGGTCGAGGCGTTTCGCACGCCCGAGTTCGAGGTCGAGGTCGCGCGCAACGAGTCGACGCCGCTGTACTTCGGCGACGAGCTCGAGGCCGAGATCCGCGGCCGCTACCTGTTCGGCGCGCCGATGGTCGGCGCCGACGTCCGCTACACGCTGACCCGCCAGGCGACCGACTTTCGCCCGCCCGCCGAGGGCCTGTCCGCGTTTCACTTCTCCTCGTCTCCGGGCCGGCGCTACGGCGGCTGGGGCTACTTTGGCGGCAATTGGCGGCCGGTTCAGCAGCTCGAGGCCAAGTCCAAGCAGCTCGACGATCGGGGCGTCTTGAAGGTCACCCACGCCCTCGCCCAGGTCGAGCCGCCCAAGCCCGGCGCGGTCGAGCCCCGGCCCGAGCCGGACGCCGAGCCCAAGCCCGAGCCGCCGCCGCAGGCCGCGACCTTCTCGATCGCCGCGACCGTCACCGACGAGAACCGTCAGGCGATCGCGGGCAGCGGCAGCTTCGTCGTCCACCCCTCGGCCTACTACGTCGGGCTTCGCAGCGAGCGCTCGGTCCTGCGCGAGGACGAGCGCACGCGGGTCGAGGCCGTGGTCGTCGACGTCGAGGGCAAGCGGGTCGAGGGCGTGAGCGTGAAGCTGAGGGTCACGCGCAAGGACACGACCCGGACCCCGGTCCAGAAGAACGGGGTGTGGACCTTCGCCTACGCGACGAAGCAGACGCAGACGAGCGCCTGCGATCTGGTCTCGGCCGGGGCGCCCGCGGCCTGCGAGATCACCGTTGGCAAGGCCGGGACCCACGAGATCATCGCCGAGATCAAAGACGCCGAGGGCCGCGAGAACCGGTCCGTGCTCGAGATCTATGTCCACGGCAAGGACGCGGTCGTCTGGGACGAGGACAACAAGCGCGTCGACCTCGTGCCCGACAAAGACAGCTACCAGCCCGGCGAGACCGCCAAGATCCTGGTTCGCTCGCCCTTCGACGAGGCCCGCGGCTTCCTCGTCATCGAGCGCGAGGGCCGGGCCCAGACCCACGATCTCCACGTCGTCGGCGGTATGGCCGTGGTCGAGGTCGAGATCACGCCCGAGATGGTCGCAGGCGTGACCGCGTCTGCGGTCCTGGCCAAGCCGCGGACCGAGGTCGCGGGCGCGCCCGACGATCAAGATCTGGGCGCGCCCGCGGCCGCCAGCGGTCAGGTCGCGCTCGAGGTCTCGCGCGATCAAAAGGCCGTCGTCGTCGAGGTCGAGCCCGAGGTCGATCGGGTCGAGCCAGGCGACAAGCTCCGCGTCGACATCCGGACCCACGCGGTCGACGGCGCGCCGATCGAGGCCGCGGTCGCGGTGTTCGTCGTCGACGAGGGCGTGCTCTCGCTGATGGGCTACCAGACCCCGGATCCGCTGGCCTTCTTTCACCACAAGCGCGCAGGCGAGGTCGGGCTGTTCGCCGATCACACCCTCGTGCTGCCCCGCAATGCGGCCGAGCAGCCCAAGCCGGTCTCGCCCGAAGCCAGCGCGGTCGACCTCCCGCTGCCCCTTGGGGTGGTCGACGACGGCGACCTCTCCGACCAGCTCGTCGGTAGTGAAGTCGGCGAGGCCTACGGCGCCGGCGGGCTCGGGCTGATCGGCACCGGCCGCGGCGGTGGGGGCACGGGCGAGGGCACGATCGGCCTCGGCAACACCGGGCTGATCGGTAAGGGCGGCGGGGGCGGCTCGGGCTACGGGCTCGGCTCAGGAGGCGCGCCGGCTGAGGCCGAGGCCGAGGCGAAGCCCAAGAGCCGCGCCGGCGGGGCCTCGCCGCCTCCTCCTGCGCCGATGGCCACGACGGCGATGCCCGACCCGAACAAGGCGATGGCCCAGGAGGTCTCGCTGCGGACCTTGTTTGCGACCACCGCCTACTTCGAGGCCGAGCTCGAGACCGACGCCGAGGGCCGCGCGAGCGTCGAGATCGACATGCCCGAGAACCTCACGAGCTTCCGGATCATGGCCGTGGCCGTCGACCCCAAGGTCTACGATCGCTTCGGCAGCGGCGAGTCCTCGGTCCGCGTGCGCAAGGCCGTCATGCTCCGGCCCTCGCTGCCGCGCTTCTTGAACATGGGCGACGAGTTCGAGGCCTCGGTCATGGTCGACAACCAGACCGAGACCCACCAGGCGGTGATGGTCGGGACCCGCGGGGTCAACGTCAAGCTGCTCGGCGAGGTCGAGACCACGATCGAGATCCCCGCGGGCGAGTCGCGCGAGGTCCGGTTTCCGATGGCCGTCGACGAGGTCGGGGTCATGCGCCTGCAGTTCGCCGCGCTGTCCAACGAGGGCCGCGACGCGACTCAGCTCGACCTGCCCGTGCTCGTGCCCGCGACCAAGCAGGCCTTCGCCGACTACGGCATGACCTCGGCCTCGGTCCAGCGCGCCGTGCAGCTGCCCAAGGACGCGCTGCCGGGCTTCGGTGGGCTCGAGGTCTCGATGTCCTCGACCGCGCTCAACGGGCTCGAGGACGCCGTCGAGTTCCTGGTCACCTACCCCTACGAGTGCTCGGAGCAGACCGCCAGCCGGTTGCTGCCGATCTTCGCGCTCGGCGACGTGCTCGACGACTTCCCGATCGCCGACGTCCACGATCGCGCACGTCGCGACGCGCTGGCCAAGGACGGCATCGAGCGCCTGCTCCAGCGCCAGAACTGGGACGGCGGCTTCACCTATTGGGGCGACGACACCCGCCGCGAGAGCTGGCCCTACCTCAGCACCTGGGTCACGCTCGCGCTGGTCGAGGGCAAGGCCGCGGGCTTCGAGGTCGATCAGGCCAAGCTCGACCAGGCCATGGCCTACCTCGACAATTACGTGCGCAACGGCATCTCGACCCGCTGGGGCGCCTACTATGACTGGACCACGCGGGCGTTCGCGCTGTGGCTGCTGTCGCGCGAGGGCCGAGGGGCCGATCAGTTCGACAAGGTCTGGGCCAAGCGCGCTCAGATCCCGCTCTATGGCCGCGTGCTGCTGATGAGCGCGGCCCATCGCTACAAGCGCGAGGGGCCGGTCGCGGCCGTGCTCGAGGAGCTCAACGACCAGGTCGTCGAGAACGCGCGGGTCATCCACTTCGCCGAGTCGCGGACCGAAGCCGGGGCCGCCGACGGGCTCGCCGTGCTCATGCACTCGAACACCCAGACCGACGCGATCGCGCTGATGGCCTTGATGGAGATCGGCGAGGAGACCGGTGACGACGGCATGGCGGCGAAGATCATGGCCGGCTTGATGAGCGACCGTGACCCTCGCATGGGCGGCCGCTGGACCTCGACCCACGCCAACGCCTGGGCGCTGCTGGCCGTGTCTCGCTACTACGAGGTCATCGAGGCCGAGACCCCCGACTTCAGCGCGCGGATCTGGCTCGACGACATGTTCGCCGCCGAGCAGAAATTTGTTGGCCGTGACATGGCCAAGGTCAACCAGCACGTGCCGATGCGCGCGCTGCTCGGCGAGTCGGTGCAGAGCGTGACCCTGGCCAAGGACGGACCCGGCAAGCTCTACTATCGGCTCGGGCTGCGCTACGCCCCCGCTGACTTCCACATGGATCCGGTCGATCGGGGGTTCACGGTCTCACGTCGCTACGAGGCCCTGCCCGAGGGCGGCGAAGACGAGGCCGATCCCGACGCGGTCCGCCAGCTCGACGACGGGAGCTGGAGCGTCAAGGCCGGGACCAACGTCAAGGTCACGCTCACCCTCGTCGTCCAGGATCGGGCGAGCTTTGTGGTCGTCGACGATCCGCTCCCGGCTGGCTTCGAGGGCCAAAATCCGCGCTTTTTGACCAGCGTCGCGGTCACCAACCAGGGCTCGCTGGACTACGGCTACGGCCTCGGCGGCGGCTATGGGCGTGGGGGCTACGACTACAACTACGGGCGCGGGGGCAGCTACGGCTGGTGGTACCCCTGGTACAGCTTCGACCACACGCAGATGCGGGACGATCGGATGCTGCTGTTCGCCGACTGGCTCGCGGCCGGGGTCTACACCTACAGCTACACCGCGCGCGCGACCAACATCGGGACCTTCGTGCTGCCGCCCGTGCACGCCGAGGCGATGTACGAGCCCGAGCGCTTCGGCCACGGGTCGTCCTCGGTCGTGAAGATCATCGAGTGAAGGCGGTCAGTTCGCAAACAGCTCTTCGAGGGACTCGGCGGTCAGGACGCGCTCGAGGTAACGGTCGAGCTCGTCGAGGCTGGCCCCCTCAATACGCGCTTTGAACGCCTGTGACAGCGCTCCAAACTTGAGAGTGAGCTGCTTCACGAGCGTCTCGGATCGGCCTTGTTGGAGACCTTGTTGGAGACCTTGCTGGAGACCTTCTTGGCGGAGTTGTTCGGCGATGGTCATGGCGATCTCTTCTGCCTCGGGGAGCTGCTCTTGAATGGTCGCACGAAAGTCTTCGAAGCGCATGTCGCCGGTCACCAAGGCGACGTAGCGCAACACTTGCGTGACGGCTTCGGCTCCATTGGGAGCGCGGAGGACCTCACGAAAGGTGTCCCGCCAGCGCTCGAGGTCACGGCGCAGCTGCTGTGGATCGCGGCCGTCGCGGAGCACGACTAAAGCGAGCTTGGGGAACGCAGCCAGCGCCCAATCTCGCAGCGTCGCGTCGTCGGCCTCGGTGAGGTCGACGACGAGCGTGGAGTGGTTGAGGACCAGGGGTGAAAGGCCCGGTATCGACGCCGGGGGCGGCTCGACGAGGCCATGGAGGGAGCGAGAGGCTGTCCAACTGCCCGGGGCGTGGGTGACGAGCGCAGGCAGGAGCAGCGGGAGCGGCAGGCCGTGGCCTTTTTGGTGACGCCTCCACACCCGCAGGAGGTACTCGGCCATGCGAAGGGGCATGTCGGGGGCGTGGGTGCTCTGGTGCTCGAGCAGGAGGTAGAGGAGGGCGGGCGCGCCCGCGAGCTGAACCGAGAACAACAGGTCGCTGTGGCGGTCGACGAGATCTGGATCGATGAACGTGCCGGACTCGCGCGCGATTGAGGCCCAGTCGATCGCGTCAGTCACCTCCTGGGGCAGGAATAGCTTGAAGATGGAGGTCGCGTGCTCGGGCGTTTCGAACGCAGCTTTGAACAGGGCGTCGTGTGGTCGAGACGTCATGGATGCGAATCCGACCTACCACGCGATCTAGCAGCCCGGGGAGCAATGCCTCGCGCCGCCTCGCTTGGCCTTTTCGCCGATGGCTTTGTCGCCAAAACTTGCAGTACGCCCGGTACAGCGGCGTTTTGGCTTCGCGCCCTCGGCGAACATTCCGGCGCGAGGCGACACGATGCATTGCACCCCGGGCTGCTAGACATTGACCCGTGAACATCGTCTGGGCGAATTGGGAACATCGGTGGGGGGGCCGGCGCTGGAATGACCGGGCGCGGCGCGGACAGGCGCGCCGGCCCGGAGCCCCTATTTTCTCGGGCTCATGGACCGTCACCGAGCTCGGCGTCGGTCCACGGGAAGCCGCGATCGAAGTCGATGCTCAGGGGCGCGTCGAGCTGGCTTCGCCACGCGTGGGGCAGGGCGCCCGGATCGAGGTGGACGCGGCCACGGCTGCGGATCCGCAGCTCCCGGGCGAGGGCCCGGCGGAGCCGATCGGGGGCCTCGGCGAGCACCGCCAACACCTGCGCGGGGCCTCGCTCGGCGCCCCCGAGCGAGCGTGAGGCCCCGCGCTGCTCGAGCCAGGACTTGGCCTCGCTGACGGACGCGAAGCCGCGCCCCGCCGCGACCGAGAGCCCCTCGCGGGCGGCCTCTCGCGTGAGGTCGTCGTCGTCGTCGAAGTGCTCGACGCACGCGTCGAGCCCGACGCGGCGGCCCGACAAGCCCAGGGCCCACAGCAGCTCGGGCGTCGGCGCGGCGTCGAAGGCCTGACGGAGCTGGGCGAGCTCGGCTTCGGTCCCGAGCAGCCCGACGAGCTCGCTGGCGATCGAGAAGCTGGGGTTGCGGGCGAGCTGGCAGCACACGAGCCACGCGCTCTGATCGCCGAACACCAGCGCGGTCTCGATCGCCTCGATCCGGAGGCTGGGATCGGGCGTGAACAGGTGGCCGGCGAGCTTGGGGCGGAGGCTCTTGGCCGCGCTCGAGCGCGGGACCAGGCGCAGGGCCGCGGCGACGATGGCCGGCTCGGTGTCCGCGAGCGCGGCCTCGATGACCTCGACGCCGGGATCCCAGCCGCGATCGGCGAAGCACTCGAGCCAGACCGCGCGCAGGGCTGGGTCGCTCGACGCCGCGCTGAGCGACGCCGCGGCGATCGCCTGGGCGCGGGGGTCTTGCCACGATCGCAGGACCCGGAGGGCGTAGCTGCGCCGGTCGTCATCAAAGTCGCGCAGGAGCTCGGCGAAGGCGTGGCGAGCTGACGAGCTCTTGCTGTGGAGCAGGGCGAGGAGCGCGGCTTGCCAGCGCAGGTCACTCGGGTCGCGCTCGAGCTCCGGAGCCAGGCTCGCGCGCAGCTCGTCGATCGGCGCCGAGCCGAGGACCTCGACGTGGCCGCGCCAGCTCTCGACGGCCGCGCTCTCGCCCGTGTCTTGGACCCGGGCGAAGGCCTCGGCGGCGAGGCCGAAGTGCTGGGCGAGATCGACCGAAGGGGCTGGAGAGCGAGCGGGGGCAGGTGC
>NZ_PVNK01000038.1 GCF_002994615.1 Enhygromyxa salina | reverse complement strand
TGCAACCCCGCGCGTGGGCGGCCGACAGCCTGGGTGTGACTCCCCCGCGATACATCCACGCCCAGCAGACTGCTTTCATCACCTGTCGAGCCGTCGGCCGGAGTTTTCGCTTCGTACCGACTGAAAAAGTCACAGAAACACTCCTGTTCGTCCTCGCCCACACCTGCTCGAAATTCGATGTCTCGGTCCACGAGGTCCTCTACATGAGCAACCACTTCCACCTGCTGATAACCGCGCACACGAAGTGCCTCCCCAAGTTCATGGAGGAGCTCAACTCACTGGGCTCGCGGGCGCTGAACGCTCTGCGGGGCACCTCCGGGACCAACTTCGAGAAAGGGTACGGCCTCGTCGAGCCCCAAGATTCGAAAAAACTCCTCGAGCACGCCGTCTACACCCTCGCAAATCCGTGCTCCAGCGATCTGGTGACCAAGGCGCGGCACTGGAAGGGCGTGACGACGATGAAGATGCGATACGGCGACGAGATCGTCGTGAAGAAGCCCAAATACGGCATTTGGGCGCGGAAAGGGCCAGGGAAGAAGAAGTCATCGAGGAAGCGAAAACGACGGGACTCGCGGCTAGCTTCGAAACGTGACCGCAGCATCATTCCCGAGACAGCGACCTTCCGGCTTGTGCGGCCGGCTGTGCGGCCCGAGTTGACCGACGACGAGCTGCGGGATTTGGTGCTCGAGCAAGTCAGGGCCAGGGAGGACGCGTGCGAGGCGAAGCGGCAAAGGAGCGGGAAGAAGGTCCTCAAGATGCGGCAGGTCAGGGCGCAGCACTGGGCCGCGATGCCCGGGGCGGAGGACTTGTTCGGCGTGCGGCCGACGGTGTCGTCGACGGACAAATGGAAACGCATCGCGGCACTGCAGCGCAAGAAGGCGTTCGAGAGGGCGTATGCAGAGGCGAGGGAACGCTGGCTCAGCGGCGAGGAGGGTGTTTTGTTTCCTGGCGGCACGTGGTTGATGTGGCACCGGTACGCGGCGCAATGTGTTTGTAACGCGTAGCTGAGGCAATGTGTGGGGGTGGGGGTGGGCGTGTTGCCCGCCTGGCGGTGCTGGTTGAGCGGCCGGAAGCGATAGATTACAGGCCAGCTTGCGGCAAAAATCCTAATATGACCTTCGGGCAGGTCACGTTTCGCGAACATGACCTTCGGGCAGGGCGCTTCGTGACCTTCGGGCAGGGCGCTTCGCTAATATGACCTTCGGGCAGGGCGCTTCGTTTCGCGAACATGACCTTCGGGCAGGGCGCTTCGTTTCGCGAACATGACCTTCGGGCAGGGCGCTCGGGCGCTCTCCAACGCGGGCAGGGCGCTCGGGCAGGTCCCATTTAGAGCACTTCCGAAGGAAGTGTCCTACTCCAAGATCGCCGCGCGCAGCTGCGCATACTCCTCCGACAAATAAAAGCTCAACATCGCCGCCACCCGCACCGCAAGATCCTCCAGCCGCCCCCGCTCCCGCTCATCATCACCACGAATCTCACGAGTAACAGTCCCCCGCAACCCATGACTCCCAACCAACGGCCAAAGCGTCAAATACGAAGGATGCACCGCAAACATCGCCCGAACCGCCGCCCGCGGATCCCCACAAGCAACAAGCCCAGCCCGGTCCGCACTCAACTGCATCGCCCGATGAGCCGCAACAACCTGGCTATTATCACCAGCAAGCGAGTGCGCATCCCGCCCAGCGAGCTTCTGCCGCCACCGAGTAATCGCCGGAGCCCCCACCTTATCGAGCAAATGCTTCGCCGGCGCCTTGAGGCTCGTCAATATCGGCGCAGCAACAATTAGCATCCCAAGCCCAGTCAGCCCCAGGTCAACCGTCCCCGCCCAGACTTCATTACTCGTCACGCGGCTGTGTGAGTAGCGCAGATGCGCAAGCTCAGCCGCGACCGCAAAACGCAGCGCCCCCTCGTCGAGGTACGCATCGCTCTTCGGATTCACATGATCCCCCCCGATCAGCAAGAACGACGTCCCCCCCTCATACGCGCGCAACCCGACCGACTTCTCCCCCCGCGAGACAAACACCTCGACGCCCCCAAGCCCGAGGATCACCGTCGCATCCGTCAGCGCCCTCGCCAGCGTCACATTACGCCCGAGGTTAGCCCGCTCGCAGTAGCTCTTGAGCACCGAGCAGTCCGGCACCGCGACCTTCGCCAGCATGCCCTGAAGGCGCCCGAGCACCCCATCGGCTCGGGCCGCGGGATGGCGCAGGAGCTCGAGCTGCTGCGTGTCGAGGGCCCGAACCCGATGCCGCTCGAGCGCCGACGCCCGCTCGGGCTCGGTCCTCGCCAGAGCCTCCGTCTCGCCTCCGTCACTCGCCGGGGCCAGCGGCAGCGCAGCCCCGGCCGCAAAGCCATCGTCATCCAGCAGCTCGCGTACCCGCTCGGCACGGGCGAGCAGCGCCTTGGCCTCCTCGCTGCCCCCCCGACCCCCTCTCAACTGCGCGATCAGCCCCTCAACCCGCTCGCGCACCAGCGGCTGAAGACGCGCGAGCTCGGCCAGCGCCGTAACCTGCCCATCTCCAAGCTGCTGATGCGCCGTCGCAGCGAGCTCATACAGCTCGATCCGAATACGCTGGCCACCGCGCTCGGGCGAGGGCGGGAGCAGATCCTGAAGCTGCTCGCTCGGCAGCAGCTTGCGCCGCGCACCAAGCAATTCCAGCGCGCGCTCCGCGTGGCGCAGCGCGAGCAGATGCTCGACGAGCACGAAGTCGAGCAGCGCCGCGTCCTCGGGATCGTCCTCAATCTTGTCCAGCAAAATCGGACGCAGCTCCTCATGCAGCGGCAGCGCGAGCGCGAGCCCCTCCTGGCCGAGCTCACACAGGTGCTCGACCAAGACCTCGCCAAGCTCAGGCCCAAGCTTCCACTCCCGCCACCACTCGACCAGCGCCTGCGCCGTCGCAGCGTCGGCACCGTCGACGAGATCGCGCAGCGCCTCAAACACCGGATCGGGCAGCGGCTCGCTCGCCGCCCGCGCGACGATCGCCGAGACCTCTTCATCGTCCCCCGCGTCCCCCGCGTCC
>NZ_PVNK01000037.1 GCF_002994615.1 Enhygromyxa salina | reverse complement strand
GCTTTGTCGCCAAAACTTGCAGTACGCCCGGTACAGCGGCGTTTTGGCTTCGCGCCCTCGGCGAACATTCCGGCGCGAGGCGACACGATGCATTGCACCCCGGGCTGCTAGCACCCCGGGCTGCTAGAAGGGGGCTCGAGACGCGTGTTCGGGCGCTTGTTTGCTGCGTCCATGGGAGGCGCAACGCACGGGGAACATCGAGTCCCTCGCCGCAGGTCACGCGGCCGTGGCCACGTCGGGCAGCTCGCGGTGGGCGGGCCGCAGGTACCACGACATGAACATCAAGACGGTCAGCAGCAGCGGCGTGGCCATGTCATCGAACTGCTGGTTGACCGCGTGCGAGTACGAGGCCCCGAGAAAGTCGACGGCGACCCCGGCGTAGGCCCACTCCTTGAGCCGCTGAAAGTTGGGCGCCAAGATCGCTACGCCGGCCAGGAGCTTGGCGACGCCGAGCAGCGGCATCAGATACAGCGGGTAGCCGAGGCTCTCGAGGGTCTCGACCAGCTCCGGCGGCCCGACCAGATCCATGATCCCGCCTCCGAGCAGCGCGGCGCCGAGCAGCCCGGTCGCGGCCCAGTACCCAGCGGTCACGCCCTTGGTGTCAAAGATCATGCTGGATCTTGGACCGCCGATCGGACCCGAGCCACTGGGGCTCCCGCGCTCGCAGCAGTGTCAGACGCGCCGACGGTAGAGCGGCCGGGCGTCGTCGGCCGCGGCCTGGTAGCTGACCGAGAACGCGTCGAGGGTCCGCAGGCCCGTGTCGAGCGACTTGCCGGGCTTGAGCTCGAACGACGTGTAGCCGCAGCGACGCATGTAAAACAGCTGATCCGGGAGCACGTCACCGACCGCCCGCAGCTCACCGACGAAGCCGTAGCGAGTCCGGAGCAAAGTCGCGAGCGAGAAGTGGCGGCCGTCGGTGAACTTGGGCACAACGATCGCTACGAGCGGCAGGCCGAGGACCTCCGGCGCAACATCTTCGGGCGCCGCGTCGCCAGCGAGCCACACGCCCCAGGAGCCAACGCGGGCGTCGAGGGCCGCGCGATCGGCCGCCGCGCGCGAACGCGAGACCAGGACGGGGAGCGCGTCGAAGCTCGGCAGCGGGTCATCGTCGCCGAGCCGCTGCCAGTGATCGATGACGATCTCGGGCCCGGCGTCACCGATGCGAATGATCCGGCGGGCGCCGGGGTGCAGCTGCGGGGTCTCAGGCGTCGCCATAGAGTCGCTCCTTGAAGGGCTCGAAGCCCGCGCGGCGGACATAGTCGAGGAAGCGCTCGTCGGCGGACTCGCGCTGGTCGATGTAGGTGCGCAGGACCGTGGCCACGGCCTCGACGACCTCGGCGCGCGGGAACGCGGGGCCGAGGATCCGCCCGAGCGAGGCGTCGTCGCTCGACGAGCCGCCCAACATCAGCTGGTAAAATTCCTCGCCCTGCTTGTCGATCCCGAGGATCCCGATGTTGCCGACGTGGTGATGTCCGCAGGCGTTGATGCAGCCCGAGATGTTGAGGCTGATGTCGCCGAGGTCGTGGAGGTAGTCGAGATCGTCGATCCGCTCGCCGATCTCGGTTGCGATCGGGATCGAGCGGGCGTTGGCGAGGTTGCAATAGTCGAGGCCCGGGCACGCGATGATGTCGGTGACCTTGCCGACGTTGGGCTCGGCGAGCGAGCTCGCGCTCAGCTGGGCGTGGACCTCGGGCAGGTGGCGGCTCTCGACGTCGGGCAGGACGAGGTTCTGCTCGTGGGTCACGACCACGCGGCCGAAGCCGTAGCGGTCGGCGAGATCGGCGACGAGCTCCATCTGCTCGGCGGTCGCGTCGCCCGGCGGCTTGCCCTTGGGCTTGAGCGAGACCATCACGATCGAGTAGCCGGGGATCTTGTGGCCGATGACGTTGCTCGCAACCCAGCGCCCGAGGGTCCGATCCTTGCCGAGCTTCAGCGAGTCCACGAACAGATCGCTGGGCTCGAGCTCGGCGTAGTCGGGGTCCTGGAAGTAGGCGGCCACGCGATCGAACTCGGCCTGGGTCAGCGTCATCGCGCCGTCGCGGATCTGGGCCCACTCCTCCTCGACCTGGCCCTTGAACTCAGCGATCCCGAGGGCGCCAACGAGGATCTTGATCCGGGCCTTGAACTTGTTGTCGCGGCGACCGTGGCGGTTGTAGACGCGCAAGATCGCCTCGAGGTAGCTCAGGAGCTGCTCGCGGGGCAGGAACTCGCGGCAGACCTGGGCGATCCGCGGCGTCCGACCGAGGCCGCCGCCAACGAGGATCTGGAAGCCATAGTCATCGCCGCCCTCGGGGTCCGGGACCACGCGGACGCCGATGTCGTGCACGCGCACAGCCGCGCGGTCGGCCGTCGGCGCCCCGGTGACCGCGATCTTGAACTTGCGGGGCAAGAACGCGAACTCCGGGTGGAAGGTCGACCACTGGCGGATGATCTCGCAGTAGACCCGGGGATCCACGAGCTCGTCGCGGGCGACCCCGGCGAGGTGGTCCGAGGTCGTGTTGCGGATGCAGTTGCCGCTCGTCTGGATCGAGTGCATCTCGACCGTCGCGAGCTCGGCGAGGATCTTGGGCACGTCCTGGAGCCGCGGCCAGTTGTACTGAATGTTTTGCCGGGTCGAGAAGTGGCCGTAGCCGCGGTCGTACTTGCGCGAGACCTCGGCGAGCTTGCGCAGCTGGCGACTCGACAGCAGCCCGTAGGGGATCGCGACGCGCAGCATGTACGCGTGCAGTTGCATGTAGAGCCCGTTTTGCAGGCGCAGCGGCTTGAACTCGTCCTCGCTGATCTCACCGCTGAGTCGGCGCGAGACCTGATCGCGGAACTGCGCGACGCGCTGATCCACGATCGTCTGATCGTAGTGGTCGTAGCGGTACATCAGGCGCTCACGGCCGTGGGGCGCGACGTCGGTGCGCCGACCCGCAAGATCGTCGGACCCTCGGCGCGGATCTTCTCGCGCAGGCTGATCGGCGCGAGCTCGCCATCCGAGCCGCGCCGGACCTCCATCGGGTAGGGATCGCAGACGATCCGCTGCTGGGCCCGCGCGGCCTCGAGCAGCGCGAGCTTGTGTTGGGGCTGGTCGTCGGCGACGGGCTCGGCCGCGCTCAAGGTTCGAGTCCAGCGAGCGCCGGTCTGGAGGTAGATCGGTGCGCCGTCGTCGGTCGCGCTGCCAGTGATGATCCAAAGCTTCATGGGTCGGCTCCGTTGCGGCGAAGCTAAGCACGCTGCTAACACGGCAATCCACGATAGAAATGAAGATTAATTCTGTCTCCGGTCTGCATTCATCGAATATCGAGCTTTAGATGGTGTTTAGATTGATTACAAATATAACAGAGAACACCGGCAAATAGCCTTGTCTGGCGAGCGCGCAGAAAACGCAAGGCGTAGCGAGGCCACGGCCCCCGAGCACCGAAGATCGCGCCGTCGAACCAGCGACACCAACCCTCGCCCTGACCGCCCGCGTCCACTCTCCTCGAGGCTGGGTTCGCCCCAGCTGGTGCCGATATCGAGGCCGAGATGGCGCAACGAGGATCAGATCCGCGCGCCGGTCTCGAGGACCGAGACGATCGGCTCTGCGAGA
This sequence comes from Enhygromyxa salina, assembly GCF_002994615.1. Taxonomy (GTDB): domain Bacteria; phylum Myxococcota_A; class Polyangia; order Nannocystales; family Nannocystaceae; genus Plesiocystis; species Plesiocystis salina_A. The sequence goes on along the minus strand of NZ_PVNK01000037.1, from coordinate 71,264 downwards.
TCGGTGAAGCGACGCTGCGCCTCGACGAGGAGCTCGCGGCTGCCGGAGGTCCCGAGCATCCGCAGGCTCAGCTCGTGGGCGCCGAGGTCGAGGGCGATGCGGCTGCCGTCGGCCGTCGTGAGGCTGGCCCAGCCCTCGTCCTCGTCCTCGTCGACGCCGCCGCCGTGGCTGTCGGCGAAGTCCTCGAGGCGCTCGACCACGCGGTCGAAGCGAGCGCTCTTTGTCTCGTCGGCCTGGGTCGCGAAGGGCACGACGAGCTCGTCGCACGAGACCGGGAACACGCTGTCGAACTCGGCCGGGAGCGCGCGCGGGCCGACGCGGAGGATCACCCGCCGCTGCCACAGCGCGCGGGAGGCATCGGCCGGGTCGAGGCCGAGGTCGAGGACAAAGTGAAACTGCGGCGCGTCGACGTTGCCCCCGCCAAACGCGACGGCGCGATCGAGCTGCCGGCGGCGGAGCCCGAGCAGCAGCTTGGCCGAGTCGTAGACCACGCGGACCTCCTCGCCGAGGGCCTGCTCGCCGAGCTCGTGGACGAGCTGCTCCCCCGCGCGCCCGTGCTGGCTCGGCAGCCGATGACGACCACGCACGAAGCCGGGCAGCTCGCGGATCTCAACCGAGTCGAGCCGACGCATGAACGCCCGCTCGGGCTGAAGCTCGAGTCCGAGCCTCACGGACTACCCATCTCCTAAACTCGGGCCGCGCCTGCCTCGGCGCCGGGCCACGAGCTTTCGCAGCTGCTCCCACGCGAGCCCATAGCTGAACGCCGCGAGGAGGACGATGATCGGGTCGTAGGGCACACGAAAGCGAATCCCGCCGAGCCAGATGCCCACGATCAGCATCAGGGCCCAGAAGTTGAGCGAGACCAGCGCCTGTTTGGGTCGGCGCCGGGCCGTGAACACGAACCCGAGCCCGAGCAGCGCCGGGACCATCAGCAGCCCGCGGTGGACCCGGGCCCAGATCTCTTGGCGGTGCCGCCAGCCCTCGCGCTTGACGACCGAGCGCGGGCGCGGGTTGGCCTGGTCGGGCCACATCAGGTTGGTCTTCCACAGCATCACCCAGTGGGTGAAGGTGAAGTAGGCCTGGCGCGAGAACCCGCTGCGCTCGATGCAGGCCTTGACGATCTTCTTGTGGATCTCGCGGTCGCCGATGTAGCCGCGGTACTCGATCTCGCTCCCGGGCTGACGGCACTTGCGTCGCGTGCACCCGAACTCGTCGACGGCGAAGCCGGGCACGCCCGCGACCGGCTCGGGGTGGTCGCCCCAGACCGAGCGGACCTGGATCAGCGAGTCGGGCCTCCGCTCGCTGTGGGCCTCGAGCTGGATCAGCGGCGGCGGCGAGAAGCGGATCGTCCCGTGGCCGGCGTCGTCGCGGCGCGAGTAGATGCCCTTGTTGTGGCAGCGCCCGAAGATCAGGTTGATGCTGCTGTTCTCCGAGACCAGGCCGTAGCGATCGGTGTGGATGTGAAAGCGAACCGAGGCCATCGTCACGAGCAGCAAGAGCGGCGCGGCGATCCGCGCGATGTGGCCCCAGCCGAGCTTGGCGTAGGGGTTGTCGCCGCCCATGACCAGGCGGGTCAGGAGCCAAAACAGGCCGACCAGCGCCACGCTCAGCAGCATCTGCGGCCGGATCAGCGCGCCGACCCCAAGCAGGATACCGAGCAGCCACGCGTCGCGGGCCCGCCCGTCGTCGACGAGGCGGATCAGCAGCAGCAGGCTCATGGTCAGGCAGAAGCTAAAGGGCAGCTCGCTGAGCACGTAGCCGCCGATCGCGATCAGCGGGTAGTAGGCGACCAGGAACAGCCCGACCGCGGGGGCGACCCAGGCCACGCGCGCGCCCATGACCCGATCGGCGATCGCGTAGGCGGCCGCGACGATCGACGCGCCGAGGATCGCGTAGACCGTCGCGATCGCGCTGAAGCTGTCGCGCCCGAACACCCACTTGACCCCCGCGACCAGCCACGTGGTCCCGAAGGGGAAGAAGGCGTCGTACTCCCGGACCGAGAAGGGGTCGTCGAGCAGGGCGTCGGCCCGGCCCCAGTAGCCCTTCATGTCCGAGTAGATGTAGCCGCCGAGGGGGTGGACCTCGAGGTTCCAGTGCAGGCGCACGATCAGCGCCGCGACGAACAGCACCAGCACCCACCAGCGGCGCTTGCGGTCCGCGGCCAGCCAACTCGTCAGCCGCGCCGCGGCGGAGGTCTGGGGGGCTTCGGTCAAGGCCGGCTGCTCAGGTCCAGGCCTCTGGACCGCGCTCGCGGGCGTCAGCGTCGGCGAGGGCCCGGAAGGTCGGGAGGATGAGATCGGTCCACGCGTCGCGGCGGGCGAGGAGCTCGACGCGGCGATCGCAGCGGCCGTAGCGGGCCAGGATCTCGGCCTGGGGATCGGGCGGCGGCAGCTGCTCGCAGGCGCGCTCGGCCTCGGCGGCCATGGCCTCGGCCTGGCGCTCGAGGGCCGCGAGCACCAGCTCGCGGTGGGGGCCGCTCGCCTCGGCGATCCACGCGATCGTCTGCCACGCGAGGCCCGCGTGGCGGCCCTCGTCGTCGACGATGCCCGCGAGCACGGTCAAGGTTGCGGGGTCTTCGCAGCGCCGCTGAGCCCGGCGGGCGATGAGCGTGGCGATCGTCTCGCCGACGCAGCCCTCGACGAAGGTGTCGAGCGCGAGCCGGACCCAGTCCTCGGCGACCTCGGGCGCCTCGGGCGAGGCGCTCGCGAGCCCGCGCACGCGCGGCTCGAGCGAGGTCAGCGGCCCGGGCTCGCGGGCGAGGCCCGAGAAGCGGGCCGCGAGCCCGAAGCAGCGCGTCGCGTGCTCGACCTCGTCGGCGGCGGCGGCCTGAACCTCGCCGAGCAAATTCGGCGGGGCGGCCATCGCCATGAGCTCGAGGGTCGCGCGCTCGAACGCGGCGATCGCAGCGTGCTCCATCAGCCCGTCTTCGGCCCACAGCTGCCCGAGCCGGGCGCGGGTCGCCGGGTCGAGCTGGCTGTCGGGGCGGTCCGCGGGCGCCGCGACCTCGGCGGGATCACACGACCAGCCCGAGCCCTCGCGCAGCTCGGCCACGACCATGTCGTCGCCGTCGAGCAGCGGCCGGCCCGAGCAGTACTCGAACCAGTGGTAGCAGCAGATGTCCTTGTTGCCCGCGGCGCGCTTCTCCTCGGTCACCGAGGTCATCAGCCGACCCTGCATCATCGGGTGGAAGGACAGGCCGTCCCACCGCTTCTCGCTCTTCTTGAGCGTGTTGGTGACCTGGGGCTGGGCGATGATCTTCGACGGGCACCCGAGCTTGTCGGGGATGTGCTGGACCGCGAACTTGCGCGCGTCCTCGGGCTTGCCGCACCAGTCGCCGGCCGGGCAGCCGTCTTCTTCTTCGTGGTCCGTGAAGGGATCGCGGGCCGGACCGAAGTAGTCGAACTCGCCGTCGGGGATGTCCTCGATCCGCCCCGGCGGGACGTAGCCCGGGGCGGCGCTGCTGGTCGTCTTTCGGGCGACCTTCTGGCCGTCGGCCTTGGCCTCGGCCTTGCTGTCGTCGACCTGGTCTCGCTCGACCTTGACCGGCTTGACCTCGGGGCTGCTGTCACACCCGCTCAGCAGCGCAGCTGTGGCCAGCGGGAGCCCGATCTGAGCCCAGAGCCGACGTCGGAGCACCTCGGTATCGCGCATGGTCGGAACATATCTTTCTTTTAGGTCCGCAGCCATCCTGCGCGCGGCGGCCGTGCGTCCGGTCGCTGTGCGTCCGGTCGCTCGCGCCTCTGGTTTTTGCGCGCTGCCGGAGCTCAGCCGTCGACCGGGGGGAGGGTGTCGGCGATCGTCTTGCGCTGCGGTCGGGGACCGCGCCTGCGGTCGGCGCCATTGGACGCGCCGATCACGACGACGGTGATGTTGTCCTCGCCGCCGCGCTCGAGCGCGATGTCCATGCACACCCGCGGAAGGTCCGCGTAGAAGTGCTGGCGCGCGAGCTCGGCGAGCTCGTCGAGCTCGATGTAGTTGCACAGCCCGTCGGAGCAGAGCAAGAACGCGTCTCCGGGGCTGACGTTGACCGTGAGCACGTCGGCCTGGACCTCGCGCTCGAACCCGACCGAGCGCGTGATGATGTGCTTGAGGTCGCTGAGCGCGGCCTCTTCTTCGGTCAGGAGGCCGGCCTGGACCTGCTCGTTGAGCCAGGAGTGGTCGTTGGTCAGCTGCCGCGCGACGCCCGAGCGGAACAGGTAGCAGCGGCTGTCGCCGACGTGGACGATGTGCGCGCGCTCCTGGTGAAACAGCATGCCCGTCAGCGTGGTGCCCATGCCGTGGAGCGTGGGCTCGTGCTGGGCGTGGTCGAAGATCCTGGCGCTGGCCTCGCTGGCGGCGGCGCCGAGCAGATCGTTGACCGCCGACTGGGCGATCTCACGCGGCATGTCGGACAGGCCTTGGAGCCCGCGCTGGACCACGCGCGACACCACGTCGACGCAGGTCCGGCTGGCGTGGGCGCCACCGGCGTGGCCCCCCATCCCGTCGGCGACGAGGAACAGGCCCAGCTCATCGTTGACGAGGTGGGAATCTTCGTTGTGGCTGCGGACCCGACCCACGTCGGTGATCGGCCAGGCGCTCAAACGCATCTCCCGGACCATATCACGACCCCACGCGCCCGGCCTCATACCGGCAAATTCGCCCCCTCCGCCCTCAGCCTGCCGAGCCCCCCCACCCTTCGGGAGGATGCGCGACTCCAACCAAGCCCCCTTTTGGGGGGCCTGCTAGCAGCCCGGGGTGCAATCCATCGTGTCGCCTCGCGCCGGAATTTTCGCCGAGGGCGCGAAGCCAAAACGCCGCTGTACCGGGCGTACTGCAAGTTTTGGCGACAAAGCCCTCGGCGAAAAGGCCAAGCGAGGCGGCGCGAGGGATTGCACCCCGGGCTGCTAGGAGACCCGCCAGGCTTCGGGCTCGTCGGCGATCTGGATCTCGGTACCGTCGAAGCGGATCCGCTTGGGCTTGTCGTCGACGGTTGTGAGGATCGACACCGGTCGTCGCCAGATCCGCTCGAGGTTGCGGAGCGTGTCGCGGGCGTAACCGAGGCGCAGATCCACGCCCTCGTGGCGGTGCGCGAGGAGCAGCTCGCCCCGGTTGAGGTAGTTGGCGTCGACGACGTAGATGAAAGGCTGACCGAAGTTGGTCAGCTGCTGCAAGAGCGTGTCCTTGATCTTCTTGAAGTCGCGCGACTCGATCTCGTGCCGACCCGAGCGCCGATTCTCGGTGAAGGTGAAGAAGCGGTTGCGGCGGCAAAACTCGAGGGTGAAGAACTCGTCGATGAAGGTGACGTCGTTATAGAGCCGGCGGACCTCGAAGATCTTCGACTGCCCAAGGTTGAGGCCCAGGTCCCAGTCGTCGCGGAGCTGGCGGTCGTCGCACTCGTCCCACTGCTTGCCGAACTTGCCCTTGTTCCAGCGCTCCTCGATGTCGCGGTACAGCTCGACGCCGATCTTGTAGGGGTTGAGCTGGTTGGGCGCCATCGCCGTGACGCCCGAGGCGGCCTCGGCGTAGTCGATGAGCTCGTCATCGCGCAGCGCGCGGGTCGTCATCAGCTTCGAGTGCCAGTAGGTCGCCCAGCCCTCGTTCATGATCTTGGTCTGGCGCTGGGGCAGGAAGTAGTAGGCCTCTTCCCGAATGATCCCGAGCACGTCGGCCTCCCAGGGCTCGAGCGGCGCGTGGAGCAGCAAGAAGCCGAGCAGGTCGCGCTCGGGCCGGGGCGGGATCTTGCGTCGCTGCTCGCGCTCCTCTTCGGCGCGCTTGCGCTGCTCCTCGATGAACTCGGGCGGGTTGATGTACTCGTCGAGGTAGGAGCGCTCGTGGTCGCCGCTGGTGATCCGACCGACGTGGATCGGCATCTCGATGCTGGGCTCGCGCCGGGCCGGCTTGGGCTTGCGGAAGGGCAGCCACGGGTCGATGAGGTTGTCGAGCGAGTGGCACACGTCGATGAAGCTCTCGACGGCGTCGACGCCCTGGCGGTCCATGTGCCGACGCACGCGGGTTGCGTGGTTGGCCATGCCGTCGATCATCCGGCGGTCGGTGTGCGAGAAGAAGCGGTTGTGCTTGAAGAAGTCGCAGTGGCCGTAGACGTGCGACATGACCAGCTTCTGATCGACGAGGCTGTTGCCCTCGAGCAGGTAGGCGTAGCAAGGGTCGGTGTTGATGACGAGCTCGTAGATCTTCGAGAGCCCGTAGGTCTGGCTCTTCATCATTCGGTCGTATTCCATACCGAAGCGCCAGTGCGGGTAGCGGACCGGGAAGCCCTCGTAGGCCGCGATCTCGCACATCTGCCGGTAGTCGACGACCTCGTAGATCGTGGTGAAGAAGTCGAGGCCGTACTCGCTCGCGTAGGTCTCGATCTCGGCCTGGAGCTCGGCGAGGTGTTGGGGCAGCGTGGCCACTCAGCGACCCCCCTTCAGGAACTCGCGGATCGAGTCCATGATGTCGTCCTTGGTCTTGATCTCGCTGGTCACGAGCAGCTCTTCCTCGCCGAAGGCCGCGCGCAGATCCTTGATGAACTGGCCCGAGCCGTAGGGGCTCTCGACCTGGCCGTAGCCGAACTGGTTCGAGGCCGGGATCAGCGTGTCGCGCAGGAGCCGGATGCAAGCGGCGGTGTCGTCGACCGACCAGTTGTCGCCGTCGCTGAAGTGAAACGCGTAGATGTTCCAGTTCGACGGGTCGAACTCGCGCTCGACGAGCTCCGCGCACTTGCGGTAGGCCGAGCTGATCATGGTGCCGCCGGACTCGCGGGTCGAGAAGAACACCTCGCGCTCGACCTCGCGGGCGGTCGCGTCGTGGATGATGTAGCGCGACTCGAGGCCCTTGTATTGGCTGCGCAGCCAGGTGTCGATCCAGAAGCTCTCGATCCGGACGATCTCTTTTTGCTCGTCGCCCATCGAGCCCGAGACGTCCATCATGTAGATGATGACGGCGTTGCTCTGGGGCTTGGGCTCGGACTTCCACGAGCGGTAGCGGCGATCTTCGCGGACGGGCACGATGATCGGGCGCTTGGGGTCGTAGGTGCCCATCGCAATCTGACGGCGCAGCGCCCGCTTGAAGGTGGCCTTGAAGTGCCGGAGGCTCTCGGGCCCGGTCGTGCGCAGCCCGACGTAGCGATCTTTGACGGTCTCGAGGTTCTGCGAGCCGCGCGGCTCGATGCGCGGGAGGCCCAGCTCCTCGCCCATGATCGCGGCGAGCTCGTCGAGCGTGACCTCGACCTCGACGGCCTTGTCGCCCTCGCCCTCGCCGGCCTTGCCGGCCCCGGGCTCGCCCTCCCCCTCGCTGATCGGGTCGCCAGGCTCGCCCTCGCCCTGGCCGACGCCCTGGCCCTTGTTGTCGCCGTGGACGAAGCGCGGGATGTCGATCTGGGGCATCGGGATCGAGACGGTCTCTTTGCCCTTGCGCGAGATCATGTCGCCACGCGACACGTAGCGGCGGAGGTTCTCGCGGATCCGACCCCGAACGATCTCGCGGAAGCGCCGGTGGTCCTTCTCGATTCTCGAAATCATGCCGTGATCGGTGCCCGGAGCGCCGGAGCGCGTCGCGGGACCGGATTGTAGCACCGCTGGCCTCCGCGGCTGGGGACCAATTGTCTCGGGCCCCCGCCCGGCCGCTGGCGCCGGGTGAACGTGTCACACACACATGACCTCCCTCACCCGGCCCAGCACCCGATCCGGCCGACCTGGAGTCGCCGGGCGCGCTCGGTGGCCGCTGGGCCGACTTCGGTCGTATGCTTGGTGGTGCCGTGGTCGACCCCCGACCCCGTTCGCGTCACGCCGCCACGCCAGCGGGCGCCGGATTCACGTCGACCACGAGCCCAGCAAGCCATGAGCACGCAAAGCCTCGTCACTCAAATCGCCGCGCTCCAGGACTACCAACGCTACGAGGACCTGCACTGGTCCGGGAGCTTCGAGGAGTACCTCGGCATGGTCCGGCACAACCCGCGGATCACCCGGACCTCGCACGAGCGGCTCTACGACATGGTCCTCGCCGCCGGGGTCGAGAACTACGTCGACAACAAGAAGAAGATCACGCGCTACAAGTTCTTCTCGGACGAGAGCCACGGCGGCCGCGACGCGATCTACGGCCTCGACATCCCGCTGATGCGCCTCGTCAACGTGCTCAAGGCCGCGGCGATGCGCTACGGGACCGAGAAGCGCATCATCTTGCTCCACGGCCCGGTCGGCTCGTCGAAGTCGACGATCGTCCGCCTGCTCAAGAAGGGCTTCGAGGAGTACAGCCGCACGCCCGAGGGCGCGCTGTACACCTACGAGTGGGCCCTCCCCGAGGAGCTGCGCTACCTGACCGCGGGTGAGGAGATCTTCCGCTCGCCGATGAACGAGGAGCCGCTCAAGCTGATCCCGCCCGAGTGGCGCGACCAGGCCATCCGCGAGTTCGGGCTGTGCGACCCCGGCGACCCCGAGACCGGGCGCAAGCCCTTCACGCCCTACGTCACCGGCCAGCTCAACCCCGCGTGTCGCTTCATCTTCCGCGAGCTCCTGGCGATCTACCGCGGCGACTGGGCCAAGGTCATCCAGCACGTCCGCGTCCGCCGGATGCTGATCAGCGAGGAAGATCGGGTCGGGATCGGCACCTTCCAGCCCAAGGACGAGAAGAACCAGGACGCGACCGAGCTGACCGGCGACATCAACTACCGCCGGATCGCCGAGTACGGGTCCGACACCGACCCCCGCGCGTTCAACTTCGACGGCGAGTTCAACGTCGCCAACCGCGGCGTGATCGAGTTCGTCGAGATCCTCAAGCTCGACGTCGCCTTCCTCTATGACCTGCTCGGGGCCACGCAGGAGCGCAAGATCAAGCCCAAGAAGTTCGCCCAGACCGACATCGACGAGGTCATCATCGGCCACACCAACGAGGCCGAGTACGAGCGCCTGCTCGAGAACAAGTTCATGGAGGCGCTGCGCGACCGCACGGTCAAGATCGACATCCCCTACATCACCAAGCTCCAAGAAGAGATCCGGATCTACGTCAAGGACTACAACCCCAAGAAGGTCCGCGGCCGCTTCATCGCCCCGCACACCCTCGAGGTCGCCGCGATGTGGGCCGTGCTCACCCGGCTCGAGGAGCCCAAGAAGCAGAACCTCTCGGTCCTCCAGAAGCTCAAGCTCTACGACGGCAAGACCATGCCCGGGTTCACCCAGGACTCGGTCAAGGAGCTGCGCAAGGAGGCCAAGCGCGAGGGCATGGACGGCATCTCGCCGCGCTACGTCCAGGACAAGATCGCCAACTGCCTCGTCAGCGATCGCGGCCAGGCCAACATCAACCCCTTCTTGCTCATGAACGAGCTCGAGTCGGGCGTCCGCAACCACTCGCTGATCACCAGCGAAGATCAGCGCAAGCGCTTCCGCGAGCTGCTCGCCGTCGTCAAGCAAGAGTACGAGGACATCGTCAAGAACGAGGTCCAGCGGGCGATCAGCGCCGACGAAGACGCGATCGCGCGGCTGTGCGCCAACTACATCGACAACGTCAAGGCCTACACCCAGCGCGAGAAGGTCAAAAACCAGTACACGGGCCAGGACGAGGAGCCGGACGAGCGCTTGATGCGGTCGATCGAGACCAAGATCGACATCGCCGAGAGCCGCAAGGACGACTTCCGCCGCGAGATCATGCACTACATCGGCGCGCTCGCCGTCGAGGGCAAGCAGTTCGACTTCCGGACCAACGAGCGGCTCTACAAGGCCCTCGAGCTCAAGCTGTTCGAGGATCAAAAAGACAGCATCAAGCTGACCTCGCTGGTCTCGAGCGTGGTCGACAAGGAGTCGCAAGAGAAGATCGATGTGGTCAAGCAGCGGCTGATCCGCGACTACGGCTACGATGAGGCCTCGGCCTCCGACGTGCTCACCTATGTCGCCAGCATCTTCGCCCGCGGCGAAATGAAGGGCGACTAATCCGGACTGAGGCGACGAAATCCGGAAATCCCGGACTGAGAGTCTTCGTCGTGGGCCGGCGGGAAATCCCGGACTGAGAGTCTTCGTCGTGGGCCGGCGGGGTCGGGGCCCGCGGAAATCCCGGACTGAGAGTCTTCGTCGTTGAAAATCCGGACTGAGAGTCTTCGTCGTCGGCCGAAATCCCGGACTGAGAGTCTTCGTCGGGAAAATCCGGACTGGGAAATCCCGGACTGAGAGTCTTCGTCGCGAAATCCCGGACTGAGAGTCTTCGTCGTGGGCCGGCGGGGTCGGGGCCCGCGGAAATCCCGAATCCGAAATCCCGGACTGAGAGTCTTCGTCGTGGGCCGGCGGGGTCGGGGCCCGCGTGGGCCTCCGGCCACGTTCGAGTCACAACTGCGGCACTAATTTCGATCAGCGAAGGCGATAAAGCCTGGCGATCCACCGCTCGACTCGCAGCTCAGCCCCGCCGAACCAATACACGACGGCGGGATGGCTCGCGCGACCCCGCCGTCACTCTATTGCCCGCCCACTACGGAGCCTGCGCCGCCACGTCGACGCCCGCGAAGCGCCGCAGCCAGTACGTACCTGCAGGAAACATCGCCGGCTTCCCGGCAAGCAGCAACGCTCGAGCAGCCGCGTACTGCCGCTCCCACTCACGATCGCGCCCAACCTCTGCCAACACCCGCCTCTCGCTCGAGCCCACATGCTTGGGCGCAACCGAGAATCGCTCCTCGAAGCTCTGCGCCACACAATTCCAGCGCTGTCGGGCGAGCTTGCGCAGCCCCATGAACCGTCGCCCTCGCAGACGCATGCTTTGGTGAATCTCGAGCTCGCGCTGGCGAACCGCTTCCATCAACTTGGCGTAGAGCGCATCGTCGTCGAGTTCGGGAAAGATCTGTGGCCGCACCAAGGTCAGCGAGACTTCCTCCGGCATGTCGCCGTTGTCGTCAAAGAACCAATCTGGCCGCTTGAAGGTCCGGGTCTCGCCGAAGCGCCAGCCGATCGTGGTGAAGCCTGGCCATTGCCGCGCCCACTTCACGAGCCCCGCCTTGACGGGGTTGGTCAGTGTGTACACGAGATCGATCAGCGACTCGTCGTCAGTCGGTCGACGGGTGTCGCAGGCCTGTGCGCCGCTCCAGACGCTGTCGAACCGGCGCAGTCGAGCGTTGCGGCCACGGGCGACTAGACTGTGCAGTTGCTGTTTGAATGGGACCAGGTTGGCATCGGGATCGGTCACGTCCGTGTGGTGGTGGTCGGACATCCATAGGCTGGCGTGGACTTGGACCTCGTTGTTGGCAGCGGCGCGAGCGAGGCAATAGCCGATGAGGTTGGCGAGCTCCGCGGGGTCGGCGCCCGGCGCGAACAACATTATTCGGCCGATGCAGCGCCGGTTGATCTTGTAGCGACGGCCGGCGTAGATAGGCCGAGCGCGGACGCGCTCGTAACCGCGCGTCTCGCCTCGGGCCCGGTTGGTCGCCCGACGGGCGGCGCTGGCTTGCTTCTGCGCGGAGGTGGCCACGCGAGGGTCATCGGCCCGGGAGCGGCGGTGTTGCAGAATTTTCTGATCGGCTCGTCGGTGGGACGGGGCGGCGCTCCTACACGAACCACTGATCCAACGACCAAATCGGCTTCTCTCAGTCCGGAGATTTTCGGCTCGTCGGTGGGACGGGGCGGCGCTCCTACACGAACCACTGATCCAACGACCAAATCGGCTTCTCTGAGTCCGGAGATTTAGCGCTGAGTCCGGAGATTTCAGCGGGCCGGCGGCTGGCGATAGACCTCGTCAACGTCGAGCTCGATCCCGAGCGGCTCGATCACCAGCCGCTCCCCCGCCCCAGCCTCACGCAAGGTCCAAGGTCCATCCTCCGCGCGTACCTGCAGCTCGAGCTTCGGCTCATGCTGCGAGACCAGCAGATAGGCGCGGAGGGAGGGAATCCGGCGGTAGTGCGAGGCCTTCTGCCCGCGGTCGTAGGCCTCGGTCGAGTCCGACAACACTTCGACGAGCATGATCGGATTGAGCAGCGCGTGAGCGTCGGACTTGGCAGTCTCGGGCTCGCCACAGACAACCGAGACATCCGGGTAGGTATCGAGGTCCGTCGCATCCACGCGCACCCGCACATCTGAGGAGTACACCCGACATGGCCGAGCCTCGAGCTCCCGCGTGAGCAGATGGCTCATGCGCACAGCGAGGCGACCATGCTCGAGAGTCCCGCCAGTCATGGCGAATACCTTGCCGCGCAAGTACTCGTGCTTCGTCTTCGCCTCGCGCTCGAGCGCACGGTACTCGGCGTAGGTCATCCGCGGCGCTGGCGCTTCGGAGCTCACGGGATCACGATAGCAGTGCCGCGAGGTAAGAACCCCCAACGGCGGCGACAGCCGCTCCGGCAGCAAGCAACGCGAGTTGGCGGCCATGGACCCGCCGAGAGTCTCCTCGGTTGGGCGCGGGCGCCCATGAAATTGCGGCAAAGTTGCGGTGACACAGGACACGCGCAACTGCCGCCGCAGCACGGCACGCTTCCGGAGATTCCCACGCGAACCACTGATCCAACGACCAAATCGGCGTCTCTGAGTCCGGAGATTCCCGCGAACCACTGATCCAACGACCAAATCGGCGTCTCTGAGTCCGGAGATTCCGGTACAGCGGCGTTTTGGCTTCGCGCCCTCGGCGAAAATTCCGGCGCGAGGCGACACGATGCATTGCACCACGGGCTGCTAGGTCTACATGTCAAATTCACCCGCGGCCTCTGGTTGCCACTGGACCGCGACCACCCGCATCGTCTTCGTGCGTCCGCCGGGGACGGGCCAGTCGATCGACTGCCCGGCCCGGAGCCCCAGCAGCGCGGCCCCGATCGGGGCGAGGATCGACAGCTTGCCGTCTGCGAAGTCGGCCTGACGTGGGTACACCAAGGTCACGTCGTGCTGTTCGCCGGTCGCCGCGTTTTCCATACGGACCCGCGAGTTCATCGTGACGACGTCGGCCGGGATCTTGTTGGCTTCGACCAACGAGGCCCGGTCGAGCTCGACCGACAGCTGCTCGGCGACCGCGTGGCTCGATGGCAGCGTGGCCACGAGGCCGGTGAGACGTTCGAAGTCCTGTTCGGTGATGATGATCTCGGGCAGCTGGTTGGTCATGTGCTTCCTCGTGAACAAAAAGCCGCCGCGGACGCTCGTCCGGGCAGCATGCCGATAGAGGGTACCTCGTTAGGCCCGAGCTGCCAGCCCCTACTGAAGGTTGCACTCTCGGCTCTGAAAACGCGATCGAGATCGTGGGTCCAAAAGGCGGGAGCTTCGCCCCTCTCATCGGGCGTGTGCTTCGAAAAACCCCCACAGCGCCCGCCTCGCCACCTTCCTCGCCCCTTCCTCGCCCCCGGGGGGCCACCTCAGCGAGGGCGCGAAAGCGAGAGACCGAAGCACAGACCCACGAGGCTCAAGATCGCGATCGGGGGCACGTCCCTGGAGCCGCTCGTGCAGCTGCAGCCTTCGCCGCCGCCACCGTCGACGACCCCCGCGCTCGTGCCACCGTCAGCGCCGCCATCGGTGCCGTCACCGTCGTCGTCGCCGCCTGTGTCTCCGTCGCCGCTGCCGTCTGTGTCGCCATCCCCATCTCCGCCGCCGTCGCCGTCGCCATCGCCGTCTCCGTCGCCCGCGGCAGGATCTTCGAGCTCGAGCAGGTGCAGCGCGCTCCACTCGTTGCCGTCGAGGGTCCGCGCGCGCAGGACCGCTGGCGAGAGCAGCTCGACGTCGACCGCGACCCCGCCATCTTGCCCGACGGGCTGGCCCCCGACCGCCCGGGGATCGGTCCCGTCCACGGTGTAGTAGAGGGTCCCCGCGCCGCCGTCGAGCTCGACGTGGACCGTGAACATCGTCTCGGGCTCGAGCTCGAGCGAGGTCACCTCGATCCGCGCGAGCCCGTCGTAGAACACGGGCGGATCGACCAGCGGATAGTAGCCCTCGGCCCGCAGCGCCGAGATCAAGCTCGCGGCCGCGCCGTCCATGTACGCGTCTTGGAAGTCGACCTCGGCCTGCCAGTCTTCGTCGCGCGTACGCGTCGAGCCGCCGATCACCGCGTCGCCCCAGCGGGCCGACTCGGCCACGACCGGGGTCCTCAGGTGGTCGTTGAGCGCCTGCCAGCGCGCGCGCGCGCGGTCGTCACGCAGGGCGCCGTCGTTGTAGAGCGCGCGGTAGGCCCGGTCCGCGAACGCGATCAAGAATTCGGGGCTGTCCTTGGCCGAGTTGAACACCCGCGCGCTCGCGGAGTTCGAGTCCTTGCCAGCCTCCGCGACGAAGTCGGGGTGGCCCTGGGGCTGATCCGGCGACCCCTGGCCGACGCCGAACGACCACTCGCCATCCCAGGTAAAGAACATGAACGGACTCGCGGGCACGTTGCGGTTGCCGCCCCACCAGTTGTTCTGCGGCCAGTCTCGGACGCCCGCGTACCAGTGGACCAGCAGATAGTCCGCGAGCAGATCGACGTCGACGTACTCGCGCAGCTCCTGATAATTGGCGAGCTCGGCCATGTCCAGCGCGACCAGCGGGCCCGACAAGTAGTCGAAGCGCGCCGGGTCGCCGCCCTTGGGGCCCGCGTGGCTGATCGCAAACCAGTCCTCGTCGGACCCGCCCATGTAGGCGCTCGTGAACCACTCGTCGAGGCGCTCGACCGGGTTGTAGAGCCCGAAGTACACGCCGTTGAGGTAGAGGTGGACGAAGGTCCCGTGCGAGCCGACGCCCGACAGCTCGATCGTGGTGTCGCGGATCCATTGATCGGTCGCGTAGGTGGTCCGATCGGGGTTCCAGTTGCGCGCCCAGCTCCGGTTATTGCCGCCCCGCAGCACCATTCGATCGAATTTGTCGGTCGCGCTGGCGCCGTTTTGCGGGCCCCGCTGGAGCAGATCCGTGCTCCATTTTGGATCCTCGTACTCGGACTTGAACGACAGCCGGATCGAGTTCTTGACCCGGTCATGGCTGTGGCGCTCGATCCCCCCGGTCGTGTCCTCGCTGTCACCCTCGGGGAAGATCAGCTCGATCGAGGCCATGATCTCGGCGTCGCCGCGGTAGGCCGACCACAGCTCGCCGAGCTCGGCCGAGAGACACATCGTCGGGATCTCGGTCAGCGCCGCGACCATCTCGTCGGCGTAGGCTGGATCGTCGACGATCGCCGGATCCATCTCGTAGTCGTGGCGGGCCGGCCCGCCGCTGCCGTTGTAGTCGTAGGTCTGCCAGCCGGGGAGCTCGGCGGGCTGGGTCAGCACGTCGGGCAAGAAAATGTAGGTGTGGGCTCGGAGCGGTCCGGGCGGGTCGTTCTCGAAGGTCGAGTAGGCGCGCAGGACCACGCCGGGCGCGAGCGAGGCGTTTGGATCGATCATCACCTGGGTGCCCGGGGGCCCGGTCAGGGCGGACGGCGAGGTCCGCGGATCGCTGCCGTCGAGGGTGTAGGTGATCGTCGCGCCTGGCGTCGCGCAGGTCAGCTCGACCGGGAAGGCGACCGCGTCCTCGAACAGGCCGCGCTCGGGGCTGACCTCGACGGGCTCGACCGCCGCAGCGGTGAGGGGCACGAGCACGAGCACGGTCGCAAGGGCCACGTAACGCATCCGAGCAATGTAACAGAGTTCGCGCGTCGACGGCGCTGTGCCTGGGCCACGAAGGCCGAGGTGTGTACCCTCCGGCCTGTGACCCGCGCCGAGAAGGCTCAGAAGATCCTCGCGATCCTCGACGAGCTCTACCCCACCCCCGCGATCCCCCTGCGCCACAACGACGCCTTCACCTTGCTGATCGCGGTCCTGCTCTCGGCCCAGACCACCGACGCGCGGGTCAACGAGGTCACGCCCGCGCTGTTCGAAGACGGCCCGACCCCCGCGAAGATGGCCGCGCTGCCCGTCGCCCGGATCCTCCACCACATCAAGACCCTCGGCCTCGCGCCGACCAAGGCCAAGCGCGTCAAGGCCCTGGCCAAGCAGCTCGTCGAGGACTTCGACGGCGAGGTGCCCTCCGACTTCGAGGGCCTCGAGTCACTGCCCGGCGTCGGCCACAAGACCGCGGGCGTGGTCATGGCTCAGGCCTTCGGCGTGCCCGCGTTTCCGATCGACACCCACATTCACCGCCTCGCCGCGCGCTGGGGCCTGTCGAAGGCCAAGAACGTGGTCCAGACCGAGCGCGACCTCAAGAAGGTCTTCCCCGAGTCGCGCTGGGCCGACGCGCACCTGAAGATCATCTACTTTGGGCGCGAGCACTGCCCGGCCCAATTCCACGAGCTCGAGCAGTGCCCGATCTGCGCGTGGGCGGCGAGCAAGAAGCGGATTCGAGACGAGCGCAGGGCCAACGATCAAACCCGACGCGAGGCCAGCGAGCGGCTCAAGGCGGCCGCGGCCAAGAAGAAGCTCGCGGCGGCGCGCGCGAAGTAGACGGCCCGGATCGCCGCTGCCGCCGACGCCCTCGGCGCGGGCGCGGGCGCGGTAAAAATCGCTCGCATCAGGTCGAATGATTCGCCGGGCCGTTGACGTTTATCCAGTCAGACTCTCGACGCGAGAGCCTGGAGGACGCGATGAGCAACAAAGGCAGTTCAGACATGACGGGGCAGCGCAGCGAAGAGTCGGTGCTGTTCTCGCTCGGGAGCTTCGCGGGGCTCGCCCCGGTCCGGCGGCCGGCCGCCGCGCCTGCAAGCGAAGGCTCCGGCCTGATCGACATCCGCGCCATGCGAGCCATGATCGACAGCGGCACCTCCGGCGCCGCGACGGGTCGCGGAGCTGACCCCGAACAGATGATCCCGAGCTTTGGTGGCGGTGGCTTCAACGCCCTGTCCGCCGAGCCGCTGCCGACCGTGGCGCCCGCCACCGACCCCGCGTCGGAGCCCGAGCCGCGCGAGTCGAGGGCGCCGCTGTACATCCTCGTCGCCGTGCTCAGCCTCGGCCTGCTCGGCTTCGGCGCGATCATCTTGTTCGACGAGCCTGACCCGCCCCAGGTCACCAACGAGGCGATCGCGGTCCCAGCGGCGATCGAGGACAGCGGTAGCGAGGCGCCGCGGGATCAAGAAGCTGCGCAGGCCACCGAGACCGAGACCGAGGCCGCGCCCGCCGAAGCAGCGGCGGTCGACGCGAAGCCCCGCAAGCCACGAAAGCGCAACAAGCCCAGTAAACGCAACAAGCCCAGGCCCACGAAGGCCACGACCGCCTCCCCCGCCTCCCCCGCCAAGGCCACCCCCAAGAGCGCGAGCGAGGTCGACGTCGACTGCCTGCTCAACGAGGACCTGCCCAAGTGCAAGGGCAGCGCGGCCAAGGTCGGGCCCGAGCCCAACCAGCCCGCGCCCAGCTCCGAGTTGGCCAACAAGCTCGACCAGAGCCAGATCCTCGCGGGCATTCGCCCGGTCAAGGCCGCGGCCAAGTCGTGCGGAACCGGTGCGACCGTGGCGATCAAGTTCTCGGTCAAGGGCTCGACCGGCGCCGTCATCTCTGCGCGCCCGCTCGACGAGCACGCCTCGAGCTCGGTCGGCAAGTGCGTGGCGAACTCGGTCAAGGGAGCTTCGTTTGCCAAATTCAAGGCCAAGCAGCAGGGCTTCACCTTCAAGTTCCGACTCTGAGTCGGCGCGAACTCGACCAGCAGGCGCAAAGAAAGGCTGCTAGCCTGCGGGAGTGTTCACCGCCGAGCCGCAGCCCACCAAGTTCGACGTGCACTTCTCGATCGGCAAGATCCCGGTCCGCGTGCACCCGATGTTTTGGCTGATCTCGATCGTGTTCGGCGCCGTCGCCGTGCGCGGCGCCAGCGTCAACATCTTCGTGGGCATGGCGCTGTGGACGGCGGCGGTGTTCGTGTCGATCCTCGTTCACGAGCTGGGCCACGCGATCACGGCCAAGGCCTACGGCTGGCCCCCGCGGATCGTGCTCCACAGCATGGGCGGCCTCGCGATCTTCAGCCCCACGCGTCAGTCTCGCAAGGAGCGGATCCTCATCGACTTCATGGGCCCGGGCGCGGGCTTCATCTTCGGCGGGTTGGTCCTCGCGGGCGTGCTGCTCAGCGGCCACAGCGCGCAGCTGCTCCCGGGCATCGGGATCGGCAGCGGCCCCGACATTCGCGCGGGCGGGGGCCGGCTCGAGCTGTTCGTGATCTTCCTGATCTTCGTGAACATCTTCTGGGGCCTGATCAACCTGCTCCCGGTTCAGCCCCTCGACGGCGGTCACATCGCCAAGGCGATCCTCGAGAAGTACCGCCCCCGGGACTCGTGGGCGGCCGCGCTCAAGCTCGGGATCGGCACCGCCGCGGTCGTCGCCGTGGCCGGGCTGATCGTGACCGGCGACTACTTCATCGCGATCATGTTCGCGCTGCTCGGCTACAACAATTTTCAGATGCTGCAGCAGGTTCAAGGCCGCTGAGAGGCCGCTGAGAGGCCGCTGAGGGCGCTCAGAGCGTCCCGAGCACCTCGCCGGACTTCTCGTCGCACTCGCCGCGGGTGGTCTGAATCCAGCCCTTGGCGCTGCACTCGTTCTCACCCGCGCACGCGTGCTCGATGCCGAGGTCGGGCTTGCTGACCGCGCACACGCTCTGGCCGGCGCACTCGTTGATCCCGAAGCACTTGACCTGCTCGTCGGCGGTCGCGTCACCTGGGCTGGCGGTCGCGTCCGCGGCGGTGCCGGGGTCGGTGGTCGCCTCGGTCTTCTTGCACCCGCCCAAGAATAGGGCGGCGGCGGACAGGGCGAAGGCGGACATGAATTGCTTGCTGTTCTTGGTCATGGTCTTGATCTCGTGTTCTGGACCCTCGGCGCCGAGGCCGAGGAGGATCGCCGGTCGTGGCGAGGAGGTTACGCGAGTCTCGCCGAGTTCGGGCCCCGTCGCCCACTTGCGCAGCGGTGACGACCGTCCCAGCACCCCATCCTCGCGGCCGTCTGGCACCATTTGGCGCAAGTACAGCCGGTGGGTCATCTCGACACCCGGTCTCGTCCTTGCGTACACTCGATGCTCGGTTGCGCATGGCGAACGGCAGCAAGCGGCCCTACCTCGGGCACGGCGTGGGCCTCCGGACGCGCCATTACGCGCGCGCGCTAGCTGAGGGGCTCGACGTCGACTGGGTCGAAGTCGTCAGCGAGAACTTCTTCGGCGAAGGTGGCCGGCCGGCGCGGACCCTCGCGCGGGTCCGCGAGCAGATGCCCGTGGTGCTGCATGGGGTGTCGCTGGGCGTCGGCTCGATCGACGCGCCCGACCCCGAGTACCTCGAGTGGCTCCGCGAGCTCGTCAACCAGGTCGAGCCCGCGTGGGTGTCGGACCACCTGTGCTGGGCCACCCACCGCGGCCTCCACAGCCACTGCCTGCTGCCCCTGCCGCGCACCGAGCAGTCGCTGGCCGCGGTCGCCGAGCGCGTCGCGCGGGTCCAGGACGCGCTCGGGCGGCCCCTGGTGCTCGAGAACGTCTCGACCTACCTGAGCCACCGCGGCGACTCCCTGCGCGAGTGGGAATTTCTCGCCGAGCTGAGCGCCCGGACCGACTGTCGGCTGCTCCTGGATCTCAACAACATCATCGTCAGCTGCACGAACCACGGCTGGGACCCGAGCGAGTACCTCGACGGGATCCCGGGCGAGCGCGTGTGGCAGTTTCACCTCGCCAACCACAGCGACCGCGGCAACTACAAATTCGACTCGCACCTCGGGGCCGTGCCCGACGAGGTCTGGGCTCTCTACCGCGACGCGCTCACGCGCTGGGGCCCGGTCTCCTCGCTCGTCGAGTGGGACGAAGACACCCCCGCGTGGGACGAGCTCAAAGCCGAGCAGCGCCGCGCGGCCCAGATCGCCCGCGAGGTCCTCGGCGACGCGGCCGATTTGCGTCTCGACCTCGCGCCCCGGCCCCCCCAGGTCGATCTCGACCGGCTCCACGCCGAGGCCGAGGCCGCCGGGACCGACGAGCTCGACGCCGCCCAGGCCTTGATGTGGAAGGTGATCACCTTCCCGACCGGCGCGGGCGACATGCTCGCGGCCAGCTCCGCCGCCGTCCGCGAGGCCGCCGAGGCGACCTTCGCCGAGACCGAGCGCTTCCCCCGAGTCGAGCGGCTCGAGGTCTACGCCAACGACTACTACTGGCGCCTCGCGGGCGTGCTCGAGCAGCACTTCCCCACCGTCGCGTGGATGCTCGGGCACGTTCAGTTCCACAACCTCGTGACCGACTACGTCCTCGTCAGCCCCTCGCGCGAGCCGGATCTGCGCCGCTACTCCCGGGACTTCCCCAGCTTCCTGACCCAGCACGAAGAGGGCGAGCAGCAGGCCGAGCTGATCGAGGTCGCGTGGATCGAGCTCGACCGGGTCCAGATCCTCGTCGTCGCCGACGAGCAGCCCCTCGCGCCCGCGGACCTGGCCGAGGTCGCCCTCGACAGCTGGCCGCAGCTGCGCTTCGTGCCCAGCAAGACCGTCCGCCTGCGCGCGACCTCGCGGCCCTTCTCGCCGATGTTCACGCTGTGCCGCGAGGGCCAGTCGCTGGAGCTCGCGCGCAGGCACCACCCGCCCGCGCCCGGCCACACCTTGATCTGGCGCCGCGACATGACGGTCTATCACCGCGACGTTCCAGCCGACGAGGCCGCCGCCTTGCAGGCCCTGCTCGAGGGCAAGACCTTCCTCGAGATCTGTGCGGCCGCGTCGGGTGGCGAGGTCGAGGGCGAGGCCGGAGCCGACGCAGACCCGCAGCAGGTCGCCAGCTGGCTCCACCAGTGGGTCGAGGCCGGGCTGATCCTCCGCGTGCTCAACCCGACCTGACTCGCGGGCGCCGAGGAGAGCTGTGACTGCGCGTCTGGCCAGGATCCGCGGTCGGGGTCTGGGTTGATCTGGCCTGGTCTCGGTTGATCTGGGCGCCGAGCACCCGGTCCACCATGCTACCCTGGCAAGCCATGACGCGGCGAACGGCACCTCGGCGACGCGTGGTCGTGAACGGTGAGGGGGGCGCCCGGCGGACCATCTTGGCCCCGTCGGCTGGTCCACGTGACGAGCTCGCCCTCGACGACTGCCCGCTCGCTATCGCGCGCAGCGCTGACGCGCGGCACCTGATCATCACGCTGCCCTACGAGGTCTGGATCGTCGACGCCAAGACCCTGAACGCCCAGCGCACGATCCCCCTGACCATGGCCCGCCCGTCGGTCGCCGAGGGCTGGGAGGGCGCGCTGTGGATCGGCGGCCAGCACCTCTACCGGGCCAGCCTCAACGCGACCTCCGCGACCAAGACCGGCACCAAGCTCGGCGGCTACGTCGACCACGTCTCCCTGATCCGCGACGACCTCCTGTGTGGTGTCGGCGCCCAGGGCGAGCTGCTGTGGGACATCGACCGCCAGGGCCCGGTCCACAAGCGCAAGTCCACGGGCCCCCACGCGGTCGAGGTCGTCGCCAGCGCCGATGGCCGCGGGGTGTTTTGTGACGGCAGCCCGACCGCCTGGGTCATCGATCCGGCCCACCCCGAGGGCTACGCCCAGCTCCGCCTCGGCGCGACCAGCCCGGTGCCCGTCGACCACGAGGGGATCGTCTGCCTCGGGCGGACCGAGGGCAGCCGAGGCGGCCGCGTGCTGCTTGGTGCCCGCGACGGCGCCGTCGCGTGGACCAGCCGAGATCTACGCCTGGCTGGCGAGCGCGTGCCCACGGCCAAGCGCGACATGACCCCGCTCGCGCTCGCGGGTGACGAGCGCTGGGTCTACGTCCTGCGGCGGCGCGGGGTCCTCCAGCGCTTCCTGATCGCCCAGCCGAACGTGGCCAAGCCCAAGGGCAGCAAGCGCAAGGGCAACAAGCGCAAGGGCGCCCCGCCGGCCCGCGCCCAGCAGCCCGACGAGCTCGAGCCCCCGCCGCTGCCCGAGGCCCAGGAGGTCCGGCTGGCCAAGCTCGCGACCTGCATGACCCTGGTCGCTCACGACGGCAGCGACGACACCAAGCGCACCCTGCTGCTCGGCGGCCCCAAGGCCGACGGCCAGCTCGGGCGGCTGTGGACCGTCGAGGTCGAGAGCCTCGAGTGGCAGGATCTTCGGCTGAGCCAGCGGACCCTCGCCGAGCCCCCGCCGCCGCCCGACCCCGACGCCGAGCCGCCCGCGCCGCAACGGCCGAGCTTCATTGCGACCAAGAACAAGCTCGCGGGGCCCAAGATCTCCGAGATCTGTGTCGACGACATCGTCGGCAGCGCGCGCGCTCGCGGGGTCGATTATTGGCTGACCCACGGCAGCGGCAGCTTGCTCGATCGCCCGACCGAGCGGCGCAGCAAACAAGACACCCTGCCCGGCGACGCGGTGTTGTTACCGGCGATGGTGCGCTTTTGCGAGGGCACCGCCCGGCCCGCGCTGATCGTGTGGCCGGGGGTCGTCGAGGATCACGAGGGCCCGGCGCCCGCGCCCCGGGTCCTCGTCTGGGGCGACGCTCCGCGGGCCTGGATGGCGCTCGAGACCCCGCAGATCCGGGCGCAGAAGTGGTCGCGGACGGACGTGTTTCCGATCCAGGTCGCGGTCGCGGCGGTGCCCGAGGGGCTGCCGGGCAAGCGGCAAGCGCTGGATCCGAAGTGGGTGGATCAAGCGCACTTCGAGGCCCTGGCCAAGGAGTGCAAGAAGATGCTCAAGGTGCTGTGGTGAGCTGACGCAGCTGCCAATTCACTCGCCATAGCACTGCAGCCCTGCGGGCTTGAAGTGGGCGTCATCACCTTCAGCGTGGACGTAGGCGACCAACCAGTACCCGCTGTCGTGGTCCTCCTGGCACTCGTCCCAGGCGAAGTTTTTGGTCGCCGCGATGTCTTGGCAAATATCGAGCGCGACACCGTTGAGTTCGTCGTGACGCGTGCCCGCGAGGATGTCGTCCCGGCTGGCACACAGACACCCGGCGGCAGCCGAGCCCGTCGCCTCGTTGAGAATCATCTCGGAGCTGCCGTCGTCGTAGTGACCCCAAGTGCCGACGATCAGCATGCACCAGGGCTCGCCCCGGAGCTCCTCCGGGATCTCGACGATGTCATCGTCACCGCAACCCGACACGCCCCCCAGCCCAAGCAAGTACGCGACCCCCAACGCCCATGCTGGTCGCCCGCGTAGTCTCGTCCTGCCCATAATCTACGGTACCATGAGCACTTTGATGACGGAAGTGTCAAACTCGACGCGCGATTCCACACCTACCCCTACACCCCATAGCGCCTCATATACCGCCGCATCAAGAAGCGCCGAAACCAAACATTGAACCACGAGACCGAGAACACCACCCGCCCATACACAATCAACGATCGCCCCCCAATGCTCACCCCATGGGGAAAATCAGACCACAGCGTATGAGGCATCAGCGGCGGCACCCCCTCGCCAGGGTAATCCGGCGAACACCGAGCCAGCTCCAAGATGTTCGCCGCGATCGTCTGCGCAGCAAAGATCCCCTCGATCGCCCGCCGCATCGTCGGCCAGCGCCCGGTCCCGCCGTGGACCCGCGCGACGTCGCCACCCGCGAAGATCTCTGGCTCCTCCGTCGAGCTCGAAAAGCACTGCAGCGTCGGCCCGACGCGCAACCACCCGTCGTCGGTCATCGGCAGGCCGAGCTCGCTCAGCACGGGCGGCGGGACCAGCCCTCCGCCCCAAAAGCCCAGGCCAAAGGGGATCGTCTGCTCGCCCTCGGGCCCGCGGATCGTCGCGTGGCGATCCGCGATCTCGACCACCCGCGTCTCGAGGTGCAGCTCGACCCCCTGAGCCCGCAACGCCGCCGCGGCCCGGATCCCCGCTCGCGCGGTCAAACCGGGCAGCAAGCGCTCGCCCCCGTGGACCATCACGACCTTCGGCGCCCGCCAGCCCGAGGGCCGCGCGCGATCGAGATACGCGAGCTCCCCCGCGATCTCGACCCCGCTGATCCCACCGCCGACGACCAGCGCGGTCTCAGGCTCCCCACCGCCCGCGAGCCGCCGCTCCAGCGCCGCCTTGCACTCCTCGAACTGCTCTGTGGACTTGTACGCCAGCAACCCCGCCCCGCCGGGCAGGCTCGCGGGCGCCCGAACCTCGGACCCGAGCGCAACCACCACAAAGCGGGCCGAGAAGCTCCGGCCATCGCCCAGCGTGACCGTGTGCGTCTCGGGCTCGAAGCCCACGATCTCTCCCGAGATCCAGCGCGCAGGCGGCCGCGACTCGACATAGCCCGCCGTCTCGAGCTCCGTCTCGCCCGACACCCCAGCGGCCATCCGCTCGGTCAAGAGCTCATGACCCAGCGGAATGTAAGGATGCGAGCGCTGGCGATCCACGACGATGATCTCGAGCTTTCGCCCGCGTCGAGCCTTGCGCAGCAGACGGACCAGCTCGACCCCGGTGAAGCTCCCACCGAGGATCAGCACATCCGCGTCGTACCCGTCGGGGTCAGTCATGACCAAACACGAACACCTTGTCGCGGACCTCGGCCGGAAAGCGCTCGCGCACGACCTGCTCGGCAAAGCTCCGCTTGTGCCGCAAGCTGCGATGAACCAAGACCAGCGCGTCGCCCTCGAATTTCTCGGCGTGCTCGATCATCTCGTCGACGTGGGTGTGGCCATAGCCGCGGGTCGACGCCACGTCGCGCTGCTGATCCCACGACGTGCACTCGTGCACCAGGACCTTGCAGCGGCGCATCAGATCGCTGGTTAAAAATGTATCGATGGTCGTGTCACCGGTGACGCACAAGAGCGGCGTCACGACCTCGTGGGTCACCTTCTCGCCCTGCTCGCGCAGCTTGGCGATCGTCTCGCCCGAGAGCCCGCGGTACTGGTCGTCGAGCCGCCGGGTCGTGCGCTCGATCGCCCACGCGACGCTCGGGACCCGATGCTGGGTGCGGATCGCCGTGGCCGTCAGGTTGCGCCCGACGCTGTAGCGCTCGCCGGGCGTGGCCCCGCGCAGCTCGTAGTGATACTCGAAGCCCTCGATCTCCGACCACGCGGCGAGCAGGCGCTCGACCGGCCCGACGATCTCCTCGGGCAAGTGGATGGTCGGCTTGGGCAGGTTCATCATGCCGCGCTGGGAGATGTAATACTGGATGCCGCCGAGGTGGTCCCCGTGGCCGTGCGACACCATCACCCGATTGAAGGTCAGCGCCTCCTTCGGGATCATGCCAAAGTCGAACATCAACTTGAGCTCGGGCACCCGAATGTTGGTCTCGACCCCGCCCTCGGACACGCCGGTCAGGTGGAGACCGCAGACCTCGAGCTCGTCTTGAGGCGGGCGCGGCATCAGCTCTGACTCGCGCGACCGGTCTCGGCCGCCTCCTCCACGAGCAGCGCGAACTCGCGCCAGCGCGGGCCCTCGCCGTTGGCCTCGGCGAGGTTCAGGGCCGCCTCGGCGCACTCCGAGGCCTCGTCCCAGCGGCCGGCGTCGAGGTGCGCGAGGGCGTCGCGGGCGAGCTGCTCGGCCTCGGCGGCGGGGTCGTCCTGGTCGTAGCTGACCCACTTGCCCGTCGCCTTGGCGTGAGCCTTGCGCGCGGCCGCGATCGCCCTGACCGTGCGCGGGTCGGCGAAGTCGGCGAAGTCGGTGAACTCGGACATCTAGTACGCCTTGGCCATCAGCACGCGCTGGGCCGACGGCTTGCCCGAGTAGATGCACACGCCCGGCTCGGGCGCGGGGCCGTAGCCCGGAAGCGGCACGCAGCGGATCGTGACCTTGGTCTTGTCCTTGATCGCGGCCTCGGTCTCCGCGGTGCCGTCCCAGTGACACCACGCGAACTTGCTCGAGTCACCCGCGAAGGTCTGCTCGAACTCCTCCCAGGTGTCGAGGGTGACGGTGTTGGCGGCCATCCGCGCCCGGGCCAGGGCCAGGAGCGCGTCTTGGTAGTCGAGCAGGCGCTGCCTGGCGCTGGCGAGGAACTCGGCCTCGGGCAGGAATTGCTTGCCGCTGACGGCCTCGGTGTCAACGCGCATCTTGAGGCAGACCTGGCCCTTTTCGAGGTCCTTGGGCCCGATCTCGATCCGCATCGGCACGCCGCGGCGCTCCCAGTCGTAGAATTTGGCTCCCGGCCGCATGTCGCGGTCGTCGAGCGCGACCTCGAGGAAGTCGCGGTAGCGGGCCCGCGGCGGCGAGATGTCGATCTCGCTCAGCGCGGCCTTGATCCGCTCGGCCGCGACCATGACCTCGGCCTTTTGCTCGTCGTTGCGGAAGATCGGGATGATCGCCGCGTGGATCGGGGCCACGCGCGGCGGGAGCACGAGGCCCTCGTCGTCGCTGTGGGTCATGACGACGCCACCGACCAGCCGCGTGCTCACCCCCCACGAGGTCTGCCACACGTACTCGAGCTCGCCGGACTCGGCCTGGAATTTGACGTCGAAGGCCCGGCCAAAGTTCTGGCCGAGGTCGTGGCTGGTGCCGGCCTGGAGGGCCTTGCCGTCCTGCATGAAGGCCTCGATGCACTTGGTATCGACGGCCCCGGCGAAGCGCTCGGTCGCGGTCTTGGTCCCGCGGATGACCGGCATCGCCAGGACCTGCTCGGCGAAGTCGCCGTAGACGTTGAGCATGCGCAGGACCTCGGCCTCGGCCTCGTCGTGGCTCGCGTGGGCCGTGTGCCCCTCTTGCCACAAGAACTCCGTGGTCCGCAGGAACATCCGCGTGCGCAGCTCCCAGCGCATGACGTTGGCCCACTGGTTGATCAGCAGGGGCAGGTCGCGGTGCGAGTCGATCCACTTGGCGAAGAAGTGGCCGATGATCGTCTCGGAGGTCGGGCGGATCGCGTAGGGCTCTTCGAGCTCGACCCCGCCGGCCTGGGTCACGACCGCGAGTTCCGGGGCGAAGCCCTCGACGTGCTCGGCCTCCTTGGTGATGAAGGACATCGGGACCAGGAGCGGGAAGTAGGCGTTGCGGTGGCCCGTGTCCTTGAACCGGCCGTCGAGGTCGCGCTGGATCTTCTCCCAGACCGCGTAGCCGTGGGGCTTGATGACCATGCAACCCTTGACGACCTTGGCCGGCTCGGCGAGCTCACCGAAGCGGACGACGTCTTGGTACCACTGGGGGTAGTCCTCGCTGCGCTTGGCGATCGCGAGCTCGCGCTGCTTGCCGCCCTTCTTGCCGCCCGATTTCTTGGCCTGCTTGTTGCCCTGCTGGGACATGGCTGGAGTGTCGCCGATCGCGGGCGAGGTGCAAGGGCGCCCGATTGGCTACACTCTCGCCGTCGCCAGACAACACCTGCGCGGGAGTGCGAGGCCGCCGCTGCGGGCGACGGCGACATGGCTCGAGATCGATCGTCGGGCGCTGCCTGATGCGATCATCGAGCTCGTCCGCTCCGTGCAGGCCCGCGAACTCTTCCACCTCGGGGGCGGAGCGGCGTCTGCGAGCGCCCACCTCGCCCATCGACTCAGCGGCGAGACCGAGGACGAGCGGCTCTCGGCCACGGACTTCAACGTGCCAATGTCGCGTCGTGGACGAATCCCCGGATGCTGCGGCGCGTGGTGTTGCCCGGCGTCAGACTTGGAAGGCGCAGGTGTTTCGGTCTGGCAGCTCAGCGTCGAAGTCTTTGGACTCGGGAGCAAAGGGGCCGGTGAGCGACGACTTCCTCGATCTGCGTGCCGCGTTGTCCGACTCGATGCGGGGCCTTCGAGCGCCGTGTCATCTCGCTCGAGGACCTGACCATCAACAAGGAGGCAGCTGGAAGAAGGCTGCTGGCCGAGGCCAAGACCTGGCTGATGTGTCGGTGCTCGAGCGGGTTCAGACCGACGATCAGTGACGCGCCCGAACCGGGAATCATCCCCCCGAACAGTGGTCATTCGCCCCCGGCGGCCCCGAGCCCTGCGCACGGCCACGCGAGCCCTCGCCTCTCAATCAAGGCAGGCTAGCAGCCCGGGGTGCTCGGCCTGAATCAAGCGCTGCGCGCTCGACTCACGCCTTCGAGGGGCCTTTCGAAGAGGCCCTCGCTGCGGCGGCGAAGCCCCCTCCGCTCACACCGTCGTCGATCACGCCAGCCGCGAGAAGCAGCAGCAGATCATCGACGCCGAGGCCGACGCCCAGCGCAAATTCATCACCGAGCAAGAGCCCGCCGACGCCGCCGGCTACCGGGTCGAGCGCGACGTCACCGCACACAAGGCCGCCGCAGACGCCGACGCCGACGCCACGCGCAAAAAGGCCGAGGCCGACCGCGACGCCGACATCGCCGGGGCCGAGGCCCGCGAGGCCAACGAGGCCAACGAGGCCAACGAGATGGTCCCGGCCCAAGTCAAGTCCGCCGAGGTCGACGTCGCCCGGCGCCGCTTCAGCGAGGTTGTCAAGCCCGAGCCAGAGCCAGCAGGACTTCGAGCTCGCCCAGCTCTACATTCAGTCGGGCCGCCCGTTCCACCGACGCGTGCGACACCTCCGGGCGCCTCGGACGGCTGCTCAAACCCCCACGATCTCCCGTACAACGGGATCACAATTGAGTCAGGTACCGACCTTAAGATCGGTGGCTGGTTCATTTGGGGCCCACGTCAAACGACTCCGCGAGGTCCGGCGGCTCACGCAAGAAGAGCTGGCCGAACGTAGCGATCTCGCAGCTGACACGATCCGTCGACTCGAACATCAGAACTTCTCGCCCTCGCTGCGGACGCTGCGGAAGGTCTGCAGCGGTCTGGGTCTGTCGGTCGCGGCGATGTTCAACTCCTTCGAGCTCGAGGACGTTCCGGAGGAGGTCGCGCGCATCAACGCGCTGCTCATGGGCCGGTCGGCCGCGCAGCTGAAGATGGTCGAGCGTCTGCTGGCTACGCTCTTCGAAGAGCTGGATCGTAGGTGAGAGACCTCTCGCAATCGAGCGCCGAGGCTTGATAGCCTTCGGCGCATGAGGAAGGCCGCACAGGTCGTTTTCGCCACGCTGTGGTGGGCGACCTTTGGCCTGGTCTCGGCCCTGATGTTCGTGGGCGCGACGGTCTGCTTCGTGCTGACCGCGCCCTTCGACCGTCGGCGCGTGGTCCAGCACCTGTATTCGTGCTTCTGGGCCCAGATCATGTTCTACCTCAACCCCTTTTGGCGGCTGAAGATCGAGGGCCGAGGCAAGCTGCCCTGGCGCGGGCCGGCGGTGTTGGTCGCAAACCATGCCTCCCTCGGCGACATCTTGGTCCTGTTCGGGCTCTACCGACCCTACAAATGGGTCAGCAAGGCCGCGGTGTTCAAGTCGCCCTTCTTGGGCTGGAACATGCGCTACAACGGCTACGTGCCGCTGGTCCGCGGCGACAAGGCCAGCATCATCGAGATGAGCGCGCGCTGCCACGCGTGGCTCGAGATGGGCGCGCCGATCTTGATGTTCCCAGAGGGCACGCGCTCGCCCGACGCCGAGGTCAAGGCGTTCAAGGACGGCGCGTTTCGGCTCGCGATCGAGGCTGGCTGCCCGCTCTACCCGATCGTGCACACGGGCACCGCCGACACCTTGCCCAAGCACGGACTCCTGGTGAAGCCCGTCGCCAACTGCCATGTCCGCGTGATGGATCCGGTTGACCCCGCAAATTTTCATGGTGACGTGGGCGCGTTTCGGGATCACGTGCGCGAGCTGATCGTCGCCGAGCGAGCTCGGATGTTGGCGCAGTAAGGGACCACTCTTCAGGTTGCGCGGCGCAATCGTTGCTCGCCGCGATCGACGTATCGATTTGATCCCGCGCGGATTGATCAAGGATGCTTCGGACTTCGCGCGGTACCCCCGCCGCGAGGGAGAAGTCATGTCTCAACCAATCAAGCCAATGTTTGCCGGCCTCGCAGCGCTGCTCGTGGTCGCCGTCCCCCGCCTGGCCTGGGCCAGCCCTCCCGCGACCGAAGAAGCCGTCGAGGAGGCAGCCGAGCAGGGCGCAGGCTTTTTCACCGCGCAGTGGTGGAACGAGCGCGTCGGCGCCCTGATGTCCGACGACCTCCTGCGCACGGGCTTGCAGCTGCTGCTCGGCCTCCTGCTCTTCATCGGCGGCTGGCTCGTGGCCAAGCTGGTGGCGTGGGTCGTGTTTCGGATCCTGTGCAAGACCGACCTCGACGACAAGCTGGCCGAGAAGCTCGGCGTCAGGATGCTGCTCGAAGACCGCGATGAGCGGCGCGACCCCGACGCGCTCGAGCGCGGGGTCGCCAAGGTCGTGTTCTACCTGCTGATGGCCCTCGTCGTGGTCGGCGTCCTCGATTTTGCCGGCCTCGAGCAAGCCGCGGGCCCGATCCAGGGCCTGGTCGACACGGTGATCCAGGCCCTGCCATTGATCGGCAAGGCGATCTTGATCCTGATCGTGGCCTACTTCGCGGGCCTGATCCTCCGCAAGATCGTGATCAAGGCGATCGACCTCGCGCGGATCGACAAGCGCTTCGCCGAGCTCGACGAGACCCCGGCCGAGGCCGCCGCCGTGGCCGAGACCGAGGCCGAAGTTGCGGCCAGGGTCGAGCCTGCGCCGAGGCCCTTCTCGCAGACCGCGGGTCAGGTCGTGTTCTGGCTCGTGATGATCATGGGCCTGGCCGGAGCCTTCGACGCCCTTCAGATCCGTGCGATCTCGGAGCCGCTGAGCCACGCCATCGACTCGCTGGTCAGCTTGCTGCCCGCGCTCGGTGTCGCCGCCCTGATCGTGATCGGTGGCTGGATCCTGGCCAAGATCGCCCGGATCGTGATCACCCGCGCGCTCGAGTCCCTCGGCTTCGACCGGCTCGTGGCCAAGATCAGGCTCCGCGGGCTGTTCGGCACCATGACCCCGAGCGCGGTCGTCGGCTGGCTGGTGATGGCCTTCATCGTGATCGAGACCGTGATCGCGGCCCTCGACAGCGTCGGCCTCGCGACCTTGTCCGATCCGATGACCGACATGATGGGGCAATTTTGGGAGCTGCTCCCGGCGCTGCTGGTCTCGATCTTGTTCGTGGTCGTCGGCGTGTTCGTCGGGCGGCTGCTGCGGGGCATCACCCAAAAGACCCTCGAGAGCGTGGGGCTGGATCGCCTGATGACCCGGCTCGGGTTCGAGTTCGGGAAGATCGCCGAGCGCGACGATGACCTCGGCAAGGCCTCGGGCCTGGTCGGGTTCGTCGTTCAGGCCGTGGTCGTGCTGCTCGCGATCGTGCAGGGGCTCAACAACCTCGACCTCCACACCTGGGCCCGCTACGTCGACGCCTTCTTGGTCTTCGCGGTCACGCGCGCCGCGGTCGCGCTGGTGGTCGTCGTGCTCGGGTTCGCGCTCGGCAACTACGTCCGCGACCTCGTCGAAGCCCGCCAGCGCGGTGAGCAGCCGGAGCCCACGGTCGAGGACGAGCGCGAGCGCAGCCCGGTGTGGCTGGCCGAATTCGCCCGCTACGCCGTGCTCGTGTTCGCGTTCACGATGGCGGTCCACCAGCTCGGCGTCGCCGCGGACTTCGTGCTCTTGAGCTTCGCGCTGCTGTTTGGGGCCCTGTGCCTGGCCGGGGCGCTGGCCTTCGGGCTCGGCTCGCGGGAGATCGCGACCGAGATCGTCCGTGAGCGCTACCGCAAGGCCAAGCAAGGCGGCGGCAGCTCGGGCCCGGGCGCGGGCTCGCGCTTCGGCTCGCCGCTGACCAAGGCACCGACCAAGCCGCCGACCAAGTAGTCGACCGCCCCCAGCTCGCGGGCGTCAGCGTGTCGTGCGCTGGCGCCCGCGTGGTGTTCGGTAACACCCCTCGCGGCCAGCCGTACGCGCTCAGACAGGCCGCCAGATATACTCCCGCCATGTCGATCCTCCGATGCCCCGCGCGTCGTTGAGCCGGAACTTCCCATGAACAACCGCGAGACCGTCGCCTACCCGACCAAGCCCCTGGCCGCTCCGCCGGCCGCACCAGCGACGCAATTGGCCGCCGAGACCGAGGCCGCGACCTTGTTTGCGGAGCCGAATCCGTCGCAGGAGACGCTGATCGCCCCGGGTGCCGACAGCGGACCCAGGCTGACCCAGACCCTTCCCCCAGGTTCGACCCGGGGCGTCGCCACGGTCCTGCCCGACGTCCGCAGCGAGGGCGACAAGCTGATCATCGTGCCCCGCGATCAGACCCGCTACCAAGATGACAAGCTGCTCGGGCGCGGGGGCATGGGCGAGGTCAAGCTCGCCCACGACCACGACATCGGGCGCAAGGTCGCCGTCAAGCGCCTGCTCGACGAGGACAACCCCCACGCGGTCGCGCGCTTCATCGACGAGGTCCGGACTGTGGGCAGCCTCGAGCACCCGAACATCGTGCCGATCCACGACGTCGGGGTTGACGACGACGGCGCGCTGTTTTTCGTCATGAAGTACGTCGAGGGCGAGACCCTGAGCTCGATCATCGACAAGCTCGCCGCGGGGGACGCCGAGTATCACAAGCGCTACAGCTTCGAGGCCCGCCTCGATCTGTTCGCGGGCCTGCTCCGGGCGCTGCAGTACGCCCACGACCGCGGCCTCGTCCACCGCGACATCAAGCCCGAGAACATCATGGTCGGTCGCTTCGGCGAGGTCATGCTGATGGACTGGGGCATCGCCCACCCCATCCGAAGCGAGGCGCACCGGGTCAACAAGGCCGGGATCGAGCGCGCGTCGACCGAGACCGTCGACGGGTCCGTGGTCGGGACGCCGCAGTACATGTCGCCCGAGCAGGCGGTCGGCGAGGTCGCCGAGCTCGACGGGCGCAGCGACCTCTACAGCGCCTTCGTCGTGCTCTACGAGCTGCTCACGCTCACGCCCTACATCGAGCCAGGCAAGACGGCGATGCAGACCGTGCTCGCGGCCCAGGAGCGACAGCCGCCCGCGCTCGTCGGCCCAGTCTACGAGAACCCGCATCAAGAGGCCGTGCCGGTCGAGCTGCGCCACTTCATGCGCCAGGGCCTCCAGCCGGCCAAGGACGCGCGCTACCCCGACGCGATCGAGGTCATCGTCACGCTCGAGCAGATCCGGTCCGGGGACTTCGCGGTCGCGTGTCCGATCACCTTCATGAAGGTCAACAACACGCGGATGGAGCGCTTCATGGATCGCCACCCGACGGCCTCGATGTGGCTGGCGGGGATGTCGGCGCTCGCCTTCGTCGGCGGCGTCGCCGGCTGGTTCATGTGGGCGCTGGGCTAGCAGCCCGGGCTGCTAGCAGCCCGGGCTGCTAGGCCTTCAATTCAGCTCAGCCCTTGATTTGGGGCGAGGAGCCCGGACTGAGGCTCAGCCGATCTGAGCGTGCAAGAAGCGCGCGATCTCGGCCAGCTCTTCGGGGCACACGGCGTGCTGCATCGGGTAGTCGAACCACGAGATCGGCCGCTCGGGCTGGAGCGCCTGGACCTGATCGTGGGCGGCCTTGCCGAGGAACATCGGGACCATCGGATCCTGGCGGCCGTGGCAAAACAGCATCGGCGTGCTCGCGTTGGCGGGGGACTGCTCCTCGGCGAGGTGATCCCCCATCAGCAGGTAGGCGCTCAGGACCACGATCCCGGCCAGGGGCTCGGCCCAGCGCAGGCCGACGTGCAGGGCCATGGCGCCGCCCTGGGAGAAGCCGACGAGCACGATCTTTTCGCTCGGGACCCCGCGCTCGCGCTCGCGCTGGATCAGGGCCTCGATCGCCGCTTGTGACGCGCGGATGTCCGACTCGGACTCGCGTACCCCCTCGAAGCTGAGCGACAAGATGTCGTACCAGGCCCGCATCACGAACCCATTGTTGATCGTGACCGGCCGGCGCGCGGCGTGGGGCAAGATGAAGCGGACGTGGGGGAGATCGAGCAGCGGGGGGATCGGCTCGAAGTCGTGGCCGTCGGCGCCGAGGCCATGCAACCAGATCACGCTGGCCTTGGCCGCGTCGCCCTTGGGGCCGATTTCGATGGACTCGAGCAGTTCACTCATGAGCTGAGTGTCTACCACCCGCGGAGCTTTTGGAGCTCGCGGAGCTGCTTTTTGGTCGGGCGCCCGGCTCCGCGCTCGCGCTTGGCGTCGTGGATCTGCTCTTCTTTGGGCGGCGGGGGCGGCGTGTGGTCCACGTACAGGGTCTGGGCGACCGAGGCCGGGCCGCGCCGATCTTTGAGGGCCACGATCTCGAGCTGGCGCGGGCCGCCCGGGGTCAAGACGTCGACGTGGTCGCCGGGCTTGACGGCCTTGCTGGCCTTGACGGACTCGCCGGAGATCTTGACGTGACCGGCCGTGCACGCGCTCGAGGCGGCCGAGCGGGTCTTGAACATCCGCGCCGCCCACAGCCACTTGTCTACGCGCACGGTCGTCAGGGGCTCGGCCATCAGGTGAGAGTATCCCGCTAGATCAGCCCCGACGCAAAGCACCGGCCCCAACGATCTTGGCCCAGACCCGGCGCGAGGTCAGCGAGAAGTTCTCGACGAGCACGTAGGCCGAGGGCAGGAAGACCAGGGTCATCACCGTGCTCGTTGCGAGCCCGGCGGCGATGATGATCGCGATCGAGTGGTAGTAGACCCCGGCCAGGGTCGGGTGGTGCAGGAGCATCGGGATCAGGCCGAAGATCGTCGTGAACGCGGTCATGAGCACGGGCCGGAGGCGGTCGCGGCCGGCCCGGGCGAGGGCCTCGTCGCGCGAGACCCCGTGCGCGCGCAGCTGCGTGACCTTGTCGACGAGCATGATCCCGTTGTTGACGATGATGCCGATCAAGATGAACAGGCCGATCATCGCGACGACGTCGAAGGTCGTCTTGGTCGCCCACATCGCCCACGGCGCGCCGAAGCAGCCGAGCAAGCCGGTCGTCAGGATCGCGCCGGGCTGGAGGAAGCTCTCGAACAGCGAGGCCATGACCGCGTAGACCAGGATCAGGCACAGCCCGAGGTTGACGATCAGGTCGATCATCTCGCCCTCGTCCCGGCCCCAGCGCGTGCGCTCGCCGAACGAGTAGCCCTCGGGCAGCACGAAGCCCTGCTTGGCCTGCTCGAGGGCGGCGTTGTTGGCCTCCTGGTCGGGCGAGACGAAGCGGACCTTCATCCGCAGCTCGGTCTGACGATCGACCCGCTGGACCCACCACGGGCTGCGCGCGAGCTCGATCGTGCCGAGCGAGGCGAGCGAGACCTCGCGCGCGCCGTCGGGGGTCGCCTCGGGCAGGGGGATGCGCAGATCTTCGAGCTCGGCGAGGCCCGGGCCATCGTCGGCCCCATCGTCGGACCCGGGGTCGGACCCAGCGTCAGACCCGGCCCCCCGCCGCCCCTCGCTGAGGCGACCGGTCGACAGCCGCAGCGAGACCTCGCCCTGGGGCCCGCGGATGCTGCCGAGCGGCACGCCCTCGAACGCGAGCGAGACCATCTGCGCGACGTCGCTCGCGCGCAGGCCGAGGCGACGGAGGCGATCGATGTCGAGCACGACGTGCAGCTCCTGGTTGCCCTCGTTGAAGGGCCCGGTGATCGTGTCGTAGCCGCCCGCGTCGGGGTTGTCGGCGCTGCCCTTGGGCAGGCGCGCAGCCAGGTGGTTGGCGAAGCGCTCGGACTGCTCGAAGAGCGTCGACATGTCCTCGCCCCGGAGCACGAACTGAACCTCGCGCGGGTCGCGGTTGCGCATCCACCAGCCGTCGCGCTCACCGACGTGGTAGCGGACGCCGGGCTGCTCGGGCAGGGCGTCGGCGATGCGCTGCTTGAAGTCGGACATCTGCTGCTCGGACTGGATGTCCGTGCCCGGGAACGCGTCGCACCAGGCGCCCCAGTCGCGGTAGCGGCAGGTCAGGGTCTCGATCCCGATCTCGTCCTTGGCCCCGAGCAGCGCCCGCTCGGCGACCACGACCCGGGCCTCGACCTCCTCGACGTCGCGGCTGCCGGTCAGCTCGAGGCGGATCGGCATCGCAACCATCTTCTCGTCGGTGCCCATGTCGACCTGCATGTTCATGGCCGGGTAGACCGCGGTGACGCACAGCCCCAGCCCGACGAGCAGGGTCAGCCGGGGGTGGGCGATCGTCCACGACACAAAGCGGGCGTAGAGGCGAGCGATCGGCTCGAGGACCACGTTGCGGGTTTGCCGGTAGCTCGACTCGTCGTCCGCGCCGCGGGGCTTGGTCCGGCGCCAGCGCGCGGGCGCGCGCAGGGCCATCAGCAGGGGCACGGCCAGCTGCGAGACCAACAAGCTCGCGACCAGCGCGGTCACGAAGGTCGCGCCGAGCGGCCGCATGTAGGTGTACATCTCGCCGCCGCCGCCGCCACCGACGATCATCGGCAAGAACACGATCACGCTCGACATCGTCGAGGCGACGGTCGCGAGGCCGACCTCGCGCGCGCCCTGCCGCGCGGCCTCGAGCCGGGACTCGCCGCGCTGCAGATGCAGCTGGATCGACTCGACGATCACGACCGCGTTGTCGATCAACATGCCCACGCACAGCACGAGGCCGAGGAGCACGATGCAGTTGAGCTCGCTGCCGCGCAAAAACAGCACCCCGCAAGCTGCGAGCACGCTCAGCGGGATGCAGACCGCGGCGGTCAGCGTGGTCCGCCAGCGGTGGAGAAAGCCGAACAGCACGATCACGCCGATCAGCCCGCCGTAGAGCCCGGTGTCGCGCAGATCCCCGAGGGTGCTGAGGATCACCGTGCCCTGATCCTCGAACACCGCGACGTCGATGCCGCCGAGCGCCGGGTCGCCGCGGAGGCCGTCGACGACCTCGCGGACCGCGGTCGACACGTCGACCGGGCTCGCGCCGGCCTCGGCGAAGACCTCGAGGTTGATCGCCGGGCGCCCGTTGAGGCGGCTGCCGCGGCGCTGCTCCTTGGGGTGCATGGCGATCCCGGCGACCTCGCCGAGGCGGGCGAAGGACCGGTCGCGCGCGGCGGATCCGGATCCGGCGATCGTGGTCGAGCCCGCGCTGGAGCCGGCGCCTTCGTCGGTCCCGCCGCTGAGGGTCAGCGCGTCCGCCTCGTCCTCGCTTTGGCCCGCGCTCGCGGCTCCGCGCTCGACCGGGAGCGCGGCGAAGTGCTCGGCCTCGGCCGGGGCCCCGGGGCTGCGCAGCCCGGTGTCGCGGCTGGTTCGACGCAGGGTCCCGAGGCTGCGCCCGCGCTGGGACTGACGCACGGCGCCGCCGACGTCGGCGAGCGCGATCCCGTGACTGCGCGCGGCGTCGAGGTCGAGCGCGACCTCGAGCTCGTGGGGCTCGACGCCCTCGAGCTCGACCGAAGCCACGCCCTCGATCCGCTCGATCGCGCGCACGACCCGGCGCTCGATCAGGTAGTACTCGCCGTCGAGCTGCTTGTCGCTGGCGATCCGGACCCGCATGATCGGCTCGTCGGCGGCACCTTGCGACGAGCTCAGCTCGACGGTCTGGACCGAGTCGGGCAGCAGCCCCCGGGCCCGGTCGACGCGCTCACGCAGCTCGAGCTTGCGGGCGTCGATGTCGGTCCCGGGCCGGAACTGCAGGCGCATGCGCACCCCCCAAGAGCCGCTCGACACGCTCATCGTGTCGAGGTCGCCGACCCCGGCGACCGCGTCCTCGAGCGGGCGAATGACCTCGCGCTCGAGGATCTCGGGCGAGGTCGTGGTGATGTTGACGCGGATCTGGACGCGCGAGACCGCCTCGGCCGGCAAGAACGCGAGCGGGAGCTTGACCATCGCGATGGTCCCGAGCAGGAAGACGGCGACCAGCAACATCGCGACCGTGACCGGCCGAGCGAGCGCGAGGTCCGACAGGCTCCAGCTCCGCATGCGATCCACGTTACTGCCCGCCGCGGGCGCGGCAAAGGTGTCGCGGCACCCGGTCGTCGTGAGCTGGGCTACCGGTCCTTCGGACGCTTGTCGCGTCGACGCGAGACGCTACGGTTAAATTATGGCGCTCTTGTTACTCCCCTTCTTCATGCCCCTGTTTTTGGTGGGGTGGGTGTTGACACCGCGAGAAGAGCGAGAGCACCGCCTCCTGCAGTCGCGGCGCGAGCTTCAGTTTGGCCGCAGCTGGGGCTTGCTCTACGGGCGCGAGAGCGAGGTCCTGACCCGCGAGGAGCTCGAGGAGCTCGCGGCAGGGGCGCTCACCCGGGCCCCTGGACGCTCTGCATGAACTCGGGGGCTTCTCGCGCTCGATCGCCGCGAAGGTGCCCGGCGCGCGGGCCCTGACATCGACCCGCAAAGATCGTCGACTCGGCGGCTCGGCGGCCCCAGGCCCGTAGAGTCCAGGGCGCGGTGGTATAGGCTGCGGCATGGACGGCCCGACATCTCCCGCCGAGCTCGTGTTCGTCGCCGGGGCGACCGGCTACACCGGGCGCGCGGTCGTCCGCGAGGCCATCGCCTGGGGGCTCGACGCCGTCGCCCACGTGCGGCCCGACAGCGCGCGCCTCGATCACTGGCGCGCGCACTTCGAGGAGCTCGGCGCGCGGGTCGACACGACCCCGTGGGTCCCCGCCGAGATCCAGGCCACGCTCGAGCGCCTCGCGCCCAGCCAGATCCATGCCCTGCTCGGGACCACGCGCAAGCGCGGCAAGCGGGGCTCGGGCTCGG
This sequence comes from Enhygromyxa salina, assembly GCF_002994615.1. Taxonomy (GTDB): domain Bacteria; phylum Myxococcota_A; class Polyangia; order Nannocystales; family Nannocystaceae; genus Plesiocystis; species Plesiocystis salina_A. The sequence continues at coordinate 33,147 of NZ_PVNK01000037.1, read as the reverse complement.
CGGTCGCCGACACCTACGAGGCCGTCGACTACGGGCTGCCGATCATGCTGCTCGAGGCCGCGCTCGCCTCGGGCAGTCGCCCGCGCTTCGTGTACCTGTCGGCGCTCGGCGCCGACCGCCCCTCGATGAACGCGTACATGGCCGTGCGCAGGCGTGTGGAGCTCGCCGTGCGCGAGAGCGGCCTGCCCTACGTGATCGCCCGGCCCGGGTTCATCAGCGGCGACGACCGCGACGAGCCCCGGGCGGGCGAGCGCGTCGCCTCGGTGATCTCGGACGGCGTGCTCTCGGTCCTCGGCGCGCTCGGTGCCAAGCGCACCCGCGCGCGCTACTCCTCGCTGACCGGGTCGGAGCTCGGCGCCGCCCTCGTCCGGCTCGCGTGCACGGCCGACGAAGACGGGGTCATCGCCGAAGCCGACGCCCTGCGCGCAGCCGCCACGTCCCGCCGTGGCGCTAGCGGATTCGTTCGAGGCTGACGCGGATCGGGTTTTGACCGGGGCTGAGCTTGAACGAGTCGGCGTGCGAGCGGTGGCCGCGGGCCTTGAACTCGAGCTCGACGAGGGCCTCGGTCTCGCCGCGCGGGAAGGGCAACTCGGGGAAGCTGTCGGCGGTCCGCGACTGGTAGGGGCAGCCGGCGACGCAGCTGACGATCAGCTCGGACAGGGGCACGGCGCCGGCCTGAAACAGCAACTGAGCGGGCTTGGGCGCGGCGTGGATGACATGGGCGTGGCCGTCGCAGGCGTCGGGTGAGAGCTCGACCGAGCCTTCGAAGGCCGCGCCGTCGAGCTTCACGACGACCGGCTCGTAGACCATGACCTGAAGCTCACCGCTGCTCGGGAGCGCCTGGCGACGCCCGTCGCTGACCGACACCGCGTAGTCTCCGCTCGCGAGCAGGACCGCGGGCAGATCCTCGACTCTGACCTCGCATAGGACCGTGGGTCGGCACGGCTCGTCGAGCGGACTCGCGGACACGCCCGTGGTCACCGCCATGACCGACGCGGCACACGCTCCACCCAGACCGCGACGAAGCCGACCGCTCACCCCAAGTGAGGGCTCGGGTGACGGCCCGGAGCCAAGCGAGCGACCTGGCCGAGGGTGGTCGCAGAGGGAGGACATGGGGAGGAAGGCAGCTTGGGCCGAGAGCATAACAAGGGGCTTCGTCGGCTGGTGCCACGTCCTGGTAGACTGCGCGAAGGTGACCAGGTGGACTTCTACGAGGCGGTGGGTCAACCCTCGCTCCGCGTGGACCTGGGCCGCGATCGGGCTCGGCTTGGCTCCAGGCGCGCCGCTGGGGCTGTGGGTGGTGTTCAAGCTGACCGGCGCCGACCTCTCCGATGACGTCTGCCAGATGGCGCTGATCTACTCGGGGGTCGCGACCGCGGTCGTGTTCGTCACCTTCGGGGGGCTCACCGGCCGGCTGATGGACCGCCTGCGCTCGGCCTCGCTCCACGACGGCCTCACGGGCCTGTTCAACCGCCGCTTCCTGCGAGAGTCGCTGCCGCAGCTGCAGGCGGCCGCCGCCCGGCGCAGCCAGCCGCTGTGCGTGCTGATGCTCGACCTCGATCTGTTCAAGCGGGTCAACGACGCCCACGGCCACCTCGTGGGTGACCAGACCCTGTGCGCGGTCGCGGAGACCCTGCGCCGCCACAGCCGTCGCTCGGATCTGGTCGCGCGCTACGGCGGCGAGGAATTTGCGGTCCTGTGCCCGGACACCGACGGCGAGACGGGCCTGCAGGTGGCCGAGCGCCTCCGTGAAGCCGTCGAAGCCCTCGGTGAAGATCGCCTCGGGCACCCGGGGCCGCAGACGGTCTCCGTCGGCGTCGCGATTCAGTCGCCCGAGCACGAGCTCGCCCCCGAGGTCCTGCTCGACCACGCCGACATGGCCCTGTACCGAGCCAAGCATCGCGGCCGCAACCAGACGGTCGCCTGGCTCGACGGGCAAGAGCTGGCTTGATCTGAGCGCTGCAACTCGAGCTCGTCGGCGCGCCGCATCGGCTCGCGCGCGCGTCCGCCGAAAAATGCCGGGATCGGGCGGGGACTGCTAGCCTGCGCCGACGTGTCTGGGGCTGGCTCTTCGCGTCTCGTCGGTGGCTTGCGCTCGCTCGCGCGCGAGCTGCCGCGGCTGGCTCCGGCGATCGTGGTCGTGGCCTTGCTGCTGTGCCTGCTGCTGCCGCTGCCGACGGCGGTCGTGGACCTGCTCTTGTCGCTGAGCCTGGCTGGGGCCGTCTTGATGCTGGTCGCGGGGCTGCGGGTCCGACGGGCGGCAGAGTTCCTCGCGTTCCCGACCCTGGTCCTGCTGCTGACCCTCTACCGCCTCGCGCTCAACGTCTCGACCACGCGCTTGATCCTGTCGCAGGCCGACGCCGGCCAGGTGATCGATGCATTCGCGAGCCTGGTCGTCCGCGGTGATCTGCTGGTCGGCGCGGTCATGTTCGCCGTGATCACGGCGATCCAGTACTTCGTGATCGCGCGCGGGGCCGAGCGCGTGGCTGAGGTCGCGGCTCGCTTCGCGCTCGACGGGATGCCCGGTCAACAGGCGGCGATCGACGCAGATCTGCGCGCGGGCACGGTCAGCCCGCGCGAGGCCCAGGCCCGGCGCGCGGCGCTGATCGAGCGCTCGGAATTCTTCGCGCGCATGGACGGGGTCATGCGCTGGGTCAAGGGTGACGCCGTGGTCGGGCTGCTGATCACGGGCATCAACCTGATCGGCGGGGTCGCGGTTGGCGGTCTGCGCGGGGGTCTGGGCGTCGGCGAGAGCCTGGCGGTCTACGGCAAGCTCGCGATCGGCGACGGGCTCCTCGCCCAGCTGCCCGCGCTGTTGATCGCGCTCGCGGCCGCGGTCCTCGTCGCGCGGGTCGACCGGGTGACCGAGCGCGCCCGCGCGCGCTGGCTCGAGCCGGCGATGCTCCTGGTCCCGGCCGTGATGCTCGGCCTCCTCGCGCCGATCCCCGGGATGCCGGGGCTGGCCTTTGCAACCACAGCCGTCGGCCTCGTCGCGCTCGCCCTGTGGATCGCCGCGCGCGAGCACGATGCGCGCGAGCCCAAGCTCGAGCCCGAGATCCGCGTCCACGCCCACGTCGCAGCGAGCGCCCGCGGCTCGGCGATCAAGGCGCTCGCGGGCCTGCGCAGCCGCTGTCAGCTGGCCCTGGCGATCCCGGTCCCGCGCCTGGTCCTGGTCCCCGCCGGTCCCCAGGCGGTGCTCGACGCCAGCGAGTTCGAGCTGCGCCTCGGCGAGCGCGTGCTCGGCCGCGACCGCGCGCCAACCCAGGCCAGCAGCGACCGGCCCGCGAGCGACGACGACGCCCTGCTGCTCGGCTGCTTCCGCCTGCTGATGGACAGCGCCGAGCACCTCGTGACCCTCGAACAGATCGAGGCCGAGCTCGAGGCCACGCGCCGCCGCCACCCGAGCCTCGTCCGCCAGGCCACGCGCGTGGTCGAGCCGATCGACTTGCTCGCGATCGTGCGTGCCTTTGTCCGCGAGCGGATCCCCGCCCCGAGCATCGACGCGCTCGTCGAAGCCCTCGCTCAGCGCCGTGTCTTCCATGACCCGGCCGAGCGCGTGCACTGGCCCGAGCACGCCCGCGAGCTCCTCGCAGATCACTGGGTTCGGGACTTGTGCGATGGCGTGGCGTCGCTCGGCCAGCCGTGTTGGATCCGCCCGACGATCGACCTCGAAGATGAGATGCTCGCCCGCGCGCAGCTCGACGACCGCGGGATCGCCCTCGCGCTCACGGCCACCGAGCGCGCGCGCTTCGTGTCCCGAGTCGAGGCCTGCGCCGCCAGGCGACCGCCGCTGTTGCTATGTAGCAGCCGCGCGCGCCCGGTCTTCGCCAGCATCCTCGCGGGTGCGCGACCGCATGTCCCGGTGCTCTCGCTCGGCGAGCTCGAGTCGGCGCGGATCGAGACGCCCGCCTGCGTCACGCTGGACATCGACTGACAAGGGCTCGTCCGTTGGTAAAAGGCGCGCTCGGGTCGAGCCGAACAGGCTCGCATTCGATGCGCCCGCGGTCGCAGGTAGTCACAAAACGTGTAAGACTGGGGACACCCTCGCTTGACTTGACTGCAGCCCCCGAGGCCCTCGTGTCGATGCCAAAACCCCCGACAACCCCGGCGATGCCCGAGCGCGCCCCGCGACCTTCTTCACCCAAGCGCACGATCGTCGGCACGGTGCCGCCACCTCCAGCTCGGGCTCCAGCTGAGGCTCCTGACCAGCCGCCCGCGCCGAGTCCCGCAGCAGCTGCGCAGCTCAAGCAAGCGCGGGCCCAAGCCAGGGCCCAGGCGCTGGCGCAACAAGCCACCCTCGACATCCTGCCCGCAACGGATGCGGACGGCCGGCCAACTAGCCAGGCCCCCGTGCACGCGCCGGGCTACGCGCCGACCAACCCCGACCCGATGGGTCGGGCGGCGGCCGAGGCCCGACCGACCTCCGAGGACTTCCAGGAGTCGCGCTACAAACACACACAGATGGCCGGGATCGAGGGCCTGTCGGAGCCCGGCGCCGACCAGCCGCGGCTCCGCCTGACCCCGGGCAAGGTCGTGCCCGGCACGCGCTACCGGATCACTCGCTGGCTCGGCGAGGGCGGCATGGGGGTCGTCTACGAGGCCGAGCACATCGACATCGAGCGCAAGGTCGCGCTCAAGATCCTCCGCTTCGACCTCTCCCAAGAGGCCAACATGGCCCAGGTGTTCCGCGACGAGGCCCGCGCGGCCAGCCGGATCGGGTCGAAGAACATCGTCGAGATCTACGACTTCGGCGAGCTCTCGGACGGGCGCTTGTTCTTTTGCATGGAGCTGATCCCAGGCGGGGATCTGGTCCCGCCGACCGAGGACGACTGGATCGAGCCGCCGCGCCTGATCGGCCTGATGCGCCAGATGTGCAAGGGCCTGTCGGTCGCCCACAAGGCCGGCATCGTCCACCGCGACATCAAGCCCGAGAACATCATCATCGTCGAAGACGAGGGGCGCGAGGTCGTCAAGATCGTCGATTTTGGCATCTCCGCGATGCTCGCGGCCGGCCAGGAAAACGGCACCACGATCGCCGGGACCCCCCACTACATGGCCCCGGAGCAGATCTCCGGGACCAAATTCGACGGCCGCCTCGACATCTACGCGATGGGCTGCATGGCCTACGAGCTGCTCGTCGGCTACCCGCCCTTCTTGGCCGAGAACATCCAGGAGCTGCTTCAGCAGCAGCTCTACGAGGAGCCCAAGCCGGTCAAGGACTGCCGCCCCGACCGCGAGATCCCGCAGGAGCTCGCCGACGTGATCATGCGCTGCCTGGTCAAGGAGCCCGAGGGGCGCTGGGCCAACATGGACGACTTCGAGGCTGCGCTGTGCGAGGCCCAGATCGCCGCCGGGATCACGACCGCGTGGGACGACCTGCCGCTGCCGGAGGTCGAGTCCGAGCGCCGCGAGCAGCTGCTCGCGCAGATGCCCAACCCCAACGCGGTGTTCATTCAGCAGGGCAACCGCTGGCTGTGGCCGCTGATCGCCGGGGCCACGGCGCTGCTGCTCGGCGTCGGGGTGACCTGGATGCTCGTCGGCGGCGACCCGACCGAAGAAGAGCTCAGCCAGATCGACGCGCTGACCAACGACGCCCGGGTCGCGGCGTCCAAGACCCAGTGGATCTACCCGCCCGACGACGAGCCCTCGACGCCGACCGCCCTCATGAAGGTCATCGAGCTCGAGAAGCTCGAGGGCACGGCCGACGACGCCGGAGACGAGCGCGCCGAGGAGCTTCGCACCGAGTTCGGCGCCACGCTCAACAACCTCGGCGACCGCTACTGGGACACGCCCGAGGGCAAGGGCTTCGCGCGCGAGTACTACACGATGGCGCTGCTCTTCGATCCCGAAGACGACGAGGCCCGCGAGCGCTCGGGCCTGACGCCCGCGATGCTGGCCGATTTTCAAGAGCGCGCCGCCAAGGGCGAGTTCACCGAGGCCGAGCTCTCGGCCGCGCGCTGGCTCGACGTCCTCGCCGAAGACGACAAAGACCTCGCCGCCCAGAAGGCCGAGGCGCTCCTGGCCATGGAGCTCGGGACCGGCGAGGGCAACGAGCGCAGCGCCGGGTCCTTGCTGGTCCAGAGCCGGGCCCTCGACGCCGCGCGCGGGGCCGGGATCGCCGTGTCCAGCGCCGCCCCAGCGCCGGCCCCCCTGCCCGCGCCCGTGCCCGTGGCCGAACAAGACGAGGCCGGGGGCCAGGCCGGGGGCCAGCTCGAGCTCGATGAAGGCGAGACCGAGGGCGAGGTCGACGAGGACAAGCCCAGCGGCAAGCGATCCGGCAAGCGAGCGCGGGGCAACGAGAAGCTCGGCGCCAACGCCCGCAACCCGTCCAAGGCGGCGAACCTGGCCGCGCAGGGCATGGCCGCGCTCCGGGCCGGTAAGCGCAACGAGGCCAAGGGCCTGTTCAACCAGGCGATCAGCTACGACCAGCGCAACGCGATGGCGCTGATGGGCCTCTCAGACGTGTACTTCGACACCGGCTCGAGCCAAAAGGCCGTGCTCTACGCCGAGAAGGCCGTCAAGGCCGCGCCCAAGAACAGCAACTACCGGATCAAGCTCGGCGACGCCTACTACTCGGTCCTGCGCTACCGCGACGCGCTCGACGAGTACAAGAAGGCCAAGAGCTACGGCTCGTCCAAGGCCGCCGCGCGCATGGCCAAGGCGCAAAACAAGATCGGCGGCGGCTAACGCGGTCGGCGCCCGTGGTCCAGCGTCTCGTGTCCTCGCGCCGGAATTTTCGTCGAGGGCGCGAAGCCAAACCGCCGCGGTGGTCGGCCCAAAGCCCCCGGTGAGCAGGCCAGGCGAGGCGGCGCGAGGCACTGGAGCACGGGGTTGGGTTAGGCTCCGCGCGTGCTCCCGCTCGCTACTCCCACGCCCACGGCTTGGGTCGAGCTCGTGCTCGCCGAGTTCGACGCCTTCTTGCTCGACCACGCCGCGTGCGAGCGCAAGGCCTCGGCCACGGGCATGGCCTTCGTCGTGCGCTACCCCGATCGCCGCGAGCTGCTCGAGCCGATGATCGCGTTCGCGCGCGAGGAGCTCGAGCACTTTCATCAGGTCTACCGCTTGATCGAGGCCCGCGGGCTCACGCTGCGACCCGACGAGAAGGACCCCTACGTCGAGGGCCTGATCCGCTGGGTTCGCGGGGGCCGGGACGCGCGGCTGCTCGATCGCCTGGTCATGGGCGGCGTGGTCGAGGCCCGGGGCTGCGAGCGCTTCGGCATGGTCGCCGCGGCCTTGCCCGAGGGCGAGATCAAGGACTTCTACGCCGAGCTGACTCGCTCGGAGGCGCGCCACGTCGGGCTGTTTCATCGCCTCGCGCGGACGCTGTTCGAGCCCGCGCAGGTCGACGCCCGCGTCGCAGATCTGCTGAAGCTCGAGGCCAAGCTCGTCGCGGAGCTCCCCCTGCGCCCTGCTCTGCATTGAAAACGCCCCCCTCCAGGGCGCCTCGACGCCCGCCAGGACGAAGCCCGCACCTGTCGTCGTCGTCCACGTTGGCGTCGTCGCGCTCCGCGAAGCCCTCGGAGATCGCGGCGCGACTTGGGGTTGTCTTGCGAGCTGGGGGGTGCGCGTGGGGCGAGCGAGGTCGAGGTCTCAGCCAGATCGTCTTCGGCCTGGACACGCGGGCGAGCGGGCTCGACTCTGAAGCGACGTGTCGGTGACGAAGTACCTCGGGCGCTACGCGGAAGCAGAGGCCGGATGCGGCGAGCTCGAGCAGCTGTGTCGCCTTGGTCCCTGGGCTCATGCGGTGGTCATTCCGGCCCGGCGTGAAGGGGTCGAGTGTCTCGAGGCTGCGTCCGCGCCGGCCGGGCGGGGCTCGGTCTTGTGCGTGCTGGTTGTCAACGCCCCCGCGGGCTGCGACGCGAGCGAGGAGCTGCTCGAGCGCGTCGAGGCTCGAGCGCTGCGCTGGCGCGGCCCGGCAGGGCTGAGCCTGCACCGCGTCGGCGACCTCGATGTGTTGCTGGTCGATCGCTGCCGAGAGGAGCGCTCGTTTGGGCCCGAGGACGGGGTCGGGCTCGCGCGCAAGATCGGCGCGGATCTGGTCTTGCGGCTCCACGAGCTCGGCGCGCTGCGCTGGCCGTGGATCCACTCGACCGACGCCGACGCGCGGCTGCCCGCCGAGCACTTCGAGCGCGTCGCGGGGCTCGACGCGGCGGCCGTGGTCGCGCCCTTTTGGCACGTGCCCGGCGACGACGCCCGCGCCCACGAGGCCACCCTTCGCTATGAGCTGAGCCTGCGCTACTACGTCGCCGGGCTCCGCTTCGCCGGGTCGGGCTACGCCTTTCACACGATCGGGAGCTTGATCAGCGTGTCGTGCTCGGCCTACGCGGGGGTCCGCGGGTTCCCGCGACGAAAGGCGGGCGAGGATTTTTATCTCCTCAACAAGGTCGCCAAGCTCGGGCCCGTGCGCTCGGTCGGCGGCGCGCCGGTCGAGATCCGCTCGCGCCGATCTTCGCGGGCGCCCTTCGGCACCGGGCCCGCGGTCGAGGCCCTGCTCGCCGGCGAGGATCTGCGTGTGTACGACCCCCGGGTGTTCGAGACGCTGGCGCGGGTCCTGGCCGCGCACGGGTCGATCGGCCGCGGCGAGGTCGATGCGGGCCTCGGCGCGCTCGCGCAGCTGTGCGAGGAGTTCGAAGACATCCCACAACTGCACGAGGCGCTCGGGGCTGCACGCGCGCTCACCGATCGCTACCGGGCGGCGCAGCTCGAGCGACGCCTGCGCGAGTCCTTTGACGCGTTTCGCACGCTCAAGCTGATCCATGGCCTGACGGCGGCGCGCTGGCCCAAGCGAAGCTGGGCCGCCGCGATCGAGCGCGCGAGCTTCCTCGACGTTGGGGCAAAGCTGACGCTGGACGAGCAACGCCGGGCGCTGCGGGGGTTTTGAGCGTCCGTCTGAAGCCCGCGCCAAGCGCGACCCATGCCCCTGATCGCGAAGCTCATCCCAGCCCACCGAGCGAGAAACGAGCGACCGGCCGTGCGTGGCAGCGCCCCGGCCGGTCGTGGGGGGCAAATATTGTAGGCTCGCGCCTCGATGCCCGCGCTCCCGACCTGGCCCGCCAAGCTGCTGACCGCGCTGCTGCTCACCTGCGCCAGCGTCGGCGCGATCGGCAGCGCTGGCTGCGTGCGAGGGACGCTCGGCCGCCAAGCCGAGGTCCCGATGGGCAGCTGGCCCGCGTGGCAAGATCTCAGCCCGCTGATCGACGTCGCCAAGGCCCACGTCAACCAGTCGACCCTCGCGGCCATGAACGAGGCCCGCGAGCTCCTGCGCGAGGGCAAGGCCCAAAGCGCCGACAAGGCCCTGAGCGCGGCGGCGTCGGGCTCGGGTCGGCACTGGGTCGCGGTCGCGCGGGCCGACCTCGCCTCGATGTACTTCACGACCTGCATCCGCGGCGTGGCCTGGCGCCTGCCCGATGAGCCCGGGCCCCACGCGCGCACGGTCGACTACGACCCCGCGACCAAGGTCGCGCCCGGAGACCTCGCGGTCGAGGCCCTGCTGACCAACCTCGACGCCGCGATCGAGGCCGGCAAGAGCTCGCCGGCCCTCGCAACTCAGGCCCGGATCGCGCGGGTCCGGGTGACCGGGTTCGCGGCCTCGTGCCCGCCCAACCCCGAGGTCGCCAAGCGGGCCTCGGCGATCATGAACAGCGATCTCGCGGCCCTGGCCGCCGAGGCCCACCTGACCCCGGACCTCGCGTACATGTGGGCCAGCGTCCAGCTCCAGGCCTACTCGGGCGCGGCCGCCCGCCCCTTCCTGCACCAGGCGCTCGAGGGTGGCTTCGACGATCCCTCGGTCACCTACATCCTCGCGGCGATCGCCTACGAGGAGGGCCAGCTCGACGAGGCCGAGGAGCTGGCCGCGGACGCGGCCGGGCGCTACGAGGAGATCGGCGATCCGACCCAGCGGGCCCAGCTCGCGGCGCTGCGCGGTGAGATCGCGCTCTCGGCCAAGCGCCTCGACGCGGCCGAGGAGCACTTCACCCTCGCGCTCGATCTCCTGCCCAATCACACTGGGGCGATGCTCGGCGTGACGGCGCTCGAGCGTGAACGCAACGGCGCGATCGAGGCCGCCGAGCGACTCACGGAGCTGATCCGTCAGCTGACCCTCGGCGAGCAAGAGCTCGACGAGGTCCTGGCCCTGGCCATGGTCGACGATCTCGAGTCGCTGGTGATCGTGGCCAACGCTGGCACGATCGAGCTGGCCCAGATCACCCGCGACGCGCTCCTGTTCGAGATCGAGCTCGAGCCCGACCCCTTCCGCCGGGGCCTGCGCTACTTCTACGCGGCCGCGCTCGAGGTCCGGCTCGGCGACTACGACTCCGCCCGCGGCCACGCGGCCACGGCCGGGATCGAGTTCGACGAGACCTGGGTGCCGATCCCGGACAAGGCCGACCCCCGGGCCTTCCTCGATCGCCTGGCCGAGGCTTCGCCCTAGCACCCCGGGCTGCTAGAGCGGCTGGCAGAAGCGGGCCATGATCGTCTTGCGGCCGCTCCCGAAGCTCAGGGTCAGCTTCATCTGCGCCCCCGTCCCGCTCCACGAGACCACGGTCCCGACGCCGAACTTCGCGTGGCGGACCTGCATGCCGCGAAACACCTGCACGGTCTCGTCGGCGTCGTAGTCGATGCTCGGCTGGCCGCCGTCGTCGCCAGAGCGGCCGCGGCCGCGCCCGACCGCCGTCGTGCCCGAGAACTCGGGCTCGAGCTCGATGTCGTCGTCCCACCGCGACTCGCGCTTGCGCGGGGCGGACTCGAGCGCGCGACGTCGACGGCGGGCGGTCGCGAGGCCGTGGCGCGTGATCGCCTCTTCGGGCAGCTGGCGCAGGAATTGAGACGGCTCGTTTTGCTGGCTGTCGCCCCACAAAAAGCGCGACTGCACGTAGCTGAGCGCGAGCTTGCGCCGGGCCCGGGTCAGGGCGACGTAGACCAGCCTCCGCTCCTCTTCGAGCGCGAGCGGGTCGTCGCCCTTGAGCACGCGGATGTGGGGGAACACGCCCTCCTCCATGCCCGTGAGGATCACGCGATCGAACTCGAGGCCCTTGGCCGAGTGGATCGTCATCAAGGTGATCGCCTCGTCGACGCGCTGGTCGTCGCTGTCGGTCGCGAGCGAGATCTGCTCGAGGTACTCGGCGAGGCTGGCCTCGGGCTGCTCGGCCACGAACTGCTCGAGCGCGCCGATGAACTCGTTGAGGTTCTCGATCCGCGTGTCGCCGTCGGGCTCTTGCTCGAGCGACTCGACGTAGGCCGAGCGCTCGACGACGAGCGCGGCGATCTGGTCGTGGCTCAGCTTGTCGGCCTGGGCGAGCTCGCGGAGCTCTTCGACCAGCTCCCAGAACCCGCGCACGGCCCGCTGCGCGGCCTTGCCGAGGCCCGCGTCGGCGCCGTGCTTCGACGCGGTGCCGGTCGCCTCGTAGAGCGAGCTGCGGTTGCGCGCCGCCCAGCTCGACAGGCGCTCGATGGTCTTGGCCCCGATCCGCCGCGCGGGCACGTTGATAACCCGGAGGCAGTCGAGGTCCGAGCCCGGGTTGGTCAGCAGGCGCAGGTAGCTGACGAGATCCTTGATCTCGCGGCGGTCGTAGAAGCGGATCCCGCCGAGCATCCGGTAGCGGATCCCGTACATGCGCATGGCCTCTTCGAGGGGCCGCGACTGGGCGTGGGTCCGATAGAACACCGCGATCTGCGAGGGGCTCTCGCCCTCGTCGATCGCCCGCTGGACCGTGCGCGCGACGAAGCGCGCCTCGTCGCGCTCGTCGGCGAAGCCGTGGAGCTCGACGGCCTCGCCGGGCCCGAGCTCGCTCCACAGCTGCTTGTCGTGGCGCCGGGCGCCGTGGCGGATGACGGCGTTGGCGCAGTCGAGGATCAGCGCGGTGCTGCGGTAATTTTGCTCGAGCCGAATGACCTCGCAGCCGCGGTGGCGATCGGGGAAGCCGAGGATCTGGCCGACGTCGGCCCCGCGCCAGCCGTAGATCGCCTGGTCGTCGTCGCCGACCACGCACAGCTGCGCGTGCTCGCTGCACAGCAGATCCACGAGCTCGGCCTGGACCGGGTTGGTGTCCTGGTACTCGTCGACGACGACGTGGAAGAAGCGCCGCCGAAGACCGAGGACCGGGTCCACGGCGCGCGACTTGCCCGCGTTTTGGTCTGGGGCCCGGTCGGTGTGGAGCTTGACGGTGCGCCGAGGACCGCGCTCGGCCTCGGCGCCCGGCGTCGGTGTCGGCCCGGTCCCGGCCTCGCGCAGCAGCTTGACGGCGAGCGTGAGCAGATCGCCAAAGTCGGCCGCGTCGGCGGCCCGGAGCTGATCTTCGTAGAGCGCCCAGGCCCGGTCCGTCCAGGTGTGGATCGGCTCGCCGTAGCCCATCTCGGACAGGCGCTCGCGCCCGCGGCCGAGGTTCTTGGCGCTGTCGATCTTGCCGAGGGCGGCGCGGGCCGAGAACCCGACGGTGTCGATGTCGAGGGCCTTGAGGACCCGGTTCATCAGCTTCTTTTGATCGTCGGCGTCGTAGATCGCAAAGTTGCGGGTGAGCCCAACGGCCTCGCCGTGGCGGCGTAGGATCCTGGCGCAGATCGAGTGGAAGGTGCCGATCCACGGGCCGCTGCGGCGGAGCTCGTCGAGCTCGAGCCCGAGCAAGCCGGCGATCCGCTCGCGCATCTCGCTCGCGGCCTTGTTGGTGAAGGTCACGGCGAGGATCCGCCACGCGGGCACGCCCTCGTCGATCAGCGCGGCCACCCGGTGGGTGATGACTCGGGTCTTGCCGGTCCCGGCGCCCGCGAGCAGCAGCAGCGGCCCGCCGCGGTAGTCGACGCCGGCGCGCTGGGCGGGGTTGAGAGGCAGGACATCGGTCATGCGCGGCCGGTTATATCAGCAGCCCGCGCGCGAGCTGATAATGTCCGGGCGCGTGAGCGAGGGCCAAGGCGAAGCCAAGGGGCAGACGACCGCGCGCGCGCGCGCGGACGAGCCCCGCGCGGCTGCTCGCCTCGGTCCGTTGCCGCGCCCGCTCGCGCTGGTGATCTTGGGCGTGTGGGCCCTGGTCACGCTCGTGGCCCTGGTCCAGCTGATCCAGCTCGACCGCGCGTCGTCGCTGTGGTCCGGCGCGCTCGACTCGCTGGTCCCGGAGGTCCACCGCGCGAGCGAGGGGCGGCCGCTGGTCCTGCTGCGCGCGCTGCCCGACGGCCTCGAATCGGCCGACGGTCCGGGCGACGACGACCCCAGCGATCCGCGCACGATCCTCGACGAGGCCGCCTTTGCGATCGAAGAGGCGCTCGGCGAGGAGCGCGTGCCGCTGGCCCCACCGCGGACCGAGATCACCCGCTGGCTCGACGCCCACGCCCTCTACCTGCTCCCGATCGAGACCCACGACGCCCTCGCCGAGCGCCTGTCCGACGCGCGCATGCTCGCGGAGGTCCAGGGCCTCGACGCGCGGCTGACGAGCCCGCTGTTCTCGGTCTCCGGCGAGCAGCCACGCCGCGATCCCCTCGGCGTTCACGAGCTCGCCAAGGGCGAGGCCGGGCGGCTCGGGCACGTCGCCGAGGCCCCGGGCAGCCACGGGCCGCAGGTCAGCGCGAGCGGAGATCTGATCGCGGCCAGCGGGGACCGAGCCCTGATCGCGCTGCGCTCAGACCGGACCGCCAACGAGCTGCGCGCCGAGCTCGAGGCCGCCGTCGACGGCCTGCCGGTCAGCGTCGCGCTGATCGATCCTCGCCTGAGTGAGGCCGCGCTCGCGACCCAGCTCCGACGCGACGCGGCGACGGCGATCGTGGCCTGCTGCGCGGGGCTGATCCTGGCCCTGTCGATCGTCGTGCGCCGCGTGGTCCCGGTCCTGGTCATGGGCCTGGGTCTGGCCTCGGTCTGGGTCTGGCTGGCCTGGGCTGGCGTCGGTCTCGAGCTCGAGAGCCTCGGGGGTCTGGGCCTCGGAGGGCTGGGGCTGCCCTCGGTCGCGCTGAGCATTTTGGTGCTCGGCTTCGGCTGCGACGCGGGCTTGCGCGTCCACGAGCTCGGCGCCCGCGGCTGGGCCGGGACCCTCGTCGTCGCCGGGGCCCTGGCTCCGCTGGCCCTCTCGCCCTACCCGCTGTGGCAGCGCTGGGCCCTGTGGTGGGCCCTGGCCTGCCTGGCCGCGGCGCTGATCATGCGCCTGGTCGTGCCCGCGCTGGTCGAGCTGCTGCCGAGCTCCCCGGCGGACTCCGAGTGGCGGCGCCGAGGCCTCCGTCCCAAGCCGATCGCCGCGCTCGCGGTCCTGGTCTGCGTGGGGCTGAGCGCGGCCGGGGCCTGGGCGGCGCCGCAGCTGCCCTACCGCTCGGCGGCCCGGCTCCCGGTCACCGAGCTCGATCCGCACGAGCGCGAGCTGATCGAGCACTTCTTCGATCCCACGATGATCGTCACGGCGTCGACAACTCCAGCAGCCCCCGACGAGCAGACGAGCTTCGACACGCCCGCGGCCGCGGCCCTCGACGCGGCGGCCGAGACCGCGGCGCAGCTGGCCGTGCTCGTGCCCGACACCGCCCGCCGCGTGGACACCCCCGGGAGCTTCGTCCTGCCCCGCGCCGAGCTCGAGGCCCGCAAGCAGGCCCTGGCCAAGCTGAAGCTCGACGATCGGATGGCCGCGCTCCACGAGCTGCTCGTGGATCAGGGCCTGCGCGCCGAGGCCTTCGCCGAGTTCGTCCGCGGGGCCACGGACATCGAGGATCTGCCCAGCGCCCAGGCGGCCCTCGACGGTCCCCTCGGGCCGTGGATCAGCGCCTACCTCGTCGGCGAGGGCGAGGAGGTCGAGCTGCGCGCGCGCGTCGAGCTCCGCGGTCACGACGGGCTGCCCCGCGCGGCGCTGTCGGCCGCGCAACTGGCCGAGCTCCCGAGCCTGCGCGGGCCCGCGATCGCGGCGATGGTCGACGCGCGAGAATTCGACCGGCGCCTCGGGGTCGTCGTCGTCGCCGGGCTGTGGCTGACGGCCTTTTTGGTCTGGCTCGGGACCGGCAGCCTCGGGATCGCGCTCGCGGCCGCGCTGGTCGGGGTCGCGTGCGAGGGCGGGGTCCTGCTCGGGCTCTCGCTTCTCGGTCAAAGCACCGGCCCCCACCTGGTCCCGGCGCTCGTCCTCGTCGGCGCGGGCGCGGGGCTGACGGGGGCGCGCGCGTGTCGGATCGCGGCCCGGACCGAGGCTCAGGCCGGGACCGAGTCCGGGACCCAGTCCGGCCCGGGGACCCGCCCCCTGCTGCTCGGCGCGGCCTGTCCGATCATCGCCGCCGCCGCGCTCCTGAGCTCGGCCCAGCCGCTGTGGCGTGAGCTCGGCCTGGCGGTGGGGATCGGCGGCGTGCTCGGGTGTGGGCTCGGGCTGTTCGCCGCGCCGGGGCTGGCCTCGCTCTTCGCCAGGCTCCGACGCCCTGCCAAGCCGGAGGTGAGCTCGTGAACGCCAAGCTGTCTCGCCGCGCGCTGATCAGCTCGGGGGCCGCGGGCCTCGGGATCCTCGCGCTCGCGCTGACCGGGCGAGCCGCACCCGCCGCGCCCGTGGACCGCGCCGCGCGACGGCTCGCCAATCGCCTCGAGCTGTGGCGAACCTTCGCCAGCAAGTCGCACAACCTGCTCGCGCGCTACACCTCAACCCGCACGTCCCCGCTCCTGGTCGAGGAGCTGGTCGAGTCGGGCTCGCTGGCCTTCGTGGCCCCGGGAACGCTGGTCCTGCGCGACGACGGCGTGACCGGCTCGACGACGCGGATCGAGCCTGGCGCCGTCGCGATCGTGCCCAACGATCCCTCGCTCCCCCGCCGCGCGCTGCCGCAACGCGACGAGGCCCCGGCCCTGCGCTGGCTCGCCGACCACCTCGTGGCCTGCCTCGCGCCCGGAGACGGCGCTGCCCTGACCGCCGACGCCCGGGTCGAGGTCCCCCGCGGGAGCACGCCGCGGCTGAGCCTGATGCCCCCGCGCGACTCGGCCGCGCGGGCGCTGATCCGCAGCGTGACCCTGACCTTCGACCAGGTCGGAGGGGCGGTGATCCGGATCGAGATCGCCGAGTCGGACGGCGGCAGCTTCACGCTGAAGATCTCGGACCACCGTCAGGAGGTCGAACCCGAGATGCTCGCGCGGGTCCTGCAGTAGGTGGTCTGGATGATCGCGCGGCGCGGCGATGGTACTCATGGTCCATGACTCGCCCTTGCTCGACGACCCGCTGTCTTGATCATCTCGGCCTCGCAGGCTTGTCTTGCGCCGCCGTGCTCATGCTCGGGGCTTGCAACCCCGACAGCGGCGCCCCCGCGGCCGACGGCACTGACACGAGCGGCGACGGCGACGGCGACACCGGCGACGGAGATGGCGACACCGGCGACGGCGACGGAGACACGGGTGACGGCGACGGCGACCCCGGCGACGGCGACGGCGACGGTGACACGGGCGACGGCGACTGCAGCGAGGAGGGCTGCATGTGCGACCCCTCGATGGAAGCTCAGTGCGACCCGGGCCTGTACTGCAGCAACATCGACGGCACCTGCACGGCGCCGACCTGCGGCAACGACAACCTCGAGCCGATGGAGCAGTGCGAGGACAACAACATGGTCGACGGCGACGGCTGCGACAACGACTGCACCTTCACCGAGATCCTCTACATCGACGCCTCCTACCAGAACACCTGCGCGCTGATCGAGGGCGGCCGCGTGCGCTGCTGGGGCCGCAATTCGTCCGGGCAGCTCGGCTACGGCCACACCGACGACATCGGCGACGACGAGACCCCGGCCGAGGCGGGCGACGTGATGCTGCCCGAGCCCGGCGTCGAGCTGACCATGGGCGACTCGCACTCGTGCATCCTCATGGAAGACATGGCCGTGCGCTGCTGGGGCACGGGCGGCAACGGACGCCTCGGCTACGGCAACACCGAGAACATCGGTGACGACGAGTTCCCGCTCTCGATCGCCGACATCGTGGTCGGCGGCGCCACGCTCGAGGTCGACGCGGGCGGATCGCACACCTGCGCACGCCTCGACAACGGCAAGCTGCGCTGCTGGGGCTCCAACGCCAGCGGCCAGCTCGGCTACGGCAACTCCGAGAACATCGGGGACGACGAGCATCCCGCGTCCGCCGGGGACGTCCCCGTCGGCGGCGCTGTCGTCGCTTTGGCCACCGGCATCAACCACAGCTGCGCGATCCTGGCCAACGGCACGATGCGCTGCTGGGGCAGCGGCTTCAACGGCCAGCTCGGCTACGGCAACACCTCGAGCATCGGCAGCATGAACACGCCGCAGCAGGTCGGCGCCGTCCCGTCCGTGCCCATGGGCCTCGACCCCGCGACCAAGGTCGAGGCGCTGGCGCTCGGGCTCAGCCTCAGCTGCGCGCTGTTCGAGACCGGCGACGTGCTGTGCTGGGGCACTGGCATCTCGGGCGCGCTCGGCCAGGGCAGCCCCGAGAACATCGGCGACAACGAGCTCCCGTCGAGCCGGCCGCCGATCTCGCTGCCCGAGCCGGCGATCGCGATCACGACCGGCGACTCGCACGTGTGCGCGCTGTTCGAGAGCCGCGACGCCCTGTGCTGGGGCGCCAACAACTACGGCCAGCTCGGGGCCGCGATCGACGAGAACATCGGCGACGACGAGCTCCCGAGCATGCTCGATCCGCTCCTGGTCGGCGGCCCGATCAAGCAGATCGACGGCGGCGGGGATCACACCTGCGCGATCATGGCCGACACCAACGAGGTGTTCTGCTGGGGCCGCAACTCGTCCGGGCAGCTCGGCTACGGCCACACCGACGACATCGGCGACGACGAGTCGCTGATCTCGGCCGGGCCCGTGCAGCTGTTGTAGACCGCCGACAGCAAATGACCCCTGGCCAAAAGGACGGGGTCACCGAAACACGACGAAGCTCGGATAACCCACAGGCGCATCCGGCGAAGCGAGCGCGATTCACGATGGCGGTCGTTCGCCGGGCTCATGAACGCGCGGTGATCTGATCGGATAATCACGGCGGCGTGGCTGCGAGGCGTCGATCGCTCGCGCTCGCGCGGGTACACTGGCGCCTCTACTACCGCGGCTGAATCGCCGATTCAGCCGGATTTATCGCCATGCCTTTCATGACCTTCGTCCATTCGCTTCGTCCCACCCTGCTCAGCGTCGGCGCCCTGGCCTGCTGCTCCGTCTTCGCCTGCGCGGGCGGAGAGATCGGGGGCACCTTCGGAACCAGCGACGAGACCATGGGCGATGGCGACTCTGGCGACGGAGACGGCGACACCGGCGACGGAGACGGCGACACCGGCGACGGCGACGGCGACGGCGACGGCGACGAGCCCTGTACCTCGATCGGCTGCGAGTGCGACGACTCCGACGGAAGCTGCGACATGGGCCTCGCGTGCATCGAGGGTATCTGCGAGTCGGCGACCTGCGGCAACGGGATCACCGAGGCGCCGGCCGAAGAGTGCGACGACCTCAACGACTTCGAGGGCGACGGCTGCGACAACGACTGCACGTACACGGAGTTCCTCGCCGTCGAGGCCGGCGCCTCCCACACCTGCGCGCTCATCGAGTCTGGCCGGGTCCGCTGCTGGGGGCTCAACAACACCGGGCAGCTCGGCTACGGCAACCTCGACAACATCGGCGACAACGAGCCGGCCTCGACCCCCGGCGACGTCGTCCTCGGTGAGAAGGCGGTCGAGATCAGCGTCGGCGGCGCGCACTCCTGCGCCTTCCTCGAGGACAAGACCGTGCGCTGCTGGGGCGAGGGCGAGTTGGGTCAGCTCGGCCAGGGCAACGCCGAGGACATCGGCGACGACGAGTTCCCCTTCTCGGTCAGCCCGGTCAGCATCAACGCCGAGGTGCTCAGCGTCCACGCGGGCGGCAGCCACACCTGCGCGCTGGTCGGGTCCGGGACCGTGCGCTGCTGGGGTCTCAACAGCAGCGGTCAGCTCGGCTACGGCAACGTGACCAACCTGACGATCCCGCTGACCGTCGATCTCAGCCTCGACGGCACCGCGACCGCGATCGCTGCGGGCTCCAACCACAACTGCGCGCTGCTCGACGACGGCAAGGTCCGCTGCTGGGGCCTCAACAACCGCGGCCAGCTCGGCTACGGCAACACCGAGAGCATCGGCGACGACGAGACCCCCGCGTCCGTGGTCCCGGTCCCGATCCTGCCTCAGGGCATCCCCGACGGCACGCTCATCACCCAGATCGCCCTCGGCGACGAGCACAGCTGCGTGCTCTACGAGACCGGCGACCTGCTGTGCTGGGGCGACAATTTCCACGGTCAGCTCGGCCAGGGCTCGACGACGACCGTCGGCGACAACGAGACCCTCGCGACCCTGTTCCCGATCGACCTCGGCGGCGACGCCCAGGCCCTGACCCTCGGCAAGCAGCACACCTGCGCGCTGATGAGCGACGGCGGCGTCAAGTGCTGGGGCCGCAACCTCTACGGCCAGCTCGGGCGCGGCGACATCGCCCACATCGGCGACGACGAGGTCCCGGCCGACGTCAGCAACATCGACCTCGGCGGCACGGCCACGTGGATCAGCGCCGGCGACTATCACACCTGCGCGGTCGTCGACCGCCACGAGATCGTCTGCTGGGGCTTCAACGACTACGGGCAGCTCGGCTACGGCGACACCCTCGCGCGCGGCGACGACGAGACCCCCGCCCAGGTTGGCGGCATCCCCTTGTTGTAGTTGTTGTAGGGTCCCGGCCCCATCTGCTCTTGCACCTTGGACTCCTTGCCATGCCCAATTCCTTGCACCCCGCCCCCGCGTCCTCTCGCGTCGTCACGCTCTTGACCGCCGCGCTGCTCCTGAGCGGCTGCGGAGGCGGTGACAACCCCGCCGACGACATGGGCTCCGAGACCATGGCAACCGGCGAGACCATGGGCGACGGCGACGGCAACACAGGCGACGGCGACACGGGTGACGGCGACACAGGCGACGGCGACGGCGACGGTGACCCCGCCTGCGGCGACCCCGGCTGCACGTGCGACGGCGACACCTGCAACGCCGGCCTGGCCTGCGTCGACGGGACCTGCCAGGAGACCAACTGCGGCGACGGCGAGGTCCAGGGCAACGAGGAGTGCGAAGACGGCAACGAGATCGACGGCGACGGCTGCGACAACGACTGCACCTTCACGAGGGTCGCCCGGGTCGAGGCCGGTCAGCACCACACCTGCGCGCTGATCGACGGCGGCGCGATCGTGTGCTGGGGCCGCGGCGAGTACGGCCAGCTCGGCTATGGCAACCCCAACCGTGTCGGCGACGACGAGCTACCCAGCGACGTCGGCCCGGTCCCGCTCGCGCTCTCGGTCGTCGAGCTCGAGCTCGGCAGCCAGCACAGCTGCGCGATCCTCGAAGACGGCGGCCTCCGCTGCTGGGGCCTCAACGGTCGCGGCCAGCTCGGCAACGGCACGACCAACAACATCGGCGACGACGAGTCGATCGAGAACCTCGCGCCCGTGAGCGTGCCGCCGGTCATCGAGGTCAAGGCCGGCAGGCGCCACACCTGCGCCCGCGTCGGCAACGGCGAGCTTCGTTGCTGGGGCGCCAACGACCACGGCCAGCTCGGCTACGGCAACACCATGGACATGGTCCCCGTGCTCGAGATGCTGCTGCCCGGGGAGTCCGTCAGCGTCGGCGGGGTGACCTCGAGGCTCGCGATCGGCATCTGGCACAGCTGCGTCAACTTCGTCGATGGCGGCGTCCGCTGCTGGGGCCTCAACGACAGCGGCCAGCTCGGCTACGGCAACCTCGACAACATCGGCGACGACGAGCTGCCCGACAGCGTCGGGCTCGTCCAGATCATCCCGCCCGCGCTGCCGGCCAACACCGAGGTCGTCTCGGTCTCGCTCGGCGGCAACCATGGCTGCGCGCTGCTCGGCGGCGGCGAGCTGATGTGCTGGGGCGCGAACGACTTGGGCCAGCTCGGCTACGGCGACCTCAACAACGTCGGCGACGACGACCTGCCCTCATCCCGCGTGCCCGTCGACATCGGCGGCCCCGCGGTCGAGGTCGTGTGCGGGACCAACCACACCTGCGCGCGGCGCGACGACAACGAGGTCCTGTGCTGGGGCGACAACTCGGTCGGCCAGCTCGGGCTCGGCAACACCGAGAACATCGGTGACGACGAGCTGCCCGTGGTCGCCGGGCCAGTCCAGCTCGGTGGGGTTGCGATCCAGCTCAGCGCGGGCAGCAACCACACCTGCGCGCTCACGAGCGAGGCCGAGGTCCGCTGCTGGGGCCAGAACAACTACAGCCAGCTCGGGCTCGGGAGCTCGGTCACGGTCGGCGACAACGAGACGCCATCCGAGGTCAACCCCGTCTCGGTGTTCTAGCAGCCCGGGGTGCTAGGCGGACTCGCCCTCGGCGTCGCCTGAGTCGCCCTCGGCGTCGCCCGAGTCGCCCTCGTCCGAGCTGCCCTCACCGCCCTCGTCCGAGCTGCCCTCGTCCGAGCTGCTCTCGCCTTCGGCCTCGTCCGAGCTCTCGCCCTCGTCCGAGCTGCTCTCAGCCTCGTCGGCCGCCGCGGCAGCCTCGTCTTCGTCGCTGCCGGCCTCGCCGAGCATCATCTCGGCGGTGCTCATGATCACCACGGGCGAAGGCACGCCGCTGCCGCTGATCCCGGGCTGGAGGTGCTCCGAGCCGACCTTGACCTGGTCTTCGAGGCGCTCGAGCTCGACGAAGGCGCCGTAGCAGCCGCGCTCGGGCTCACCGTCGCCGACGACCTCGATCACCCGCCCGACCTCGAACGCCCGCTGCCGGTCCCCGTCGGAGATCCGCAGCAAGCTGCGGACCGGCGGCGGCTGGTCGAGGGACAAAAATACGCTGTCGTCGGCCTCGCGCAGCTGCGCGGACTCGGACAGGGTGGCTTGGCGAAGGTCGACGCGAACGGCGGTCTCGGACATGGCGCTCCTCGGACCTCGAACCTACTAGAAAAACGGGTCGAGCGGGAGCTCACTTGCGAGCCCGAACAGATCCGCGCACATCTCGTCGAGGCGCCGCGGCCAGGGTCAGTCACCCGCTGTCCCCCCCAGAGCCGCGAGCGCGAGCTGGACCTGGCGCTGCTGCTCGGCGGCGGGGTCGTGGACACCGAGACCAAGATCGATCGCCCGGCGCAGCAAGGTCGAGGCCTCGAGCAGACCGTGAAAGGTGCTCGTCCGCCGATCCTCGAGGCTGCGGAGGCGGTCGAGACCGTCGAGCAGGCGCTGGCGCTCGAGGCTCTGGGGGCCAGGGTCACCCGCGCGGGCGTCGACGGCCGCGAGCGCGCGGACCATGGTCGCCTCGTCGAGCTCGCCGAGCTCGCGGTCACAGCGAGCGAGCTCGCGGACCCGGGCCTCGAGCTCGCTAATCAGCGGCTCGACCGGGGCGGTGAGCAGCTCGAGCTCGCGGCCCTCGTGGAGACCCGTGAGCTCGGCGCGGCGATCGACGAGGCGCTGGACCAGGAGCGCGAGCTCGCCGAGCTGCGCGCGGACGTCGGCCGGCGTCGGACCGGCCGAGGTCCCGTCGAGCAGCGCCGCGAGCCGGGCGACGAGGGGATCCGAAGCCGGCAGCGCCGCGGGCTGGGGGCGGAGGTGATAGAGCGCTCGAACCCGCCGCGCGGCCAGGGCCGAGCTCGCCCGCGAGCCGATCAGCGCGGTCGCGACGATACCCGCCACGACGCCCGCAAAGATCACCCCCCCAGCCACCCCCAGGCTCCCGAGCGCGACGCCCGAGCCGATCGTCAGCAGCGCGGCCCCGAACACGGCCGCGGTCCAGCGCTCGGTGTGGATCGGACGGACCGGGCGCACGTCGAGGCCGAGGGCGACCAGGCGCGCGCACAGCTCCTTGGCCGTGTCCTCGTCGAGGTTGTTGAACAGCCGGGCCGGGAGCCGCTTGCGCGAGATCAGCTCCTGGTCCGAGTAGAGGGTCACGTCGCCGATCACGAACTCGTCGACCCGCCCGGTCCCCTCGGCCACGGACCCGATGAACTCGCGCAGCTTGGTCAACGACTCCGCGTCCTCGCTGAGCGTGCGCAGCTCGACGCCCCAGGTCCGCGGACCGCTGTCGTGGACGAAGCGGACGCCGAGGCGACCGCAGGCGAGGCACAGACGCTGGCCGAGGCGCAGGGCCGCCCCGCAGCGCTGGCACACGGTCTGGCCGCCGCGGACCAGGCCATCGCCCGCGCCCCCACGCAAGACCCAGGCGACCTCCGCGGCGCTCTCGGGCCGATCCTCGGGCCGCTCGGCCAGGCAGCGCTGCAAGAGCAGGTCGAGGATCGGCGGCGCGTCGCGGCGCAGCGTCGTGATCGCGGGCAGCGCCACGCGCTCACGCAGCAGCGCGGGGCCCTCGCCAAAGGGCAGGCTCCCGGTCGCCGCGTGCCACAAGATCACCCCGAGCGAGTACAGGTCCGCGCGCTGATCGACGACCGTCCGCATCAGCTGCTCGGGCGCGGCGTAGGCCGAGCCGCTGACCAGGAGACTCGACGCCGTGTGACTCGACAGCAGGTCGACGCGCGCGAGGCCGACGTCGGTCAGGATCAGCCGTCCGTCGACCGTCCAGACCAGGTCCCGCGGGTGCAGGTTGCGGACCACCGCGCCGCCCAGATGCACGGCATGGAGCGCGTCGGCCAGCGCGGCCCCGCGGTGCGCGAGCTCGTCGATCGGGACCGGCGCGCGCTCGAGCCAGGTCGACAGCCGCTCGCCCTCGGGCTCGACGCGCAGCCGCCAGGGGGGCGCGGCCGCGGGATCTCGCGGATCGGGGCGCGGGCCCGTGGCCAGGACCGCCGCGACGCTGGGCGCCGCGCACTCCACCAGCCGCTCGACGTCGCGCACCCAACGACGGCGGACCGACTCGTCGCGCGCGAGCGCCGGGGACAGGCGACCGAGCACGGCGAGCTGGCCATCGGCGAGGCGCAGCAGCCAACGCTCCTCCGAGCCGACGTCCCAGGGGCCATCGAGCACCTCCCAGCCCTGAAGCGGCCGGCCATCCGGATCCGTCAGCGCAAACGACGGCGCCTGCACGGGCCTACGGTAGCAGCCTGCCTGCCCGCCTTCTAGCAGCCCGGGGTGCAATGCATCGTGTCGCCTCGCGCCGGAATCTTCGCCGAGGGCGCGAAGCCAAAACGCCGCTGTACCGGGCGTACTGCAAGTTTTGGCGACAAAGCCCTCGGCGAAGAGGCCAAGCGAGGCGGCGCGAGGCATTGCACCCCGGGCTGCTAGGCCGACGCTGCCGAACCGAGCGCAGCAACTCGCTGCGCTCGGCCGCCCTGCTCCCAGCCCTGCTCCCAGCCCCTCTCGCGGCCCCTCGACCCGACATGATGCTGGCCTTGCGGCCCCATTTTGGCTTAGCGTAGACCCGTGCAGGTTACCGGCCACGTCATCCGCTCGCGCTACATGTACGTGCGCAAGCGAGGCGACGACGCCTACCAACGGGTGCTCGCCGAACTCGGCCCCGAGGCCCGCGCGCTGATGGAGTCGGGCCCGCTCGAGACGAACTGGTATCCCTACGAGGTCTACGTCGAGCTCAGCACGACGATCGACCGCGTGCTCGGCAACGGCGACCTCCAGCTCGTGTTCGAGATGGGCTCGTTCTCGTGCGAGCACAACCTCACGGGCATCTACCGGGTATTTTTCCGCTTCGGCAACCTCAATTTCCTCATCAACCGCGCCGCAAAGGCGTGGCACTCACAGTACGACTTCGGCGTGATGACCGTCGCCCGCGATCCCGACAACAAGTCGCGGGTCACGCTGGAGCTGTCCGAGGTCCCCCGACCGAGTCGTGTGCTCTTTCTCGCGGTCAAGGGCTGGGTCGTCAAAGCCGCCGAGCTCAGCGGCTCGGAGCTGGTCAGGGCCGAAGACGAATTCAGCGAAGATCCCGGCGCGCCGATGCGTTGGGTGTTCGAGTATTTGTGAGCGAAGATGTGTCTCGCCGACGTGCGCCGACCTTCCCCAAACCGTGAGCGCTTGCTCGAGTTCGCCCGCCAGCTCGCGCGCGAGCTCCACGCCATCGAGCCCCCCGAGGCGGAGCTGAGCGAGCGCATCGACTACGTGGTCTGGGGTCGCAAGCAGGCCTGGACCTGCCTCGAAGATGGGATCATCACCGAGAGCGAGCTCCGCCAGCTGCTGATCGACCACCTCGACTACGAGTGCGCCCACATCTCCGGGCGCGCGTGGCCCGAGTTCGACGAGGCCGCGCGACGCCGCTTCGTCGACGAGCTCGAGCAGCTGCTCTTCGGCCGCCCGGCGCAGGAGTAAGGCTGGGTTGCTCACGGGACCGTAGCCGGACCGTCGCCGGTTTCGCCCCCTTTCCGGCCCCGGACGGGCCGTTGGTTGCGCTGCGGCGGGGCCCAGCTGAAGCCAGGTATAAGTCAGCGTGCTCTCGCTTCGCCAA
The DNA here is from genome assembly GCF_002994615.1 of Enhygromyxa salina. Lineage (GTDB taxonomy): Bacteria > Myxococcota_A > Polyangia > Nannocystales > Nannocystaceae > Plesiocystis > Plesiocystis salina_A. Next base: position 7,858 of record NZ_PVNK01000037.1, on the reverse strand, counting down.
ACGACCCTCCTGTGTGTGCTCGCGGCGCCGCTGTCTGCGTGCACGGTCGACCCCAAGCCGAGCAAGGCCTCCCCGGACGCCCACCGCGAGGATCAGACCATGAACAAGCACCGCCCCGACGCCGACACGAGCCCCGATGCGAAGGACAGCGGCCCCTCCCTCGACGCTGGCCCCGATCCGCACTCCTACAGCCGCCCGGACCAGGTCCGCGTGACCCACGTGGGGCTCAACTGGGTCGTCGACTTCGACGCCGAGACCCTGACCGGGGACGCGGTCATGCTGCTCGAGCGCACCGACCCGAGCGCGCCGCTGATCCTCGACAGCCGCGACCTCGACATCAAGGCCGCCTACGCGACGACCCTCGACGGCGCCCCTGGCCCCCACGGAGCCCCCGAGCTGGGCCTCGACGCCGTGCGCAACGCCGAGAGCTGGGCCCCGACCAAATGGAGCGTCGGCGAGCTCGACCCGAGCTTCGGCGCGCCGATCATCGTCGAGCTCCCGCCCGAGGCCAACGCCGTCCGGCTCAGCTACGCCACGCGCCCGGGCGCGACCGGCCTCCAGTGGCTCGAGCCCCAGCAGACCGCCGGCAAGCAGCTGCCCTTCTTGTACAGCCAGTCCCAGGCGATCCACGGACGCTCGTGGATCCCCTCGCAGGACAGCCCCGGCGTCCGCGCGACCTGGGACGCCGTGGTCATCGTGCCCAAGCGCTTCACCGCGGTCATGGCCGCCGAGCAGCTCGGCGAGCTCGACGCCACCGCGGCGCCCGAAGCCGGAGCCGAAGCCGGAGCCGCCGCCCCCGCCCCCGACGAGCCCGAGACCCGAGCGTTTCGCTTCGTGATGCCCCAGCGGGTCCCGGCCTACCTCCTGGCCCTCGCCGTCGGCGACCTCGAGCGCGTCGAGGTCGGCGCGCGCACGGCCGTGTGGGCCGACCCGAGCGTCGCCGCCGCGGCCGCCGACGAGTTCGCCGACATGGAGGACATGCTCGGTGAGGCCGAGCAGCTCTACGGCGCCTACGCCTGGGGCCGCTACGACGTGCTCGTGCTCCCGCCCGCGTTTCCCTTTGGCGGGATGGAGAACCCGCGCCTGACCTTCCTGACCCCGACCCTGCTGGCCGGCGACCGCTCGCTGGTCTCGGTCATCGCTCACGAGCTCGCCCACTCGTGGTCGGGCAACCTCGTGACCAACAAGACCTGGGGCGATCTGTGGCTCAACGAGGGCTTCACGGTCTACTTCGAGCGCCGCATCATCGAGCAGATCTACGGCCCCGAGCGCGCCGCGATCGAGGCCGTGATCGGCAAGCGCGAGCTCGTCGAGGAATTGACCGATCCGGCCCTGCTCGGCGACAAGCCCCATTTTCAGCGCCTGGCCATGGATCTGCGCGGCGTCGACCCCGACGAGAGCTTCTCGGGCGTGCCCTACGAGAAGGGCGCGCTGCTGCTCGTCGCGCTCGAGCACGCCTACGGCCGCGAGGTCTTCGACGCGTTCTTGCGCAAGTGGTTTGCGACCCACGCGTTCGGCAGCGTCGCGACCGCGGACTTCATCAACTTCGTCGGCGTCGAGCTCGTCGGCAAGCAGGCGCCGCTCGAAGGCCACACCACCCCGGACCTCGCCGCGTGGGTCGACGGCGCCGGCCTGCCCGACGACGCGCCCGAGCCCGAGGCCGCGCCCCTCGACCAGGTCGAGGCCGAGGCCCGGGCCTTCGGCAGCGGAGAGCTCGAGGCCAAGGCCGTGCGGACCAAGGGCTGGTCGCCGTGGCACTGGCTTCACTTCCTGCGCTCGCTGCCCGAGACGACCGACGCCGAGCGCATGGGCGAGCTCGACAAGGCCTTCGCGCTGACCAAGTCGACCAACGCCGAGATCCTCGGCGAGTGGCTCGAGATGGCCGCCCGCCACCGCTACGAGCCCGCCTACGAGCGCATGGAGCAGTTCTTGATCGAGGTCGGGCGGCGCAAGTTCCTCACGCCGATCTACCGCGCGCTGGCCGAGACCCCCGAGGGCCGCGAGCAGGCCAAGGCGATCTACGCGAAGGCTCGGCCGGGCTACCACGCGATCAGCCGCAACACCCTCGACAGCCTCCTGCGCGCGCCCTGAGCCCGAGCCGGGCGATCACAGCTCGAGCGCGCGCAGGACCTCGGTGATCGGGCACGCGAAGGTCTCGACGCCGTTGCCCGCGTAGATCAAGCCGACGACCTCGCCGTCGCTGCGCACGACGACCGCGCCCGAGTCCCCGCCCTCGGAGAAGGCCCGCCCGCCGAGGCCCTCGATCGTGAACGAGCCCTCGAACCAGCAGGCGCCGAGCGAGTAGCCGATCGGCCCGAGCCGATCTCCGACGCTGACGATCCGTCCGCGGCGCAGCCCGGTCGTGCGCCCGACCTTGAACACCTCCTCGCCGATCACCGGGTTGGCCAGCCGACGCAGCTGCGGGAGCTGGTAGTGCGGCAGGTAGCCCGGCTGCCAGCCGACCCCGGCCGCGAGCCGGGCCACGGCCGCGTCGACCCGGTTCCAGACCACGTTGGCCCGAGCCGGCGTCGCGCCGAGCGGGCTCGGCCGCAGCTCGACGAAGCGCTCGAGGTGGGCGATGACGCCGTCCGTGGCCAGCGACGCGCCGCCAGGCTGGGCGACACGATCACCGATCTGGCCGCGGTTTTGCCCGGCGAGCACATGGTTGTTGGACACGATCAACGTCTCGTCGCCGCGCCCGATCAACATGCCCAGCGACCCAACCTCCATGCGCCCGGCCCCGAGCACCCCCCGCCGCAGGTCGCAGTCCCAGTTTTGGACCTGAAGGCCCGCGCACAGCGGCCGCTGCTGGCCCTGCTCGGCCCGCGTGACCAGGCTGCTGCTCGGGCTGAGGCTCGAGACCGGCAGCTCGAGCAAGGGACGGATCGGGCCCGCGATGTCGTGGAGTTCGACCGCCACACCGCGGACGCCCGCCGCCAGCCGCTGGCCGTCGAGCTGCCACAGCGAGCGCAGCCCCGGCGGGCGATGACGCAAGACACGAAAGCCGTGGCCGCCCGGCAGTCGACCAATGCCGACGGACACAATCTGTGGGTCCATCGCGAACAACTCGGCGGTCGCGAGCTCGAGCTCACGCGCACATACATCAAAGGGCCTCGCGACTGCCGGGGGCTGTCCATGGACCCGTGCGTATGACGGGCTCATATAATTCAGCGTAGTTTGCAACCAGCCCCCAGGCCACGTGTACGCCCCGACGGCGACGGCGCCACTTCGATCTGGAATCGAGATGGTTCGCTATGCGTTCGAGTTGTCTTTCGTCAGCGTCGACTACGACTACCTACATTCAGACAAAGCGGACGAAGCTATCAGCCGCGCAGCCGGGTGACGCTGCGGACCCGACGATGTCAACCAGGTCGCGGTGCCACGAAGCCCGGGCGCACGAGGACCCGAACCATGTGCCCGCCGACCTCGAGCTCGCGTCGGCGAACGACGCCCGCATCGGCCACACGCAGCAGCAGACACGGCTCTCCGGTGAATTCGTCGATCGTGATACCCAGCGACATGGGGCCCGCGTACTCGCCGAGGAGCTGCGTGTATGTCTCGGGTTGGTCGAGCAACGACTCCAACTCGGCATGGGGCAGCTCGTGATGTGCAGCCATCGTTGGCGGACCATAGCACCTTTGAACTGTCCGATCGACCAATTTGCGCACGCTCCGCTGACGCCGAGAGCGCCGAGGGTCGAGGTCACAGCTGCCGTGATCGCATGCACTATTCAAAGGTCCTCCGGAGGCTCCAAACCAGACTGCGGCGATCGCTCCACTTTTTTTGACCGACCGCCGCCGAGCCCGCCGCCTGATTTTGCGCCCACTCGATCACTCTCGAGACTGTTGTTCTCCGCGGTGGGCTCTGGAGCCGAGCTCAGGTCGGCGTAGCCGCCCGCTCGACGATCGCTCGGGCGCGGGCCTCGATCGCGCTCCAATTGCCGGCGTCGACGTCGGCTCCGAACAGGCTAGCGACGAAACCTCCGGCCCACGCCCCGGCCGCGAACCACTGATCCAGGTTGTCGACGTCGATCCCGTTGGTCGGCACGACCTTCAAGAAGGGCAGCGGCCCGAGCACCGAGCGCAACCACGCGGGTCCACCAGCCGGGGCCGGGAACAGCTTGCACAGCTGCGCCCCGGCTCGGTGGGCACGAAACATCTCGGTTGGCGTGTGGGTGCCGGGCATCGCCGCGACGCCGAGGGCCGCGGCCGCGGCGATCACCGCCTCGTCGACGACCGGCGAGACCAAAAAGCTCGCGCCGGCCTCGACCGCGCGCCGGGCCTGCTCGACCTCGAGCACGGTCCCGGCGCCGACGAGCACGCCCTCGCGGGCCGAGAACTCGGCGATCAGCTCGTAGGCGCCGGGGATCGTGAGCGTGAACTCGACGATCTTCATGCCCCCGCGCAGGGCCGCGGACATGGCCTCGGCGGCCTTGCGCTGGCTGTCGGTGCGGAGGATCGCGGACACGCGCGCGCGCCCAAACTGTTCGACAAACTCGGCTGGGGTCACGCGGAGAGTATGCATCGGGAGCGAGGATGGTGGCGTGTCCTGTTCACGGGTCGGCCGAGCCTGGCCATCGGCGTCCAGCGCACCTCGCCAAGCTCCCGCGCGGACATGGTCCGCTCGTGCTTGAAGTCGCTGCGGGTCTCGGGTGTGGTCACCCGGCTGAAGTGGTCTTCGGGCGCGGTCTGTGGTTCGAACTGGACATCGCACAGCCAGCGGCCAACATTGCGGTTGTTGTACATGCGGGGCGATGCCATGGCATCGCCCGTCGGTTCGCGGGTCAGACGATGTCAGTCACGCCTCCAATTCCTTGAAATCTTCTCTCAGCTCCCGAAGCAACGAGTCATCTGGCGGCACCCCCTCGTGCAGCCACCTGACCCAAGAGTGACGGGATCAGGGAGTTGCTGCTCAAGCCACTCGAGCCCCTCAGCGAAGACCTCATCGTAGCGCGGCGGCGTATAGGGCTTGGACTTTTTGGCCTGTTTAGACCATGTGCGAGCCTTTTCTCGCATCTTCAGGAGTTTCTCTTGACGCCTGCGCTGCCTCTTGACTGACAGTTTGGCCGCGGCTGGTGCAGGTTCCTTTGGCTTTGGTGGTTTGGCCTGAAAAACGAGTTGTTCATTCGGTGCAGCCATTCGCATTGGCTTCGTCAAATAGACCGCTTCGAGCAATGAAGGCGTATGTGCCCCATATTTACGAACTGCCCTATCCTCAAAATTCAGTATATCAAGACCTGCAGCGGCAGCTGCCCCCAAGGGCCAAAATTGTAGAACTGCCAATTCGCCCCGGTGAACGTCTCACCATGCTGCTCTGCGTGCGCCAGGTCCGCAAGGTAGATGTACTTGAGGACGTGGATCGGCCCCAGACAGTCGTTGGGATACTCCTGGAGCTCGGCAGCGCTGACCGCGCACGTCACGAGGAGATCGACTTTTTTGGCGTCAGTCACGGCAGTCTGACCCTGCTGAACTTGGATTGACACGCCGCGGACCCACTGTCCATACACCCAGTAGGCTGGTCGGTAGCTGGGGTCTGGGTTCTCGGGCGTTGTACAACGTTTCGCTGGCCATCCTGTGCGTGATCGTTCGAGGATCATGCAGTTCTGCCGCCAGTTTGACGGCTCGCTGACTCCACAAGCGGTCCTGGGTCTGTAGGTGTAGTGGTCGCGCGGCTCGAAGTGATCCAGGTCAGGCCGCCTCGCAAGATGTGGGCGCTCGTCGTCATCTCGTCCTGCGAGTCAAAACCGAGACCCGGAAGGCCCGGTCAGCGGCTGGCCCGCCAGCGGGCCAGTGGCCCGCTGACGGGCCACCTCCGCCGACGCGCCCCCGCCCAAGTCAGCGAGATCACAACGCTGTGCGATGGCACGCGCTTCGAATGTCCCGGGACCATGCACCTCGAACTCGTCTCGCCTCCGCCCAACGGCGCGGCCAAGCCCGAACCACGCCCCACGAGCGAGCGTCCCCGCGAGCGCATGCTCCTGTTCGGACCCGCGGCGCTCGCCGACGTCGAGATCATCGCGCTGCTGCTCGGCGGCGGGCGCTCCTTGCAGCGCGCGCAGTCGGTGCTCGAGGCCGTCGGGGGCCTCGCCGGGCTGTCGCGCGCGTGCGCCCACGAGCTGCGCGAGATCGCCGGGATCGGTGACGCGACGGCGACCGCGCTCGCGGCCGCCGTCGAGCTCAAGCGCCGCATCGACCGCATCGAGCTGCCCTGGGATCGCCAGCTCCAGAGCCCGCGCGACGCCGAGGCGTTCTTGCGCTCGCTCCTGCATGGCGCCGCGCAAGAGCACTTCGTCGTCATCGGGCTCGACGCCCGCCAGCGCGTCCGCATGGTTCGGACCGTCGGCGTCGGGACCCTCAGCCGGGTCGAGGTCCACCCGCGCGAGGTCTTCCGCCCCCTGCTTCGGGCCGGCATGCACAGCTGCCTGATCGCCCACAACCACCCCAGCGGCGACGCGACACCGAGCGAGGCCGACGTGGTCCTGACCGAGCGCATGGTCCGGGTCGGCCTGTTCGTCGGGATCCCGGTCATCGATCACATCGTCATCAGCGACAGTGGCTTCGTCTCGCTGGCCGAGCTCGGGCTCCTGCCCGATGAGCTCGAGGCCCTCCAAGACGACGACATGTGAGCGAGCAGCGTGGTAGCCGACCACGTTGCGAAGCGCGACGCTTGCTGAGATGCGACAGCGCGCGATCGCCCGCGAGCCTCATAAGAAGCTGTTTTCATTGACAATTTCATGGCAAGGTGCCCTGGCTCGGTTCTCGTAAGGCACCCACACATGGCTCGCAAGACATCGCCCCTCACCGTCCTCCGCGCTGGCCTCGGCGCCGGCTTGCTGCTCACCGCGATCGCGCCCACCAGCGGCTGCCTGTTCGGCGGCTACGACGGCGTGTTCCTCGAGGCCGAAGACGTCAGCCTCGAGATCCCCTCGGATGGCTTCCGCGCCGACGGTGCCAAGGGCGACGCCTGGTGGCTGATCAACCAGACAGCGAGCGACGTCAACGGCTGGGTCACGACCGCGGTCGAGACGACCGGCTACGTCGTCGAGTTCCTCAACAACCACCGCGAGAGCGACCTTGACGGGACCTGGCGCATCTACGGCCCCTTCGACGACCACGACGGCCGCGACGTCGCGTGGCTCGTGCGCATCAACGGCACCGACCTCGACACCAGCTTCGAATTTCTGCTCGCGCCGCGCGGGACCACCGACACAGACGAGTTCGTGCTCATGACCGAGGGCAACCTGAGCGTCGAGGACGACATCCGCTCGGGCACCATGCACATCGACTTCGACACGATCGAGATGTACCCCGACCTCGACAGGACCTTGCTGTGGAGCTACGGGGGCGACATCAACATCGACTTCGAGCGCGACGTCGCAAGCGGCGAGAAGACCATCAACATCGACTTCGACGAGTTCGTCGCCGAGCGCACGGGCTACCTCGACGACGACCACTTCGAGAGCGACGAGACCTACGAGTATCACAGGGCCGGCGACGGCGCGGGCAGCTTCCACCTCGCGCTGATGGGCGAGTGGGACACCTGGCCCTACGGCTGGAGCGGCCCGGAGCAAGAGCGCATGGAGCTCGACATGGTCTGGACCCCGACCAACGAGGGCCGCGCCTACGGCACGATCACCGAGGTCGAGGGCGTCGGCGACATGTTGCACGGAGATCTGAGCCTCGACGAGTGCTTCGACAGCGCGGGCGACTTGACCTACCGGGCGCTGTCCGAGCTCTACGCCAACGAGGTCCCCGGCTACAACTTCGGCGAGCCCGACACCTGCGTCGTCGAGCTTCCTTGACCCCCGCAGGCGGCCGGGCGCTCCTTGCTCGTCCCGGGGGCTAGCAGCCCGGGCTGC
>NZ_PVNK01000036.1 GCF_002994615.1 Enhygromyxa salina | reverse complement strand
CAAGGGGCCTTTCGAAAAGGCCCCTCGCTGCGGCGGCAAAGCCCCCTCCGCTCACCCCAAACGCTCGCCTTGCGGCTCGTACTAGCCCTAAATCATTCAGCTTTTTAAATTCAGCGCTTGATTTAGGTCTAGCAGCCCGGGGTGCAATCCCTCGCGCCGCCTCGCTTGGCCTTTTCGCCGAGGGCTTTGTCGCCAAAACTTGCAGTACGCCCGGTACAGCGGCGTTTTGGCTTCGCGCCCTCGACGAAAATCTCGGCGCGAGGCGAGGAATCGACCCGCCCGCAGCCAGCCCCGCCACGCCTCCCAGCGCTTGACCCGACGCAGCGCCCGGCGAGCCTCGGCCTCGCTCGCGGCGAGCTCGAACAGCAGCGCGCGGGTGTAGTCGGCGTGGCGGCGCTCGTCGACGAGGATCGTCGAGAACAAGCTCGCGTCACGCTCGCGGCCCCGGGCCGCGAGGTAGTCGACGTAGGTCATGAACTGCTCGATCGCCCGGGCCTCGCCGACATGGACGAAGGCCAGGAAGTCGAGCTCGCCGAGGCTGACGAAGAGCTGCTCCGAGTCGGCGCGGACCGGGCCGAGCGCGGGGACGCCGGCCTCGCGTGCGAGCGAGTGCGGCGGCGAAGCTCATCGGCGAAGGACTACGTCAGTGTAGGGTGAAGAAGTCCGGAGGCGCCGCCGACGAGGAGGGATCGGGTTCAGCGCAGCGCGGACGGAGCAAATTGTTCGAGCCCCGGGAGATCGCTCGAAGGTCGGTGGGGCCCGAGCGCGCAAGTGTGCAGGATCCCGGCCCCTCCCCCCCTCCACAGGTCGCTAGCAGCTGGTCTAGGAACACCGTTCATCAGGCTGACACAGCTTCGTGACCCCCGCGTGGGCTCGGCGCGACGGCATCGTCACCGCGAGGGGCCTGACGTGCCCTATCCTCGCACCAACGTGTCGCAGGCCCACCCATCGGACGGCCGCCGTCGGCGCAGCTGCTGGCTCGCGCTGGGCCTCGCGTCGCTGATCGGATCTGCAGCGGGGTGCGTCCGCGAGCCCCTGCCCGAGCTGTGCCCCAAGGTCGCCGAGGGAGAGCTGGTGATCTCCGAGCTGCGCTCGAACACGGACAGCTTCGGCGACTACATCGAGCTCTACAACGCGAGCTCGCGCACCGTCGACCTCGAAGGCCTGCGCGTGCGCCTGCGTGGCAGCGGCGGTGACGAGCTCGAGTTCTTTGTCCGCGGGGCGAGCGAGCTCGAGATCGAGCCCGGCGGCTACTTCGTGATCGGGCCGGGGCTCCCCGACGACCCGGAGGTGTGGATCGACTACTCGATCGGCTGGGACATCTCCGGCGGCGATCCAAACGAGAACGAGGCGCCCCGGGAGCTGTTCAAATCTGACTTCAGCGCGGCCTTCGTCGAGCTCGAGGCTTGCGGCGAGCTGATCGACCAGGTCTTCTACGACCACGACGAGCTGCCCGGGGTCGGCACCCTGGCCTGCGGCAACGCAGACAACCCACCGAGCGCGACGACCAACGACACCGCGTCCTCGGGCTGTTGGTGCGTCGACGATCTGCCCGACGACCAGGGCCTGCTCGGCATCGGGCTGCCGGGCTCGCCGGGGGAGCCCAACCGATGCCCCTGAGTCGTCACCTGCTCGCGGCCTGCCTGCTCGCCGCCCTCCCGCTGAGCGCGGCCTCGTGCTCGGGCCTCGACACTCGCTTCGACCGCAGCGAGCTCGAGCGCGAAGACGCGGGCCTGGTCATCGGCGAGTACCCGCTCAAGCCCGACGCGATCGTCGACGGCGACACCGTCAAGGTCGACGGCCTCGACGCGAGCCTCCGGCTGCTGGCGATCGACACCGAAGAGACCTTCAAGTCCGACAAGTCCTGGCGCGAGTTCGAGGTCGGCTGGGACGCCTACCTCGAGACCAAGCAGGCCAAGTCCAGCCGCCCGATCAAGATCCCGACGCCGCTCGGCATGGACGCCAAGCACTGGGCCGAGGACTTCTTCACCGGCGTGACCTCGGTCCGGCTCGAGCGCGATCACCCCAAGGAGATCCGCGGCCGCTACAACCGCTTCTTGGCCTACGTGCTCGTCGAGCGTGACGGCGAGTGGGTCAACTACAACATCGAGGCGGTGCGCGCGGGCATGAGCCCCTACTTCTCCAAGTACGGCTACTCGCGGCGCTTCCACGACGAGTTCGTGGCCGCCGAGACCGAAGCCCGCGAGGCCAAGCGCGGGATCTGGGCCGAGGGCGCGCGCTGCTACCCCGACTACGATCTGCGCGCGAGCTGGTGGAATGGCCGGGCCGAGTTCATCAAGCAATTCGAGGCCGAGGCCGCCGAAGATCCGACCCTGATCGCGCTGACCAACTGGGACGCCCTCGCCCGGCTCGAGGCCCGGCTCGGCGACGAGGTCGAGATCCTCGCAACCGTCGGCGACATCCGCCAGGGCGAGCGCGGGCCCAAGCGCGTGCTCCTGAGCCGCAGGATGTTCGCGGACTTCCCGCTGATCTTCTGGGAGGACGACGTGTTCGAGGACTCCGGGATCGAGCGCTACCGGAGCGAGTACGTGCGCGTGCGCGGGGTCGTGACCAACTACACCGACCGCCGCAGCGGCCGCAAACAGCTCCAGATCGAGGTCCGCGATCCGATCCAGGTCCGCCTGCCCGAGTACGCGCCGCCCGGCACGCCCGGCAGCGAGGACGTCGATCCCGAGTTCGACCTGCCCGAGGACCACGCGGCCGTCGAGCAACCCGAGGATTTCACTCCGCCGAGCTCGAAGTCGACCGAGCCTGACGCCGAGCCTGACGCCGAGCCCACGCCTGACGCCGAGCCCACGCCTGACGCCGAGCCCACGCCTGACGCCGAGCCCACGCCTGACGCCGAGCTCACGCCTGACGCCGAGCCCACGCCTGACGCCGAGCCCAAGCTCGCCGAGCC
>NZ_PVNK01000035.1 GCF_002994615.1 Enhygromyxa salina | reverse complement strand
AATGTTCGCCGAGGGCGCGAAGCCAAAACGCCGCTGTACCGGGCGTACTGCAAGTTTTGGCGACAAAGCCCTCGGCGAAAAGGCCAAGCGAGGCGGCGCGAGGCATTGCACCCCGGGCTGCTAGTACCTCGCCGCAGTGATTTTGACGGTTTGACGCTTGTTCCTCACGCCGCTGGCTTTGTCGCTCGTCGGTCATTTGGGCCCACCAAACTCCCTCCTCGCTTCGCGCCAGCGACGCGAGGCCCGGCGCGGCAAACCATCAAAATCACTGCGGCGAGGTACTAGGGCGCAGGCAGCGGCTCGGTCACCTCGACCTCGAACCAGAACCAGTTGACGCCCTGGCGCCCGTCGCGGACGACGTAGTAGACGCGGGCCCGATCTCCGGGCTGGAGCTCGGTCTCGTCTTGCTCGCCCTGGGTCAGCGTCCACTGGTTGTAGCTCATCGGGTCGTCGCTGGTGCCCGACAAAAACTCGCCCCAGGTCCGGTACCAATCGCCCTGGTAGGCCTCGTCGCGGGTCTCGTAGGTCTCGCCGTTGTTGACCGGGATCAAGAAGCTCTGGAGGTCTTCCTCGGGCGAGTCGATCTCGATCTGCAAGGTTGACTCGCGCGGGGCCGCGAACACGTCGCCGGGCTCAACGATGAACGCGTCGCCGACCTGCTCGCCGTCTTTGTTGATGACGCCGACGCGGACCTCGCTGATCCGCATGTGGCGGTCGGGCTCGGGGATGTCTTCGGGCGCGGGGACCTCGAAGCCGGGGATCTCGAAGCCAAGGTTGGCGGCGATCGAGAGCAGCAGCTCGACCGGGCCGAGGTTGAGGCGCTGGACCGCGTAGAGGCAGTCGTCGGGCAGGTCGTACTCGTCGCGGAGCAGCTCCGCCGCGCAGGTGTCGGTCGGCGTTCCGCCCGGGACGCCAGCGATCATCGTGAGCTCGATGGCGCCGCCGACGAACACGTTGGCCGAGAGCGGGACCGTGTACTCGGGCGTGCCCTCGCGCGCGATCAGGCACGGGCTCTCGGGCTCGGGCAGCTCCTCGGCCATGAGGTCGCTGAAGCTCGGCTCCGCGCACTCGGGGATCTCGTCGAGGGTCAGGGGCATCGCCGACTGGAGGCAGGCGAACAGGCCCTGGCCCGGGGTCAGCTCGCAGGCGAGCCACACGATGTCGAGGCTCTCGGGGTCGACCTCGCCGTCCTCGTTGACGATGAAGGGGGTGATCTCGACGGTCTCGAAGGGCAGGGCCTCGGCCTTGGGGCGGTCGGCGTCGAGCTCGGGGGCGGGGGCGAGGGAGGTCGTGACCTCGGTCCGGATCGCGAGCACGCGGTGGCTGATGATGATCCGCGGGTCGGGCAGGTCCACCGCGCACGCGCCGAGCAGCGCGGGGGCCAGCAGCGCGACCAGGCGGGTCGGGAGACGGTTGGGGAGACCTCGGGGCATGGGCGTCACAGCTCCACGCGGAAGCCGATCGAGGGGATGATAGGCAAAGAGTTGATTGTCGAAAAGCTCTGGTAGTCGTAGGCGTAGTTGATGAACTCGGTGTTTTGCCGGTTGTAGACGTTCTGGACGTCGACGTAGAGACTCACCTGCAAGATCGGCAGGACCCAGGTCTTGTCGAGGCGCAGGTCGAGCTGGTGGAAGGGCGGCAGCCGGGCGCCGTTGATCGGGCCGTTGATCGGGAAGTAGGTCCCGACCTGGGCGTCGACGACGCCGTTTTGGACCTCGGTGTAGGGGTTGCCCGAGACCAGGCGGAAGCGCGCCCCGAGCTGCCAGCCGCGCGGGAATTTGTAGCTAGCGATGACCGTGAGGATGTGGGTCTGGTCGAAGTCGAACAGCTCGCGGGTCTCGCCCGGGGCGTCGATTCGGGTGCTGCGCGAGAGCGTGTACGAGACCCACCCGAACAGGTTGTCGCTGAGGTTCTTGCGCAGCAGGAGCTCGAGCCCGTAGATCCGGCCGACGCCCGTGTTCGCGTACTGCTCGGGGCCGAGCTCGCCGCCGCTGCGCGAGACCAGCTCTTGCGAGGGCGAGACCAGCTGCCACAGCTCCTTGTAGAAGCCCGTGAGCTCGACGAAGCTGTCCCAGGGCAGGTCCTGGGCCACGGCCAAGCTGGTGTGGACGGACTTTTGCAACCCGAGGTAGGGGTTGCCGAAGGACTCGTCGAGCTGCACGGCCTGCTGGATGCCCTGGGTGTAGAGGCCGACGGCGCCCTTGAGCGCGGTGCGGTCGCTCAGCTTCCACACCCCGCGCAGGCGCGGATCGACGCCCGCGCGGGACTGGGCGGCGAAGTACTCGGCGCGCAGGCCCGGGTAGAGCACGAAGTTGTCGGTGACCCCGACCGTGACCGTGGAGTACATGGCCCCGCGAAACATGAGGCCGCTGACCGTGCGGGTGATCGTGTCGGCGGCGCTGAAGCTCGCGCCGTTCGGGGCGCTCACGTCGACGTCGAACAGGGTCGCGTTGACCTCGGTCCCGATCCGCCAGCGCAGGCGCTTGGAGATCTGGCGGCTGATCTCGGTCCGACCGGTGACGTCCTTGGTCCGGACGTCGAGATCGAGGATGCCGCCGACCCCGAGCTCGGTGAACCCGGCCCGAAACGAGGGCGTGATCAAAAAGTCCCAGGCGCCGAGGCGCTTGCGGTAGACGATGTCCGCGCGGGAAAAATACTGCCCGGTCTCGACCTGGTTGCGCGCGTCCTCGGTCGCGTCTTCGTCGTCGTTGGCCCCGCTGAACACCAATTTGAGCTTGTCGGAGCTGCCGAAGGCCCGGACGCTGAGCTCGCCGCCGGAGACCGGATAGTCGAACAAGAGCTGGTAGTCCCAGTAGCGCGGGGCGACCGAGAAGTTGATGCCCGAGTCCTCGGGCAGCGCCTGCGTGAGCAAGAAGTCGATGTAGCTGCGGCGCCCGGCCAGCGCGAAGCTGCCCTTGCCGATCGGGCCCTCGGCGAGGAACCCGGCGTCGAAGGCGTTGACGTCGAGGTGGCCGTGGTAGCCGTCGCGTCGGCCCGCGCGGGGCTGGACGTTGACGACCCCGCCGATCGCGTCGCCGTAGCGGCTGTCGAAGTTGCCCGGGATGAAGTCGATCTGGGCCAGGATCTCCGAGGCGAACACGCTGCGCAGCCCGCCAAAGTGAAACAAGAGCGGGATCTCGTGGTAGCCGAGGAACACCGCCGAGTCCTCGGGCGCGGCCCCGCGGATCGCGAGCAAGCCGGAGCTAAAGGGCGGCCGCGCGACCCCGGGGAAGTTGAGGATCGCCTTGAGCGCGTCGTTTTGGGACCCGGGGATCTTCTGGATCTCCTCGAGCTCGAGGCTTCGCTCGACGATCTCGGGCATCGGCTCGCGCTCGACGACGACCTCGGTCCGGTAGGGGTTTTGGCTCTCGCGTCGGGGCCAGACGTTGATCTCGAGCTGCTTGCCGGGCTCGAGCTCGACCACGCGATCGCTGCGGACGTAGCCCGGGGCGAGGATGACCAGCCGGACCTTGCCCTCGGGCACGTCGCGCAGCTCGTAGCGGCCCTCGGCGTCGGTCTGGGCCTGCACGGTCCACTCGGGCTCGCTCGGCTCCTCGTAGAGGGTCCCGCGGATCTCGCCGACCGGGAGCTCGCCGGCCCCGATTGCGAGCACGGTCGCGCCCTCGATCGGGGTCCGGTAGCCGGCCTCGCGGACCCGGCCCGAGATCCGCACGATCGCGGCGCTGTCGTCGGGGTCGGGGTCGGGGTTGGTGGTGTCTGGAAGCTCGCCCTCGTCGGGCTCGAGCGGATCGGGATCCTCGACGGGGGCGGGGGCCGGAGCTTCGACGACGAAGGCGAGCGAGAGCTTGACCTCGACGAGCTCGCCCTCGTACGTGGCCGGCTCGTAGCGCAAGTTGGCCACGATCTCGGCGCCGATCGGATCGAGCGCGGGGTCGGGGCTCTCGAGCACGACGATCTCCTTGGGCACCCCGTCGGTGCCGACCACGTACTCGATCGTGATTTGTCCGCTCGGCGGATCCTCGCGCTCGCGCAGCGCGGCCGGATACTCGAAGGTCTGGGGCCCAACGCTGAGCTTGGGCGCGACGAGGCCCGGGACCGCCTGCTCCTCGGCCGGCGGACCCGCGAGCGCGGGCTGTGCCCACAGACACAGCCAGCCGGCCAACGCAGCCACGCGCCGCGACAAACTCCTAGTCATTGAGGGTGAACACGTACTCGTAGCGTCGCAGCTCGAAGTCGACCGGCTTGCCGTTGGTGCCGATCGCGGGCTTGAAGCGCGCTTGCTTGAGAGCCCTGACGGCGATCTTGTCGCAGCCCTGGCCGATGCCCTTGACGACCTTGACGCTGCGGATCTTGCCGTCGCGTCCGACCTGGACGTTGAGGATGACCTCGCCCTCGACCCCGAGCTCGGCGGTGGCCGGGCACTCGATCTTGGGGACCTTGATCGCCTTGGGTAGATCTTTGATGAACAGCTCGCTGCGGGGCTGCCAGGTCGCCACGGTGCCCTTCTCGTCGCCCTTGGGGTCGCCGCTCGGCTTGGCCTTGGCCTTGCCCTTGCTGTCGGGCTTGCCCGTGCCGCCGTACTCACCGCCGCTGCCCTGGGGCACGACCACGGGCCCGGTGCCCGTGTTCGACAGATCCCAGCGCTTGGCCGGGGCGGGCTCGGTCTCGACCGGGTCTGGGTTGGGCTTGGGCGCCTTCTTGGTCTTGGGCTTGGGCTTGGGCTCGGTGACTTCTTTGGGTTTGACCTCTTTGGGTTGCTCGGGCTCGGGCTCGGGTTCGGGCTCGGGTTTGGGCTCGGGCTCGGGCTCGGGCTCGGGCTCGGGCTCGGGCTTCTCGACCTCGGCGACCTCGA
Source organism: Enhygromyxa salina (assembly GCF_002994615.1). Classification (GTDB taxonomy): domain Bacteria; phylum Myxococcota_A; class Polyangia; order Nannocystales; family Nannocystaceae; genus Plesiocystis; species Plesiocystis salina_A. The sequence continues at coordinate 40,935 of NZ_PVNK01000035.1, read as the reverse complement.
ATTCGATCAGCTCGGTGCCCACGACCTCGACCCCGCAGCCCACGCGGCCGGGGATGTCGAGGGACAGGAACAAGATCAGCAGCACGTGGCCCGCGACCGCGCCGATCAGGGCGATGCCCGAGCGACCCTTGTTGTCGCGGATGAACTCGTAGACGAGGTAGCCGGCGACCGCGGCCAGAAACACCAGGATGCCCGTCGTCGCGTCGAAACCGCCCGGATCGCCGTGGTCGGCGAGTCCGAGCAGCAGCAAAGACGACGGGATCATGCTGGCTCAGCCTTCGGCGTTGGGGGGCTGCTCGGTCGCGATCGCGTACTTGGTGACACCGTGGTCGCGGAGCAGATCGATGAGGTGGACCATGGCCCCGACCTGGGCCTTGGTGTCGCACTGGACGATGCCCTGGAGCTCTTTGTTCTGGCTGACGCGGAGCTCGATCTCGGCGCCGATCGCCGCGTCGATCTCGGCCTGGGTGCCCTCGACCGGCTGGCCGTCGATCGCAAACTCGCCCTCGTCGCGGCACATCAGCACGATGCTCTGGGGCAGCTCGTCGATGTTCTTGCCCGAGGTCGCGTCGGGTTTGTCGACCTCCATGCCCTCGATCTTGTTGATCGTCGCGGTCGTGACCATGAAGATCACGAGCAAGACCAGGATGATGTCGACCATCGGCGTGATGTTGATCGCCGTGATCTCTTCGTCGTCGTCGAGTCCGCCCGCGGCCATGGTCTAGCTCGCCTCCTCGTCGGCCTCGACGAGCTGCGAGACGGCCATTCCGGTCAGCGCGTCGGCCTCGGACAGGATCCGCTTCACGCGGCGCTGGAAGGTGTTGTAGGCGATGACCGCCGGGATCGCGACCAAGAGGCCGATCGCGGTTGCGACCAGGGCCTCGGAGATGCCGCTCATGATCGCGCTCGCGTCCTCGCCGGTCGTCACGCCCTGCTCGCCGAGCAGGTGGAAGACCCGCAGGATCTCGATGACGGTGCCGAACAGACCGATGAAGGGGGCGTTGGAGCCGACGGTTCCGAGAAAGCCGAGGTTCTTCTCGAGCCGGAGCTTCTCGGACGCGCGGTTGCCCTCGGCCACGGCCTTGGCCGAGCCCGCGCCACGATCGGCGACGTCGAGCATCGGGCCGAGCATCCGCGCGCCCGGGGAGGGCGCACCCTTGACCAGGCCCTTGGCGCCGTCGAGGTCCTCCTTGGCGAGCTTCTCGGACAGGGGCTTGAGCAGGGCCGCGTCGCGTCCGGCGAGGCTGCGGAAGAACAACACGCGCTCGATTACGATGGCGACGCTGGCGACGCTGAGGGCGACGAGGACCCAGAGCACCCAGTTGGCTCCGAGCAGCGCGAGTTGAAGGAAGGCTTCTTGGAGATCCATGGACTTGTCTTGGCTGGCGAACGAGCCCCGCGCTGCGGGTGCCGCAAACGCGCGAAAGGTAGCTGAAACGACGTTGGTCGACCAGGCTCACCCCGCCAAAGCGGCGCTCGGCGCCGCTTTGGGGCCAGTTTGACCGCGACGGAGCGCCACATCAGATTCGCGCACGACGCGATCCGGCTGGTCAGCCGCACAGTTCACGCAACAAGATTGTCGCGTAGCTCCCGGGTCGGAGGCAAAAACGCAGCTCCAGCCCCGGGGTCAATTCGCACGGTTCGGCCACGGCCGGGGCGCGGGCGAGCTCGATCGGGTCGGGCCAGACCAGGAGGCGGCGGCGGGTACCTGGGGCGCTGCGGCCCAGTTTGGCCAGCTTGGCGGGGTTGAGCTTCACGATCGAGAGGATCTCGCGCTCGAGCTCGTGGGCCGGGGTGCCAGGGCTCGGCGCTCGCATCTTGCTGCCGAACATCGGTCCGGTGACGACGAGCTCGCCCGCGGCGATGCGGGCCTGGTCGCTGCTCGGATCCTCACACTCGAACATCCCGCCGCTGTCGCGCTTTTGGAGGATGTCGCCCGCGAGCGCGGTGGTCGAGAGCCCGCGCTCGGCCCGGGTCGCTAGATACAAGTTGAACAGCGCCGACTGTCCGGCGCTGAGGGTGAGGTCGCCCTTTTGTCGACGGCGGCGCTTGCCGGCCAACGTCGCGAGCCCCGGCTCGAGGTTGCGAGCCTGCCGTCCGAAGCGCTGGACGCCATAGTAGTTGCGCAGGCCCTCGCTCGCGAGGCGCTCGACGACCGCCGCGGCTCGCCGCTCGGCCTCGTCGAGCTCGAGCTCGAGCCCGCGGATGACGACGCGGAAGCGGTTGCCGTGGAGGTGCGCGCGACGGAGCTTGTGCGAGTGCGGGCGGGGATCGGACAGGGTGATCGCGGGGTGCTCGAAGCTCGCGAGCGAGGCCATCGCGCGCTCGGGCAGGCTGATCTGTTGGCGGGTGACCGCGTCTCGATCTTTGAGTCCGGCGACGCCGATCTCGACCCGAGGGATCCGCAGCTGGCGAGCGACCTCGCGGACCGCGTCCTCGCTGGCGAGCTTGCGCTTGCGCAGCCAGACGAGGACGTGACCCGGGCGCCCGTCGGCCTCGTAGGCGGGCAGCTCCTCGACCTCGAAGTCCTCGGGCCGCGCGCGGATCTGGCCGCCGATCGTCGGGAGATCGGCGCAGCCTCGCGGCGGATCCGTGACCGCGCGAACGAGCGCGTCCGGGAGCGGCGTAGCCAGGCTCTAGTCCTTCTTGGCCATGCGCAGGTACATCTGCGCGCGCTTGTTGTCGGGCTCGTACTCGAGCACCGCGTTCCACTCGGCCTGGGCGTCGTCCTTGCGACCGGCGGTCCACAAGGTCACGCCGAGGTGGAGGCGCGCGACCGTGTACTCGGGCTTGGCCTCGCGGACCCCGATCAGCTCGTCGATCGCCTCGTCGACGTGGCCGGCGTCGCGCAGCGTGGTCCCGAGCTTGGTCCGGATGTCGACGAAGGTCGGGCACAGCTGCAGCGCCTGGCGGAACTGCTCGATCGCCTGGGCGAGCATCCCGACGCCCTCGTAGGCGAGGCCGAGGTCGCGATGGAGGTTGGCGAGTTTGCCGCGGACGTAGCCGTCGAGGTTGTCGACGGCGGTCGAGCGGCTCTCACGGCCCTCGGCGGCGCGCTCGTAGACGGCCTTGGCGTCGTCGTACTGGCCGAGCTCGTTGTAGCAAACCGCGAGGTTGAGGGCGGCCTCGGTGTACGCGGGGTTGAGCTCGACGGCGCGCTCGAAGTGAGCGCGGGCCTCGGCGGCGCGGCTGAGCTGCTGGAGGCAGACGCCGAGCATGTTGTGGATGTCAGGGAAGCCGTCGTGGCGCTCGAGGACCTTGGCCAGGTGCGGGACGGCTTTGTGGTACTCGGCGGCGAGGTAGTGCTCGCGGCCGGCGTTGAGGTGGACTCGGGTGTCGGGCTCCATGCGCGGGGCGAGTGTACCTTTTGGGCCTCCTGAAGGGGGCTCATCCGGGTCGGGGCGCTGGCGTCACTTTGCCGCGGGCTCGGGCGGCTCGGGCGCCTCGGGATCCTGGGGCTCGGTCGCCTCGGGATCCGGGGACTCGGGCGCCTCGGGATCCTCGGGGGCCTGGGCCTCGGAGCCTCGACCCTCGGGATCTCGAGCTTCGGAAGCTTGGGACTTCTCGGGCTGAGCCTTCTTCTTGCCGGGCTTGCCGGACTTGCCGGACTTGCCCGACTTCGGCGGCTCGGGCGTCGCCTTGGTGTCTTGCTTGGGCGGCTCGGGCTCGGCCGGCTCGCCCTCGCGCTGGCGCCGGCGCTGCTCCTTGCGCCAGCGCCAGTCCTTGAACTCGTCGGGCTTCGCTTGGGGCGGCGTCTCGGGCACGGGCGGCGAGCGATCCGGCCGGGGGCGGTTGGGGTCTGGCGGGCCGTAGCGCTCGGTCATGTACTTGAGGTACAGCCGGGCCTGCTGGCCGTGGTGGTGCTCGGGGTGCTGCATCTGGAGCTCGCTGAAGATCTCGCGGGCGAGCTCGATCTCCCCGATGCGCAAATAGGTGATGCCGAGCAGGAACAGGACCTCGGCGTCGAGGCCGATGCCGGGGAAGGTGTCGTGGGCGGCCTCGAGCCGCATGATCGCGGCCTCGGGGCGGTCGCTGTCGAGGTGGAAGCGGGCGACGTAGAGCTCGTGCTCGAGCAGGCGACGCTGGACCTTGGCCTCGAGCTTGCGCGCGAGCGGCTCTAGCTCGGACCCGGCGTGGTGATCGAAGAAGTACTCGAGCTCGAGCGTGGCCTCGCGCAGCAGGGTCTGGTCGCGCTGGTAGTGCGGCGGCAGGAAGGGGACGCTGCTCGGCGCGGCCATGTAGGCCCCGACCGCGGCCATGTACGCGACCCAGCCGTTGCGCACGTGCTTGTGCGTGGGGTGGAGGCGCAGGAACTGGCGGAAGGAGTCCTGGGCGGTGACGTAGTTCTTGAGCTCGAACTCGGCCCGGGCGATCAGCAGCTCCGACTCGACGGCGTAGCGCGAGAAGGGGAAGCGGATGCGGACGAAGTCGGCGTAGGCGATCGCCTCTTCCCAGTCCTTGTCGCCGAACTCGGCGACCGCGAGCTCGTAGTTCTCGCGCGCGGTCTGTCCGTACTCGTCCGAGAGGTTGGGTCCGGTCGCGCAGGCGGTGGTCGTGAGCGCGCCGACGAGGGTCAGCGCGAGACCGAGCGAGCCGGCCCGGAGCCAGCCGAGCGGGCCTCGGCGCGCGCCTCCTGCACGAGGGAATCGGGCGCTGGGCCTGGGCGTGGGAGCCCCGATGTGGGTGGGCGCGCGCATGAGCTCGGCAACGGGGCGCGTCGCCGGCCCTTGCAACCTCTCGTTAGCGCGTGGACCGCTGCGCACGGCGGGGACGCTAGCCGGTTTTGACGCATCGGGCCAGGCCGGCGGTCGCCCGGCCCGTCACAAACGCGACAGCTGTCCAGGGCTGAGTTAGGGTGCGGCAGATCGTGAGCGAGGTGGCGCAAGGACCGGCGGTGGCCGGAGACGCCGGGGCGCGTCCGGTGCGGACCCTCGGCGGGCTGCCAGCCCTGGCTCTGGTCGCGGGCTCGATGCTGGGCATCGGCATCTTCATTAGCCCGCCCGAGGTCGCGGCTCACGTCAGCGGCTCGGGATCCTTCATGCTCGTGTGGCTGCTCGGCGGGCTGGTCGCGCTGCTCGGCGCGCTGAGCCTCGCCGAGCTCGGCGCGATGATGCCGCGCGACGGCGGAGACTATGCCTACCTGCGTCAGAGCTGGGGGCCCGGCGTCGCCTTCTCGGCCGGATGGCTGCAGCTGCTGGCGATCTTCCCGGGCTCGCTGGCCGCGGTCGCGGTTGCAACCTCCAAATACCAGCTGCCGGCCCTGCTCGGGCCTGCGTTCGCCGAACCTCTCGCGCTCGGGCCCGTCGAGATCCCGGCCTCGCACCTGTGGGCGGCGCTGATCATCGTGGCGCTGACGCTGATCAACCACGTCGGCGTGAAGGTCTCGGGCGTCGTGCAGGTCCTGGTCGTCTCGGTCCCGCTGGCGGTGCTCCTGGTCGCGACGCTGGTGGTCTTGTGGGGCCACGAGCCGGGCACGGTCGCGCCTGCGTTGACCGACGAGGAGCTCGGCGCGCGGCCGAGCGGCGCGACCCTGGCCCGCGCCTACCTGCCGGTCTACTTCGCCTACTCGGGCTGGAACGCGGCGATCTACGTGGGCGGGGAGATCAAGAACCCCGCGCGCAACCTCCCGCGGGCCCTCGTTGGCGGGACCGCGGCGGTCACGGCGCTGTATCTGATCTTGTGCGTGGGCTTCCTCGACGTGTTCTCGCTCGAGGGCCTCGCCAACGTCGGGGAGGCCGGGACGGCCGCGGCCCAGGCGATGTTTGGGCCGCTCGGGGTCACGGTCCTGACCGGGCTGATCGTGCTCGCGATGATCGGCTCGCTCAACGGCTCGATCCTGACGGGGTCGCGGATCGCGTTTGCGATGGGCAAGGAGGGCGACTGCGCCCGCGCGGCCGGGGTGCTGCATCCGCGCTTCTCGACCCCGGTCGTCGCGCTGTGGATGCAGTGCGGGATCGCCCTGGCGCTGCTGGTGCTCGACCTCGCGCTGTTCGGCAACGGGCTCGACACGCTGATCGCCTACACGACCAGCGCGATGCTGATCACCGGGACGCTGACGGTCCTCGCGGTCATGATCTTGCGGCGCACGCAGCCACAGCTGCGCCGCCCCTACAAGACCTGGCTGTACCCGCTGCCGCCCGTGCTCCATGCGGTGTCGAGCGTCGTGGTGCTGGTGGTGCTCGCGCGCTGGGGCGACCCCTCGGTCTGGCTCGCGCTCGGGTGGTTTGGCGGCGCGCTGCTGTTCTATCGAGTGGTGCGACGTCGGCGTGAATGATGCCGGGGCGAGGGCGCCGGGAAAGCGGTAGTCTCTCGACCATGCGGCCGTCGATCTGCACCGCCTTGCTCGGGCTCGCGATGCTCTCGGCCTGCGGTGAGAGCGACGGCCTCGTCGAGCTCTACTGGGAGTTTGAAGACGCCGAGCTCGCGCGCATCTATCCCCAGGGCTCGCGGCCCGACACCTGCGCCCTCACCAGCCAAAGCGGGGTCCGCTTCGATCTCCGCGTCCGCCTGAGGATCGTCGACAGCACCGACGAGGCCTGCGCGCTCGACTGGACCAACCCCGACTGCCAGATCATCAGGCCCTTGCTGTTTCCCTGCGACCGCTTCCGGGGCACCGCGAGGTCCGTACCGGCCTCGGCGCTGGCAGATGGCAGCGACCCCGGCTACCTGATGGTCGTCGAGGCCGTGATCGATCCGACCGACAGCGACGCCTTCGTCCCCGAGCCCACCTGCCTCGCAGCCCCGGGTCCGCGGGTCCGCAGGGTCAAGCCTGGCCACATCACCGACCTCGAGGTCTACCAGTTCATCGTCTCGGGCATCGAAGCAGACGCGGCGCTCGACATCGACAGCTGCCGGTCCAGCGAGTCCGGCGACGGCGACGGCGACGGCGACGGCGACGGTGACGGTGACGGCGACGACGGTGACGGTGAGAGCGACGGCGATTCGGGCACCGACAGCACCACCTGAAGCCCCAGCGTGAAGATCCGCGCGAGCTTGACGTCTCAGGGCCCACGGGCGACGCTCGACAGCAGCGTCGGTGCGCGCATGGCCTGGAAGACCCCGCTACGAACCCTCCTGACAGCTCTGGCCCTGTTTGGCCTCGGAGCAGACGTGGCGCTGGCGCCGGCCCCGGCCGAGGCTCACCTCGCCAAGTGGGGCAGCTGGGAGGTCACCCACCGCAACTTGATGCGCTTGTTCCCCGACGCGGATCCCAACGCGTGGCGGATCAAGCGCTACCAATTTTCAGCAAAAGAAATCGAGCAGCTCGAGAAGAAGCTCGGCTTCGAGCTCTACCCCGAAGACAAGACCCCCGAATTCTACGTCGCCCATGACACCGACGGGCAGTTCTTGGGCGTGGCGATCTTCATCGACCCCCGGACCAAGCCCAAGATCCTCGACGGGAGCGTCTTGACCCTCGAGATCGGGATCGGCGTCGACGCCCGCGGCACGATCAACCGGGTCGCGGTCTACGACTACCGCGGCGACGTCCGCCTGACCAAGGACGCGTTCCTCGACCAGCTCGAGGGCCGCGGGCTCGACTCGGAATTTCGCATGGGCAAGGACGGGCTGGTGCCGGTCGCGGGCGAGGACGAAGAGAGCCAGCTGGTGGCCAACGCGGGCTACGAGGCGCTGCTGCTGATGAAGGTCGCGCTCGGGCGGTGAAGGTCCGAAATTGCGCGCAGTGATCGGCGCCCTTCGGCTATCGTCGGGGGGTGCCGACCCATAATTTTACCCGCCCCCGCGGGCGCATCGTCGAGATCACCATCGACTCTGCGGCGCTAAAGGACAACCAGCTCGGCGACCCGCACGAGCGCAGCGTCGCGGTCTACCTGCCGCCCGACTACGAACGGGGCGAGGACTCGGGCTACCCGATGTTCGTGGCCCTCGCGGCCTTCGGCGGCAGCGGCTTCAAGCTGCTCAACTGGCACAGCTTCGGCGAGAGCTTGCCGCAGCGGATCGACCGACTGATCGCCGAGGGCGAGCTCGGCCCGGTCGTGGTCGTGATGCCCGACGGGTTCACGAGCCTCGGCGGCAACCAGTGGATCGACTCGCCCGTGCTCGGGCGCTGGGAGAGCTTCGTGCTCGACGAGCTCGTCCCGGAGATCGAGGCCCAGTTCGACGTCCGCCAGGGGCCCGCGCATCGGGCGGTGTTCGGGCACTCGAGCGGGGGCTACGCCGCGCTGGTCCACGCGATGAAGCACGGGGATCGCTGGGGCGCGGTCGCGTCGCACAGCGGTGACGTCGGCTTCGAGCTGCTCTACGGGCGCGAGCTGCCGTCCGCGCTCATGCAGCTGGCGAGCTGCGACAACGATCCGCAGGTGTTCCTCGACAAGCTGTGGGCCGCCGACAAGATCCGCGGGGGCCAGTTCAACACCTTGATGTTGCTGGCCATGGCCGCGAGCTACGCCCCGGAGGACGGCGCGCCCCTCGGGATCCGCCTGCCGATCGACCTCGACACCTGCGCTCGGGATCTGGGTCGCTGGGCGCGCTGGCTCGCGCACGATCCCCTCGAGCTCGTCGCCGCGCCCGAGTCGCTCGAGTCGATGAGGCGCCTGCGCGGGCTCTACTTCGACTGCGGCTCGCGCGACGAGTACTTCACGCACTTCGGCAGTCGCGCCCTCGCGCGCAAGCTCGTCGACGCGCAGATCAATCACGTCTACCAGGAGTTCGAGGGCGGCCACTCCGGCGTCAGCTACCGCCTCGATGTCTCGCTACCATTTTTGTATCGCGCGTTGACCGACTGAGCCGGGCAGATCTCCGGGCCTGGATCCGATCGCAAGCGCACGGCGGCGCTCGGTCCCGGCAAAAACTGCCGATCTCGGCCCGTGTCCGCGGATCTGTGCGATCTGTACGATCCGGGCGGGCGCCCCGCGGACGCTCGGGCACGCCCTCGCGGTGGTACCTTCGCCAACCATGAGCGACGAGAGCAGCGCTGAGCGCTCGGCGGTCTACGCCGAGATCTGGGAGGGTGGCCTGCGCGAGGATCTGCGCGAGGTCCTGTTCGACGCCGACGTCATCCACGACCGGGTGATCGAGATGGGTCGGGCGATCACGCGAGACTACACCGACAAGCACCCGGTCCTGATGCTGGGCATCCTCAAGGGCTCGTACCCCTTCTTGGCCGACCTCGCCCGCGCGGTGAACCTCCCGGTGACGGTCGACTTCATGGCCGTGTCGTCCTACGGGGCCGGGACCAAGTCTTCGGGCGTCGTCCGGATCATGAAGGACCTCGATCGCGCGATCGAGGGCCGCCACGTGATCATCGTCGAGGACATCATCGACTCCGGGCTCACGCTCCACTACCTGCGCGAGAACCTCCGCGGTCGGAGCCCCGCGTCGGTCGAGATCGCGGCGCTGCTCGACAAGAAGGCCGTGCGCAAGGGCAAGGAGCTCGAGGACATGGGCGCGCGCTACGTCGGCTTCGACTGCCCCAACGAGTTCGTCGTCGGCTACGGCCTCGACTTCAAGGGCCGCTACCGCAACCTCCCCTTCATCGGCGTCCTCCGACCGGAAGTCTATTCCTGACGGCGCGTTGACGGCGGGGGGCTAACAACGGCCCCTCGGCTGTGCAATCTCCAGCTCCGCTGGGAAGCGCGACCCGTTGCCCGGCCTCGCGCCCGGGCTCTCGGGCGTGTGCGTGAGCGCCGAGAGATCCTCGCGCTCGCGCTGCGGCGCCTTCGACACCAGCCGCACCAGCGGACGATCGCCGCGCGGCTGGCAGCCGGCTCGCCTGAGCGCTTCCTGACCCGCGCCCGCACCGCTTCGGGTACCGTGGATCGGCCATGGCGCGGGTGAGGAGCAAAGCATGCAGTACTGGGGCGGCGGCTACGTTCAGGATCTGCTGATCATCATCTCGTTGATCGCGGTCGCGGCGGCCCTGCGCCGGATGATCGGGCCGGTCCAGCGCCTCGGCATGCCCGACGCCCTGATCGCCGGGGCCTTGGCGGTCGTGCTGGGCCCGGCGGTCCTCGGTCTGCTGCCCTTCTCGGCCGCGCACCTCGAGGTCATCGTCTATCACGGGCTCGCGCTCGTGTTCATCGCCGTCAGCCTCCAGGCGCCGCCGCCCGGCAAGCCGAGCGGGACGGCGCGCTCGATCGCGTTTGCGATCCCGGCGATAGCGACCTTGCAGGGCGTGGTCGGCTTGCTGTGTGTGCTCGGCTGGAACGCGGTCGAGGGCGGGCCGCGGCTGCACACGGGCTTCGGGGTGCTGCTGCCCCTGGCCTTCAACCAGGGGCCGGGCGCGGCGATGACCTTCGGCTCGACCTGGGAGCAGGACGCGGGCCTCACGAATGGCGCGCAGATCGGGCTGATCATGGCGGTGTTCGGCTACGCCTGGTGCTGCGTGGTCGGGGTCGCGCTCGTGGCGTGGGGCCGGCGTCGAGGCTGGGATCGGGCCCGGGGCAGGGCCGAGCTCCAAGCTGCGGTCGACAGCCCGAGCGACGAGCCGCCCCTTCGTCGGCCGCCCGCGCGGCGGACCAGGGTCGGCGGGCTCGAGCCGCTCACGGCTCAGCTCGTGGCGATCGCCCTGGTCTATCTCGCGACCTGGGTGTTCCTCGAGCTCGTCACGCCGCAGCTGCCCGAGAAGCACCAGCCGACCGTGTGGGGCTTTCACTTCCTGATCGCGACCGGCTTCGCGCTGGTCCTGCGACCGCTGGCCGCGCGGCTGCCCGGCGGCAACCCTCTGGACGACGACCTGCTCGCTCGGACCAGCAGCGTGATCGTCGACGTTGCGACCTGTGCCGCGCTCGCTGCCGTCAGCGTCGCGGTGCTCGCCGAGTACCTCGCGCCCGTCTTGCTGATCTCGACCGTCGGCGGCCTCACGACCGCGTTCGCGTGCATCTGGATGGCTCGGCGCGCGTTCCCGACCCGGCCCTTCGAGCACAGCGTGGTGACCTACGGCTCGCTCACGGGCACGGCCACGACCGGGCTGATGCTGCTGCGCATGCTCGATCCGCAGCTCGAGGGCCCGAGCGCCCGCAACTTCGTGCTCGCGGTCACGCCGTCCGCGGCCCTGGCTCTGCCCTTGCTCATCGCGATCCAGATCCCGGTCACCAACTTCCCCGCGGACTACCCGGGCAAGGCGCTGGTGGTGTTGGGCGTGCTCCTAGGCTACGCGCTGGTGCTCGTCCTGGTCTGGCGCTTCATGGCCCCGCTGCGCTTCGGAAAGACCCCGTGGAAGCCGTGGCCGAGCCTCGATGGCGAGGAGCGCGGGTGATTTGGCTGCCCGGGTTGCGGAGCCAGCGTGGGCCTGAAATCCTAGCCCGCGCCGGCTCATGAAGCGTCCTTCCCGTCTCCCAGGCTCGAGGCCTCGGCTTCGCTGCCTCGTCCGCAGCTCGCTGGTGATCTTCGCCCTCGGCGGGTGCAAGGCGCCCGGCAACCCGAGCTCGCCTGTGGTCGTCTCCGACGCGGGCCCCGGGCCGGGTCCCGACCGGGGCCTCGCGGGGGAGCTCGAGCGGGCGGCCGCGGGCGTCGAGCACGAGGCCCTCGCGCAGCTGCTGCGCGAGCACTGGCGGGACCGCCTCGAGCACGCGCCGACCTTCGCGATGCGCGTTGGCGTCCACGACTTCGACGCTGGCTGGCCCGAGCGTGGACCCGAGGCCCGCGCGGCCGCGCGCGAGCGACGGTCGAGCTACCTCGAGCGCGCGCGGGCGATCGACGCGGGCGCGGGCGCGGGCGCGGGCGCGGGCGCGGGCGCGGCCGGCCTCGACGACGACGACCGCCTGACCCTCGAGCTGTTCATCGCCGAGCTCGAGTCCGCTGAGGCCACGCAGGTGTGCGAGCGGTGGGCGTGGAGCGTGTCGACGCGCAACAACGCGATGACCGAGCTGCTCGAGCTCGCCGAGCTCGTCCGCCTCGACGCCGGGGCCGAGGCTAGCGACCTCAGCGCGCGTTACCGCAGCTTCCCCGCCCTCGTCGACGCCCACATCGCCGACCTCCGTGACGGCCTCGGGCGCGGGCTCGTGGCTGACGCCGAGACCCTCGCGCGGACCGTGGAGATGCTCGAGCGTCAGCTGGACACGCCGGTCGACGAGTCGAGCTTGCTCGAGCCGGTCGTCGAGCGCGCGAGCGACGATCCCGTCCGCGTCGAGCTGCGCGGGCTCGTGACCGAGGAGGTCGTCCCCGCGCTCACGCGCTACGTCGCGGTCTTGCGCGAGGAGCTGCTCCCGGCCGCGCGCTCGGGCGCGGCGGTCGGGCTCGGGGGCCTGCCCGTGGGCGCGGACTGCTACACGGCGCTGATCCAGCAGCACATCAGCGAAGCCCGCAGCGCCGACGAGCTCCACGAGCTCGGGCTCGCCGAGATCGCCCGGATCGACGACGAGTTCCGCAGCCTCGGCGCGCGCGCGCTCGGGACCGGCAAGCTCGACGAGGTGCTCACGCGGCTGCGGACCGACCCCGAGCTCTATTTTCGCGACGCCGAGGAGGTCGAGCGCTTCGCTCGCGAGAGCCTCCGCGCGGCCGAGGCCGCGGCGCCGCAGTGGTTTGGCCACCTGCCCGCGACGCCGTGCGAGGTCCGGGCGATCCCCGACTACGAGGCGCCCTACACGACGATCGCCTACTACCGCCAGCCCGGCGACGACGAGCCCGGCGTCTACTTCATCAACACCTACGCGCCGACGACCCGGCCGCGCTACGAGGCCCGGGTCCTGGCGATCCACGAGGCCGTGCCCGGCCACCACACCCAGATCTCGATCGCGCAGGAGTTGCCCGACGCGCCGGCCTTTCGTCGCCACGGCGGCACGACCGTGTTCGTCGAGGGCTGGGCGCTGTACACCGAGCGCCTCGCCGACGAGATGGGGCTCTACGAGAGCGATCTCGATCGCCTCGGGGTCCTGAGCTTCGACGCCTGGCGGGCGTCTCGCCTGGTCGTCGACACCGGGCTCCACGCCAAGGGCTGGACCCGGGAGCAGGCCGTCGAGTTCATGCTCGCGCACACGGCCCTGGCCAAAAACAACATCGTCAACGAGGTCGATCGCTACGTCGGCTGGCCTGGCCAGGCGCTGGCCTACAAGTACGGGCAGATCGAGCTCCTGCGCCTGCGCGCCGAGGCCGAGGCCGCGCTCGGAGCTCGCTTCGACATCGCCGGCTTTCACGACGTCGTGCTCGGGGCCGGGGCGGTGACCTTGCCGATCTTGCGGCGCCGCGTCGGCGCCTGGGTCGAGGGGCGCGGCGCGGGCAATTGATCGATGGGTGAGTTCAATCGCCTCCTGGTCTCCGGCCTGCGGCTCGCGTCGCTGCTGGTCGTGATGTTGTGGTCGGCGTCGGCCTTGGCGCAGTCGCCCGAGCTCGGCCCGAGTGAGGCCTCGGGCGGCCCCGAGGTCCGCGCGCTGTGGTCCGACGGGCACGAGCTGCTCCTCGCCGGCGGCCGCCAGGCGATCCGGCTCTACGATCAAAGCGGCGCGGAGACGGTCAGCGCGGCGGTCGAGCCCGAGGTCTTCGTCGACGCCGACGGCACGCGCGCGGTCGGTGGTGTGCTCGCGGTGTTCGCCGCGGCCGACGGTCGCCTGGTCTCGTGGCGACCCGGTGAGGTCAGCGAGGAGCGGGTCCCGCTGCTCGAGGGCGACGAGCTCGTCGCGGTCGTCGTCGACGCCAGCGGGACGGTCTACGCGATCGGCCGCGAGCAGGCGCTGTACGAGCGCGGCACGCGACGCTGGCGAGTCTATCCTTACCCCACCCGGATGCGCCCGCTCGCGGCCGCGACCAGCCCCGGCGGCCAGGTTCACATCGTCGGGCGCGACGGTCTGCTGGTGCGCTTCCTCGACGGCGAGTGGGATCGCCCGCTGGTCCCCGGGCTCACGCCCGAGTCGATCCGCGCGCCCTGGTACGACGCCTGGTACAGCGCCGTGACCGAGACCTTGTGGGTCCGCGTCGGTCGGGATCGCCTCGTCGAGCTCGAGTTCGGCGAGCAGCGGGCCGTGATCGACAGCGAGCTCGCGTCCGAGCGGCTGCTGCGTGACGAGGGCGAGGGCGAGGGCGAGGGCGAGGGCGAGGGCGAGGGCGAGGGCGAGGACGAAGATAGCGGCGCAGAGACGGCGCTGCGGGTCTCGGGCGCCGTCCCCACGCGCGAGCATCCGATCCCAATTGGTGCGCCGAGCGAGGGCGAAGCCCCGGCGGGGTTCACCGCGATCACTGGGGTCTCATCCGCGGCTGGCGACCGCGTGGTGATGACGGCGGGCGACCGGGTGTGGCTGTGGGATCGCGGGCGCTTCGTGCTCATCGGCCGCGACATCGGCCTCGTCCACGACCTCGCCCTCGACGGAGGGGAGGGCGTGGCCTGGGTCGCATCCCGCGCGGGGCTCGAGCGCGTGCCCCTCGTTGCGATCTCGAAGGAGCAGGCTGACCAACCCCTCGCCGAGTCCGATCAGAAGCTGCTCGAGCGCCTGCGACGGCGCGAGGCCTGGCAGCTGCGCAAGGCCGACGGGCCGCGCTTCTTCTGGATGCCGACGATCCGCCTCGACAACGGCGTGGTGTTCCCGCTCGGCGCGGAGCCGGTCGCGGGCTACTCGCTCGAGCTCAGCGCCGGCGCGATGCTCCAACCGCTGAACAAGGAGCGCGGCCCGACGCTGTGGGTCTGGCCCGAGCTCGCCTACCGCTACGAGACCCACCCGTCCCGCGGCGGCCACCTGTTCGATCTCGGCGTCGGCGTTGGTTTTGGCACCCACATCATCGCGGCCTTCTATCGCCCGCGCCTGGTCCTTGGCGGGATCGATCGCAACACCGGCGACGGGCCCGCGGTCTACGGCCTCCGCCACGGGCTCGCGCTCGAGGCGGTCTGGGGCATCGTCGGGCTCGAGGTCAGTCATCAGTATCTCGGCAGCAACGAGGGCGCGCTCAACGACATCCGCCTCGGTCTGAGCATCAACCTCGCGCCGCTGATCTGGATCGGCATCTTGTGGGCGACGATCCCGACCAACGAGTAGCCCCTCGCAGGACGTAGATGGGCGCGGCGGTCGCCGAGTTCCCCCAGGCTCGGCGATCGTGGTAGGTCCGTCGCCGTGAGTAGCTCCGCAGCTCGAGTCCCGCAGCTCGACCTCCGCCGCTTCGACCAGGGCAGCGACTCCGATCGCGCCGCCTTCGTCGCTGATCTCGGCCAGGCGCTGCGTACCTACGGCTTCGTCGGCATCCGCGAGCACGGGCTCGACGAGGTCCTTGTCGGGCGCGCCTACGAGGTCCTCAAGCAGTTCTTCGCGCTGCCGACGAAGACCAAGATGGGCTATCACGTCCCCGGCGGGGGCGGTGCTCGGGGCTACACGGCCTTCGGGGTCGAGACCGCCAAAGACGCTGAGATCGCCGATCTCAAGGAGTTTTGGCATGTCGGCCGGACCTTGCCGGCTGACAGCGAGTGGGCAGGGATGATGCCCGCCAACTTGTGGCCGAGCGAGGTCGAGGGTTTTCGCGAGGTGCTCTCGAGCCTGTACGCGGCGCTCGACAGCCTCGGGGGGCGGATGTTGCGGGCGATCGCGCTCCACCTCGGCCTCGACGAGGACTGGTTCGCCGACAAGGTCGATCACGGCAACTGCGTCTTGCGGCCGATCCACTATCCCGCGCTCGACGGCGCGCAGGGGGCCGACGGCGCGGTGCGCTCGGCCGCGCACGGCGACATCAACCTGATCACGCTGCTCGTCGGCTCGGGCGAGCCGGGCCTCGAGATCTTCTCGCGCAAGGGCGAGTGGATCCCGGTCTCGACGATCGAGGGCGTGGTCGTGTGCAACGTCGGCGACATCCTCGAGCGGCTGACCAACAACGTGCTCCCGTCGACGCTCCACCGGGTCGTCAACCCGCCGGAGCCGTGGCGCAGCCAGCCACGCTACTCGCTGCCCTTCTTCGTCCACCCGAACCCCGAGTTCGTGGTCGAGACGCTGCCGGAGTGCGTCTCGGACGACAACCCGAATCGCTACCCCGAGCCGATCACCGCCGACGCGTTCTTACTCCAGCGTCTGCGCGAGATTAAACTCTTCTGAAAACTGCCGTGGGGCGGGCCGATACGTCCACACCATGTCGGACACGCACAGCTTCCCCACATCCTGCTCGACCGAGCTCGAGCCTCACGACGAGGACCTCCCGGGCGGCACCTCCGCCCCCGCGGCGTCTCCGCTCGCCCTCGGGCCGGCCGCGGCCGCATGTGACGCGCTTCAGCGGGCACAGTCGCCCGCGTCGGCGCTGGCTGCGGTCGAGGCTCCTCAGCCGGTCTGGGTACGGGCGAGCGAATGGCTGGCCTCGCGGTTCCCGCCGCTGCCACGAATGGCCGGGGTCCGGGCCACTGATGAGTCACATGTTCGCGAGAGTGTTCGCGTTCCAAGTGACTCGCGCCGAGGGCGGGCTTCGGGCCTCGCATGGCACGCCACCGCGTATGTGCCCGACTGTTCTTCACTGTCGATTGGCTTCGCAGTCCACGAAACTGGGCGCAACTTGGATACCGGTCGCAATTTCGGTCGTCATGTGCGGAGCCTGCGTCGCGCGCGAGGGATGACCCAAGAGGTCCTCGCCGAGCGCAGCGGCCTGTCGGCGGACACGATCCGCCGCCTCGAGCATGGCAGCTTCTCCCCGAGCCTCGACACCCTGCGTAAGTTGTGTGGCGGGCTCGACCTGATGTTGAGCACCCTGTTCGAGAGCTACGAGCTCGGCGCGCGGAACGAGGCCCGGGAGCTCGTCGATCTCCTGGCCACGCGAGGCCCCCGAGAGCTGGTCCTGGCGACGCGCGTGCTCCGGGCCCTGTTCGAGGAGCTCGACGGCATCGCGGCCGCGGCCAGCGACGCGGCGGCCGCGGCCAGCGGTGCGGCGGCCGACAGCGAGGGCGAGGCCGAGGCCGAGTCCGAGTCCGAGTCCGAGTCCGAGGCCGAGTCCGAGAACTCGTGATCGAGCGCCCGCGGGTCCGAGCTCGCGCGCCAGCGCGGCTCGCGGCTCCGCGCGCGTGTGCGGGGATCGGCACAGCGGGGATCGGCACAGCGGCGTCCGGCACAGCGGCGACCCGCCGGTCGCCCGGGGCCCCGCCGCGCCCGGGTATTCGCGCGCGTTCGCGACGAGTACGATTTGCCGGTCGCTACCGGTCACATTTGCCTGGTCGGGTCGATTTCGCGTGTGGGGCGTACAACGCGGCACCGTCCATGATCACGTGTTCGGAACCACTAAAAAGCGCGTTGTGGCGCCGTCATTGACGACACTACAACGCGCAATCATGAGAGTAGCGTTCAGGCGGCCCGGGGCTCTGCGCTGAGCTCGCCGTTGTTGGCTGCCACTTCTACTGCTGGAGCAGCCTTGTTCGGGACCTTGTTCGGGAACTCGCGGGTGCGCAGGAGACGCAAAAGCGCGGGCAGGGGCCGGTCGGGCAGGCTAGCGAAGTAGCCAATCGCGGACGGAAGATCCCCAAACGTGTCCGCAATCTCGGCGAAATGGGGGTTGTTGGCGACGTTCTCGCGGAGCAGGGGCTTGCAGCCGGCCGGGTTGGCCTTGAACTCGCGGACGTGCTCGAGCAGGCGCCGGTGGTAGTCGGGATCTTCGATGATCGCGCCGATCGACTTGGACCGGGGGTGGGTGCCATCGAGGATCTGGACGATCTGCCGTTCGAGCTCGTCGAGGCCGTCGTCGATCGCCGCGAGCAGCTGCAGATCGTAGATCGGGTCGGCGTGGGTCACCTGCATCAGGTGGCCGATGATCGCGTCGCGGTGACTCATGAACCCGGTCGGATCCATCATCGAGGCCGGGTCATCGAGAAAGCGCAGCAGCGCGTGAAACACGAAGGTGATCTCCTTGCTGCGGTAGTAGTCGGCCGCGCAAGGGACGATGAAGAAGCGGAACATGTCGACCGAGCCGAACAGGAGCTGGGTCCGGTTGGGGTCGGCGCCGATGTAGCCGAGGGTCCGGAGCTTGCCCAGACGCGGCTCGATTCGCTTGGGGAAGGCGTAGTTGGCGAGCGCGTAGCCCGCACGCCGAAGCTTGCCCCGAATTGACTTTCGGTCCCCGAGCGTCCTTCGGAGCAACTTGAGTGGGCGTTCGCTGAAGCGTGCAAGGGTGGCGTCCCTCATGGTGTGCAATATTTAGCACATGTGAAAGCTCCCGCGCAACCCGGATTCGTGAAATAAGTTCACGCAGGGCCTCCAAACGCCGTGAACTATATTCACTGTATGCGAGGCGAGGTCTGAGCGGCGCAGTGTCCAGGTCATGAATCCAATTCATCCCCTGTTCTCACCGCGCGCAGGCGAGAGAAGATACAATTGCGCAATACGCGCGGCGTGCACATGCATAATGTGCACGCCCGTGCACGACACGAGCTATTTGTCTGCGCGAGCGCGCAACTAGATACGCACTCGGCTTCTGACGAAGGGTCGTCAGCTGCCGGCGCCGCAGGTCCACTTGCCCAGGGGCGTGGGCTTGTCGCCGAGCTGGACGATGCGCTCTCCGGCGCCGCCGTCGAAGGTGATCCCGGTCCACAGCTCCCGCTTGCCGTCGCCGTCGAGGTCGACGGCGCCGAGCAGCTTGATCACGTCGGCGCCCTTCTTGGCCTGGTCGATGAGCTGGAGGTTGGCGAGGTCGCCGCCGGGGGCCATGAACAGGCCCGAGACCAGGTAGGTGTCGGGGTCGGCGGGGTTGATGAGCACCGCCGACGCGAACAGCTCGTCCTTGCCGTCGCCGTCGATGTCGGCGGTGGCCCTTTGCTTGGGCTGGAATTCGCCCTGGACGTTGCGGATCTTGGCCATCGCCTCTTGCACGGCCTTGGTCTCGGCCTCGTCGAGGCGAGCGCCGCGGTCGGACCAGGTGTCGGGGCTGATCTGCGTGAACTCGGGCGCGAGTGATTTGGGCCACACGCCCCAGTCGTAGTCCGCGCCTCCATCGAGCTCGGCAGTCGGGATCGCACCCTCGTCCGCGCAGGTCGAGGTCTTGGTCCCGGCGCCGGTCTTGCTGAGTGCCTTGGTGCCGAAGCTCGACTCCATGTAGACCTCGGAGCCCTCCGCGACCAGGCCCACGCAGTCGGCTCCGCTCGCCAGCCCGCCCTTGTCCTTGTCGAAGCAGGCCATCGGCTGAAGGGCGCCCTCGACCGAGAACACGACGGTGCTGGTCTCGGGCGGCTTGGGCCCGGACAGATCAAAGCGAGGCTCGACGGGCTCGGGCTCGGGCTCAGGCGCCGGCTCGGCCTTCTTCTCCTCCTGCTTGGGCTCGGGCTCGGCTTCTTTCTTACAGCCCGGGAGCGTCAGCAGGAGCACACCGAGGGTCACGACAGCGAGGGGGGCACGGTTCATGGCCGCCGCAGTCTACTCGATACCCCCACCACCGTCCCGTACCCCTAGCAGCGCGTGGTGCAATCCCTCGCGCCGCCTCGCTTGGCCTTTTCGCCGAGGGCTTTGTCGCCAAAACTTGCAGTACGCCCGGTACAGCGGCGTTTTGGCTTCGCGCCCTCGGCGAACATTCCGGCGCGAGGCGACACGATGCATTGCACCACTGCTAGCAGCCCGTGGTGCGTGGCGACCTTGCCGACGCGCGCGGGCTCAAAAGGTATTCCGGACGGGAGGCGGACCCTTCCCTGGCCGCCCC
This sequence comes from Enhygromyxa salina, assembly GCF_002994615.1. GTDB lineage: Bacteria > Myxococcota_A > Polyangia > Nannocystales > Nannocystaceae > Plesiocystis > Plesiocystis salina_A. Next base: position 21,411 of record NZ_PVNK01000035.1, on the reverse strand, counting down.
CCGTCCTCATCCGGGGCTCCGCGACCACCACCCATGAAGCTTTGGCGGCCACCTGTGCATCGAACCCGGGCTCCTCTTCCGGTCTCGACGCCCACTTTACATATCCGTCTTCGGCCCCGAGTGCACTGGCCAACCCCGCCGCTCGGCGACCACAGTGGTCACGAGCTCGGCGATTTCGGCGACGGCGAGCTCGGCGACGGCGACGGCGACGAAGATCCGGCTCAGGCCTGTGAACGCGTGCGCGCGCGGACGAGCAGCACGATCAGGCCGAGGCCGTGGAGCAGGATCAGGGCCAACATCGCGTAGTCGGCCACCCTCAGGATCGGCAGCAGGGTCAGCGTTGCGCCGGCGAGGCCCGCGAGCAAGAACACGACGCCGAAGCCGACCCCAGCGCCGCGCCCGAAGGCGAAGTCGGCCGCCCGCGCGCCGTAGCCCGCCCACGCGATCATCGTGGTCAGGGCCAGGATCAGCACGCTCGTGGCCAGGAGCAGATCGCCGCCGCGCTTGACGTTCATGCGTGCGGCCCAGCCCACGCGGCCCAGCCCGCCACCTGCGACGTAGGGGCCGTCCATGTACGGGGCGACCTCGGCCGGGTGGGGCTCGTAGAGCTCGCCCTGCGAGGCCTGGGGCTCTTTTTGGGGGTGGACGGCGACGAGGGTGCGGCGCTCGGCCAGCGGACCCGTCAGCGAGTTGCGCTCGAGCCCGAGGCGGCTGAGGTAGCTGCTCGAGGCCGGGAACCGGGCGCCGCTGTGGACCTCGACCTCGAAGGTGTAGGCCGGGGGCAGCAGGTAGGGCCCGGTGTACTCGCGCCAGCGGTCGGCCTTGGCGAAGTCGGCGATGTCCCTGCGTCCGCTGAGGAAGCGCAGGGTCCCGTCGATGAGCTCCGAGGTGACCGGGATCAGCATGTCCTTGGTCGGGTCGGTGTTGTGGCGAATGACCGCGGTATCGGTCTCGGCCAGGAAGCTCCACGGCGGGGTCATGAGCTCGCCCGAGGCCAGCAGCTTGCCGATCTCGACGCCGCGCTCGGGCGGGCGCAGCTCCATCGGCAGGCGCGCGCCGATCGGGGCATTGAATTCCTCGCGCGCGACCATTGCGACCGGGGGCCGGGCCTCACCGTTGTCGAAGTAGGGCCCGCGGAACGCCGACGACGAGACCGTGGTCCGCAGGCTCAGCGGGCGCATCGGATCGGGATCGACCTCGATCAGGGCGTGGTGAACACCCCAGCGGGTCTGGAACATCTCGACCACGCGCCCCTCGAAGTGAAAGTCGCCAAACACGACGTAGGGCCCGTCGCGGACCTTGGACATGAGGTGGAGATCGATCTCGGGGTCGACGGGGGTCAGCTGAACGAACTTGCGGTCCTCGGGCCCGAGGACCTCGTTGGTCACCGGGATGCGCAGGTCGTAGGCCGGGCCTGCGGACACGGTCTTGTCGCGGAACACGACCTCGCGGATGACCTGGGTCTCCTCGGCGAAGCCGAGCACGATCGAGTTTTGACCCTCGCGGGCCGGGACCTTCATGCCCCGCGGGCTCGCGCGCATGACCATCGGGTAGACCTGGCCCTCGACCATCGCGGCGGTGTCGCTCGCGTCGGAGCTGACGGCGTCGAGGGGCAGGACCACGGTCTGTCCGGCCTGGAGGCTCGCCGCGGTCCCGCGCGCCTGGGGCCGCTCGAGCGGGGCCCACAGCGCCATCACGCGCTGGCGATCGTCGGGGCTGAGGCGCTCGATGTCGCCGTCGGTCAAGGCCGCGGCGATCTCGGCCAGCTCCTGCTCGCTCGCGAGGCGCTCGGTCCCGGCCGCGACCCGCTCGCCGGGCTCGTCGATGCGCTGGCCAACCCAGGGGGTCGAGCTCAGGGCCACGATCGCCGTGAGCGTCGGGACCACGATCCCGCTGACGAGCGGCGCGAGCATGGCGGCGGCGGCGGCCTTGCGAGGATCCTTGGCGCGGTCGGCTTGGGGCGTGAACCCGGCGCTGCCGATCCCGGCCTCGGTCGCGAGGGTCGCGCGCAAGAACCCGACCTGCATGGCCATGAGCACGCCACCGCCCGCGGCGCCGCCGGCGATCTCGCTCGAGAGCGAGCCCGAGCTGATCCCGGCGAACATCGACCCGAGCGCCGCGCCGGGGTCACCGGGGGAGCGCGCGATCATCAGGACGACCGCGACCACGTAGAGCGCGACGGCGACGGGTCCGAGCGCGACCACGAAATTGCGCAGCTTGGGCACCGCCATGCCCACGCCCGCGGCCACGACCAAGAACCCGGCGATCAGCCAGCGCTCACCGCCGACCGCGACCAGCAGCTCGCCGCTTTGCTGGGTCTGGAGCATCGAGCCGGCCGCGATCGCAAAGACCATGAACACCAGGGCGAAGAGCGTGGCGAGGCTGTGACCCGAGATCAGGTTGGGGGCCCCGAGCCATTCGAGCGCGCGCGAGCGCAGCGCCGGGATGCCGTCGGCGAGGGCGTAGACCGTGCCGGCCTCGTTTTGGTCCCTGTCGGCCGTGGCGATCCGACGGCGAAAGCGGACCGCGAGCATGACCTCGGCGTAGACCAGGCCCATGCCCAGCAGCGACGCGATCCACATCCAGCCGATCGCTCCGGGCCCGCCGAGCTCGAGCGCGAGGATCGAGCCGCCGACGCTGCCCATGCCCACGCTCGCGGCCAGAAACCCGCGCCGAACCAGCGCCGAATTGGGGCCGGCCTTCCACGCGTTCGGCAGCTCGCGCAGCTGCGCGAAGCCGGTCAGCAGCGTGGCCAGCACGCCGACGGCCAGCACCGAGTAGACCAAGATCGCCTGGGCGACGGGGGTCAGGTCCATCATCCGGGAGAAGGTACCCAGGATCCGCAGCCAACAAAAACCGAGTGCCGCCAACTCGGTTGCTGCGGACGCTGAGCGGCCGTCCTCGTCCGCCTGCGTGGGTTTCGCAGGACACGCGAGGGGTCCGCGGCGGCGCTGGATCAGCCCTGCTCGAGCTCGAAGAGGACCACTGGCGAGTCCTTGGGCAAGAACAGGCCGCCGCCGCAGCTGTCGAAGTGAGGGGCGAGGGCGTCGCGGTACCAGGCCGCCGTCCGCAGGTAGACGTCGCCGTCGGTCACCGACTGGTCGCAGTTGTGCAGCCAGTCACCCTTGGTCAGGGCCTCGAGGTAGAGCGCCTGGCCAGCGTGGCGGGCGAGGTTGCGGATCGCCCGTCGTGCCTGCGCGTCTGGCAGGTACTGGAGGACCCCCTGGCACACGACCAGATCGACGGCGCGACCGTGGTCGTGATCGACGACGGATCCTCGGACCCAGCCGTGGCGCTCACACAGGTGCGCGCTGAACTCGACGCCGTGGTACGTGAGCCCCGGCACACAGTGCCGCAGGGGCGCACGCCACAGCCCGACCCCGCAGCCAAAGTCGAGGACCTCGCGCAGCTCGACGCCGAGGTAGTCGAGGTAGCTGCACACGAAGCGGACCAGCCGCGCGGTCGATGCCTCGCTCCCGACGCGCGTGTCGGGGTCGGCGTAGTAGCGCTCGTAGTAGGACGAGTCGAAGCGTGCGTCCGCCATCGCCGGGAGCATAGCTTGCGCTGCGTCACAGTCTTTATCGTCTCCAAGACCTAGCAGCCCGGGCTGCTAGCAGCGAGGTTGTCGGGCCGCACGCCCGAGTCTTGGAGACTGTCTTTGGATCAGCAGGACACAGTGACACCTCGGCGTGACCCAGGTGCGTCCTTCGGACCAGTGGTGGGCGCCTGTCCTGTGCTCGTATAGTCGGAGGGTCATGGACAAGCTCGAGCTTTCATTGATTGCGATCGTCAGCGTCGCTGGCGTTGGTCTCTTGGGGTGCGCAGACGATGGCGTCCGACCCGGGAGCGGCGACGACGAAACCTCCGGCCTGACGACGGTCGGGCCCGAGGCGGGCGACAGCGGCGAGACCGGCACGAGCACGAGCACGAGCACGAGCACCGACGATGGGAGCGAGGAGGGCGCGTCCAAGTTCGACCTCGCGCCGATCCCCGACGGCATGCAGGGCTGCGGCGGCGAGACGATGAGCGACTTCAGCTACATCTGGATCGCCAACTCGACCCAGGGCACGGTCTCGAAGATCGAGACCGTGAGCACGGTCGAGGAGGGCCGCTACGCGGTCACCAGCGACAGCTCGATGCAGCCCTCGCGGACCTCGGTCAACCAGTACGGCGACGTCGCGGTCGGCCACCGCTTCTCACCGCGGGTGACCAAGGTCGCCGCGCTCGAGGAGAACTGCGTCGACAAGAACAACAACGGCATGATCGACACCTCGTCGGGCCCCGACGACGTGCGCCCCTATGACGAAGACGAGTGCGTGCTGTGGACGATCGACCTGCCCTACAACGGCCAGGGCACCCGCGCGGTCGCGTGGGAGGGCGGGACGATCGACCCGGAGACCTGCGAGAACACGATCCCCAACCCGCGCCTGTGGGTCGGCTACAGCTCGAACCCGCTGCAGGTCTACCGCCTCGACGGCGAGACCGGGGCGGTCCTCGACAACGTCCAGGTCGCCTCGACGGGCTACGTCTACGGCGGGGCCGTCAACGCCGAGGGCGACTTTTGGGTCTCGGACCGCAGCGGCGGGACCCTGTCGCGGGTCGACGCCGAGACCCTCGAGGTCAACACCTACTCGGTCCCGGCCAGCAAGGCCTACGGCATGGGCATGGACGAGAACGGGCACCCCTGGCTCGCAACCCACTCGGTCGGGGTCGGCGACTACGTGTACCGCTTCGACCCCGAGCTCGAGACCTTCGTGTCGGCCGGCGGGACCAGCGGCCGCTACCGCGGCATGAACATCGACCGCGAGGGCCGGGCGTGGGTCGCGGGCAACTCGCCGTGCCGCCTCGCGCTGTTCGACGCCGTCGCCGAGGTCGAGATCAACGACGCGATCGAGCTGCCCGGGTGCGTGGATCCGGTCGGCGTCAGCGTGGATCGGGACGGCTACGTGTGGGTCGTGGATCGCGGCGCGAGCCTGGCGTGGAAGGTCGACCCCAACTTCCACATCATCGTCGGCATGGTCTCCGGGCTGGTCAATCCCTACACCTACTCGGACATGACCGGGCAGGGGCTCAACCTCGTGGTCAACCCGCCGGGCTAGCAGCCCGGGGTGCAATGCCTCGCGCCGCCTCGCTTGGCCTTTTCGCCGAGGGCTGTCTCTATCGTCTCCAAGACTCGGGCCTGCGGCCCGACAACCTCGCTGCGCTCGGCCCCCAGGTCCTGGGAGACTGTCTTTATCGTCTCCAAGACTCGGGCCTGCGGCCCGACAACCTCGCTGCGCTCGGCCCCCAGGTCCTGGGAGACTGTCTTTATCAGGGCGGGCTGAGCACGTGCTCGAGGGCGACCCAGCCGGTCTTGCCGTCGAAGCAGACCAGTAAGCTCTTGGCGGCCTCTTCGAGGTCGTCGAGCTCGGACAGGCGCGCGGCGCCGTAGACCTCGCCCTCGTGCTCGAAGAACCACTGCTTGCGCGCGGCGTGGGTCACGACCAGCTCGCGGACCGCCTCGACCTCGCGCCCGTAGGCCTCGAGCTCGGCCTCGTCCCACAGGCCGTTGCGGTTCTCGTCCCAGTGGGTCAGCAGCCGGGTCTCGCGCTGGATCAGCTCGCGCTGCTCGGCCTCGGTCTCGAGGTGAAGCAGGATCTCGCCGATCCGCTCGGCCTGGGCGGCGTGGCCCGTGCGCAGGAGCAGATCCTTTTGCTTGCGGAGCTGATCGAGGAGGTGGGACTCGCGCCAGCGCGAGGGCATCAGCCCGAGCTTCACGAGCAACCAGGGCGTGAACACGCTGGTTCCGGGCACGGGCAGGGCGGTGTTGACCGCGGCGATCAGCCCGGCCGGGAACAGCCGGACGAGATCCATGATCTGCTCGCGGACTTTGGCCCGCTCCTCGTCGCTGAGCTCACGCTCACCGCGGGCCCGGATCAGCGCCATGGCCTCGCGGCTCTCCTCGAGCTCGCCGACGAAGTGCGACCACTGCTCGACGGCGACGGCCCTGGCGCGCTTGGTCACCCGGCGAAACAGGCCCGGGGGGCGCTCGATGATAGCGAGCTCCTCGGTCAGATCCCGGAGCTGGTCGACCTCGAGGCCCTGAGCTTCGAGCTCGTCCGCGATCTGCCCGAGCGCCCAGGTGTCATCGTGCTCGGCGTCGGCGCCGTCGGCTGAAAGCGCAGCCATCGCCGCGACTCTACAACAAGACCTGGACTAATGATCGAGGGCGTCGGCGCGCGAGTCGAGCAGGGCGCGGATCTGCGGGAGCAGCTCCTTGGTCATCGCCGGGAGGTCGTAGCGCGCGGCCCAGCCCCAGTCGTTGCGGGCGTTTTGGTCGTCGAGGGCCGAGGGCCACGAGTCGAGGATCCGCTGGCGCGCGGGGTCGGCCACGAAGCTGAAGTCGGCGCCCGTGGGCAGGGCGGCGGCGACGTTGGTGGCGATGTCCTGCGCGCTCGGTGAGAACGCGGCGATGTTGTAGATGCAGCGCGAGAGCTTGCTCCGCTCGGCGTCCGAGAGCTCGAGCAGCGCGCGCACGCCGTCGGGCATGTACATGAGCGGGATGCGGGTGTCGGGCCGGCAGAAGGCCTCGTAGGCGCCCTTGCGCACGCCGTCGATGTACATGAACACGACGTAGTCGCTGCTGCCGCCGCCGGGGATCGAGGCCGAGATCAGGCCCGGGAAGCGGACCCCGCGGACGTCGAGGCCGTAGCGCGCGAAGTAGTACTCGCCGAGCAGCTCGCCCGCGGCCTTGGTCACGCCATACATGGTGGTTGGGTGCAGGGCCACGTCGTCGCCGACGGTCTCGGGCAGGCCCGGGCCAAACACGGCGATCGTGCTGGTGAACACGACCTGACGGACGCCGGTCAGGCGGCAGACCTCGAGGACGTTGTAGGTCCCGCCCTGGTTGACGTGGTAGGTCAGCGCGGGGTCGGCCTCGCCGCGGGCCGAGAGGATCGCCGCGAGGTGGAAGACCCGCTCGGGGCGCAGCTCCTCGAAGCGGGCGTGGAGCTCCTCGCGGTCGGTCACGTCGAGGCGGTGCCAGGGCAGATCGTCGGGCAGGTCGTCGGCCGCGCTCGGGCGGGCGGCCACGTCGCTGGCGTGGACCTCGTCACCTCGTTGCAAGAGAGCACGGATCAGATCGAGCCCGACCTGACCACCGGCACCAGTTACGAGGGTCCGCACCGGCGCAGTCTCACCGATCCGCTTCCTGGGTCGCAAGCAGGACCGGGAGATCTCATCGCGTCGGCTCACGAGTTTCGCCAATTTTGCGGGACTCGCGGCACCCCGGAGTCCGCGCGGAATGCTGATCCAGACCCGGGCGTCGACGCTGGGCCAGGCTCAGCTGCCTGTTTGCGGCCTCGGCCCACCCGACCCGCGGACCCCGCCGGATTCTTGCGCCCGGCTACGAAGCTGTGCCAAGCGTTACGAGGAACCGTGCTCTATCACCTCCTATACGGGCTGCACGACCAGGCCGGCTGGCTCTCGGGTCTCAACGTCCTGCGTTACACGTCCACGCGGATCTTGCTCGCGACCCTGACCGGGCTGCTCCTGACCTTGCTGCTCTACCCGTGGTTCATCCGCACGCTCCAGCGCATCCAGCTCGGGCAGGTCGTGCGCGACGACGGGCCCGAGTCGCACCTCGTCAAGCGCGGGACCCCGACCATGGGCGGCTCGCTGATCATCTTCGCCGTCATCATCCCGACGGTGCTGTGGTCCGACCTCGGCAACCCCTTCGTGCTGCTCTCGACCCTGGTCACGGCCGGGTTCGGCGTGATCGGGTTCCTCGATGACTTCCTCAAGGTCCGCAAGAAGAGCTCCGGCGGGCTCCCCGGCAAGTACAAGTTCCTCGGCCAGTTCGCGGTCGCGACGGCGGTCGTCGCCTACCTCTACGGCGGCGACATCATGCCCGACGCGATCCGCTACCGCCTCGCGCTGCCGCTCACGGACTTCTACACGGCCCAGATCTCGCTGCCGCCCGCGCTCTACTGGGTGTTCTCGGTCCTCGTGATCGTCGGGGCCAGCAACGCCGTCAACCTGACCGACGGGCTCGACGGCCTCGCGATCGGCCCGACGATCATCTCGGCCGGGACCTTCCTCGCGCTGACCTACGCGGCCGGGACGATGCTCGCGGGCTTCGACATCGCGCGCTACCTCAACATCCCCCACATCCCGGGCGTCGGCGAGCTGGCGATCTACTGCGGGGCCATGTGCGGGGCCGGGGTCGGCTTCCTCTGGTACAACACCTACCCGGCGAGCGTGTTCATGGGCGACGTCGGCTCGCTCCCGCTCGGCGCCGGGCTCGGGTTCTTGGCCGTGGCCTCGAAGAACGAGTTCACGCTGCTGATCGTCGGTGGGATCTTCGTGCTCGAGACCGTCTCGGTCATCGTCCAGGTCGCGAGCTTCAAGCTGACCGGCAAGCGCGTGTTCAAGATGGCGCCGATCCACCACCACTACGAGCTCAAGGGCTGGGCCGAGCCCAAGGTGATCGTCCGCTTTTGGATCATCAGCTTCGCCCTGGCCCTGGTCGCGCTCGCGACCTTGAAGCTGCGGTGAACGACCCGAGCTCATCGTTTCGTCGGGCGCTGGTCGTCGGCTGTGGTCACAGCGGCGTGGCCGCGGCCGCGCTCCTGGACGCGGGCGGGTGCGAGGTGCGGCTGTTCGATCAGCGCGCCGACCCGGTCCTGCCCGCGCGCCTCGCCGGGTGCCCGCGCTTCTTCGGCGAGCCCTTGGCGCCCGACGAGGCCTTCGAAGATCTCGACGTCCTGGTCCTCTCGCCCGGGGTGCCGCCGGGCCCGTGGCGCGAGCGCCACCGTCGGCTGGTGCCCGAGGCCGAGCTTCACGGCGAGCTCAGCCTCGCGCTGGCGGCGATCGCCGCGGGCTGGGAGGGCGGCGCCACCTTGCCGACGGTCCTGATCACCGGGACCAACGGCAAGAGCACGGTGACCGCGCTGACGGGGGCGATGCTCGCGGCTGGGGGCCTCGATCCTTTCATCGGCGGCAACCTCGGCGTCCCGCTGTCCGAGCGGGTCCTCGCCGTCGCCGAGGGTCGCCGCGCGCGACCTGGGGCCCTCGTGCTCGAGTGCTCGAGCTACCAGCTCGAGACCCTGCGCGCGTCGCCCGAGGCGCCGACCACGACGGTCGCGATGGTGCTCAACGTCAGCCCCGACCACCTCGATCGCTACGCCTCGATCGACGACTACGCCGAGACCAAGGCCCGGATCTTCGACGGCCTCGACGCCCACTCGCTGGCGCTGCTGTCTGCCGTCGACCCGTTCACGCCAGCCCTGCGTGAGCGCGTGGCCCCGGTCGCCGAGTGCCTGCTCGTCGACGGCCCCGAGCCGCCGCGCCTCGCCGAGCACGACGGCGCCCTCGAGCTGCGCGTGGGTGAGTTCTATCGTCGCGAGCTCGTGGCCCTGGCCGGCCGGCACAACGCGATCAACGCTCTGTTCGCGCTCGCGGCCGCGCGCCACCTCGGGGTCCCGCGCGACGAGTGCGAGCGCGCGCTGACCGAGTTCGAGGCCTTGCCTCATCGCATGAACCCCGTCGCCGAGCGCGGCGGGGTCGTGTACTTCGACGACTCGAAGGCGACCAACGTGGCCTCGGTCCTCGCCGGCCTCGACGGCTTCGAGCGGCCCTTCGTGCTGATCTGCGGCGGGCGGGCCAAGCAGGGCGACGACATCGGGGCCCTGCGTGAGGTCCTGGCCACGCAGGGGCGGGGGCTGGTTGCGATCGGCGAGAGCGCCGACGCGTTCCTGGCCATGGCCGAGGGGGCGCTTCCTTGCGTGCACGCTGGCGACATGCACGAGGCCGTGCGGCTCGCGAGCGAGATGGCGACCCGCGGCGACGCCGTGCTCTTGTCGCCCGCGTGCGCGAGCTGGGACATGTACCGGAGCTTCGTCCACCGCGGCGAGGTCTTCGCCGAGGCGATCGCGGCCCTGGGCTCGGGCTAGCAGCCCGGGGTGCAATGCCTCGCGCCACCTCGCTTGGCCTTTTCGCCGAGAGCTTTGTCGCCAAAACTTGCAGTACGCCCGGTACAGCGGCGTTTTGGCTTCGCGCCCTCGGCAAAAATTCCGGCGCGAGGCGACACGATGCATTGCACCCCGGGCTGCTAGGAAGGCCGAAAGAGCGGGCGTCGACGCTCGGGAGCGAAGACCTGGGATCACGCGAACGGAACGGGACGAGACGCTTTGTCTCGTGTGCAGAGTGCGCGTGCGTTCAGATTCTTTTGCGAGTTGGGTGTGAGACCCTCGTCGCGCCATGGACCTCATCCCGCGTAGAATTGCCCGCGTTGGGACGCTGCATCCACGCCAGGAGATCCGAGTGCCCAACTCCTCGGAAGCTCGGGTAGCGGTTGGCGACGATGGCACCGAGTGGGTACACAAGGAACTGATGGGCGTGAACCAAGTCCTGGCCGAGGCGGTGTCGTTTCTGCTCGCCAACCGGTTGGACTTGCCGGTGCCCACCGGCGGTGTGTCAAGAGACAGCAGCGGATCTCCATCGTGGCTGAGCCATCTGATCCACGCTCCGTCCCACTGGCAACCATCGTTGTTCGAGAGCATCGAGGACGGTCCAGAGTCAATGGGGACCATGTACGCCCTCGATGCGCTGGTCGCCAACGAGGATCGCCACGACGGCAACGTGCTCCTTGAACACCGCGGAGAGGGCACTCTTCGGCCCTGGTACATCGACTTTGCCAACGCCCATGTCGGCAGTCCAGCCGGCCTGATGGGCTGCCGAGACCTGGTTCCCGACCCGCGACCGTCGCATTTCAGGCCAGCACCGCTCGGGGAGGCCGTGGTTCGCGCCGCGACGGCGGCCGCGCATCGGGTTCAAGCGTTCTCTGCAGAGTGCTTGGCTGCGGACGCGCACGAGGCGTGCGATGCTGCTGCATGCCCTGACCTAGAGAGTGAGCTGCTGAGGGTGCTACTCTACCGTTGCAGCGAGCTCGGCTCGATACTACCCCAGTACTTGAGGGCGCTTGAGGCATGCCGATGATTGCATCATTTCGCACCGTGTACTTCCGGCCTCGCCTCGCCCTCGACTGGCGCGTGCCGGTAGCTGCCTTGCTGGCCGTTGGCGACACCATCGAGACGGTCACGGCTGATCTCATGTTGGACCACCGATGCCTGGGCGGGGTCGGCGCGAGGGAATTGCTGCGGTTCGGGGTGGCGGAGTTGGCGTCGGCGAACGAATGCGTGCTTCCGTCTAGCCTTGGTCCCCACTTCGAACTCGGGCCCCGCGAAGACTTGCCGGCAGGCCTTGCTGACCCCGCGATGTGGGTACGGTCGACCGCGTTGCCAAGCGTCAAGCAAGAACCGAAGGACGCAGCGCCATCCGCCGAGAAGCGAATTCCCACGCTAGCGTGGAACCACCTCACCAACTGGGGCGTGTCTGGCTACGTTCGCAAGCGCTTTCAACCGTCGAGCGCAACGGAGTTGCAGCGACTTCCTCCGAAGGTCGGAACGGTGACACACTTCGTCGTCGGCGAAGAGACGATCCTGCTCATGGAGCCGATCACCTTCTCTGGCGATGGAGCGTCTGACCGCGTGGCCTCGATCTTCCAGAAGTTCAGCGCCTACGAGGCTGCCTGGGATGCGTCGGCCGGGCGCGAGCACAGGCGCGTCGCGTATGTGCTTCCGGGCCCAAATGTCGCGCGCTCGGCCCAAGATCTAGAAAACCAACTCCGAATGGTCGCCGATGTCTACAACACAGGCGCAACGGAGTCGCGTAAGAGGTTCACGGATGAGATCCGCCGGATCGGTAGCACAGGACCAACGCCTGAGTTGGTCAGTCAGCGAGTAACCTGAGACCCCGGCGGCCGTCAGCGACTCTGTCACGGACGGCCTCCAGCCCCCCGCTCGGGCTCGGCGAGCCTCCGCGACCTCCGGCGTCGCGCCGCGCCGGCCCTCGGCCTCGCGCCCGTGCCACGCAATGTGTCCTCGCGACCTGCTCCCGAGCCCCGCCGACCCGCAGCTTTGTGGGTACCGCCCCCTCGATTGTGTACGCGGACCACCCAATGCGTAGCTTCCGAGGACCCCGGGGTCGACGTCGGGCCCAGTCTCGGGGGTCGAGGTGCCTCCGCCGGGCCTCGCGACCCCTACCCGTGGGCCTCGTGCGAGCTCCCGAGCTCTCGCGGGGCCCGAGCTCGCGCTCCGATGACCCTCGGGATCGGTCTCGGGCCACCCAGTGTGTAGTTTTGGGGCCCTCGGGATCAGTTTGGGGGTCCGATTTCGGGGGGGCGGGGTGCTCGGACTGATGCGATTGGCCCGCTGGCGGGGGGCGGTCGAGCTCGCTGCTCCAGTGGCGCCGGCCGCGTTCAGCCCGCGGCCTCCGCGTCGGGCATGCGCAGATCCTTGGGCGCGGGCCCCTCGATCGCAAAGTCGACGAGCCACCGCCGGCAGACGTGGTCCTCCCTGGCCGTGCCCGAGCGCTTGGAGACCTTGGCGACGGTCTCGATCTCGCGCAGCTCATGCCACAGCGGCTGATCGACCACGGTGACCCCCGGCAGCAGCGCGGCGATGCCGTCAATCATGGGCTTGGGCCCGCACAGCTCGAGCTCGCAGCGGATCGTGTGGCAGGCCGGGCGGATCTGCATCGGCGTGGGCCGCTCGCCCCGGAGGACCTCGGCCCGGGCGCGGGTGGCCACGCTGCGCAGCAGCGCCTCGTGCCGCCGACGAAAGCTCGGGTCGGTCGGCTCGTCGGCGAAGGGACGCTCGGACCAGCGCGCGCGCAGCTGCTCGACCTCCTCGACGCCGCGCGCTTTCCAGGCGTCCGGGCGGGGCGTGGACCGGGTCGCGGCGGACTTGCGTTTGGTCTTGGTCTTCTTGGGCTCGCGCTCGAGCATCTCGCCGCGGGGGACGTCGAGGCTGATCTGAACGACGATCGCGAGGCTCGCGAGGGCAGGCGCGAGCGCCCAGCCAAGCACCCGACGCGCGCGCGGAGACAGGCGCCGACCCCCGGGCTTCGGCGCTGGCGCTGGCGCGGGCTCAGGCACCGCTCGGCTGAACTCCGGGCGCGAGTGGATCGGCGTCGAGCGTGGGCGACGAGGGCAGGGGGATGCGGACCTTCCAGCCCCCGGCGCGGGCGGGGCTGTCGTCGCCGCCGGCGATCGCCTGCTCCCACACGAGCTCGAGCCGGACCGTGCGGCCGTCGGTCATGGTCAGCTCGACCCGGGCCCGCTCGCCGTCGTCCTCGAGCAGCTCGGCGTCGGCGACGGCGACGGTCCGGTCGACGCCGACGATCTGCAGCATCTCGCTGGCCTCGATCCCGCGGCGGCCACCGACCTGATCGCCGGCCCGCTCGGCGACGAGCTCGAGGTGGTCGACGGCCGGGTGCTCGACGACCGCGAGCATCCCGTCGACGTCGCCGCGGCGCACGGCCTCGGCGAAGGTCCGGGCGACCGAGACTGGCTCGGACTCGTTCGGGCGGCAGCCGAAGCTGGCCAGCACCAGGATCGACAGCGCCGCGATCAGGGTCGTGACCGACTTCATGACCGACTTCATCACCGGCTACTCGCTTTTTTCGGTCGCGGCTTTTTTCTTGCTGCTCTTGTGCATGCCGAGGCGCTTGAGCAGCTCGCGCAGGTAGTAGCGCGTGATCCCAGCCTCGGCCGAGGCGCGGCTGAGGTTGTTGTCGGTCTTGGCCAGGAGGCGCTTGAAGTAGGCGCGCTCGAAGTCGTCGACGATGACCGACTTGGCCTCCTTGAAGGGCATCGCGTAGATCTCTTCGGGCAGCTCGCCGTCGGTCTGGGACGCGGCGGCCTCGTCTTCGGAGCCGAATTTCTTGGCCGCGGGCCGACCCTCGCGGCGGCCGAGGTGGAGGTCGGCCGGCTCGATGACGAGGTTGTGCGACAGGTGAGCGGCGCGCTCGATCGCGTTCTTGAGCTGGCGGACGTTGCCCGGCCACGGCTCGTCGAGCAGGATCGCCTTGGCGTCGTCGTTGAGCTGCGGCGCGCGGCCGTGGACCCGGGCGAAGTCCTCGAGGAACTTGTTGGCCAGGAGCAAGATGTCGTCGGCGCGGTCGCGCAGCGGCGGGAGGTCGACGGTCATGACCGACAAGCGGAAGTACAGGTCCTCGCGGAACTGACCCTGGCCGACCATCTGACGCAGATCCCGGTGGGTCGCCGCGACCACGCGGACGTTGACCTTGCGGACCTGGCTCTCGCCGATCCGCTGGACCTCGCGGCGATCGAGCACCCGTAGCAGCTTGGGCTGAAGGTCGAGGGGCAGCTCGCCGACCTCGTCGAGGAACAAGGTCCCGCCGTCGGCCTCTTCGAACGCGCCCGGGCGATCGCCGATCGCCCCGGTGAACGAGCCCTTCTTGTGGCCGAGGATCGCGGCCTCGGCCAGCTCGCGCGGGAGCGAGCCGCAGTCGAGGACCACGAAGGGCGCCTCGGCCCGGCTCGACTCGTCGTGGAGGGCGCGGGCGACCAGCTCCTTGCCCGTGCCGGTCTGCCCGCCGATCATCACGCTCATGTCGGTCGGCGCGACCTTCTCGAGGATAGCGAAGACCTCGCGCATCGCGGGGCTGGCGCCCCACAGGGCGCCGAAGTGGTCCTGGCCCGAGAGCGGCACCTCGATCTCGTCGGCCGACAGGAACAAGATGTCGGTCTTGCCCAGCGAGATCGTCGCGCCGGGCTCGATGTAGGCCTCGCGGACCCGCAGGCCCTGGAGCAGGGTGCCGTTGGTGCTCTCGAGGTCGCGCAGCACGATGCCCCGCTTGTCACCCAAGGTGATCTGCAGGTGCGTGCCGCTGACCGAGGTGTCGGTCAGGACGAGGTCGTTGACGGCGCTGCGGCCGACGGTGATCCGCGGGCGCGCGACCTGAATCTGGGCGCCCTGGTCGGGACCCGCGGTGACCCGGAGCATCACGCGGCGCAGCTGCGTGTGCCGATGCGGCGCCGAGAAAAAGGTCGTCGTCATGCCCGGATCGAGGTCGTCATCGATCTGCGGGACGCCGTTGCTCAGGGGCTCTTTCGTAGAATTCGACACACCAATCGGCGTGCGCGGGATTAGTTGAGCATGTCATCGGGAGTTCGGATGACACGCAAATGGGGCTGGCCGCGCAGCTTCGTGGGCCCGACTTTGCCCGACTTCTCACGCTTTCGCCAGGGCTGCACGAAGACCGTGGCGACCGCGGCCGCGACCGCGCCCGGGATTAGCGAGGGCCACGCCTGGGCGATGGGCGTGCCCGCGACGAGGGTCACCAGGAGCGGAAAGCCGACGCTGATCGGGCCCGCGACCCCGGCGACGAGCAGCGGCGAGATCTCGGTGCGGTTGAGCTTCATGCGCTCGTTTGCGAACACCCAGGCGAAGGCCACGACCGCGGCCGTGTCCAGCGGGCCGGGCCCGGCGTAGGCGAGCGCGGGCACGCTCGCCCCGAAACCGAGACCTAGACCCAGGACCGCGCCGTAACCGACCAGCCCCGCGACCAGGACCATGATCAGGTAGCGGGTCGTGCCCCAAAAACCCTCGAGCCGGCTGCCGATCACCCACTGGATGGACAGGGTCCACAGCAGCCCGACGAGCCCGAGCCCCTCGGGGTAGTGAAAGAGCGCGCTCAACGGCGTCCACCACTGGTGGCCGTCGAGGACCTGTGCGGGACGCAGCGTCAACGCGCTGTCGAACGAGCTGCGATCGCCGAGCAGCATCGTCGTCAGAAACACGAGCGCGAACAGAGCGAACGCCCCGCGCCGAAACCTCGGCAACACCGCCGCAGTGTAGTTGAAGTTTCGGGCGCGGGCTCGGGCTCGGGCCCGGTCAGGCGCTCAGGGCCGCCGGGAGTGACGCCTCGAGGTCCGGGCTCGGGTTCTCGTGGATGAAGCCGGAGCGCGCCTGGCTCACGTAGTCGAGGACCTCCTCGATCCGCGGGCGCCCGATCGCCACGACCGGCGAGGTCAGCACGTCGGTCGCCCGGCCCCAAAAGTGGATGCGCTGGCCGATCCACTCGGAGCTGTGGGGGAGCTCCGGGAGCGCGAGCGCGTGGAGGCGCAGGGCCGCGTGTTGGACCATCCACGCGCCCGAGGCCCGGTCTCGAACTCCGACGCACTCCTCGCCCCGCAGGTGGTACTCGGTGTGCTTGGTGAAGAAGACGCGGTGGCGGCGGCGATTGTCCGACATGCCAGCACCGTGCCCCGTCGATCGCGCGCCAACAAAAAAACGCCAGCGGTGACTGTCCTTTCGATCAATCCCCGGCGAGGCTCTGGTGTTTTTTGCGCGCGAGGGCGTGCTGCGCTGCCATGAGCGGGGCCGCACGCTTTGGTCTTCCGGGCACTCTCGATGCCCCCTAAACTGTCAGTAGTCGTTATGGCAGGGAAGAATTCGCCAGCCACGCGCCCTGGTTCGGTGCGCGAAGAGCTCGGTCGAGTGTTCGAGGCTTCCTCGAGCGTCGACGAGTTCGTCCATGGGTTGATGTCCTTCCTGGTGGACCTGTCGCGTGAGCACCCGAACCATCCGATGCTCACGGCGCTGAGCGAAGAGATCAGCCGGGCCTCGAGCGCGCCGCTGGCTGCGTCGGCCATGCACGACCTGCGCTCGCTCCTCCAGGGTGTCACCGCGGGGCTCGACTACGCGCCGGGCTTGCTCGCCCGCAGCGGCGTGCTCGAGCCCGGCGCCAACAAATCCATCGACACCCGCCGCGTCGAGCTCGTGCTCGAGGCGATCGACGACGCGCGCTCGGGCTCGCGGATGGCGGCGGAGCTGGCCGCCGAGACCCTCCAGATCCAGCGCGACTGCATGTCGCCAAAAGATCAAAAGGTCGAGCGGCTCCCGCTCAATGGGGCCTTGAGCTCGGCGGCGCGCCTCGGCGGACGGCTCGTGCCGCTCGAGCTGCGCTTCGAAACCGAAGACACCCTCGAAGTTCAGGCCCCGCGCAGCGCCCTGATGCGGGTCATGGTCAACCTCCTGCGCAACGCCGCGCACGCGATCCACGAGCTCGAGGATCCGGTCGGCGCAGGAGTGACGATTTCATCCTGGGCTTCCGACGAATTCGCCTTCGTTCAGGTCGCCGATGACGGCCCCGGGATCCCGGCGGCGGCCGTCGCATCGATCTTCGATCTCTTCTTCACGACCCACGCAGAAGGGACAGGCATTGGCTTGTACGTGTGCAAGACTTTGGTCAACACTTGGGGCGGGATGATCCACGCGGATTCTCGCGACGGCGAGGGCGCTCGGTTCACCTTCAGTGTTCCCAAAGTCGACGTCGGCGCTTGAGTCGAGTCGGCGAGCTCGCCGCGACCCAGACGACCAAGCACATGCCGACCCAGCGATCGCGTGAGCCGGCTGACCTCGGCCGGCTGTCGGGCATCGACCCGCTGACGCTCGAGCCCGGCATGATCATCTGGGACCGCTTTTGTGTGGTCGGCAAGGTCCGCCACGCGAGCCCGGTCTGGGCGGTGCCGATCACGGACCTCGAGCGCGAGCTCGGGCGCCCGCCGCACCATCGGATCTCGCTTCAGTACCTGCCGATCCCCGAGCGCCACCGCGAGCGCGTGCGTCGAGCCGTGACCGCCGACGAGGCGGTCCAGCCCCGGGTCCGCGCGACGATCGACCTGCCTGGCGGCATGGCCCTCGTCCATGAGCCGGTCGAGGGCGAGCACCTCGGCGCCCAGCTCCCGGCTCGTGAGTCGCGGGCCCTCGCCGTCGCCCTGACCGGGCTCGTCAACCGACTCCACGAGGCCAAGGTTCGCGGCATCAGCCTCCGCGTCGGCGAGCTGCGTCAGAGCGAGGGCCGCTTTCGCCTCGAGGGCTTCTCGCACCTGTGCGGGGCCGGGACGGCCGAGCAGGACGTCGAGGACCTCGTCGCGCTGCTGCGCCGGGTCGCCGGTCGCCACGTCGCAACCCTGCTCGAGCCGCCGCCGCGCTCGGCCGCCGAGCTGTGGGGGCGCGCGCGGGCCCTGACCCGAGACGAGGGCCCGCCGACCAGCCCCCTGAGCCCGCACCCGCCCTTCGTCGGGCGCGAGCAGGGTCGTCGGGCGCTCGAGCAGGCCTTCAGCGACGCCCAGATCGCGCGCTCGTCGGTGACCCTGGTCTGCGGCGCCCAGGGCGTCGGCAAGAGCCGGCTGCTCGAGGAATTCGCCAGCTGGCTGCGGGCCGAAGAGCGCGCGGTGCTGCTCACCGGCGAGTACCTCAGCGGCTGCGGGGAGAGCCGCGCCGGTCTGATGGGCGCGCTCGGGCGCCTCCCGGTGGCGCTGTCGAGCTGTCCGCCCGAGGCCGCCGAGCGCGTCTGCGACCGACTGACGCGCCGGACCGGCTCGCTCGCGGGGGTCCTCGCCAGCTACGCGCCGGGCCTCGCCGATCTCCTCGATGTCGGCGACGAGGCCAGCTCACCGCCGCCCGAGGTCCACAGCGGCGAGTTCGAGGAGGGCTTCGCCCGCCACGCGGTCGCGGTCGCCGAGGGCGTCCGGGCGATCGGCTCCCAGGACCGCCCCCTGGTCATCCTGCTCGACAACCTCGAGCTCGCCGACCGCGGCTCGGTCGCGGTCTTGCGCCGCTTGCTGGTCGAGGACCGCAGCCACCACACGATGATCGTCGCGGGCCTGTGTGGCCAGGCGCCGCCGGGCCTGGCCGACGCCCCCGACGACAGCAACTGGAACCCCAAGCGCGACCCTCAGCTGCTCCTGCGTCGGGTCGTGCTCGAGTCGCTCGCGGTCGCAGAGCTCGAGCGCATGATCGTCGCCGGGCTCCCGGGCCCGGTCGTGCGCGCCAACGAGCTCGCCGAGGTCTTGCACGAGGCCAGCCGCGGCAACCCGCTGGTCGCGTGGGCGACCTTGCAGTCCTGGATCGAGCGCGGGGTGCTCGTCCGCGAGGACCCCGAGCCGTGGTCGCTGCGCAAGCGCAAGGTCGGCGGCACCAGCCCCAAGCGCGTGTTCACCGATCGCGTCGAGGCTGCGAGCCTCGACGAGCGCTGGCTCGCGCTGCTCGCCGCCGTCGCCGGGGGCCACGTCGACGAGGCCTGGTTTCAGCGCGTCTCGGGCTGGGACCCCAAGCGGGTCGGCGGCGCGATCTCGGGGCTCGAGCGCCGCGGGCTCATGACCAAGGCCGGCGAGGCCAGCCTCCGCTTCCCCCATGAGCTGGTCCGCGAGCTGGTCGTCAAGCGGACCCCGGCCGGCGACGTCCGCCGGGCCCACGCGACCGTGGCCGGCTGGCTGGCGTCGCTCGGACCTCGGGTCAGCGCGGCGCGCCTCGCCTATCACACCGATCGGGCCCTCGGGCAGGACTCGCACAGCGACCCTCACCTGGCGCAGATGCACCTCGCCGCCGGTCGCGAGATGCTCGGCGTGTTCGACCTGGAGCGCTCGGGGTGGCACTTCACGCGCGCGCTCGTCGAGCGCGGCCGCGGGGCTGGGCGCTTCGCCGCGGTCGAGGGCGCCGCCGACGTCGCGCTGCTCGGCCGAAAATACGACGAGGCCGCGCAGCTCTACGCCGAGGCCGTGGTCGAGGCCGACGATCCCCTCGTCGCCAGCCGGATCGCGGCCAAGGCCGTGCACGGCTTGTTTCGCAAGTCCGTCGCCCGCGGGGCCGCGACGATCGGGCGCCTCGCGCTGGCCCGCGCCGATCGTCCCTTGCCCGAGGCCGGCCTCCGCCTGCGCGCGAGCATCTTCGAGGCCAAGCTGCGCCTGGGCCTGACCCGCGACAAGCCCGGCGAGCCCGTCGAAGGACGCGGCGATCCGGTCGTCGACAAGCTCGGCCAGGACCTAGGCGACCGCGCGGCCACGCAGCTGCGTGAGCAGCTGTGCTGGCTGTACGCGCGGATGGCCGTGGTCCTCGCGCTGCCCGAGCCGCGCAGCGCACAGCTGTGCCTGCTGCGGGCGCTGCGGCACGCGCGGGGGCTCGAGAGCGCGGCCGCGTCGAGCGTGCTCGCGCTCCACGGCGCCCACGTCGCGATGCACGGCAAGGTCGACGAGGGCAAGCAGCTGCTGCGTCAGGCCACCGAGCTCGCGACCCGAGTGTCGAGCGACTGGGCCCTGGCGATGGCGCAGCACCTCCGCGGACACCTCGTCGAGCTGCCGGCCGGCGAGTACCGCCAGGGCCTCGCCTCGCTCGACGAAGCGGTCGCGCATTTTCGCCGCACGGGTGATCTCTCGATCGCGGTCGCGAGCTTGTTCTTCAAGGCCGCGTACGCCCGCGACCGCGAGCCGCTGCAGGTCCTCCACGGCTGGCTCGACGAGGCCGCCGCGCTCAACGAGGTCCAGGGCGACACGGTCGTCGACCTCGGGATCGACGCGCTGCGCCTGTACCTGCGCGCGCGGGTCGGGGCCCGCAACGTCGTCGACGCCGCGGCCAGCCTCTCGGCCCGGGCCAGCGCGCGCGAGCTGGTCAACTACGAGGGGTACCTGCCCCACGCCTACCTCGCGCTCGCGCTGCTCGAGGTCGGCGAGCAGACCCGCGCGCGCGAGCAGGTCGAGCTCGGCTTGACCCGGGCCTTCGACCGCCCCCACATGCCCGACTTCGCCTACGATCTGTGGGCCGCGCTCGCGCTGGTCCTCGTCCGTGGGCGCGCGCCGTCCGACGAGCGCCTGCGCGAGGACACGCTGCGTCGGCTCGACAAGGCTGGCCGCCAGTCGCCGCGCCTGGCCGCCTTCGCCCAGCTCGCTCGCATGCGCCACGCGATGGCCACGGGCAAGCGCGACCGGGCCCGGGTCGCCGCGGGCGCGCTGATCTCCGGGCTCGCCAGCCACGGCCAGGTTCAGTTCGCGCTCGAGGCCCACCGCGCCCTCGGCGAGCTCCTGCGCGGCAGCGATGTCCTCGCCGCGCGCGAGCACGTGCACCTCGCCTCGGAGCTCGCCGCGGAGCTCGGCCTCGACGACGCGCGCGAGCGTGAGCGTGAGCTCGATCGGGCGGCCGAGCAGCAAGACGTCCCGCTCGCCCGGGCCCACGACCGGACCAGCCGCCGCCACAGCAACGCCTACCTGCGCGCGCTCGCCCGCAACGAGCTCGTCGAGGTCGCCGAGGTGCTCGAGGGCTCGCGGCAGGTGCTGCTCGAGACCGTGGGCAGCGTGCCCTGGCTGTACCTGCGCGCCCGACCCCAGCTGCGCGTCCACGGCGAGCTCCTGGAGCTGCAGTCCTTGCTCGTGCATCTCGCCATGTGCGCGCGCGACAGCGTCGTCGAGCCCGAGCAGTTGCGCGCCGTCGGGACCCTCGAAGAGCTCGACGCCGTCCAGGCCTCGGAGATCCCCGGGGCCAGCCCGGGGTCCTGGGGCCGGATCGCGGTGACCGTGCTCGGGCGCCCGACCACCGTCGGCGTCACCGGTGGCGTCAGCGCCTGTCGCCAGGTTGCGACCCGGCTCGGCGGCTTCTTGGACGTCGAGCAAGACGACGAGCAGCTCATGCTCGCCGTGTACTTGCCAGCCGAGCGGACCCGCGCGAGCTCGAGCGCCCACCCCGGGGTGGGAGTCGGGGTGGGCGCTCGGGCTCGCGCGGGTCCGCTCGG
>NZ_PVNK01000034.1 GCF_002994615.1 Enhygromyxa salina | reverse complement strand
GAGGACTATCGCCGCCCGAAAAGCACCATCGAAGCGCCGCCGACCACAACCCCGCCACAGCACCAAGAGCCTTCTGCACTCCAGATGGCGAGGCGACGGTCCTCGACCGGACCTCCTGCTGCCCGTGCGCCCTCCCCGATGCCCTCGACTCCGCCTCAACAACGACCCCGACCAGCCAACCGCGGGCCAATCTTCCGCGGCACGATGAGCGCACGAAAAGGCCGCAGGAGGTCCGGTCGAGGACTATCGCCGCCCGAAAAGCACCATCGAAGCGCCGCCGACCACAACCCCGCCCCAGCACCAAGAGCCCTCTGCACTCCAGATGGCGAGGCGACGGTCCTCGACCGGACCTCCTGCTGCCCGTGCGCGCTCCCCGATGCCCTCGACTCCGCCTCAACAACGACCGTGAGCCCCCCAAGCTACCAGAAGCGAGCAGCCAGCTGTTCCACGTGGAACACTACCGCCCCCCAGCCTCCGCGCAGCCCTCGAGGTGCTCCGTCACATCAGGGATCTCCTCCTCCGCCAGCGCATTCGCCAGCCGCAGGTTGAACTCCCCCTCCTGCACCTGCCCCCGCTTGCACTGGATCCACCCCAGCGTGTCGAGGAAGTTCGGATCCGGATCGACCTCGAGCGCCCCACGCACCAGCTCCTCGGCGCGCTCCAGCTCCACCCCCGCCTCCGCCAAGCTGTACGCGATGTTGTTTGCCCGCGATGGGTCCTCCGGATCCTCCGCCAGGACCCGCTCGAGGTACTCGATCGCCTGGTCCGGGTGCCCCGAGTCGAGCAACTCCACGCCAACGAAGAGGTCATAGTTCGGCCGCCACGTCGGCGCGATTGACGCCACCCCCAGCCCGAGCAGACCGACGATCGTGACAGCGCCGCTCGCATACCGAGAAAAACGCTGTTCCGGCCGCCGAGACATCCCCCAGCCGACGACGCAGCCAACCACCAGCCCACCGATGTGCCCAGCCTGCGCCAGCACCGACACCCCAAAGAACAGCGGCAACAGCGCACCCAACACCAGCCAAAACACCAGCCAAAACCCGAGCACCCGCGCAGAGATCGGCGCCACCGCCGAGCGCACGGCCTCACTCCCCCACGCCCGCCCCACGACC
>NZ_PVNK01000033.1 GCF_002994615.1 Enhygromyxa salina | reverse complement strand
GGGCGAGCTAGGGGAGCTCGGGGCGGACGAGGCGGCCAGTGATCCCGAGGGCTGGGATGACGAGCCCGGCGACGAGGAGAATCGGCTCCGCCTCGCGCTCTCGCGCAAGGGGTGGCTGTACCGGTATCGGCAGACCTTCCGCGACAGCGGCCGCAACGCGATGTTCTTCGAGGACGACTGGCTCGGCCGGTTGTGTGCGGCCGGACAGGTCGCCCCCGCGGAAGCGGCGCGGCGCCTGCCCGACCAGCTGTGGGCCGAGAGCTGGGTCCACGCGACTCGCTCTGCCGGCGCGAAGCAACAGCAGCACCGAGCCTCCCGCGTGCGCTATTTGGCCGTACACGCCGTGCGCCACCACCCCGAGGCCTTCGGGCTCGACCGGACACGAGCACGGCCGTGGCTACGCGCCTATGAGGCTTGCCTGCACGAACACCTCGAGCCGAACGATGCCGCTGGCGCGGAGCCGCATCGGGCCCCTGAGCTGCTGTCAACCCCGACGCTGTGGAGTGCGTGGGACCGTCACTTCGGGGGCAGCTCGGTCTCGCTGCCCGCTGCCCAACCCGAAACCATCGCGGGCGAATGGGGCAGCGACGAGCTGTGCCGAAGGCAGGTCGCTCGCACGGTGCTGGGACAGACCTTTCGCCTGACCGACACCCTCTTGCACCTTTACTTCGCCGACTTGCACGGGGGGCAGGACCCGGCCCGGCTCGCCGACGGCTTCACGGACTGGCTGAGCTCCGACGACATCTCGGCAGTGGACCTTCGGCGTGAGAGCGAGCAGTGGATGAGGCACCTGCGCCTGATCTTGGACTCGAGCCTGGAGAGTGCTGGCAAAGGCTGGCGTCAGCTCGCGCGGCAGGAGACGTGGCCCCAGCTGTTCTCGCCGGCCCCGGTGCTCGGTGTCACCGGCGGCTCGGGGGCTCACCGCAAGGCCACTCGGCAGTTCCGCACGCCCTCGCTTCCGCGAGTGATCGTGTGCACCGACACGCTCAAGGAGGGGGTCGACCTGCACACCTTCTGCGATCGGGTGCTCCACTATGGAGTGGCGTGGACTTCGGGCGACCTCGAGCAACGCGTGGGCCGGGTGGACCGCTACTTCTCCCAGATCGAGCGTCGTCTGATCGACGAAGGGGAGCCCCCGCAGGTCCAGCTTCAGGTCGGCTATCCCCACGTCGTGGCTTCGCTCGAGCGCAGTCAGGTCGACCGGGTGATCCAAAGGCAACGCCGCGCGGAGCAGCTGATGGACTCTCCGCTGGCGGGGGCGGTGCACGAGAGTAAGGAGCTTGTCGTGGGCAGCACGGTGGGCTCGACCGAGACCGGGCACCTCGATCCCTACGACGAGCATGAATTTCCAGCTCAGCCGCGCGGGCTCGTGGCGATCTCGCGGGACCAGGCCCGCAAGATCGCGGACCACTACGAGGCTTGGTATCTGCGCCTGCTCGCGGAGCTCGAGGGCGGGGGGTGGCGGGTCAGCCCCGACGACCGCCGCCCAGTCTCCGAGCTGACACTGCACGGGGGACACCAGCAACACGACCTCGCGTGGAGTCTGGATGCCGACCTGAACCGCTACTTCTTGACGCTCTCCGCGCCACCGTGGCCCGACGAGGCCGGCTTGACCGGAGCCCGCTGGCGTCGCCGTCGGCGGCGCCAGCTCGAGACGGAGTCGTTCGTCCGCTTGCTCGTGCCCGGCCCTGGCGAAGACCCGCGCGACTTCGCCATCGAGGGTTTGGTCGCGTGCCTTCGAGGCGCCGTCCCCGAGCCTCATGCGAACGCGAGCGCTGCCTGGGGCCCGGGACTCGCCCGCGCCGCCGGTCAGGCTCCGCAGTGGCTCTCCCCCAACGAGGCCGAGGTCAGCCTCGAGATCGGCCCCCGGCGCCAGCGCGTCACTGTGTACGCCTACCAACAAGGACTCCGCATCCTGGGCCGGGTCGCTCGCCTCTGCGACCTCGACCCGCGCCCGCAGTGGGGCTCGACCCAGATCGAGGGAAATCGTCTCCGCGAGTGGACCCGCGAAGAGACCCGCAAGCTTGGCCTTGGCTACCTCGACCTCCACCCCCGCGATGGCCTGGTGTTTGGCGTTTTCCTGCTCCACGGCGAACTCGATGACGATGTCAAAGCGAAGCTCGTTCGCTACGTGGGCCGGCGTGCCGACGCCTGGGAGGCCGCCCTGACCGGGGACGACCGCTGGTAGTGAAGCAGTCGCGCCGCGCGAGGTCGTCCAGTGATTGAGCGCCGCGGCGTATCCTTCGTGGGTATTCTACCGCAGCGAAAGCCGACGAAAGGGCGTGAAATTGCTCTTCGCGCGCCTCGCTCTCAAGCTTCGGGGGTGGGTCTGACTGCGCAGCGGCTCCGCTCTTCGACGTCCCTGACGCTCGTCAGTGGGTGTACGCTTCGGCTCGTGGCTGGCGAGCAGGAGGCGTCGACGGGTTGGGAACCCACGGTCGACAACGAGGCCGGGCTCGCGCTCGGTGTCGCGCAACCACAGAGCTCGCCGGGGCCGGGCCGCGGGATTGGCCGCTTCGTCATCCTGCGATTGCTCGGCGAGGGGGGCATGGGCAAGGTCTATGTCGGCTACGACGAGCAGCTCGATCGCAAGGTCGCGATCAAGCTGCTGCGGCCCCAGGCCGCGGCGAAGCGGGCCGAGCAGCGGCTGGTCCGCGAGGCCCAGGCCCTCGCTCGGCTCTCGCACCCCAACGTGGTCCAGGTCTACGAGGCTGGGACCGACGCGGGCGCGGTGTTCATTGCGATGGAGATCGTCGATGGTCGGACCCTGTCCGAGTGGGCCGCCGAGCACACGAGCTGGCGTGCGCGGCTCGAGGCGCTGATCCAGGCGGGGCGCGGGCTCGCGGCTGCGCACGCGGCCGGCCTCGTGCACCGCGACTTCAAGCCCGACAACGTCCTCGTGGGTCGTGACGGCCGGGTGCGCGTGCTCGACTTCGGCCTGGTCCGCAGCGTCACAGCTGAGGTCGACGCGGACGACGAGGCCCTCGAGATCACCGCGGAGCGCGGGGGCGAGACCACGCTGGCTGACGAGGATCATTCGCGCACGCTCAGCCCGGGCAGGCCCGCGATGTTGGGCGCCGACCTGACCGTGCGCGGGACCTTGATGGGCACGCCGATCTACATGGCGCCGGAGCAGCACCGTGGCGCGCCCTGTGACGCCGCCGCCGATCAGTTCAGCTTCTGCGTGAGCGCGTTCGAGGTGTTGTTTGGCGTTCAGCCCTATCCGGCCGGGCAGCTGCGCGCGCTCGCCGAGGCCAAGCACGCGGGGGACATCGAGACAATCCCGAGTGAGAGCCCCGTCCCACGAGCCGTGCGCGAGGCGATCGCCCGGGGGCTCGCGGCCTCGCCTGGCGCGCGCTGGCCCGACATGGAGGCCTTGCTCGCCGCGCTCGAGCGCGGGCTCGAGCGGCGGCGGCCATGGCGGATCCCCGCGGTCGCGGCGGCCGTGGTCGCGGCGACGCTCGGGCTTGGCTTTGGGCTTCGAGCAACGGCCCCGAGCGAGGTGGCGCAGTGTGAGCTCGACGCGAGCGCGCTCGCCGAGGTCTGGGACGAGCCGCGCCGCGAGGCGATGCGAGCCGCGTTCGAGGCGACCTCGCTGCGCTTCGAGTCCGACGCGGCGCGCCAGGCCGAGCGCAGCCTCGACGATTGGAGCGAGCGCTGGCTGGCCGAGCGCAGGTCGAGCTGCCGGGCCACGCGGATCGAAGGCACGCAGTCCGAGGCGCTGCTCGATCGGCGCGAGGCCTGTCTCGGGCGACAGTTGGCCCAATTCGACGCGATCGTCGACGTGCTGGCCGCGGCGGATGAGCGCGTGGTGATCCGGGTCGCGCCGATCCTCGGCGAGCTCCCGGATCTCGGGGCCTGCAGCGTCGCGGCCCTCGATGCCGAGGCCGAGGCGGATGCCGATGCCGCGCTTGCGCCCGAGCAGCGCGCCGAGGTCGAGGCGGAGTTTCGCGCGCTCGCGCGGGCCCGGGTCGAGCTCCGGGTTGGACGGCCGCAGGTCGCGGCGGAGCTGGCTGAGGCCGCGCTCGCGCGGGGCCGTGGACTGGATCACGCGCCGCTGGTGATCGAGGCCCAGGCGGTGCTGGCGAAGCTCGAGATCGACGCGGGGGATCTCGAAGGGGGGCTCGAGCAGCTGCGCGAGGCCGTGCTCGCGGCCGAGCGCGCGGGCTTGCTCGATCTCGTCGCGAGCTTGCGGGTCTCGCTCGCGCGCGCGGCCGCGGGGGACTTCGCCCAGCCGGTCCTCGAGCGCTGGATGATCGACGAGGCCGAGCTCGCGCTCGAGCGCGTGGCCCGGGCCAACGATCCCCGCGAGCTTCGGCTGCTCGTGGCCCGCGCGCGCGTGATCGAGCAGGCCGGGGATTACGACGAGGCGATCGCCGCTCACACGCGCGCCTACGCCCTGTCCGAGGGCCGCCTCGACGAGGCCGGGCGGGCCAAGCTGCGCGTCGGTATCGGGACGGCGCTCTACCGCGCGGGCAACTACGAGGCCGCGCGCGCCGAGCTCGAGGGCAGCCTCGCGGTCGTGCGTGAGAGCTGGGGCCCGTGGGCGCCCGAGGTCGCCCGGATCGAGTTCAACCTCGGGATGATCGCCAGCGACCTCGGCGAGCCGGAGCGCGCGCAGGAGCACCTGAGCACCGCGATCTCCATCGATGAGCAGCTGTGGGGGGATGGCTCGCTCGAGGTCGCGCGCGACCGCTTCGCGGTGGCCTACCTGGCCTTTGCGACCGGCGATCTCGACCGCGGCTGCGAGCTGAACGGGCAAGTCCTGACCATCTATGAGCGCGAGCTCGGGCCAGAACACGACGAGACCGCGGCGGCGCTCACCGGCGTCGGGTTGTGCCACTACTACGCGGACGAGTTTGAGCAGGCGCGAACGAGCTACCGTCGCGCGCTCGATGTTCAGCGTCGGCTGCTCGGCGACGAACACTACGAGGTCGGCGTGCTGCGCTACAACATCGCCGAGGTCCAGCTCGCCCTTGGCGAGGTCGAGCTGGCGCGCGCGGGCTATGAAGCCGCCCGCGACATCTTTGCAGCCGGACTGCCCGAGACCCACGCACTGCACGCGCTCCCGCTCAAGGGCCTCGGTCTGACCGGGCTCGAGACCGGAGCGCACGCCGAAGCTCTCGCGGCGCTCGAGCGAGCGCTGGAGCTCGCCGACGCCTCACAGGCCGTCGAACTCGGCGAGATCCACTTTGGCCTCGCTCGCGCGCTGGTGGCCACGAGCGGCGAGCAGGCGCGGGCGACCGAGCACGCCGAGGCGGCGCTGCGAGCCTTTGAACACGCGGGCGTCGAACGGCAGTCGACGCGGGTCCGAGCTTGGCTCGATGGCGGCAAGAAACAAATTGTCAATGACACCAACCGAAGTAAACACCATCACGAGGACTAAAGAAAATGGCTGACGTTATTGGGCCTGGCGGAACATTCAAGGTCAAGATCAAGGATACGGGGAACAATACCGTCTATCTCAAGGTGGACGCCTCTGGGAATCTGGCCACGGATACCGACTGCGACAATGGTCAGGGCTTTGGCCAGACCTGCGGCGGGGATGGTCGCTTCACCCTGAGCTTCAACGATGGTGGGACAACCAAGTATATATTTGCTTCCCGCACCTCCAGCTCCATAACGCTGAGTACGAGTTCGGCCGATTGGGAGACGTCGGGCGATAAAATGCAGCTCCCCAACAACGCCGACAAACAACTGAAAATTGACTTGACGCTCGGGTCGTCGGGGGACACGGTCAGCTTGCTGTCCGCGTGCCCGCCCTGACCGGCGGCGTAGCTCCCCCCGCGCCAGCTGTGGTAGGCTGGCGCGGTGGCCACGCTTCGGCACCTCGCCTCCAACGCCGAGCATCCGCTCTCATCCCGCCACCTGATCGGCCGGGCCCCGGCCTGTCAGCTGCGCGTCGATGACCCGGGCATCTCCGGCTACCACGCCGAGCTCGTCTGGGACGGCGAGCGCTGGAGCGTCCAGGATCTCGGCAGCCGCAACGGGACGACCCTCGCCGGCCGGGCCCTCGCCCGCGGCGAGCAGGTCCCCTTGCCCTGCAAGGTCGAGCTCGTGCTCGCGGGCGTCGTCCGCCTCGAGCTCATCGACGACTCCCCGCCGCAGCTGTTCGCCCAGGCGTCCAACGGTGAGGTCCGCGTCGCCGCCGACGAGCTCCTGAGCCTCCCGAGCGACGACGCGCCGGAGCTGGCGATCTACCGCGAGCTCGACGGTCGCTGGTGGGTCGAGCTCGACGCCGAGACCCGCGAGCTCGCCGAGCTCGACACCCTGATCGCTGGCGGTCGCAGCTGGCAGGTGTTCTCGCCCGGATCGCTGGCGCTCACGCGCGAGGTCGGCGGTGACTTGTTGCTCGCCCAGCACGAGCTTCGGTTCAGGGTCAGCCGCGACGGCGAGCACGTCGAGCTCGAGCTCGTCAGCGAGGCCCGCGCGATCACGGTCGAGCCCCGCGTTCATCTCGCGCTGCTGCTCGTGCTCGCCCGCGCCCGGCTCGGCGACGCAGCCAACCCCGAGCTGCCCGAGGCCGAGCACGGCTGGGTCTACCGCGAGGATCTCCCGCGCATGCTCGGGGTCGAGCCCGAGCTGATCAACCTGTGGATCCACCGCGCGCGTCGCCAGCTCGCGCGCGCGAAGATCCGCGACGCCGCGGCGTTGATCGAGCGCCGGGCCGGGACCTCTCAGATGCGCATCGGCGCGACCCGGCTGCGCGTCGAGGATCGCTAGATCGACTCGTCGCGGTGTCAGCGTGGGTCAGCGTGCGTACCAGGCCACGATCTTCGGGTGCTCCTTGACCGCCTTCTCCACGCCCGTGAGCCGGGGATAGTCGGCGAACACGTCGGTCGGCACGTGGTCGACGGTGCCCGAAGAGAACCACTTCGAGGCCATGTGAAGCTTGAGATCCACGACCGAGATGTCGGCTCCGGCGACGAAGGGGCCATCACTCAGCTGGGCGAGTTGGCGCTCGACGTAGCCGCCCCAGCTGGGCAGGTAGCCCGTGGCCAGCTCCTCGCGGGCGGCGCGACTCTCCTCGGGATCCTTGATCCGCAGGACCGGGGCCACGGTCCCGCGCAGCTCTTCGACCGCGCACATCAGCGCCTCGTGGCGGGCGGCCTCCCAGTTGTCGCTCGGGTGGAGGCCGTGCTCGCGGCCGATGAGCACGAGGATCGCGTTGACCTGGGCGAGCGGCGGGCGGCCCGGGACCTCGAACACGGGCAGCGAGCCGAAGGGCGTGGTCGGCTTGAGCTCGGCCCAGCTCGGGCCCTTGATCCGGTTGTCCTCGAACTCGACGCCGGTGAGGTGGAGGGCGAGGCGGACTTCTTCGCCGCGGCTGCCGGGGAAGTCGAAGTAGGTCACTTTGGGCTTGGTCACGGAGACACGCTACGCCGGCCTGCCGCGCCTGTTCCATAAAAAGTTCAGAGCCTAGACTGCGGGCCGTGACGACCCGCTTCGAGCTCCCTCGCGCCGTCCTGATCGCTCTCACGGGCCTGCTGGCCTCGGGGGTCGCGTGCGAGCGCGGCGACGCGAGCACGAGCCCGGCGGACGCCGCGGTCACTGTCGAGGTCGTCGCGGCGGCCGAGGACAGCGAGGACGCAACGGCCCCCGAAGACCCCGCGAAGTGGATCGCCGCCAACTACGACAAGCGCGAGGCTCGGGTCCCGATGCGCGACGGCGCGACCCTGCATACCGCGATCTACACCCCGCGCGAGGCCCTGCGCGGCGGCGCCGATCTGCCGATCCTCTTGTTTCGCACGCCCTACTCGGTCAAGCCCTACGGCGAGGGCGAGATGCCCGACAAGCTCGGCCCGCACCCGGCGATGATGCGCGACGGCTACATCTTCGTGTACCAGGATGTCCGCGGGCGGTTCATGTCCGACGGTGACTTCGTCAACATGACCCCGCACCTCGCGACCAAGGCCGGGCCCGAGGACATCGACGAGAGCACCGACACCTACGACACGATCGCGTGGCTGCTCGACGAGGTCGAGGGTCACAACGGTCGCGTGGGCCAGTGGGGCATCAGCTACCCGGGCTTCTACGCCGCGGCCGGAGTCATCGACGCCCACCCGGCGCTCACGGCCGTCTCGCCCCAGGCCCCGATCGCCGACTGGTGGTACGACGACTTTCATCACCACGGCGCGTTCTTGCTCCCGCACCTGTTCAACTTCATCTCGAGCTTCGGCCGGGCCCGCGAGGGGCTGACGACGCAGTGGCCCGAGCGCTTCGACCACGGGACCCACGACGGCTACGAATTTTTCATGCGCATGGGCCCGGTCGCCAACGCCAACGAGCGCTACTTTCACCACGAGATCGCGTTTTGGGACGAGGTCATGGCCCACCCCAATTACGACGAGTTCTGGCAGCGGCGGAACCTGGTCCCGCACCTCGAGGCCGTCGAGACCCTCGGGCCCGCGGTCATGACCGTCGGCGGGTGGTTTGACGCCGAAGACCTCTACGGGCCGCTGCACATCTACGCCGCGCTCGAGGGCGCCGACGCGAACGCGCGCAACACCCTGGTCATGGGCCCGTGGCGCCACGGCGGGTGGGTGCGGACCGAGGGCGCGAGCCTCGGCGACGTCGCGTTCGGATCCGCGACCTCGCTCGCCTACCAGCGCGAGGTCGAGCGGCGCTTCTTTGCGACCGAGCTCGGGCACCCGGTCGCGGCCGAGTACGAGGGCTGCGCGGCGCTGCCCGAGGCGCTGATGTTCGAGACCGGGGCCAACCGCTGGCGGCAGTTTGGCCAGTGGCCGCCCGAGACCGAGGCGCGCACGCTGTGGCTCGGGGCCGAGGGGGCCCTGGCCGACGCGGCGCCGAGCGAGCGCACGCGCAGCTTCGACGCCTTCGTGAGTGATCCCGAGCACCCGGTCCCGTTCACGACCGCGATCGCCAAGGGCATGACGCGGGAGTACATGACCGACGATCAGCGCTTCGCCGCGCGCCGACCCGACGTGTTGGTCTATCAGACCGAGCCGCTGACCGAAGCGCTGACGATCGCCGGGCCGGTGACGGCGTCGCTGTGGGTGTCGACGGATCAGCGTGACGCCGACTGGATCGTCAAGCTGATCGACGTGCTGCCCGACGACGCGCCAGACCACGAGGGCTTGCGCGAGGGCATGCACATGAGCGGGTATCAGATGATGGTCCGCAGCGAGGTGCTGCGCGGGCGCTTCCGCGACGACCCGTCGGCGCCCAAGCCCTTCAACCCCAATCAGCCGACCGAGGTCAGGGTGCCGCTACAAGACGTGCTGCACACCTTCGAGCCGGGCCACCGGGTCATGATTCAGGTCCAGAGCACCTGGTTCCCGCTCGTCGATCGCAACCCCCAAGCGTGGGTCGACAGCATCTATGCGGCCGAGGCCGATGACTTTGTCGCGGCGAATCACCGGGTGTATCGCTACGCGAAGCGCCCGTCGGGGGTCAGCTTTGGGGTCCTCCCGACGGGCGCGGCGGAGCCGCTCGAGTGCGTCGCCGAGTCCCGCTGAGCCCGGCTTCGCAGCTGCGCGGTCAGGCGCTACTCGTCAAGCCCGATCGCGTCGTCGGTCATGAACTCCATCGTGCCCGTCGTGACGTCATAGAGCACGCCGACGACCGCGATCCGCCGGTCGGCGACCAGCTTTGCGATCGTCTCGCTGCGTTCGACGACGCTCTTGACCACCGCGAGCACGTTGCGGCGCGCGACCTCGTCGATCAGCTCGGCTTGGCGCGTGGCCGAGAGCTCGGCGAAGCCCGTGAGGGCGCTCGGGTCGACGCTGGTCTGGATGTCTTCGAGGATCGTGTGGAAGTGCTGGCAGCGGGTCGGCTCGGCGGGCGGCGCCGAGCTCAGGGCTTGCTCGACGGCGGTCGTCACGGTGCGACAGCGGGTGTGACCCACGACCACGACCAGCCGCGAGCCCGCGATCTCACACCCGTACTCCATGCTCCCGAGCACCTGGGGGCTGAGCACGTTGCCGGCCACCTGCACGCTGAACAGGTCGCCGAGGCCCATGTCGAACAAGAGCTCGGCCGGGGTGCGCGAGTCGATGCAGCTGAGCACGACCGCCAGCGGGTGGTGCCCTTCGACGGCTGCGCCGACCTGCCGCGCGAGGTCCCGGTTGAGGTGACCATGTTCGGCGAAGCGCTGGTTGCCCTGACGCAGGATCTCCAGGACCTGCGCGGGCGTCACCTGATCCTGTAGTTCGCGGGTCGAGTAGTCGACGAAGAGCAGCTTGTCTTCGAGCTCATACTCGTCATTGAAGCCGACCATGGACAGATCCACGTTGCGAGCTGGCGCGCGCACATCACGATATTCGCGGATCAACGCGAGGACGTCCGGGTCGATGTAGGTGCTGTTTTGGGCGTCGAGCAGCACGTGGCTGCCGCGGGGGATGTCCTCGAGCACCCGCTCGAGCGCGGTTTGGTTGAGGAAGGTGACCTGCTCGGAGAGCTCGATGTGCGTGACCTCGCCGCCAGCGTGCTTCTCGATGATGCGCCGGACCGGGCGGCGAAACTGGCGACTGAGGATGAAGGTCAGGCTGACGGCCATGCCGATGCACAGACCCACGAGCAGATCCGTGAACACGATCGCGACGACCGTGGTCGCGAAGGGGATGAACTGGTCGTAGCCGGTGTCCCACATCTTGCGGGCGACCTTCGGGCTCGCCAGGCGAAACCCAGTCACGAGCAGGATCGCGGCCAGGCACGAGAGCGGGATGCGGTTGAGCGCCCAGGGCAAGCCCAAGACCATGATGAGCAAGAACAGGCCGTGGAAGATCGCCGCGGTCTTGGTCTTCGCGCCGGCGTCGATGTTGACCGAGCCGCGAATGACCACCGAGGTGATCGGGATGCCGCCGAGCAGGCCGGCGACAACGTTGCCTGCGCCCTGCGCGAGCAACTCGCGGTTTGGTGGCGAGCGGCGCTGGTCGGGGTCGAGGCGGTCGACGGCCTCGAGGTTGAGCAGGGTCTCGAGCGAGGCGACCACCGCGATCGTCAACGCAGCGGTGTAGATGAGCGGGTTGGACCACTGCGAGAAGTCGGGGAACTGCAAGAGATCGACAAAGCCCGACATGCTCTCGACGACGGGGACCTGGACCAGGTGGCTGGCCGAGATCGCCCACGCACCGCCGATCGCGTCGAACGCGATGCTCAAGCCCACACCCAAGAGCACGACCGCCAGCGGGGCCGGAAAGCGCGAGCGCTTCAGGGGCTCGTAGCGATCCCACACCAGCAGTAGGGCGAGCGAGAGCAGGCCGACGACCGCGGCGCCGAGGTGCAAGTCACCCAGGATCGCCAACAGCTCGGAGAAGGTGTTCTCGTGGTCGGGCTGCGCGAAGGCCATCTCGCCCTCGGGATCGGTGTCATGGCCGAACACGTGGGGGATCTGCTTGAGGATCAGGATCACGCCGATCGCGGCGAGCAGGCCCTTGATCACGCTGGTCGGGACAAAGGACGCGAGCGCGCCGGTCCGCGCCAGGCCCAAGCCGAGCTGCAGCACGCCAGCCAACATGACCGCGAGCAAGAAGGCCTCGAAGCTGCCCAGCGCGGCGACCTGCGCGAGCACGACCGCCACGAGCCCCGCGGCCGGGCCGCTGACGCTCGTGTGTGAGCCGCTGAGTGACCCGACGACGACGCCGCCGACGATGCCGCTGATGATGCCGCTGATCAGCGGCGCGCCCGAGGCCAGGGCGATGCCCAGACACAGCGGCAGCGCGACCAGGAACACGACCGAGCCAGCGAGCACGTCGCGGCCGAGCGAAGCAAAGAGCGAGGAGGTTGAGGAGATGGAGGGATCTGAAGAGGATTTCTTGTCCATGCGGATAGAGCCACGACAACTGACGACACGACAGCAGCGCCAACGCGCTGCGACTGCCCACGGCGACCGCACGCCCACGAGACATGCGAGCGGTGGGGTGGAGCTGGATCAGCCCTGAGGGTCGTCGTCGTCGTCGTCCGCTGAGGACTTCCGCCGACTTTGAAGCGGGTTATGGACCGTGCGTCGCTGGACCGTGGGCGCGAGCACACGTGGAACGCAGCAACGATCATACGCGCGCCGCTGCGCTCGGCTGGCCGACGGGGTGCGGGACGCGGCGCTCGTATGCCCGTCGAATTCGCCCGCCTCGCCGTCTTCACCCGACTCGGACAGCTGGCCGAACTCGCCGAACTCACCGAACTCGCCCGGCTCGCTTTCACGCTCGAGCGACGAGGCACCCGCGGTGCCGAACAGCGCGACCGTGATCACCAGCGAGAACGCCAGCCGCAAGATCCAGGTCACGAAGCGGCCGGCCGTGGACACGAGCCCGGGCGGACGCGAGTACTGGAACGGAGAGCCGGCCATGAGCCGACGGAACCCTAGCACGAGATTTTGTAGGACCCCGCGGGCGTCAGTGACACTGCGACACAGGGACGCTGCGCGGCCGGTCGCTCGCTCGCTGCGCTCCTCCCTCGCTGGCCTGGGATGAGTTTCGCAACCCTTTGTGTGGCCCCCTAGAAGGGCTTTCGCGCCGTTTTCTGCGTCCGTGATGCGTGGTGTGCGTGCAGCGTCTGGACCGCATCCTCATTGAGGATTCCCACGCAGACGGTGGCATCCGTTCGCGTCAGGAAGTTTGATGCGCTACTCGCCGGCCTCGGACTTGACCTTGTCGAGCAGCCCTTGCATGCGCTCGCGGTTGGCCTCGTCGGAGATCGTCGCGGTCCCGTCGAGCGAGCCGAGGTCGATGTTCGACAAGCCCACGGGCATCGCAAATGCGCGCTTGTGGAAGGCCTCGACGGTCAGCGACGCGTAGTCGTCGTCGTCGAGCTCGTCGAGCTCCTCGCCTTCGTCGTCAGCCTCGGCCTTGGTCGTGGCTTCGGGCTCGGCCTCGTCGGCGGGCGGCGGCGTGCTCGCGCAGCCGAGGACACCGCCCGCGGGCTCGAGCAAGCACAGCTCGAGCTCCCGGCCGCTGCCTGCGAGGGTAACGGTGAACCCGTCGTCGTCGAAGTCGAAGCGGGGCGAGTCCTCGAGCAGCTCGACGACCCGGGCCGCGACCGGGCCGCTGGCGTCGTTGCTCAGCTTGGCGGGCAGCGCGAGCCCGCGGCGGCGGATCACGCCTGCGTCTCGCTGCATCGCGGTCGCCCAGAACTCGAGCGCGTCCTTGTCTTGGCCGAGGCGCCAGGCGGCCTCGCCCGCGATCGCGGCCACCCGCGCGCGCAGCAGCGCCTCGAACTCGGGCAGGGTGTCGAGGGCCTTGTTGGCCAGCTTCAAGGCGTCTTCGCGGCGCCCGCGGTGAATCGCGATCTCGGCCTCGAGCGCGTCGTAGTAGGGATCGAGGGCCTCGTCGGTCTCGGCCTTGCGGACCATGTCGAGCACGACCGAGCAGACCCCGGCGCCGAGGATCGGGACGAGATCCCCGACCAGCCAGCTGGGCACGGGCTCGAGCCCGCCCGCCACGTACATGCGAAAGGTCGCGACCAGGCGCTCGTCGTCGTTGAGGACCCCGCGGATGCGCTCGGAGTCGGACCAGTCCTGGATCTCGCGCTCGAAGGCGTCGCGGGTGATGCGGGCCGACTCGGCGGTCCCGGACCACACGGCGCGCTCGGCCTCGACCTCGGCGTGGGTCTGGCGGATCGCCCGGCGCAGGAGCGCGTGGGCGCCGAGGGCCTGGTCTTTGGACGACGAGGTCAGGCCGCGGCGATCGGGGTTGGCGATCGCACGATCCACGACCTCGAGCCCGGTCCCGGTCTCACCCGCGACGAGCAAGACCGTGGCGAAGGCGACGTCGGTCTCGGCCCGGACCTGCTCGCGCAGGTGGGGCGGCATCTTGCGCCGCCAGCTCTGCATCTCGCGCAGGGCGAGCACGGCCTCTTCCATCCGGGCCTGGTCGGTGTAGAGGCGCACGAGCAGGCGCCAGGGGTTGGCGGGGGTGAATTCGATGCGGGTCGCGCCGGCCTTGGCCAGGCGCTCGGCCTCGTCGGGGCGCAAAACGGTCAAGGCCGCGAGCGCGGCGTTGTAGGCGTGGACGGTGACGCTCGTGACCTCGTCGGGCTTGGCGAAGGGGTCGTCGCCGCGGGCTCGGTCGGCGGCGTCATCGTAGGCCGAGAGGCAGGCGTTGAAGCGCTCCGCGCGGGTCCCGGCCTCGCCCTCGATCGCGCACAGGGCGTTGCGGCCGAGCGAGCGCTGAAATTCGTCGCTGCTCTCGGCCGCCTTCTCGGCGTACTTGCGGGCCTCGTCGTAGCGGCCGAGCAGCATCAGCGGCCAGGCGTGCTCGGCCGTGAGCCGGGGGTCGTAGAGCGAGTCGTGATAGTCGAGCAGCTGAAGCTGGTACTCGTGGCGCTCGAGCTCGCCGGCGATCATCTGGGCGGCGTAGAGGATCTCGCGGTGGAGCAGCCAGGGCGTGGTCTCGAGGTTGGTGACGTTGGGCTTGTACTTGCGCTCGTAGAGCTCGCGGGCCCTGCCCATCTGCTTCATGGCCTTGGGCAGGTTGCCCTCGGCGCGGCGCAGGATCTGGGCGAACACGTAGCGGGCGACGATCGAGTCCTCGTCTTTTTCGAGCAGCTCCTCGGTCTTGCGCCGGGCGGTGAGCAGCTTGTCTTCCTGGTAGAGCTGCCAGATCTCGTCTTCGGCCGCGGTCCGGGGGAAGTCTTTGGGTTGGGAGAGGGCGGGGGCGCCGGTCGGGACCGCGAGGGGGTCGGTCGGGTCCTGGGCCGAGACGACCGTGGCCGCGATCGTGAGCGTGCTCGCGAGCCCGAGCACGGCGAGCCCGGACAGCAGTCGACCTTTGTTGTTCGCGGTCATGGGCGCAGGTCCATCGGCTGGGAGGCCGTCATCGCGGCGCGAGCTCGTCGAGCTCGCGCTCGAGGTCGATCTCGGCCTGTTTGAGGGGCTCGAACTTCAAAAAACCGGTCAGAAACCACGCCGCGGCGGCGCTCACGAGGTGGCTGACATGGTTGAGCCACGGGCGCTCGCCCGCGACGAGGACCGTGCCCATGCCGAGGAGGTCGTGCTGCTTCTCGAGCTCGATCAGCGTGAACCCGGCGAGGAAGCTGGCGATCCAGACCGCGCGGATGACCGGGTCGGCGAAGTCCTTGGCCTTTTGCTCGAGGGTCCCGGACCCGAAGCGATGGCCGAGCCAGACCAGGCACAGGCCGGTCGGGATCGAGAGCAGCTTGAAGAACTGGGCGTTGAGATCCCCGGCCCAGCTCCCGTCGCTCGGGGCGCGGACGAGGTAGCGCAGGGGCGTGCCCGCGAGCGGGCGCCAGTAGTTGGGGTCGAGCTCGTGGAGGGTGTCGGTGACGAAGCGGAGCACGCCGACAACGACCAGCGCGAGGGCGATCGCCACGCTGGCTCGGCCCGCGCGAAGGCGCTGGCTGTCGGTCAAAGTGGGCACGGGGGATCACGGGGAAAGGGGCGGGCGAGGCCCGGGGGTGGGTTCACACCATTA
Organism: Enhygromyxa salina; assembly: GCF_002994615.1. Taxonomy (GTDB): domain Bacteria; phylum Myxococcota_A; class Polyangia; order Nannocystales; family Nannocystaceae; genus Plesiocystis; species Plesiocystis salina_A. The sequence continues at coordinate 51,111 of NZ_PVNK01000033.1, read as the reverse complement.
TTGACGGTGCAAGGTGATGCGGGCGAGGCGCTCGAGGGCGTCGGCGCTGCACTCTCGGATCACGCCGTCGAGGCTCTCGGCGCCGGGCGCGAGCTCGAGGCGGTGGCCGAACACGAGGTAGCTCAGGGCCTCGATGTCGTCGGCGCTGACGTAGTTGCGCTGCTGGGTGACCGCGCGGGCCTGGAGCGCGGGGATCATCAGGACCAGCGCGCGGGTCGAGACGCCCTGGAGGACCTGCGCGTGCGCCCGGGTCGCGTTGGCGATGTCGACGAGGGCCTCGCGGACCTCGTTGGCGACGAAGACCTGCTCCTCGATCACGCGGCGGGCGTCGATGACCTCGGTTCGGGTCACGCGCGGGAGCTCGCGCCCGGCGCCGTCGCGGCGGCTCTTGATGCTCGCAAGCACCTCGAGCTCGGACTGGCGGTCGATGTGCTTCATGATGATCTTGAACAAGAAGCGATCGAGCTGGGCGCTGGGCAGGGGGAAGGTCCCGGCGAGGTCGAGGGGGTTTTGGGTCGCGAGCACGAAGAACAGCTCGTCGAGCTGGCGGGTCCGGTTGTCGACGGTGGTCTGCTTCTCGGCCATGGCCTCGAGCAGCGCCGACTGGACCTTGGGCGAGGTCCGGTTGATCTCGTCGGCGAGCACGACGTGGGCGAAGATCGGGCCCGGGCGGAAGAAGAAGCGGTTGGTGTTGGGATCGAAGATCGTCGTGCCCGTGACGTCGCTCGGGAGCAGGTCCGGGGTGAACTGGATCCGGCGGATCGTGACGATGTCGTCGTGGGGCTGATCGTCGATGATGCAGTCGCCGAGGGCCTTGGCCAGGGTCGTCTTGCCCGAGCCGGGGTAGTCCTCGAGCAGCACGTGGCCGTCGGCGAGCAGCGCGATGATGATCAGCTCGATCTCGTTGTCGCGCCCGCGGACCGCGACCCGGAGGCGATCGCGGACGCGCTGGACGACGCCGTAGGCCTCTTCGAGGCTGGTGATCGGCGGCGCGAGGGTGTGGGTGATGTGCTTGCTCTGCTCGAAGTCACTGACCGCGCCGCGTTGCTCGGGCGGGGCGCCTCCGGCCTCGGGCTCTCGCCACTCGGGCTCGACCGGCTGCTTTTGGGTCGAGCTCGCGGGCTCGTGGCCGTGGAGGGTTGGGGTGGCCGGCGCCTCGACGCCTGGCTGAGAGCTCGAACCGGGAGGTGTGGAGTTGGTGGTCACGGTAGAGAGGGGGTCAGCGAGCGCGCAAGACGGTGGTGGGATCGAGGATACCGAGGACTCGACGCCACAGCGGCGCCGACAGGGGTAGCTCACCGCGGAGCCCGGCGAGGCCCTTGCGCCAGACCTTCGCGTCGAACTCGGGGCGCTCGGCGATCGGCACGCTGGGGTCGCCCATCGCGGCGGCGACGTGCATGGAGGTCAGGCTGGCGAGGCTCGGGGCGCGGGCGTGGACGCGGCGGGAGAAGGCCTCGCGGGTCTCGCCGTAGCGGCGCGTGAGCCCGGCGTCGGCGAGCAGATCGATCGCGGCGCGGTAGCCGACGCGGGGCAGGTGCTTCTGGGCGGCGTGGCGGGGGACCACGCGTCGCCAGATCTTGGCGGCGTAGAGGAGCACGAGCGCGATCAGCAGGACGAACAAGAAGCCGAACGTGACGTCGCGGCCGAAGTTGCGCTGCTCGATCGGGTCTTCGCCAGCCTCGCCCTCCTCGTCGGTCTCGTTGCGGGCCATCTCGCCGAGGAGCTCGGCGAGGTCGTCGTCGACCGGGGTGCCGGGCGGGTCGAGGTTTTGCTCGGCCGCGATGTCGAGGATGACCCAGCCAATGCCCTCGAGGTAGAGCTCCGGCCACGCGTGGGCGTCGCCGCCGCGGATCACGATCGTCGAGCCGCGGCGCTGATCCTCGGTCACGTGGTAGCCGGTCCCGACGCGGGCGGGGATCCCGAGGCTGCGCCACATGTACACGGCGGCGTGGGCAAAGTGGACGCAGTAGCCGATCCGGTTGCCGAACAGGAAATCGCCAGTCGGCTCGGCGACGCCTGCGTGGCGCTCGGAGGTCGAGTAGGTCAGCTCGCGATCCATCCACAGCTTGATCGCGAGGGCGCGCATGAAGGGGTCGTCGCCGTATTGCTCGGGGAGCTCCTCGATCAGCTCGTTGGCGAGCTCGCGGTAGCGGGGGTCGTCGGGCAGCGTGGTGTAGAACTGCCACTGGGCGTCGGTCCAGGATGGATCGCCGGGCGCGTGGCCCATGAGCTGCTCGAGCTCGTAGTCGGGGGCGAGCGAGACGGAGCTGTAGGCGCGCAAGAAGCGTTGGGGGTTGGGGTTCGCCTCGGGCTTCATCGAGATCGCCGACTCGAGCGCGAAGGGCTGGGCGTGCTTGGCCAGGAGCACGACGTCGGCGTGGACGGTGGTGTGGAGGGCCTCGGGCGGGACCTCGGGCACGTTGAGCGGCCGAGAGGGGAACCGGCGGATGATGTCGCGGTCGACGTCGGGCCGGACCGGCGCGACGAGGCGCGAGCCGTTGAAGTGTGACCACGCGTCCTGGCGAAAGTAGAAGGCCTGGGTTGGGGGGCTGTAGTCGTCGCCGAGCAGGACCACGGCCATCGGCGCGGGCTTGGTGCCCTCGGACGGCTGCTGGTCGAGGTTGGGCTGCTGGTCTTGCTGGCCCTGACCGCCGCCTTGTTGCTGCTGCTGCTGCTGGTCTTGCTGGCCCTGGCCGCCGCCTTGTTGTTGCTGCTGGTCTTGCTGGTCCTGGCCCTGGCCGCCGCCTTGTTGTTGCTGCTGGTCTTGCTGGTCCTGGCCCTGGCCGCCCTGTTGCTGTTGCTGCTGCTGGTCTTGCTGCTGGCCCTGGCCACCGCCTTGTTGCTGCTGCTGTTGCTGCTGACCGCCGCCTTGGCCCCCGTCTTGGTTGTCCTGCGGATTCTTGGGCTGCTGGCCCTCACTCTGGTCCTTGCTGTCTTGGCCGCCGGGGCCGTTGCCCTTGTCCTCGCTGGGTTTGGGCGGATCGCCGATCTGCGACTCGGTCAGCCCGAGGTCGCTGTTGGCTTCGGGGGTGGGCAGACCCTCGACCTGCAGCAGCAACATCGCGAGCAGCACGATCACGCCGAGCCCGCCGAGCGAGGCCAGCGTCACGCGGCGCTCGGACTCGGCGATCAGCAAGCTGGCGAGGACCACGACCGAGATCGCGCCAATCGTCAGGAGCACGTCGGCGGGGTCGTAGCCGTGCTGCCAGGCCCAGTCGGACAGCCACAGCGGCCGGGCGATCACGCCCTCGCGGTGGCTGGCGAACATCGAGGCCACGCTCGCGCCGACGACCGCGAGCTCGATCCCGATCAGCGCCTTGTGGCGGGCCGCGATGACCCTCGAGGTCCCGGTCACGGCCAGCGCGAGGACGAAGAAGCGCAGGACCGAGCTCAGGCCCAGGGCCGCGCCGGGCCCGATCGCGGCCGGGATCACCCGGACCTCGGTCACGAAGTCGGCGAACCACCAGCCCAGGCCCGAGAGCGCGAGGATCCCGATGACCAGCGCGATCAGCCGGGTCTTGGTGCGCGCGAGCAGCTCGCCCACGGCCACGCCCGCGACGGCGCCGAGCATCGCCGCGCTCAGGCCCGAAGAGGTTGCGATGCCCCAGGCGAGCGCGAGCGCGGCCATGGCCATGGCGACGGCGCGGATCGGGTGCCGGGTCGCGCGGAGCCAGCCGAACAGCCGCTCGGCGAAGGTCCGCGGCGGCTTGACCGGGCGCCCGGCGCTCTCGGTCTCGAGGCGCTCGAGCTCTTGTTGCAGTTCGCGTCGACCCATTCGCTCGGCTCTCGTGCTTGGTCAGGCGGCGCGCTGTTTGTCGAGCGCGTGGAGGTGGCCGCCGGCGAACATCCGACCGGCGGCGCGGTCGACGACGATCACGCGCCCGGCGTTGGACAGCACGCGCACGACCTCGGCGACTTGCTGTGTGGTGACGGGGGCGGTCGAGCCCGGCGGGATCTCGGGCGCGTGTTCGCGGATTGCGAGGCGCGCCAGCCACTTGCGCTTGGGCGGCGGGATGATGCCGTCGGTCCCGACCACGAACTCGATCCGACCGCCGCGGCTGCCGACGTGCTTGCACTGCTCGGCCACGTTGTCGAGCCACGGGCCCGGGCGGCCGGGGACGAACACGACCGCGCGCCCGATGCTGCCCTTGCCGCGGCGCTGCAAGAACGCGCCGAGGCCCTTGCCGCCGACCGGATCGGCGACGTCGGCCGAGCGCGCGAGCACGTCGACGGCTTGATCTTTGCGGGTCGCGTCGTCGTTGCTGCCGTCGGCGCCCAGGACCCACTCGCTGCCGAGCGCGCCGAGCTCGACGGCGAGGCGGGCGGCGCCTGCGGCCGGCTCGTCTCCGCTGCCCGCGACCACGTAGGCGCAGGTCTGGCGGATCGGGCTCAGGGCGCGCTCGGGCGCGCGCACGACCAGCTGGCGGGTCCGCGCGAAGACCTTCCAGAGCACGAAGCGGATCGGGTCGCCGGGCGTGTAGGCGCGCAGATCGTAGAGCTCGCCCTCTTGGGGGCCCTCGGGGTGCGAGATGTCCTCGCCGCCGGCCATCCCGCGGATCACGTCGACGCGTTTGAGCTGGCCGACCGAGGGCACGAAGCGGACCTTGCGTCGCTCGGTCAGGCGCAGGCAGATCTGGGTGAGCCCGAAGATGTCGCCGACCTCGAGCTCGCGGACGACGACGGCGACCTGGCCGCGGCGCGAGGCGATGACCTCTTCGCGGAGGCGACCGCGCTTGGGCGCGATCCGAACCTGGGCCTCGGGCGTGATCCAGCGCCAGCTGATCGACACGAAGGGCAGGGCGCGCAGGCGCGGGAGCCAAAAGCCAGTTGGAACCGGGTAGCCGCACTCGACGTCGAGCGAGCCCTCGCTGGCGTCCTTGGCCTGGCCGCGCTTGCGGTGGTGCAGCCACAAGATCAGGGCGCCCGCGGTGGTCGCGAGCAGCCCGAAGGCCGCGACCCCGAGCCCGACCGCGCCGATGACCAGGAGCACGAGATCGATCCGCCCAAAGCCGTACTCGACCAGCGCGTAGCCGCAGCCGAGCCCGACCAGCAAGCCCAGCGGCGTGATCGGGAAGGGGCCGAGCGCGCGGGTCATGCCGCGCTTGACGGCGGCCCAAGCCCGGCTGAGCTTGGTGTTGCGGCGACGCGGGGGAGCTTGCGCGGGGCGGGACACAGGGGGGCCGAAGTCGGGTCCGAGGCTAGCAGGCTGGGTTCGGATCCACCACAAGCGGGTTTGGGGACCCGCGGACAGCCCTCGTCCATACCGCAGATGGATCGCCGCGCCCCCGTACACGTCTGGGCGGTCGAAACATTCCAGGCTTTTCTCCGCGCGCGAGCTTCGGGCGCGCCGCGGCCTCGGCTGTCGAGTTCGGCTGCTGCTCGCGCGCACAGACGCGGCCGGCTCGTCGGTGCGTGATAGGCTCGCGCGGTGACGACCTCGCCACGGGCTGCCGTGACCTCGGTGTTTGTCTGTGTCGGCCTGAGCGCGCTGTGCTTCTCGAGCGCGCCGCCCCAGGTCGCCCACGCGACCCCGACCGAGTCGCTTCAGAACCCGCTGACCCTCGACTTCATGTGCTCGGGCTGCCACGAGTACGAGAACAACGCGCTGGCGATCGACCTCCCGCCCCACGCCCCGGCGGCCTACTTTGGCACCCTGATGGCCAACGCCGCCCGCGACCCGGTGTTTTGGGCCGGGGTCGCGCTGGCCTCGGACGACTACCCGGGCGAGACCGAGGACTGTGTACGCTGTCACTCGCCGCGGGCCTTCCTCGAGGGCCGCGGCGACGCGATCGCCGTCGACGAGCTGCTCCCGCCCGATCTCGACAGCGTCAGCTGCGAGGTCTGCCATCGGGCGATCGACGACGGCGAGACCCCGCCCGGCAACGCCCGCTATGTCCTCGACGACGTGCTCGTCGACGGGCAGCCGCCGCGGCGCGGCCCGTGGGACTACAGCGATCCAAACGGCCCGGAGCTGCCGCCGCATCCGATCATTCAGGATCTCGACTTCTTGCCCAGCTCGCGCATGTGCGGGACCTGCCACGACGTCTCGACCGGGCGCGGTCGCGTCGATGACCAGGGCGCGTCGATGGGCGTGCCCTTCAACGAGCAGCGGACCTACAGCGAGTGGCTCGGCAGCGCCTACGCCCAGCCCGGTGACGACGCCCGGACCTGCCAGGACTGCCACATGGCCACGGTCGAGGTGCCCGCGGCCGGCTGCCTCGAGTACGAGAACCTCAGCCACCACGACGACGGCAGCGCCCGGCGGCACCTGATCCTCGGCGCCAACAAGCAGGCCCTGCAGGTCATCGCCGACAACTCGCCCGGCGCCAAGGCCAACGCGATCGACGTCGCGATCAGTTTGTACGACGACTTCCTGGCCACCGCCGCGACCCTCGACGTCGAGTTCCCTGCCGCCGTCGACCTCGCGGTGGGCGTCGACGCGCTGGCCGTGCGCGTGACCAACGAGACCGGTCACAAGCTGCCCTCGGGCTACTCCGAGGGCCGCGTCATGTGGCTCGAGGTCACGGCGAGCTACGCCGGCGAGCTCGTGTGGTCATCGGGGCTGTGGGACGGCGAGAGCATCGAGAGCGACGACCAGCTCCGGACCTACGAGGGCGTGGCCGAGCGCTGGAGCGACGGGACCCGCAACCATCTGCTGCTCAACGACCACTGGGTGCTCGACACCCGGATCCCGGCCAAGGGCGCGGTCCAAAACCTCGAGACCGATCCGGTCGGCGATCGCTACACGCTGCTGCCTGACGACACCTGGCCCAACTACGACGATCACAGCTACAGCTTCGCGCCGGCCTCGGTCGTCGACGTGACCCCCGACGACGCCAGCGACGACGAGCTCGAGCTCTCGGTCCGGCTGCTCTACCTGATCAACACCCCGAGCTACCTCGATCAACTGCGCGACGACAACGACGTCAACGACGCAGGCCAGGCCGTCCACGACATGTACATGGACGACGGCGGCCCCCAGCCCGTGGTCCTGGGCGCGGCCACGGTCACCGTGCCTCTGACCGGGCTCGAGCAGCCGGAGCCTGGGGATGGTGACGGCGATCCGGGCGACGGCGACGGCGACGGCGACCCGGGAGACGGCGACTCTGGTGACAGTGAGGGCGGCAGCGACTCGGGGGCCACGACCGACGCGACCAGCACGGACAGCGCTGGCGGCAGCGAGGAGGGCTCCGGGTGCAGCTGCTCGACCCGCGACAGCGGCCCGCCGCTGAGCGTCGGCTTGCTGTCGCTGGTGTTGCTCGGGCTCCGGCGCCGTCGCAGTAGGGGGTGAGCGCGGGGTCATCGTGAAAACCCCCGCATGACCGCATGCGAGCCAAAGGTGTGCCGGTTGTGCGCGAGACCACAGCTGTCGAGGCACGAACTCAATCTGCGTCGTTTGCGCTTGGCTTTCGCGGCGCGCGATCCGACAATCGACACGATGCGACGCTTCGTTCTTCGGCTACTCACGAGTGCGACGGTTGTCGCGTTCACGCTCTCACTGGTGCCTCTCGATGTGTTGGCCGCGCCGCCAGATGTATCGGCCGCGCCGCCAGACGCCGCGCCCGAGCTGAGGACCGCGCCGTCACTGGCCGACTCCCCTGCGTTCGACCCGCCTACGCCGGATGCCCCCGCTCCCGCGCCGACCCTGGCCCCGAACGACCGAACGACCGCCGGGTGGCAGCTGATGCTCGGGGAGCAGGTCGACGTCCAGCGCGTGGACGGTATCTTTGTCTATGGCCAGTTGCAGAGCGTCGACGACACGTCGGTCGTGATCCTTGGGAGCGACGGGATCGCGCGTCAGGTCGCTCGGGAGGAGGTTCACAGCGTGGCGATGCTCAACGGCGGAGAAGCGCCGAAGCCCGGTCCGGAAGTGAAGTCATCCGAGATCGGAAAGCGGCCGATCCTCAATCGGGCGGAGTACGAACAAGGCAAGGCGGTGATGACTGCTGGCGTGTTCCTCCTCGGGATTGGGTTCATCACCGGGCTTGTTGGGGCCGGGGTCGCGCTGGGCGAGTCGGACGCGCTCTACCTGGCTTTTGTCAGCGTGCCCGGTGCCGTAGTCTCGTTCGCTATCGGTCTGCCGTTGCTCAGCAAAGGCATCAACATGAGGAAGAGCGCGCTCGGCTCAGTGGTGCGGCGTGGGCCGACGCTGCTGGTTCACGATCGCCGCGGAAAGCCACGCCTCGTGCTTGGGCCGGGGGGCGGACCGTCGCCGTTCGGGGGCGGGATCGCGCTTCGGTTTTAGAATGCGGGCGTCCGGCAGTCAGGGGCAATGTTCACGCACTTCATCATCAGCGAAGAGTAGAGAAATGCCACGTATCGCCAAGAAGATCCCCAAGTCGCCGAAGAGCCGCGCTGCCGTGGAGCGGCTGGACCTCCGCTTCAAGTCGCTGACGGAGGTCCCCGAGGAGCTCACCGAGCTCGTGAACCTCGAGGAGCTCGACCTCGGGTCGAACCAGCTCCGCGAGCTCCCGGCCGCCTTCAAATCTCTGAGCAAGCTGAAGGTGCTGACCTTGAACAGCAACCGCTTCGAGTCCATCCCGGCGGTGCTCGCCGAGCTGCCCGCGCTCGAGCGCCTGCACCTCATGTCGGGACCGCTGGGGCAGGTCACCGCGGAGATCCCGACGATCGTCAACCTCAACACCCTCGAGATCACCTGGAGCTCCGAAGGCCCGCTCCCCGACAGCCTGGGGGCGCTGGTCAACCTCGAGGTCCTGCTGGTGAAGTCGACGGAGGCGATCGCGCTACCGGCAACGGTCTTGCAGCTCGTCCGCTTGAAGGAGCTTCAGCTTGCGGCTCCGATCACCGCGCTCCCCGAGGGGCTCGGGGCCCTGACCGAGCTCCACATCCTCAATTGCGCCGAGTCGGCTCTGACCACGGTTCCGGCGGATCTGGTCCGGTGCACGAAGCTCCGCTACCTCAACCTGAGCAACTCCGCGGTCGAGGACATCCCTGACGCCTTCATGGATTGCCAGAAGCTGACAATCTATCTTCAGGGTACGAAGGTGGCCAAAGAGCGCAAGGAGGAACTGGCGAAGGCCAAGGGGTTGTCGATCATCGCCTAGCAGCCCGGGGTGCAATGCCTCGCGCCGCCTCGCTTGGCCTTTTCGCCGAGGGCTTTGTCGCCAAAACTTGCAGTACGCCCGGTACAGCGGCGTTTTGGCTTCGCGCCCTCGGCGCAAATTCCGGCGCGAGGCGACACGAGGCATTGCTTGGCCTTTTCGCCGAGGGCTTTGTCGCCAAAACTTGCAGTATGCCCGGTACAGCGGCGTTTTGGCTTCGCGCCCTTGGCGCAAATTCCGGCGCGAGGCGACACGAGGCATTGCACCACGGGCTGCTAGGGTCTTCGACGGGGTGCGAAGAACCGTAATGATGGCGCGGACTTGGCACGCATCCCGTTGGAATTGTTTGGGTTTCTCGTGCCGTTTGGTGCCGTGGGGTTCCGGGGTGGGGAGCGGGTAGGTGCAGGGTCACAGCACACTCGCAGCACTCCGCCCCATGCCAACAAGGGTGAGACAGCTGAGGAGCCCCACGTCGACCGACTTCGAACTCGGACGGTCCTGACCTCCTCGATGCTCACAGTGAGGCCGACCAAAGTGGGCTCCCGCACCGGCTCGCAGGGAGCAAAAGCCCTCGCGCCCTGCGCCGCTCAGTGGGAGAATGAGTCTGTCAGAGCGGTGCCTGGTTGTCGCTCGTCACGCACGCTCCTCCACCGAGCACCCCGCCCTCCTCAAAATGGATCGGCATGGAGGATCCGTACCAACTCAAGGGATTACTCGGTTGCAGCTGAACGTGCAGGTGAGCGCCGCAGCTACCAACAGTGCGACAACCGCACACGTTAGACCCGCTTGGGTTGAGATGAGATGAGCGCTCATGTACTGTAGAGGTACCCCCGACCGAAATGGAACACGTTATCGGCGGCGCTAGCCACGCGGGACATGACGTTCATCGTGTCTTGTTCCCAGGTAGACGCATTTTGCGCCACGGAACTCACAACGCGTGTGCACGAAGAGCTCGTCGACGCAGGAGCTCTCACTGGTTTTGGTTAAGCCGCAGCCTCGTCGTCGCGCCTGATAGTGTTGAGTTCGTCTGCTAGCCGTGCGAGCGCGACCTTGCGGTACTCCTGACTTCGACGACTACGCAAGTTCGAGAACAACCCCGCGAGCCAGTTGCCACTGACCTGCCCGTGCCCCGACTCGTTGGCGATGAAGCGCACGTGGCTGAGCTGATCCTCAAGGCTTGTGGGAAGTTGGAAGCGCTTCGTCGTGAGTGACCTAGCTAGCTCGCGCGAGAGCAATTCTGCGGCTGGCGGGCTGATCGGCTCAAGTCGAGCGACAAGCGCTTCGAGCTCAGACTGCGCATGAGCGAGGTCCTGGCGCCTGTACGCACGCAGGATCTTGGTCGTGAACGAGCCGCGCCGGGCCTCGGGGAGGATGTCGACGACTGCGCGAGTGAGTGCAGTCAAGCAAGGTTGGATGACGGCGTCGGCGCCCAGATGAATTTGCAGGGCCTTGACCACTCCTGGACTGCGGTCCGTGACCACGAGCAGCTTGCGGTCTCGAGGCAGATTTCGCTCGATCAGGGTCTCTAATAGACGACCGAAGGCGGAACGGCCGACCTCACTCACACGGCGAAACATGAGCTGCTTCTTGAAGTCGTTGACAGTGATGCCCGCGGCGACGATGACGAACTCGTCGCCCTGTCGCTCGCTCCCGAGCCACAGCGCAACCAGGTCAGCCATACCTTCGTGGGTCCCCACTAAGCGTCGACACTGCCGCCTGAGGCGGACTAGGCGGCCCTTGATGGCGTCTTGACTCAGACTGTGGTCGCAGGCTAGCGCCGCGTAGATATCCTCTCGATCGAGCTTTTGCATCTCAAGCTCCATCCCCCGAACCCACAGGTCACGATCGATGGCACCGAGTGAATCGACAAAGGCTTGCAGCGAAAGGCGCTGACCCTGACGGGTCGTCCCGGTCATTGGCGTCGCGTGGGGCTCCCCGCGCAGTGCTCGCTCGCTCTCGTAACGCTCCTCCCACCGCTTCTGCCGCCCCCTGCGACGGTCGAACTCGTAGGCCTCGTGCCTAAGGATCTGCTTGAACCAGGCCTCGAACGAGCCGGAAGCGCTCCAGGTCAAGATCGCCTCATAGACGATCGACCAGGTCGCGGACAGGGCCTCGTCGTAGGAGCCTGCCTTGCGATCTGCGAAGCTCGCCAACCGGCGACCGTGAACGATCGTCGCCGCGTGCAAAGCCTCGCGGCGTGCGCGATCCGCGGCCAGGAGGATGACCTCAAGCGAGGCCAAGTGATTTGTCTGCGCAAGTCGTAATGCCGCAGACAGATTGCGCTTCAACACGCGCTCGATCTCGTCGAGATAATCGCCATCTTCCCCGCTGGAACGCAGTTCTCCCAACAAAATCCGTGCCCGCTCAACATGCGCTCGCGCCCTCTCGACGGCGGTGATGAGATCATGCTCTGACAACTCCATGCGACCCGTCGAGTCTACACCCAGCCCGTGTCCCGTGCTAGCCAGGCACCAAACTACCGATCAACCCGAAATTTTATTGGTGAGAATCGGCGCTATGTCGTCGCAGATCTCGACTGCCGTCCGTCATATCCAAGGGCGACTCCGCCACGTGCGAGCTGATCCACGCTCCTGGAGGATGCCAACATGAATGACGAACGAACGACCAACGCAGCGACGCTTCCTCGTGCTGGCCAATCGAGCTTGGATACTCTCAAGCCCGGGACGACCATCGATCACTTTGTCGTTATCTCCACAATCGGTGAAGGGGGAATGGGAGTCGTGTTCTTGGCCCGCGACACACAGCTCAATCGCAACGTAGCGATCAAGATGCTCCACGGGGATCTCGACCATGCGTCGCGTTCGAAGATCCTTGAGGAGGCCCAGACGCTCGCACAATTCAACCATCCGAATATTGTTTCGGTCTACGAGGTCGGTACTTGGAAGGGCCGGGTCTGGATTGCGATGGAGTTCATCGAGGGCCAGACCATGAGCCAGTGGCTGCAGGAGACCGAGCGATCCTGGCGCGAGGTCGTCGACGTGTTTAAACAGGCGATCGATGGGCTGATCGCGGCTCACGTCCGCGGGATCTTACACCGTGACTTCAAGCCATCCAACGTGATGATCGGGCGCGACCGAGTCCGCGTGCTCGACTTTGGCCTAGCGCGGGCACGGGACGCGGACGAACTCGCCAGCGACACGGGCAATCGCCAACCCGGCGGCAATCGGGGTTCCACTCGGCCTGTCGGAACCCCGGGGTACATGGCCCCGGAACTGTCCCTAGGCTTCTCCGGCGACGAGCGCTCCGACCAGTACTCCGTCTGCGTCGCTCTGTGGCGCGCGCTCTACGGGATTATGCCCTTGTCCGCCGACACCTACGTCGACGTCGGCACGGCAACTACAACTATGGCGATCGCGCCCCCGCCCTCGCGTGTGTCCGTCCCCCGGTGGCTCGGAAAGGTCGTCCTGCGTGGCCTGGCAAAGGTGCCTGATCACCGCCATGCGAGCCTGCGCGAGTTATCTGCGGCGCTCGACAACGACCCACGTCCGCGGCGTTGGCTCCTTGGCGCCGGTGTGCTGTTCGCGTTCGTCGCTGGCGCGCTCACCATCGAGAAACGGGCGGCCCACGCCGAGGCCGCCGCCGCCTGCGAGGCCGAGGCCGCCGCGATCGACGAAAGCTGGAATGAGGCCATTGAGCGGAGTCTATCCGAGTCGATCCTCTCCAGCGAGGTCATCTACGCGAGTGAGACCGTGGAGACCATGGTCACCAACGCGCGTGAGTTCAGCACCCACTGGAGGCGCGCGACTGAGGCGACGTGCCGTGCCGAGTCTATCGATGAAACGTGGGATGCCGACCTTGCGACCCGGGCTCGAGACTGCCTGGCAGAGCAACGACTGACCTTCGACTCATTCGTGAAGATCTACACCAAGCTGGGTGCAGAGCCCGGGACCGTCCGCGGAGCAGGTCAGACGTTTCAACGCCTACCCGATGTGTCGCTGTGCCAGGACGAGGCGAAATTGCTCGCACGACCGATGACCACGGAGGACGAGTGGGATGAGATCCTCGCCATCCGAACGGAGTTGGGCCGGGCCGCGGCCTTGCGGGCAGCGGGCCACTACGCCGAAGCGCTTGAGATCACCGAGCAGGTCGAGCCAGAAGCCAACGCGCTGGGCTGGCTGCCGCTGCAGGCGGAGACACTGTACTTGCTCGGAAGCCTGCACGCGCAGATGGGCAACTACGAATTCGCGGAGAAACACCTCGAGGCCGCCTACTTCGCCGCCCTCTCGTCGAACGCCGACGACGTCGCGGTCATCTCGACTCACGCGCTTGCCCACGCCATCGGGGTCAGTGGTGCGCGGACCAAGGAAACCCTGCACTGGCACAACGCTGGCGTCGCGCTCCTAGACCGGGCCCAGACACCGGCGGACGATATCCGCCGTCTTCAGCTCCACAGCGTGCTCGGGGTCATCCACGGTCGCAACCAGGACAATCAAAAGGCAATCGAAATTTTTACAGAGGTCCTTGAGGCCACGGAGCGGCGAGTTGGTCCGACCCACCCCGAGGTCGCTGAGTCGCTACTTCATCTTGGCCGGGCCTACGCTCAAAGCGGCGACCTAACCCGCGCGATCGAGCTTAAGACCCGCGGGCTGAAGATATTCGAAGACGCATTCGGATCTGCCCACCCCGATGTCGCGCGCTACGTCACCTCTCTCGCAGGCGACTACGAGTCGGCGGGCGATTATCCGCGGGCCCTCGCGATGCACGAGCAGGCACTGACCGTGTTCGAGGCCAACCTCGGCCCCGTCCACCCCGCCGTCGCTTCAACCCTAAGCAGTATCGGTGCCACGCTCCGCAAGATGGGCAAGTACGCGAGGGCCATCGAGGTGACCGAGCGGGCCCTCGAGATTGGGACGGAAGTCTACGGGCCCGACCACCCTGCGGTAGCAAACACCCGCTACAGCCTCGGCATCATCCACGCTCGCGCTCACGAATACGATCGCGCCATCAGCTTGATCAACCAGGCCATCGAGACCTGGGAAGCTCACCTTGAGGCCGACAACCCGACGGTCGCCGCGGGTCACTCGGCGCTGTGCATCATCCACGAGGACGTCGGTGCCGACGAACTCGCGCTCAAGCACTGCGCGCGCGCGCTTGAGATCGCCGAGAGCAAGCACGGGCCGACCCACCCCGAGGTCGGCTTCCCGCTGCTGCCGCTTTCCGAGATTCAGCGCAAGCGAGGTGACCTGAACGAGGCTCAAGGCTCGATCGATCGCGCGCTGGAGATCTGGGCGGCCTCTCCGGGTACCGAGCACCCGCAGTACGGTCGCGGCCTGCTGGTTCGTGCGGAGATCGAGCTTGAACGCGAGGCCTGGGATGCCTCCCTGGCGACTTGTGAACAGGCTCAGTCGATTTTTGCCGTTTCAGGGAATGATGATCCCGGCAATCTCGCGGCTGCGCTTATGTGTGTCGGTCGAGCGAAGGGAGAACTCGGTTCGCCCGAACTCGCACGGGAGTCGCTGCAGCGCGCGCTAGACTTGCTCACAAACGCGGACGACCCCCTCACTCTCGCCACCTGTCGCTTCCTGCTCGCGCAGACGCTCGTCGAGCTGCCGGGACACGAGGCTAGGGCCCGCAAGCTCGCCACGCAGGCCCGCGACGGCTATCGCGAACACAAAGACCCGCGCGAGGCCGACGTTGGACGATGGCTGCGAGGTCGGAGCCAGCAACGCTGACCCGCCACCCCCGCTCAGTCGAGCCAGCCTCCAGGGTCAAACACGCTTCCGCGGGCGCCGTCGGTGACCAACCGCGAGCAGGAGAACCACGATCCCCATGGACGCGTCCGTGGACCCACCCCGCCTGGGCGCACAGCCATCGGCCGAGCAGCTCTTCCACACCACACAGGGCACGGGCATGTCGGCGACCACGGCCAACGCGGAAAAGACGCAGTGCGAGGGGTCCAGTCGGACCCCTCGCACCATTGAGGTATGCGCCCAGCATTCGCTACTGGACGTCGAGTTCGAAGGCCGCGAGGACCGTCCCGCCCGGTTCGTCTTTGACGAGCCCAGACTTCGTGCCGGAGGTCCACTTCGGCGTGCAGGAGAACTGCGCGATGTCCGTGTCTGTGTCCAGGATCATGAGCTCGTCGCAGTCTGCGATCCAAGCGGCGAGCGTGTTCGGCAGACACGAGCCGTGGACGGTGAAGACCTGGTTTTGGTTCAGGCTCGCCGTCAGCGGGCTGACGGAGTCGACCGTGGGCGTGCACGGCTCAGGCTCGATCACCGGGTCGTCCACTTGCCCGTCCGCGCAGGGCCAGGGGTCGCTGGTTCCCGTCGCCGCTTGGAATTGTTCCCACAGGCCGCGCGCTTGGTTGTTCGCGCCCGGGAGGGTCTTGATAATGTCGGGGCCGTGGCTGTTGCCGTTGCCGTTGCCGTGGCCGTGCGCGTGGCCGTTGCCCGGATGTTCGCGGATCTCGACCAGCGAGTAGCATCCGTCCTCGATGCCGGTGACGTTGAAGCCGAACATGTTGATGCCGCGAGTTGGCCACCACTTGGCGACGGTGCCCGTGACATCGGCGACACTCGTGCGCTCGTGAACGCTCAAGGAGCCGGGCGCGCCGACACACTGCCTTCCGAACTCTGCGATCTCGAACCGACCATCGGGGAAGTAGTCGAAGTATTCTTTCAGCCGCGTGTAGTTTTTGGAGTCGTAGCCGGTATCGCTGATATACGCGTCGTAGCCAAACACATCCCCCCCCGGGCCCATGACGTCGTGGACGATGTGGGATAGTTGGTCCGAGCCCGGCGTGTATGGTGTCCATCCAGTGTGTGGGCTCTGAACGTCGACGAACTTCAGGCCAACACGGACGTGGCCGTCGGCGGCGTCGCGGGCCGTGTCGAGAGCCCGTCGCGCAGTCCAGGACAGGGCTTCGGCGCGCGCGACCTTCCAGTTCGCGCCGCCGCCCCACTCGGCCTCGGAACCAGGAATGTCTTCGGGGTCGGTGTTCGGGTCATAGCCGAACTCGTTGCCGACATAGATGACCGCGAGTTTGTCCGCGCGACCAGTCTCGACGAGGTGAGCGATCACCGGCTGCTGGAAACCCTGGAAGATCACGTCGTAGGGGCACTGAACACCGTCGGTCCACTCGTCCGCGCAGGGCTTCATGGGCGCGAAGTAGGACTTGTTGGACCACTGACTGGCTGCGGCCCAGTCGACTTGTGGCCATTGCTTGTTCAGGACGTGGGGTGTGATGTAGTGGAACGGAAGCAGCAAGTGGACCGCGATGCCCTCGGCGAACAGCGCGTCGAGGCGCTGGTCGAGGGCCTCGACGCTCGCCACGGGATCCTCCGCGTACTCCAGCGCAGTGAACTCGGTCTGGATGGCAAGCTGGGCCCGCCCTGCCGGTCCCTCGAAGCAAGTCGACGCGTTGGGCGAGTTGAGCACCATCTGCTTGATGGTTCGCGCTTTTTGAGTGACCTGCTCTGGGCTGTCTTCCGCCGTGAACACGTGGATGCCGACGTGAAAGACCTCGTCGCCCATGTGGGGCTCGAGGACATCGGCGCCGCGGAGGGTTTGGTCGTTTGCGTCGGGGGTGCAGGCGGCCAAGAGCGGGACGAGCCCCATGGCCGACAGGAGGTTGGTTTTGCTGTTGTGTTTGGTTCGGTCGAACATCGGAGGCTCCTTGTCGGGGAGGCTGAGTTGCCTCAGTCTGTAGACGCGGATGCCCCCAAGAGTGGGACGAGTTAATGTCCTCGGGGTCCAAACGAGACGAGTGGACCCCTCGTCATTGTTTTGGGACCGTCGTAGCGACGTCCACGCGGCGGACTTGCCCTTCGAGGTGACGGACTGCGGCCGAGACCTGCGACGACTTAATAGCCCTTGCAGATGCGGTAGTTGTGGATCGCCCCGACACACAAGCCCGTGAGAGGGACTCCCGCGACCACGGCGCCGACAGCGATCGGGATGGCGAACCCACCACCGGACAGGATGAGTGCCAGGAGCGTCCCGCCACAAGCTGCCCCGACCAAAGTCGCCTCCCAGCCGCACCCGCGGAACTGGTCCTGGGCCATGACCGGGGTCAACTCAACCTCCCCGCTGTTCAGGAAAGCCTCGATGTCGCTGCCCGCGAGGTGGGTCTGGATGATCTGGGCGTTGGCCTCGACCTCGTCCTGGTTGACGACCACCAAGAACGGGCCTTCATCGGTCTCGACGAACTCGTACTCGATGCTGTTCTCGTAGGTCCCTTCGTCGGTCTCAAGCCTCAGGTCCACGAACAGACCGTCGTCTAGCGGGCCGAATTTCATGGAGTAGACCATGTCATCGGACTCGAAGGTGTGGAGCGAGGCGTGACCGTCGTCCACGATCTCGTTCGTATTGATGACTTTGTTGCGTTCGGTCTCCTCGATGCTGTCGACGTCATCGAGGTGTTCGACAGTACAGGCACTGAGAGCCAGACAGGCACAGGCGAAGAGACGGAGCACGGTAGATGCGGTTTTGTCGGTGTTCATTTGTCTTCCGATCTCCCCAGCTCGGTGGCTGGGTAGTAACTACCGACGACTAATCGATTGAATCTGAGACAACTTATCGGTGCTCACTCGCAGCGATCGACGACGAGGTCAAGCTCGGGTTACCAAGGGGATCCCGTTGACGGTCGTCCCGATCGGGCCGGCATCGATCGGCGCGTGCGCATCGCCATGTTGGCCGGTGGCGCCGACCTCGACTGACGTGCGCGTGCGGCCGCACAGTCAGTCCTCCACGGAATCACCCCACGCGCCAGCTCGCCAGGTACGCATCGGGCAGCCACGCTTTGAACCCGCCATCGAGCGGCGCGAGCATCGAACGGCGGTACATGATCGGCGAGCTCGTGGGCATCGTCGTCGGCAGGCTGGGCACCAGCTCGATGGCTGCGTCGAGCTCACGCAGGAGTTCGTCGGCCTCGATCGCTGGGGGGTCGTCCGGGGCCTGGCCATGCCGCTCGAACTGTCGCCAGGCCTGCGGGTGCTCGCGCTCGAACGCGCCGTGAAGTTTGGGGGTGTCCTCGAGCAGGCCATGGAGAAATGCGAGCCTGAGATCGTGCACCCGAGTCTGCGCCAACCACGGGAGCATGTCGGCCATGATCAAGAGGATGTCGAGCGATGGGCCGTCAGCTTCGGTTTGCTCGCAGACAGCGTCCATGACAGCAAGAGTGAACCCTTCGACGCCCATCAGGTGTTGAAGGGAGTAGACGGGAAGCTGCGGCAGCTGACGCACTCGAGCCCAGTGCTGCACGAGCCAGTTGGCAACTTTGCGAAACAGTGCGTCGGCATCCGAGCCGGCGGCCGTGCGGAGCTCGCTGAGCAGCGTGTACAGCATCGGACAATCGGGGTCGTCGAGTTTGACCTCCCACAGATCGAAGCCGGACAAGATTAGGCGGCGGAACAGGACGGGGCGCGCGCTAGGGACTGACGTCATCCACGTCGAGAGCTCACGAACGACGCACCGGTGAAGTGCGGACTTGTGGACCCGTAACAGCGCCGTGCGCAACAAACGATCGAGCGCGATCAGCGACGTACGATCGGGGGTCGCGGGCAAGCAGGCTGCAAGCAGTTGGCTGACTCGCGCTCGGACCCACCGCGGTGCGGGTGGAGGGCACGGCGTCGGAGACAGCCCGCGTGCCGAAGTGAGGAGCTCACGCATGCGCACATAGGCGAGCTCACTCGGCGGTCGCACGAACGCCCCCAGCGCCGTCCCATCAAGCTCGATCAGAGAGCCCACGAGACGGGCGGGGCAGCCTGGTGCCAGGCCGTCGACCCAGGCATCGACTTCGGTCTCGCGCGATAGGAGCTCGGCGAAGTTCGGCAGGTCCCAAGCCTGCGCGATCTGGGCCGTGGACATTTTCTCGACGAGTTCGGTGATATTCGGGAGCGCTTGGGGCCCGCGCTCGAGCAGTAGGCGAAGCTGGGTCAATAGCGAGGCTTGAGTCGAGACTTGGCACAGATCAGCGAACAGCTCGGCGAACTCGGCGGCGAGCCACCGGAGCAGGTTCGAGTCAAGCGCGTCGAGCAGTTTGGGGTCTGCGCAGACGACCTCAACGAGACGGCCAACAACCCGTCGTTGCTGGGTCTCGTCGAACTGGGGCAGCTCGCGGGCGAGGCCGTTGAGGAGCACGTATACGAACTGAGTGGGCGTTCCGTGGGACAAGACGGCGTCGAGCAACGCCTCGAGGAGCTCGGGAGACATGGCTCCGGCGCGGCTGAGGCTGTCGGCGAGTGGGTCCGAGTCGCCGCTGACGTGGGCCTCGACCACGCGCGCGACGAGGGTACAGACATGCGGGTCGAGGTTGAGCGTTCCGCGTCGGTATTGGCGGCGGCGGAGGAGTTGGGCCAGGTCTCGAGCCTCGTTTCGAGTGATGCGGCCGGCCAACTCGGGCAGCGTCGCCTCAAGCGGAAGGCCACGACGGTCGTGGCCGAGCGTAGCGATGATAGCGTCGGCGACAGCCACAACTCGATCGCGCGTTTGGTCGCCGTGGTCGAGCCAAGCGTAGTCGCCCTCGGCCAGCATCCACAGGATGTCGAGGCATTGGCCGCGGGTCAGCTTGGTGAGGACCGCTTCGTCGGTGAGCTCCTCGCTCGACAGGTTCAGGGCGAGAATCTGCTCACGGCGGCTCGTGTCGTAGCGCAGGCTTGGTCCGATCAGTTGCTCGAATTCACGGAAGTTCGGCATGTTGCCGGCATGCTTGCGTAGCGCGAGCAAAGCTCGCTCGACCCTGCGCGGAACATCAAGGGCGCCGCGGACGGGTGCGATGTCGAGACCCTCGCCCGCGTCAGACCCAGTCGCGCGGACGAAGCCCTCGAGCCGATGGACATCGAGCGCGAGCGCGAGCATCCGTCGCGCGATCTTCCCGCGTGCACCAGAGGACGCAGATGTCGTCAAGAAGTGGGGCAGCAGCGCGACGATCGCCGTGAACTCTGCGTCGGACTGTCCGGCCCGTAGCCGCGCGACAATCTGATCGATAAGCTTGGGGTCTGGCGGGTCGACCTGAAAAATATGAGCGAGCAGCGCGTAGGCCGCGATCTCGACGCAGCTTAGGACGTAACTGGGGATGCCGGACTTTGGGTTGGGGACCCGACAAACGAACCCGGCCCGCTCAAGTTGGATAAAGTGGTGATGCTGCTGGGTGGTGAACCGCGACGGTAACGGCCCGCGCATCGACAACGGGCTCTGGGATAAGAAGTCGCCGAGCGCAATCATGGCGTGTTGGGTATCGGCGTCGGCGCGTACGAACCAGTCGGCGAGCGCGTCGCCGAGGTGAAGGTAGCGAAGTTCGTGATCACGGATCGCGCGCTGCAGGCCGGGCCACCGAACCAAGCGCATGAAGGGCTCGACGAGGCGCGTGAGGTCTGCGTCGGGGTAAAGGCGGGTGAACTCCTCGTCCGTGAACGCGCCGAGTTCGTAGACCTCAACGGGGGCGTCCGCGTCAAACAGCAGCGAGCAGTCCTCGCGCGTGAGTAGCCTGCGTACCGTGTCGGGGTTGGCGGCGACGACCACGTGACAACGTGCGTCGGCGACGGTCGCGGTGTGATTGAGGGTTTGAGTCAGCCGCGCGTCAGGTTCGGTCGCGTCGACGAGGATGAGGACCGGGGCCAGTGCTCCGCGGGCCTCGAGGTAGGCGACGAGGATATCGCTCGCAGTCGAGGGGGGAGGCTCGAACATGGCGGTGACGACGCCAGCCGTGTCGTCATCGACAAGGAACGCGGGGCCCATATGCGCGTCGAGCAGATCGACGAGGACTTGAGTCTTGCCGCACTGGGGCGGCGAGGTCACGACTGTGACCGAGCGTGTCCGCGTCGATATCCTGGATTGGATCGCAGCGACGACGGTGCGCGGATGGAGACACGGGCGAGCGACAGACTCGAGCTTGGTACGGGCGATCTGGGTAGCGACCTGATCGCGATATTCGGCCGATACCGCGAGGAGTCGGCGCGTGTACTCTTTGTGAATCTCTTCGTCGAAGCTGGGCCCGGCGAGCGCGAGCCCGTCGATGCTGTCGACTGGGACGATGTCACCGTCACGCCACGTGTAGATCTCCGACGCCTCGCCGTTGGTCAGGATACCGAATGACGCCAGGGGCCGGACAGTGCCCATGTAGCTGCCGAGTTGGTCACGGTCTTCAGCCTCTAGCGCATGCCCAGGTCGCTTGGCCTCAACGACCGCGATGACGCGGTCGTTGCGGCTGCGATCGATGATGAAGAAGTCCGCGCGACCCGTGGCTGCGTTCTTCTCTTGCGTGCTGTCGATCGTGTACAACTTGGTACCGAGTCGAAGTTGCAGATGGCTCTCGACCTTGATCTCGGTGTTGGGTCCCGCGAACATCCTCCGCAGCGTTGGAAGCAGGATGTCGGCCACCATCTGGGCCTCGTTGGTCTGCCAGCGGAACCGACGCTCGAGCGCGTCACGTATCGCAGGTCGTGGTGCCATGGCCCCGGTCATCGAGGCGAATCCTACAACGGGCTCGGCGAGTGGCGCGGCTTGGCCAGGCCTGGGTTGTCGGCCTGGATCTCCGGAGTTGGGAGAGTGCGCCCGATCCGCCACCGCCGAGCCGGAGCCTGATGACACGGCCCAGCGGTTTGTTAAGCGGGTTCGACACCCCGGCGACCACGCGAACTGTCACCGCTCACTTGTCGCCCCGCGCGGGCTGTCCGACCATGTCGAGGTGACGACCGCCCACTTGCACCTCACGAACGATCGGCGCGAGCTGGCACTACGCATCGGCGACAAGCCCGAGAACCGCAGACCCTTCGGTCAGGCCGCGGTTGACGAGCTGTCCGAGCTCACGCGGCGCTACGACCGGGCCGTGAAATTGCGCGAGGCTGCCGAGTTCGTCGCCATCGGCCGGCAGCTGGCGACCTGGCTCGAGGGGAGCCAAGGCTGGGTCAGCGATCTCCGCGAGCTGTCCGCACCGCTGATCTTCGAGATCGCCACACCCAAGCAGGTCGAGCCTCGGGATCGCGTACTGCTCGACGCCCCCTGGGAGCTGCTCCACGACGAGAACGACTTTTGGGCTCGAGACATCAGCGTTGGCTACACACCGTTGCGTCGTGTCGGCAAGATCGGTGAGATCGTCGGCCCTCGTGAGGGCGCGTTCTCGGTGCTGTTCATGGCGGCCTCGCCCGCGGGCGTCTCCGAGTTGGACTTCGAGCACGAGGAAGCTCTCATTCTCGACGCGACGGAGAAGCTGGGGATCGACCTGTTCGTCGAGGAAACAGGGACGGCTGCGGAGCTGAGTTTACAGGCCGCGCGCTTGGGTTCCGACGACGCACATGCCCTCCATGTCGTTCACATCAGCTGTCACGGGCACAACTCGCCGGAGCCGGTCCTTGCGCTCGAAGATGAGACCGGCGCGCTGGAGAGGACCTCCGCCAGGCAGCTGTTCGACGCGTTGGGGGCCATGGCCCGCAACCTTGCCCTGCTATTCGTCTCGGCTTGCTCGACTGCGGCCGGCGGCGGGTTTACTCGCGACCAGGACTCGGTAGCACTGGCCCTCGCGCGCGCGGGCTTCCCGGCCGTGTTGGGCTGGGCGGCACCGGTAGGTGACTACGCCGCGACGACGTTCGCGTCCAAGCTCTACGAACGACTCGCCCTCGGCGATCCGCTCGAGGAGGCCGTGGTCCGAGCGCGCTTGGTGCTGCTCGCTCGGCGGATCCCCAATCCCGATTGGCACCTCGCGCGGCTTTTCCTCGGCCCCGCTGGCGGCGGTCAACTTGCCCGGCCCAGGGGTGCTCGCCGCAAGCAACTACCGATCCACAGCGGCTTTTTGGCTGGTGACCGCCGGCTTCCCGTCGCCGGGCCGGAAGTGTTCGTCGGACGACGCACACTCTTGCAGCGTTGTGTCCGACAATTGCGAAGCCCAGACCACGCTGGCGTGCTCCTGCACGGGCCCGGCAACATCGGCAAGTCGAGCCTCGCGGCGCGCGTCGTCGATCGCATGTGCCATCACGACACCGTGGTGGTGCACGGCAGGTTCGACGGCAGGAATCTGATCGAGACGATTCACGACTCACTTGGGACGCGCGTGGAGAGCTGGTACCGCGAGTGGTCGCTACGGGTCGAAGACGAACTCGATGCCGCGTTGCGGGATCTACTCGATGGCGTGCTCGGAGAGGCCGGCGGCGCGCGACCAATGCTGCTGGTTCTCGACGACTTCGAGCAACTGCTCGAGCGCAGGCCCGGCGCTCTACATGTCGTTCAGGCCTCGGTAGTGGCGACCATGTCCGCGATCCTGCATGCGTTTCGACACGCCACGACGCGCTCGCGGTTGCTGTTGACGAGTCGCTACAGGTTCACGCTGCTCGACCGCTCGGGACGGGAGTTGACCTCCGCGCTGGCGACGGTGCCGCTGACTGCATTCACACGGAGTGACGCGATCAAGCGATGCCGTCGCGAGCCCCGTCTGGTGACGGACGATGACTTGCGCCTGCGTTGCGCAGCCTCGTGTCGAGGCAATCCGGCGGTGTTGGCTCTGCTGCTCAAGCGAGCGGGAATTGATCCGAGTGGATGCAAGCGAGTGCTCGAAGAGATCGAAGGGCTCCACGAGCACGACCCGAACGATGAGGAACTCGCAGACCTGCTCGGTGACATCGCCATCAACGATCTTCTCGACTCGCTCGCCGAAGGTGACCGAGAGTTGCTTCGGCGCGCCCTGGTGTTCCAGATCCCGTTGC
The DNA here is from genome assembly GCF_002994615.1 of Enhygromyxa salina. GTDB lineage: Bacteria > Myxococcota_A > Polyangia > Nannocystales > Nannocystaceae > Plesiocystis > Plesiocystis salina_A. The sequence continues at coordinate 27,392 of NZ_PVNK01000033.1, read as the reverse complement.
CGCTCACGGCGGCGGCCATACTTGCGAGCGCGGGCGAGGCCTGCAATGGGGACGGCGAGCGCCTGATCGCTTGGGGTGTTTGGGAGGAACTCGCCGACATCGGAGACGGTGGGCGGGCCTTCGTCGTTACGAACTGCGTGCGAGCCGTTGCCATACGCGGGCTCGACGATGAGCAGCTCAAGCTCCAGCCGGAGACAGCCAGGAGCCTCGTCGCGTTGCTGGCACGGCACTGGGCTCCAGTTCGGAACCACGTTGGCGACCCAGCCAAGATGCGCGCTGGATACGAGCTGGTCGAGCTCGCGTCGAAGACCTCGAATTGGGATGTGGCCTCATCCTTTGGCCAACTGGCACTTGCGTGGGTGGCCCGCTCCCGTCCAGTTCAGGTCGCACGAAGCTATGCCCGCGATCTCGTGCAACGCCTTGAAGCCGCCGACGCTCCGCCCAACCCCCTCCTCTACGAGATCGCAGCGCGGATCCACCAGCTTGGTGATGATGGCGAATTCCATCATCACTGTTTGGTAGCTGCCCTCTCGGCCTTGGAAAACACCGCCCAGTACTCTCGCGACGATCACAGCCGAGCCAACTACAACCTGGCCATGTCGATGGCTCGACGCGGGAGGGTCCAAGAAGCAGAGGTTTGTCTGCGAAAGGCCCTCAAGCTGCTCGAAGGCAGCCAGAGCGAACGCGACCGAGCAATAATTACCGGCAGGCTTGGAGACATACTCGTGATCCAGGGACGCTTCGCCGAAGCTTTGACCATTCGCGAGGAGATTGAGCTACCGATATATCTGCGATCGGGAGATCTGCGCTCATGGGCACTCACCAAAGTCAACATCGCAGATATCTTGGAGCGACAAGGTCAACCTGACGCAGCTATACGAATTCTCAAATCGGAAGCATTGCCTACCCTGAAACGCCTTCGCTGCGTGCGCGAGGCCGCCATTTGCATGGGGAAACTCGCCATGATTTTGACCAAGCGCGGGGACATGAGGTCAGCTGATCATGTCTGGAGGATGCAGATCGAGACATTCGAGCGGCTGGGGGATCTTCGCGAAGTTGCAATTGCGTGGGGCATGATTGCCGACACACACCGCGAGATGGAACAACTCGACGAGGCTCTGCACATCCATCGCAGCAAACAGCTGCCGATCGCCGAACGTACCGGCGATCTCAGCATGAAGGCCGGTGTCATGGGGCGGATTGCGCACGTACTCCGAGCCAAGGGAGATCTGAGTGGAGCCCTTCAGATTCGACTCGAGCAAGAAATTCCAGCATACGAGACCCTTGGCGACGAGCGTGAGCGAGCGATCGCTCTTCACAATGTGGCTCAGATCTACCGTGATCAGGGAGATTTCGACGAGGCGCTCCGCGTCCTCGACAGCCTCTTGCCCATATACGACCGACTCCGAACTCCGGCGGGTCGAGCGGGCACGATGAGCGAAATTGCAGATATTCTACAACATCGAGGCGACCGAGACGAGGCGTTGAAGATGTATCTGGAGGAGATCATACCCACATATCAAAAGCTGAAGTATGCACGAGACGAAGCCATCGCACATGGTCGCGTGGGGAACATCTATCAGAAGACCGACAAACTCGACGAAGCACTTAGTGTCCTGAGTCCGTAGCAAGCAAAAAAAGTAGAAAACTGGGAATTTTGCATGCTATGGTGCGTTCAGCGGCCATGCAGACCAAGAAACGCATGGGCCGCCCGCCTTGCCCCGTTGAGCCAACGCAAAGGCCGCACTGTCTCTCAGCAACTCGTCACTCGCGCGAAGATCATCCTACTTTGCGCGGAGGGCAAAGCCACCAGCGAAGTCGCTGCCGAAGTCGGCGTCACACCGACCACGGTTTCCAAGTGGCGCAAGCGGTTCTCGCAGTTGGGGGTCGCTGGACTCGGTGACCTCACTCGTCCGAAGACGAGCCGCAAGCTCTCCGATGAGAAGGTCGAGGAGATCATTCGGACAACGATCGAGACCACTCCTCCAGGGCAGACCCATTGGAGCACGCGCCAGATGGCCAAGAAAGCGGGGGTCTGTCAGTCGAGCGTGTCTCGGATCTGGAGGGCCTTCGGCCTCAAGCCCCATCGGGTCGAGACCTTCCGTCTCAGCACCGACGACTTCTTCATCGAGAAGGTCCGCGATGTCGTTGGGCTCTACATGAGCCCGCCCGATAACGCCTTGGTGCTGTGCGTCGACGAGAAATCTCAAATTCAGGCACTGGAGCGGGGCCAGCCGGTGCTCCCGATGCTCATGGGTCACCCCAAGCAAAAGACGCCGCAGTATCTCCGGCATGGAACGACGACTCTCTTCGCCGCTCTGAACGTCGCCACCGGCGAAGTTATTGGGGAGTGTCACCCTCGGCATCGAGCCATCGAGTTCCGAAAATTTCTCAACACCATCAACAAGGCTGTGCCCAAGGACCTCGAGGTCCACATCGTCCTCGACAACTACGGCACGCACAGCGCTCCGATCATCAAGCGCTGGCTAGCGAAGCATCCTCGCTTCCACTTCCACTTTACGCCTACCTACAGCTCGTGGCTCAACCAGGTCGAGCGATGGTTTGCGCTGCTGACGGAGCGAGCGCTCCGTCAGGGCGTCCACTGCAGCACACGCGAACTCAAGCAGGCAATCATGGAGTACCTCGACGCCCACAACGCGGACCCCAAGGCCTTCATCTGGCACAAGACCGCTGACCAAATCATCGCCTCTGTCGCCCGCCGATGTCAGCGCGTACTCGACGTCTTTGGTTCCGTTTGACTTTTCTTGCTTGCTACGGACTCAGAACATTAGTATTCGTCTTGAGAAAGAAATCCCGATCTACGAACGCTTGAACATGAAGGCGTTCCTGGCAGTAGCCAAGGGGCACGTCGCTGACATTCATAAACAACGGGGCGACCTCGGCGAGGCGCTTCGGATATGCAAGGATGAGCAGCTACCCCTTCTTGAAGAGGTCGGTGATCCGCTCGAGATCGCACAGGCCAAGGGACAGCTCGCCTTGATCTTGGGTGCACAAGGCCACATCGAAGACGCTATCGAGTTGTTCCGACATGAGTGCCTTCCGATTCTCGAGCATCGTGACGACCGGCTATCGCTTGTCTTCGCTCGAGCCAACCTTGCTGGCCTCCTCAAGCGTCGTGACTCGCCAGACCAGGACGAGCCCGAAATCGTGCGTTTGTATTCGACGGCGTTACGGGACGCTCGGACGCTTGGCATTCCCGAAGCCGAGATGCTCGCAGATGCACTTCGTCGACTCGGTCACGACCCCGACGCCTGATGAGGCGCTGGGGGGGCTGGGCGACTGCGGGGTCGGGCCGCAGAGTGCCGCGTGACGAAGTGCGTCACCGGAAGACGTGAGCTCTTCGCCATGATGGCCGGCGAGTATGACGCCGAGCTCGACTGGCTCAACAAGCTCGCCGACGCTCTCGACGTCGATGTCACCGAGCTGTTCGCCGACCCCGATCGCAAGCAGGACTGACCGTCAGCGGTTGGCAGTGGCGTAGACGTAGAGGTTGCCGAGCATGGCGTAGGCGCTGCTCGGTCTCCGGCAGGCCGCGGATCATCGCGGCGAGATCGTCGGCGTGGTCGAAGTCGTCGACCATGAGCTGCGAGACCGTGAGGCCGAGACCGCATCGACGTCATTGTGCCCTCGCCGACCACCGACTGGCCAGACGGAACGCCACCACTTACTCGGACACTGGTCGACTCGCGCGCATCCAGCCGCGGATCCCAGGCGTCGTCGACACTTGCCACCAACTCGGCTTTGGTCATGAACTTAGTCGCTGCGCTGCGGGAAGACTTGGTGAGTGGTGATGGCCTCGGGTGCACGCGGGTGCGGGTAGCAGACCGCTCGCTACTCGTGAGCCCGAGTTTCGGTGGTCGGTGCGCAGCCGGTGACCCCCGAACTCGGCGCGATGCTGGTTGCGGTTCCCGCAGACCCGCGACCTACGCCGCGCATCACGGTATCGGGCTCGTGTTGCCTGACAGCTGGGCTGGGCGAGATCAAACCCTCGAGGAACGCGGTCAGCCAGCTGGGCACTACCTCGGGGTTGCTCTTTTGGCCACTCAGTGCGTTGTTCTCGCCGGCCCGTGAAGATTTCATGATGTAGCCTCGTGAAGAAATCGGCGATCGTCGACTTACTCCATGGTAACTCGTCGTAGACGCGGAGTGATTCAAAGTTGACCTGCGTCTTCACGGCCCTTTTTGGGCCGCGTCCGCACGCGATGGGGGACCCCCGATCTGACTCAGACTACTCGTCGTGTGGCGGACACGAGCGGCGCCTCCCATTCCGCGAAATCGACGAGTTAGGACGGAAATGGGAACCGCCCGAGGCTCCCACGCAAGCGCTCATCCGACGGAAGAATAGCCCCGCCACTAGACCAAAATGAGGTGCCGAAACCGCTCCAAACGCCGACTACACCACGATGGCGACTGTTTACCGCCATCGCAACCGTAGACGACATCCCGCGAATTCACCCGTGAGCGCGTCTGACCAGCACTCGGGTTGGGGCCTCGCTGCCCGACATCGACCGTCACCATGGCAACTCGCAGGTATGGCGCCTCACTTCACGCGCAGGCGATCCGCCTGCAGCAACTGCACTGAGGTCAGCCATTCAGCCCTCGCCGACGCTGCTCCCCGCGCCCTCGATCCTGGTCGGCTTGACCCCGACGCCAGCGCGATCGTGGCGGTCCGCGTCGACCCGAGCGCTAGGGACCTCCCTGGTCGCGCCTCCCAAAGGACCGAACCCTGATGGACATGTCGCCCGGAGCCAGACAAACCTGTCGGGTTCGAGCGTGCGTCGTACCCGTTGCGCCTGCGTCGGCGCGTTGGTATGGTCGTCCCGGGCCTTGTGAGAGGGGCCAGACAACAATTCAACCCTGCCGTAGGCGGTCACGTCTGGACTACCTATGGCCTGCCGAGCAAAAGCCGGGGCTCGGTCAGTAGCGGAGTGGTCTCTCACCCGCTCCGCGCCCGCATGCCGGAAACGATCGCCGCATGCAACACCACCCTCAATCACCGACCATCCCTGGCACGGGCGTGTCATGGCCATCGTGACCCCCAATGATCTCGGCGCTCGCGTCCGCGAGCTCCGAGAGGCCCGCGGCCTCACCCATCGAAGAACGCGCGTCGATCGAGGCCAGCCCGATCGGCGACGGTCGCCAGTGGGATGCCCTTCTCCTCGGTGAGCCGCTTGAGGTTCTCCGACACGATCTCGTGCAGGGGCCGGTGTTGCACGCCTGCACCATACCCAGGCGCGTAGCGCGGGATCTGGAATTTCTGGGAACGCTACAGGGCGCCCCTGAGACGTCGATCTACGAGTCACGCGGAAGCCTGGCGTCAGCTCACAGGCCGAGTTCCTGGGCGCGACCTCCCGCTGGCGCGGATCCGCGACGGCGCGTGAGCACAACCGGCCGCGCCACTCCCCGAGTCTCGCCGCCGGGTGTTCGCGGTCGACGTCGCGTCGAAGCGTCGGCTCACAGACCGAGTTCTTGCTCGAGGGCCGCGAGAGCTTGGGTCCGGCCGCGGTGGAGCCTCGATCGAACCGTGTTGTAGGGGACGCTCAACTCAGCGGCGATCTCGACAGCCGAGAAGCCCTCGAGCCAGAGCGCGACAACCTCCCGGTACGAGTCCCAGACCGACTCGAGCGCCCGGACGAGCGCCTCGCTGCCGGCCGCGAGCATCAAGATGCTGTCGGGGCTCGGGCCATCGGCGGTGGGGGTGTTACCGAGCTTCTCATCGCCGGCATCGCGCAGCGGCTCGATCAGAGCGCGACGAGACGGACGTCGGCTCCGGCGCAGATCCTCGGCGACCTTCTTGCGCGCGACCAAGAAGGCGAAGCTGCGAAGTGAGCAGCGACCTTCGTAGTAGCGGATGATGTCCACCCAGGTCGAGGCGGCAAGATCCTCGGACTCGTGCCTGTAGTTGCGGCGGCGGAAGTAGCCGACGAGAGCTCGATTGAGTCGCCTGAACTCGGAGTCGGAGAACCGGACGGGCTTCACCACAGACATCGCTGGGGAGATACCATGCATGATCGTCGATCTGGCTGGACCGAACATCTGGTTGGCTCGTGGTTTCGCTCAATGGATCGCCCACAGCCCCGGTGGTCCGCTTGTCAGGCTCATGCACTGTCGCTGAGGAGAGGGCGTGTGGAGGACGAGTCCGGGCAAGCTGGCCGTGGTCGATGGACCGAAGAGCCTATTCATTCGTGGGGTCCTGCGATGGACACGGCGGTGTTTGGCCGTGCTGACCATGTCGTCGAGCTGGTCGCAGAGTCCATCGGCGAGGACGCAGGCGATGTCGCCGACAAGCTACTGGCCGAGCCCGGGGGCCGCCGCTACCTGATCCTCGACAGTCTTGCCCAGACCCGATCGTCGACGGTGTTCGCGGCGGTCGATCAAATCCTCGCCCGCGCGGTCGCGCTGAAAATTCACCACACGACGGAGGTCGTCGCGCGACGACAGCTGATGTTCGGCAACCGCGCCATGGCCAGGCTCGACCACCCCAACGTGGTCCGCATCTACGATCTCGGTGAGCACGAGGGCCAGCTGTTCACGACGATGGAGTTGTGCGATGCGAACCTGCGCGTGTGGGCCCCCGGGAAGTCGTGGCCGTACGTGCTCGAGCGGCTCGTCGAGGCGGGTCGCGGGCTGCAAGCCGTTCACGCCGAGGGCCTGGTCCACGGCGACGTCAAGCCCGGGAACATCCTGATCAAGGATGGGGCCGCGAAGCTTGCCGATCTCGACTTGGCGGCGATCGACGGAGGTCTGGGGCTGTGGGTCCGCGGGAGCGCTGGCTACATCGCGCCCGAGGTAGGTAGTGGGCTCATCGGGGTCGCCGCGGATGTGTTCGGGTTCGCGTGCACGGTCTGGGCGAGCGTCTACGGTGCTCCGCCTTTCGGGGCATCGACCGGGGAAGATGGGGAACTCGAACGGTTGATGGATCGGGCTCGAGAGGGGGCGGTGCTCCCGGTGGAGGATGGGCGCATGCCTGACCTGACCCGGTTGCTCCTGCCCGCGCTGCAGCCGCGACCGGAGGACCGAATGGACTTCGACGAGTTGGTCGCTCTGCTCGTGACAGTGGTGCAAGGGGAGCCACAGAGCTCGGACGCAAAGTCGGTGAAGGACGGTTGACCCCGATCCTCTGGACGCTGAATGCCATCGTACGTCACGCGTTGTTGCCGTTGGCTGGGCTTTCGCGGTCGATGGGCGGCCGATGATCCCCGAAGCCAGAGCACGACTTGGGCCGCGCGAGCGTGACGACATCGCGCTCGTGTTGCTCGACAGCGATGATCCCGGAGGGGGTGCCTACTCGCAGAACCTCGTGGTGGGTGATGCGAGCCCTACAGCGGGGCGAACTCGGTGCAAGTAATGTCCGTTGCATTCCGCCTGCAATCAGTGATTCCAAGCACTTAGACCCCAGTTGCAGGCGCAACCCCAGTTGCAGCACGAGCGGCTTGCAAGGGACATGAGGTTCACCCACCGTGCAACTGCAATCACCGGCGTTGCATCGGCTCGTGTCGCGATCCTTGGAGCCGCGCTGCCTCCGATGATGAGTAGGTCCACCATGCAGCACCCTGTCGACGCAGCGATCGACCCCCTCGCCGCCAGCAGTCTCATCAGCTCGATCTCCGAGTCAGGTTGTCGTCAGCTCGGCGCCGTCGCACTCGCCGTCGCCGTGGGATCGCCCCCGAGGTTGGCCGGCTCTCGAGCACCGCTGGAGGCTGGCAATCACGGGTCGAATCCACGCTTCCGAGACCCGCTCGTCTGCTGTCGGATATGCAAGCCACAACTGAAGATCGGTCTGCCGCCAGATGGCGGCGGTGGGTTGTCGTGGGGAACCTACCCGTTTCGGCGCCCGCGACAGATTCTTGGCGGTTTACATCCGAAGAGTCGCTCTCACGCACGTGGAGGGCAGTTTGGAGGCCGAATTCGGGTGGTGGAGAACGTGCGTGGGGAGATCGATATGGGCGTGCGTGGACAAATTCGCGAGCGTCCCACGCGCATTCACGTGCCTCTCCACGCCAAGGTGCTACGCCGAAACCCATTGGCGATGGACTGCCTCCGCTCCGCTCACGCAGCGGCCGGAGCACTCACGGATGAGGTCCCTGATGCGTAGCGAAGAACAAGCGATCGAAATTTTCACGGCCGACCAGCTCGCCGAGCTTCTCGGCGTCAACCGCAAGACGATCTACGAGGCCGCGAGTCGCGGGGAGATCCCGCACCGTCGGCTGGGCCGACGCCTGATCTTCGAGCGGGGATCCGTGCTACGTTGGCTCCGCCAAGACGCGCCATCGGAGGAGAACACCGATGAGCGTTAGGAAACGAACCTGGCGGGACAAGCATGGCCGCCGACACACACGCTGGATGATCCACGTAGAGCACACCTGGCCTGACGGCCGCAAGCAGTCCATCCGCAAGGTCTCGCCCGTGCAAACCAGGCGCGGCGCCGAGGCCTACGAGCGGGAGGTCCGCAAGCTGCTGGCGTCCGGCTCGTGGAAGGAAGGAGATCGCAAGCAGACCCCGACCCTCGAGGGCTTCGCCGAGGAGTTCCTCGCGTACCAGAAGACCCTCAACAAGCCGTCCGAGCTAGCGAACAAGGAGATGATCCTCCGCGTTCACCTGCTCCCGGTCTTCGGCAAGCGCCGGCTCGATCAGATCGACGAGCGGGCGATCGACGCCTACAAGGTCGAGAAGCTCGACCAGGTGACCAGGCGGGGCAAGTCCTACAACCCCAACACCGTCAACAAGCACCTCAAGCTGCTCGCGCGCATCCTTCGGGTCGCGCGCAAGTGGAAGCTGATCTCGGACGTGCCCGAGGTCGGCCTGCTCAAGGCACGCAAGACCGACTTCGACTTCCTCACCTTCGAGGAGGCCGACGCGTTCATCGCCGCGGCGAAGCAGCACGCTCCACACTGGCACCCCTTCGTGGTCGTGGCGCTGCGGACCGGTCTTCGGATCGGCGAGCTGATCGCGCTGCGCTGGCGCGAGGACATCGATCTCGCGCGCGGTCGTGTGACCGTGCAGCAGTCCTACAACCCGCACAACGGCTTCACGTCGACGAAGAACGACAAGATCCGCGAGCTCCCGCTGACGTGGGACGCGGTCGCGGCCCTCGAAGCCCAGCGCGAGCTCGTCGATGTCGACAGCGAGCTCGTGTTCCCCGGAGCGGACGGCAAAGTCCTGTCCGCGAACAAGACCAACGAGGTCCTCGCGGAGATCTCCGAGGCCGCCGGCATCCGCCGGATCCACAACCACTGCACGCGTCACAGCTTCGCGAGTCACGCGGTCATGCGCGGGATCCCGATCCGCCAGGTCCAGGAGTGGCTCGGTCACGGCTCGATCGTCGTGACCATGAGGTACGCGCACCTGGCCCGAGGCTTGGGCGACGAACTGATCCGTCGCCTTGCTCCGCAGCCCGCTGCAGATCTGCAGCACACTGACGACCCACAGAATTCGGACCCCTCCGAATTCCCACCCCTACACCCCTCTAACAACACGATCCTACACTAATCCCAGACCCTGCTAGGCTGTGATAGGGTGCCGGCCCCATGCCGACACAAATATCTCAGGGTCTTGGCGTTGCGATTGTGCTGTCATTGAGTGTGGCCGCGTGCGGCGACGATCGTCCAGATGACGGCAGCGGCGAAGTCGGTGATGGCGACGAAACCGGCGACGGCGACGGCGACGGCGACGGCGGTGTTGGCGACGGCGACGGCGACGGCGACGGCGGTGGTGATGGCGACGGCGACGGCGACGGCGACGGTGACGGCGACGGCGATGGGGACGGAGACGGCGACGGGGACACCGACGCCTGCGCCATCGTGTATACCCCCACGATCTACGTCGACAACGAGCTCCCCGGTGACTGCGACAGCTACGACCCCACAGCGCGTGCGTGCGGCATGGGCAGCGACGTGGCCTTCGCTACGCTTGCAGGCGCCACGGCTGTGGCCACGGCTGGCGACGCCGTCGTGGTTCGGGGCGGTAGCTATGAAGAACCGTTGATCGTGCAGAGCTCGGGCACGCCGGGCAACTACCTGGTGTTTGCGGCGTACGAGGGCGAAGTCGCGACGATCACCGGCGCGAACCTCGAGCCCGCCGTCGACCTTTCTGGCCAGTCCTATGTGTTCATCTCGGGCCTGGTCGTCGACGAGGTCAAGCGCTGGCTCTACGCCCGCGGCACCAGCCACAGCGTCCTGTGTGACAACACCTTCACCCGGGCCCTGGACGGCGGCGGCAGCTCGAAGACGGGGCTGTTCTTCGAGGAGGCCGACGACAACAAAATTATCGGCAACTTGATAGAGGACAGCACCCAGGACAACCTCGCCCTGCACGCGTGCGATCGCAACGTGATCGCCGGTAACACGATCCGCACCGCCGCCCACACGCTGTGGGCGATCAAGTGCGGCAATAACAACATCGTGCGCGGCAACCTGTTCGATAACGCGGATCAAAAAATCGGCGAGATCTACGACTGCGACGCGTCGGGCTTTGATCACCAGATCACGGCATTCGACGCGACCCGGCGCAACCTCGTCGAGGCCAACACCTTCGCGCTCGCGGTCAAGTACTACAGCACCTCGGGCGGCAACGGCATCCAAAACGCGGGGCAGTACGGTGTTTTTCGCGACAACGCGTTCTACGACACCAACGGTGGCCTTGGCCTGCAGCGCTACAGCGACGAGGCCAACTTCGACACCCACAATCGGATCTACAATAACACCTTCTACGCAAACGAGTGTGGCGGGGTCAGCGTGGGCTCGGGGGCGCCAGGGCAGCTCGAGGACAACTTATTTGTCAACAATATCCTGTTTGCAAACCTCGGCTGCGAGGGCGTCGGGCCCGCTCAGATCGTCTATCGCGGGCTCACGGGCTTCTCGTTTGTCAATAACGCGATCATGGGCGCGAGCGTGGGGGACCCCGTGATCGAGGAGCTGTTTGGGCCCGCGGGCACCCTTGCGTCGTTCGAGGCGAACTACCCGGCGCTGTTCAGCGACAACCTCGAGGTGGACCCGATGTTTGTCGACGCGGCTGGCGGTGATCTGCGGCTCGATCCGGCCAGCCCGCTGATCGACGCGGGCGCGTTTCTCACGACCACCGTTGGCGCCGGGCAGGGGACGAGCATGGTCGTCGCCGACTCGGGCTGGTTCTTCGATGGCTACGGGATCGCGGGCGAGGTCGGTGATCTCATTCAACTCGACGGCGGCACCGAGCGAGCGCGGGTGCTTGCGATCGACGATGTGACGCACACGCTCACCCTCGACACCGCGCTGAGCTGGGGTGATGGTGTTGGGGTCGCGCGGGCCTACGAGGGCAGCGCGCCCGACATCGGGGCGCTCCGGATCGGCATGTAGGGGCTGCTAGATTGCCCTGGCGGCCAGGCGAGGGTGCTGACCCCGCCTGACTGACGCGAGACACAGAACCTTGCCACGGACCTTCTGTCCTATCTCCCCCCGGAGTGACATCATGAATCGTCGCCTCCCTTGTCTAGTCGCACATCTTGCTCTCATTTCCTGCAAGCCCACTGCGAACGTCGAGGTGCCAAGCTCTGGGCCACGCCTCGAGTCGCCACATGTGGTGGTGGAGCGACCCAAGGTTTACACGCCGCCGCCGCCGGCCCCTGGGCCTCTCGATATTGCACAAGTCGAGTTGGCTCTGCTGAATTCGGATTTCTCAGTTAAGGATGTCCACGCATTCCGGCAGTTGGATTATCGCGGTGGTCGGTGGTATGATGTTGTTGTATTTGCTACAAGCGGGTGGATGTATTGCACGATGATAGCTGATGAGGATGATTGGGACGACTGTGAGCACAGTCCGGTCAGCGTTCCCTACATCCCGTGGGAGGCAGAGGATATTCTCGGTGTTGCGGTGGTGTCCTATACGGATCCAGGGCGGCCTCGCCTTGAACGGGCTCGTATGTCATTTCGTGCCTGTGAGGCTGACGACTTTGGTCGTTGCGGAGAACCTGTCGACGATTTTGAGAGCTGGGGTTTGGGAAGGTCGGTCGCGGATATCTCGGTCGAGCAGTTGGAGGTGGCGGACGTGGATGGGGACGGGGCGGCTGAGATCGTGCTGCAAACAAGCCATGTAGCCCTCGATGACGACTACGAGCTCACCGAGCCGTCGGATGATTACCGGAGCTACTATGCCGAGAGCTACGCTCAGCGGAGGATTACAGTGCTGCGGCCAAACTTGACCCGGCAACTCGACGCGATCATCCATCAAGAGATGCGCCCGTCAATTCTCGGTATGTACGCCGATCGGGAGATCGCTGGGGAGCAGGTCGAGTTGACGCCCCAGGGGGTGACGGCGACGTGGTGCGACATCGAGATGAACTCGAACTACATCGTGCAGGACTGCCTCGCGGAAGTTTGCTCATCTCCCACCTCCAGGGTTCACCTGCCCTATGACTTGGCTACGGATAGCTACGAGGAGGCTGCCGTCGAAAAACTGCGACCGGAGATCGATTCCTGCGATCCTCCATGAGCTGCGAAGACCTCTGCTCAGTCGACGCGAGGGTCGGCAGCGCAGCGGAACCCCGGGCGCCGGCGGGGTAGCTCCCGACTGGGGCGAATCCGGCGTGACCGTCGTCAGTCCTGAAGTAGGGCCTGTATTCGCGCAGGCACGACGCCTCGGCGCAGTCACCCGGACGGACACGCCCGTGGTGCAATGCCTCGCGCCGCCTGGCTTGGCCTTTTCGCCGAGAGCTTTGTCGCCAAAACTTGCAGTACGCCCGGTACAGCGGCGTTTTGGCTTCGCGCCCTCGGCGAACTGCACCACGGGCTGCTAGCAGCCCGGGGTGCAATCCCTCGCGCCGCCTCGCTTGGCCTTTTCGCCGAGGGCTTTGTCGCCAAAACTTGCAGTACGCCCGGTACAGCGGCGTTTTGGCTTCGCGCCCTCGGCGAAAATTCCGGCGCGAGGCGACACGATGGATTGCACCCCGGGCTGCTAGGCATGGAGATCGCCGGCCATCATGTGGTCGTGCTCGATGTCCTCGGCCGACTCCTCGCCGTCGAGGGCCTCGAGCTCGGCCTCGGTAAACAGGCGCTTCATCGCCAGGCGCAGGGGCACGAGCAGCGCGATCAAGATCGGGAACAGCAGCCCGAGCGGGCTGGTCTTGAGCACCCACAGCGCGATCAGTCCGCCGAGTTGGATGATCGTGAACAGGTGGATCTTGCGGCGCGGGACGGTGCGGATGTAGTGGGTCTCGGGATAGAGCGAGCGATCGGTGAACCACAGCCGCGCACGATCGGCGAGCTCGTTGCCGTTGAGCGTGGCAAAGCCCATGTACAGGAATAGCCCGAACAGCACCGCCATCGGGATCAGCTTGATCAGCGGCAGGATCAGGATTGAGCCGGCGATCAGCACGTGGATCATCAGGGGCGACACCCGGTTCTCGCGCACGGACACGATCCGCTCGCGGATCGCTCCGCCCTCGGCGACGACCTCGGTGTCGGCGAGGCTCTTGACGTGGTTGAGCGCGTGGACCGTGGCCGCGACGATCCACGGGAGCCCGAAGATCGAGCACGCGACCGTGATCGCGCCGACGACGAGCAAGTCGAGGTGAAAGCCCGGGCCCTTCTCGAGCTTGTGGCTCTTGGCGTTGACGAGCCGCGTGGAGATGTTCTGGTCGAGGAACAGCAGGATCGTCGCGAGCAGGGCAGGGCCCGAGGCCGCGAACATGACCCAGGTCGGGACGTCGCTCAGATCGACCTGCCACGGGCGGCCGGACGTGGTCGCAACGGTCTCGGGGATCGCGGCGCCCTCGAGCTCGACGTCGGGGAAGAGCAGCGCGACCCCGGTCATCGCGGCGATCGCCAGCGCCGGGCCAAAGTCGGACACCATCTCGCGGACCCGCCGGTGGAGAAAGGGCGTGTGCAAGAAGCCCTTGAGCGAGCGCGCGACGAGGTAGGTCCCGACCGCCAAGATCAGCGACAGCAGCGCGGCGGCGATGTCCGAGCCGTCCTCGGTGAATCCGAGCGTGACTGACTTCACGGCCTCGACGATGAAGATCACGGCGATCAGGGCCGCGAAGATCTCGTCGGTGAAGCGCGTGAAGTAGCGCATCAAGAAGCTCGCGTCGGTGATCGAGAGCAGGACCAGGAACAGCCCGGACCACAGCCCGACCCAGCCGTAGACCGGCAAGAAGGGCAGCGAGAGCTCGACGCAGGTCGTGTACAGCAAGCCCGTGAAGATCACGATCGGCCCGGTCCCGCCGAGGAGCGTGAGAGGCTGGCCCGCGCACAGCGCGAACAGGATGCCGCCAGCCGCGGTCGCGACGATCATCTCGACCGTCCCGATCTCGCCGCCCGTGACCAGCCCGGTCAGCCCGCCAAACGCGATCGCGTTGGCCAGGCAGGCGAAGAACAAAAACAGGGTCGAGCCGGCGACCTTGGGGTGGAGGCCGTCGCGCCAGTCGCTGAGGTAATGGGGGAGGCGTCGACGCAGGTCGTTGCGCAGGCCGCCAGCGAGGCGCCCGGTTCGAGTCATGCCGTCGTCTTCGATTGGAACTTTGTCGTCTTGGGTCATTGCTATCGCCGTCTTCGTACTCGTGAACCACGCGCGCGCCCTCTAAATGGGCACACGCTCCGATGTCGTCAGCGCGAATCAACGCGCGACGAGCCGCCTTCAGCCGCGAAGGACGGCGGGCGGACGGAAGGGTGGGTCGGAGTAGCCGGGACGCGGCGATCGACTCTGGTAGACAACGTGGACGATGGGCGCCGCGTGGGCGCTGGCGTTCATCCCGGATCCGAGGGCCCGGTCATCGTCGTCTTCGCTCGAGCTGCGGTCTTGGGACTCACGCTCGCAGTGCTCGCGCTCGCGCTCGTCCTCTTGCTCACTCGTCACCGACTTGTCGTCGTCGTCGAGCAGATTCGGCCATGACGGACCGGCGACGCTCAACAAGAGGACTGCCCAGAGCAAGAACGCTGTGCGGATGGCGCGCAAGCAGCGCAATAATGCGATGATGTCCGGGAGCTTGCAAGCAGATTTGCGAGCGCCTCTACGCTCGGCCGGGCCGCGTCCGCGGCATGGATTGGGTCGCGCGGATCGCGGTTCGGATTCTCGGCCGGGCCGGGGTGCTGCTGCTGAGACCAGGCGGCGGGCGTCGCGTTTTGCACGGGCTCGGTTGCGCGCGGGCCGGTCGGGTTCGCGCTCCTCGAGGTCCACGGCGGTTACCTGCGCGGCCTGTGGGAGACCGTCGCTCACGAGATTCCGCACCCGAGCCGGGCCAATCAGTCGTTGGCGTTGCGCCTCGCCCGGGTGACGATGCCGCATGACTCGGCATGGCCTTGGGACCTCCTGCCTGTTTCTCATCGCCGCGCTCGCGCTCGCGCCCGGGTGCAAAGACGACACGCCCGCCGACACGGGCACCGGCACGTCCGGCGACGGCGACGGCGACACCGGCGACGGCGACGGCGACACCGGAGACGGCGACGGTGACCCCGGCGACGGAGACGGAGACGGAGACGGCGACGGCGACGGAGACGGCGACGGCGACGGCGACGGCGACACCAAGCCGATGGCCCCGCCGTGTCCGTACACCCCCGTCGACAACCCGACCGGCATCTCGACCGAGCTGATCGCCAGCGGAGTCGGCGAGCCCCTGCTCGTGACCGGGCACCCGACCAAGCCCGACGAGCTCTACATCGTCGAGCGCAACGGCGACATCCTGGTCATCGACATGAACACGGGCGACGAGCAGCCAAACCCCTTCTTGAGCGTCGACGTCACCACCCAGAGCGAGTTTGGCCTGCTCGGGTTCGCGTTTCACCCCTACTACCCCGACGATCCCCGCGTGTACATCAACTACTCGCCGCAGGGCGAGAGCATGACCCGAATCTCGGAGTTCATGATCGACCTCGACGCCAACGAGGCCATACCCAACAGCGAGCGGGTGATCCTCGAGCTCCATCAGCCAGCGTCCAATCACGACGGCGGCATGATCGCGTTCGGGCCCGACGACTACCTCTACATTGGTATGGGCGACGGCGGCGGGGCCGACGACACCTTCAATACCGGTCGCGACTTCCAGGTCTTGTTGGCCAAGATGCTGCGCATCGACGTCGAGCCGACCGGCAACGCCGACAAGGATCCGGTCTCGTGTGAAGGTTGCCCGCAGTACGGCCCCTTCGACTACGGGATCCCGGCCGACAACCCCTTCGTCGACGATCCCGAGGTCGCCGACGAGGCCTACGCGCTCGGGCTGCGCAACCCCTACCGCTTCGCCTTCGACGGGGAGACCGGCGAGCTCTACGTCGGCGACGTCGGCCAGAACCTGCGCGAGGAGATCACGGTCGTCGAGGCCGGCTCGGATCACGGCTGGAGCGTGATGGAGGGCTTCGACTGCTTCCAGGGCAGCCCGTGCATTCCCGGCAGCCCGATGACCGCGGGCCAGGTCAACGACGACGGCCTGACCTACCCGATCCACCAATACAGCCACAGCAACGGCAATTGCTCGGTCACGGGCGGCAACGTGTACCGCAGCTGCGAGGTGCCCTCGTGGAGCGGGACCTACTTCTTCGCCGACTACTGCAAGGGGCGCGTCGACGCGCTGACCTGGGACGGCAACACGGCCACGCTGCTCGACGACGACGGCGAGGTCCTCGACACCCCGGTGTTCGACAACGTGCTCGGCTTCGGCGGCAACGCCTGGGGCGACGTGTTCATCACGACCGCCAACGGCAGCATCTACCGGATCGTGCCCTCGCTGTGACGGCTGCGGACTCGACGGAGCGCGTGCTCTACCGCGCGCGCTCTGACTTTCAGGACATCGTGCTCGCCCAGGAGGCCGACGGGCACATCAACCTGACCCTCGATCAGGTCTGGCAATTTCGCTCGCAGGACGAGCACGTGTTCCACGAGGTCCTGGCCGACACGCCGATCCTGATGGCGGCGGACCCGGCCCGGGTCTTGATCCTCGGCGGCGGCGACGGCCTCGCGCTGCGCAATGTCCTGCGCTACGAGGAGGTTCGAGAGGTCACGCTGTGCGAGCTCGATCCGCTCGTGATCGAGATGGCCCAGACCGTGCCCGCGCTGGTCGAGCTGAGCGAAGCCAGCCTCGCGGACCCCCGCGTCCGCCTGATCATCGGTGACGCGCTCGAGTTCATCGAGACCCGCGGCCCGACCTACGACGTGGTCATCTGCGACTTCCCAGCCGAGACCCGGCCCGAGCTCTCGCGCCTGTTCGGGCCAGCGTTCTTTCGCACGCTCGCTGGGCTGACCCACGCGCAGACCGTCGTCGCTGTTCAGGTCAGCCAGGATCCCGCGGGCTTTTGGCGGATCTGCGACAGCGTGGAGGCGTCGTTTCCGTGGATCCACCCGATGCTCGCCAAGCTCGACGTCGACGGCGAGGATGACGACTGGGCCGACTTCGTGATCGCGAGTCAGGCGCCGAAGGTCGCGCAGCGTGAGCCCGCGAAGGGGCTGCGCTTCTTGACCCGCGAGCGCGTGGCTCGGCTCCGGATCAAAAACCGCAGCGGCGATCGCTTCGAGACCCTCGAGTACGGGCTCGAGCCCGACTTTGGCTAGCCCTGGCCCGCTAGGAATAAAAGGCGTCAGCCCAGGCTCGATAGTCGCGTAGCCCGCTCTCTTCGGGCAGCCAGGCG
This sequence comes from Enhygromyxa salina, assembly GCF_002994615.1. Lineage (GTDB taxonomy): Bacteria > Myxococcota_A > Polyangia > Nannocystales > Nannocystaceae > Plesiocystis > Plesiocystis salina_A. The sequence goes on along the minus strand of NZ_PVNK01000033.1, from coordinate 9,786 downwards.
GGCGCGGCCAGCTGCCGCTTGCGGGTCCACATTTGCATGTGCTCGTCGGTCGCCGCCATGAGCTCGGCGTGACCGGAGCGCTCGATTGGGGGCTCGATCAGGGCCAGGGGAAAGGGTCGAAAGATCGCGGGGAGGCGGGGGCGCTCGAGCTTTTGCATGCTGTAGACGACGTGGAGGTCGAGCTCGTTGGCCGCGCGCGGAACCGCGAGCATGAACTGATTGACCACGATCCCCATGCTGTCCACGGTCGAACGAATGTGCTGGTAGCCGAGGCCGACGGTGCGGACCTCGACGTGGGTCCGGACGTGCCCGTCGGGCACCCCGATCAGGCGAAGCAAGCGCCGGCCCGCGGGGGTGGCCGGGTGGCGCATGACCAGCGAGGCGTGGATGCTGCTGGCGTCGATCGTGAGCGGGTCGACGGGCTCGACGTCTCGCTCGGCGTGGAGCGTGGTGTTGTGACCGATGTCGACGGCGTGGACCTCGAGCGGCTCTTCCATGGCGAGCGCGAGACGCTCGGTGCGGATGCGGTAGGGCAAGAAGGCCTCGTCGTCGAGCTGCGGGAGCTCAAAGCTCGGGCCCGAGCCATCCGGCGCGTACCAGCTAAAGACCATGCCCGCGAGCTCGCGCACGGGGTGCACGCCCAGGCGCATGCAGACCCCCTTCGCGCGGGCCTCGACGCACTCGCCGTTGGGCTCGAAGCGCAGCCCGTGGAGCGGGCAGCGGATGCGATCGCCCTCGAGGGTGGCGCCCTGGCCGAGGTGCGTGCCCACGTGGGGGCAGTGGGCGTCGGTGACCACGAGCTGGCCGCTCGCGGTCCGATAGACCACCCGCGAGGAGTCGGCGATCTCGACGCTGTGGACCTCGCCGGGGGCGAAGGTCTCGGCGAGGCCCACGAAGATCCAGGAGCGCGGTGGCGTGCTTCGCATCGCGCGGCGGAGCTTATCAGCTGCCCGGCGCAGGGGGGCTCTGCGCGCTGGCGCCGACGACTTCAGAGCCCTCGGCGAACAGCCCCGCGAGGCGCTGGCCCCCGGGCGCTCAGTCTGCGGGCGCTCAGTCTCCGAGCACCGAAACGGCCTCGCGGGTGGTCTCGACCCGCTCGGCGAGCGTGGCCTCGGCCTCGTCGAGCTCATCGCGGATGGCTTGAAGCTGGTCCTCGGTCTCGAGCAGCCGCTCGACGAGCGGGCGCTGCTGCCCGGCGCCCTCGCCCCCCGTCGCCTGGAGGTGTCCACGCAGCCGCTCGATGTCGGCCTCGACCGTGGCGAGCTCCGCCTTGATTCGCGCGACCTCGGCCTCGGCCTCGTGCTGGGCGGTCAGGCGCGCGAGGGTGGCCTTCATCGCCTCGCGCTCGGCCTCGGTCAGGGTCGCGGCGACCGAGAGCGGCTCGATCTGGGCCTCGCTGAGGTCGGCGACGTTGGTCCTGCGCGACAGGCCCTCCTGGATCACGACCTTGCGCCCGTCGATGCTCGCGCTGGCCCCGAGCTCGAAGATCGCCAGGGGGTGCTCGCGCTCGGCGTCGAAGTCGACGGCGTCGGCGCCCTCGATCGTGGTGTTGCTGCTCGCGTTGATCTTTACGTGGACGTGGCGGGCCTGGCCGCTGCGGTTGTCGAGGTCGAGCACGATCGTGGTCGTGCGCAAGAAGTGCTCCTCGAGCCGGCCGCGGGCGTACACGAGGCGCTTGGGCTCGTCGCTCGAGTCGCGCTCGACGATCGTCATCTCGGTGTCGGGGTCGTCGCCGATCCCGAGGAAGCGGCGCTGGCCAGGCTTGAGCCGGGGCAGGACGGTCTCGCCCGCGAAGCCGCCGTCGCCGAACACGCCGAGGGTTCCCTCGGGCAAGGTCTGGGCCGTGCTGTTGACGACGCGGATCGCGTGTCGGGCGGTGCCGTTGGCGAAGCTCGAGAACCAGGTGATCGCGGCCGACTCGAGCTCGGACTGGAGAAAGGGCACCATCGCCGAGCGCCCGGCGCCGAGGTCGAGGGGCTGGCCGGCGCCGTAGACGAAGGCGGTCTTGGTCTCGCGGCCCGAGCCGGTCGCGAGCTCGGCGAGGTTGCCGACCGAGAGCAGGTCGCTGCGTCCGGTCTGGGTGCTGCGCACGGAGGAGACTCGCGTGCCACGGGTGCCGAAGCCGCTCCCGCTGCCGCGGCCGTAGGCCGAGCTGCTCCCGCCGTAGCTCCTGAGCGTGTCGAGGTCGAGGAAGTCGCCCCACATCGCGTCGGGCGTGGTGTCGAGCAGCTGGGGCACGCTCGACAGCTCACGATCGGGCACGACCAGCTCGCGTCGCTCGTAGCGGGGCGCGGCGAGAGGGAACAAGAAGGAGTCGGGCCGACCGTTGACGAGCTCGAGATCGATGTCGTCCCAGTCTTCCTCGGTGTCGTTGTGGACCAGCGCCCAGCCCTGCAAGGTCGCGGCCTCGTCCGCGTCGAGGACCAGGCGATAGCTCGCCCGCCAGACCGGCGACTCGGCCAGGTAGCCGATCCTCAGGTCGGCGCCCTCGCCCTCGAGCTCGAGCTCGCCGCGAGTGTTGCTGCGCAGGGCGACGGTCGCGTCGAGGGCCGCCTGCATCCGGGCCCGGACGCCGGGATCGACCGGGGTGATCTCGTCGATCGCCGCGACGTCGACTCGGCGATAGCGCCCGGTCCGGGTCACGAGCAGCGCGAAGGTTTTTTCAGGGACCGCGCCGGCCTGCTCCGCCGTGCTCGGCCCCGGGTTGTCCTCGGTCGGCCGGACCCCGAGCAGGTCTGGGTCGGGCACCCCGATCACATCGACGAGTCGGCCCCGCACGCGGCGAGCTTTGTTCTGGTCGATGATGATCTCCTGGCCGCGGAGCCCGAGCAGGATGTCGTGGACGCGGATCGGCGCGTCGGACTGGGGCGGGAGCCCGGCGCGGGCTCGGGCGACCGCGGGGCTCTGGCGGCTGTCGAAGGCGACCGAGCGAACCTCGCCGTCGGCCCCGAGCACGACCAGGCTCTTGAGCGCGTCGTCGAGGTGGCCCGAGGGCACGGGCAGCGTGGCCCCGGCCGGGCCGCCGAGCTCGCCCGCGCGCTCGTAGTAGCCCACGCCCGTCTCGTAGAGCCTGAGCTTGGTCAGGGGGAGGGCGCGCTCGCGCGGGGCGGTGGCACAGGCACAGGTGAGCAGGGTTAGGGCGAGACAGATCGGGCGGAGCATGGGGCTTGGCGAGACACGACCAGGACGTCGAGGTTCCCTCGGCCCGTACTGTGCCACAGATTGACCGTCGCGCGTGGCCTGCACCACGGGCTCCTGGCCATGCCACCTACGGAAGCGCGGCTTCGAGCTCGGCGAGGCTGGGCACGCCAACCTTCACAACCTCGACGCCGGGCGCGACGAGCATCGTCCCGGGCAGGCTGATCGAGTAGCTGCCACCGCCTTGGTCGACGCCGAAGGGGTACCAGACGTTCGAGAAGTCGCTGAACGCGACGATGCCGTCCTGGCTGAACTGTTGGGCCCACGCGTCCACGTCGGCCTGAGACGGCGGGGCACCTTCGGCGTCCTGGCTCATGTAGGTGAGGGTGATCAGGCCCTGGGCGTCGTAGGTATCAAACAGGCTAGCGACTTCGGGCGCGTGGGCCATGCAGGCGACGCACCACATCGCGGCGTACTCGAAGTAGATCGCCTCGTGGCAAAAGTCGTAGACGCGGACCGCATCGCCGTATTGATCGCTGAAGATCCAGTCAGGCAGCACGGCGCCAGCGCTGACCTGGCCCGGAGACCACGCGCCCGGCACGATGTCGTCCTGGCAGCAGCCGATGTCCCAGCCGCCTGCGTAGGGGGTGCCGCCGATGCAGTCGCCGTTCTCGTCGCCGTTCTCGTCGCCGTCGTCGCCATCACCGTCATCGTCGCCGTCGTCGCCGGGGTCGCCATCGCCGTTGGGATCGCCGTCGCCGGGGTCGCCATCGCCGTTGGGATCGCCGTCGCCGGGGTCGCCATCGCCGTTGGGATCGCCGTCGCTGGGGTCGCCATCGCCGTCATCGTCGCCGGGGTCGCCATCGCCGTCATCGTCGCCATCGCCGTTGGGATCGCCGTCGCCGGGCTCGTCCCCTTCACCCGTGTCCTCTCCAAGGCTGGTCACGCCGTCATCGAGCGTGTTCGAGCCGCCGTCCTCGGGGACGCAGCCAGACATGGCAAGAGCGGCGCTGAAGCTCAGCGACACCACGACGACAACGTTGTGCGATACCACGAGTCAGTTTTGGCAGACAATCCGGAGGTATCAATCGATAAAGTCAGTCGGCGACCGGCAAAGATGCGCCATCATGATCTGATGTGCATCGATTCGAGCACGAGATTTTGCGCCGACCGGGACCAAATTTTGCGGCCGGCCTGACCACCGCGAGCAGAGCACAGCCGCCCGACATCAGGCCCACGCAGACGCGCTGCGCAAGGAGCTCGCGGTCGCGTTGTCGCCTGTGCTCGATGACCACCCCGACACCTGCGTGGTCGAGGCCGTGGTCGGGGTCATGCCCGGGTCTCGAAGACGTCGGGGTCTGCGTCGCGCCCTGACTCGGAGGTGGGCGATCCAACGATCACTTGGCGCGAGTCGCTCGGGCCCGGTACATTCGCTAGCAGGCTGCTAGCGTTAGCAGGCTGCTGAAAACCCCAACGCGACCCAGAGTGCGTCACTGGCGTTCGAGGCCGCGAAGACAAAACGAAGTTGTATCGGGCCATACTGCGAGCGTTTGGCGAAAAGGCATCGGAGGTCAGCAGCCTGCTAGCAGCCCGGGCTGTTAGCTCACGTCAGCCAGCAGTGACTCTGCCGCGCGGGCTTCCTCGGCCCTTTGGGTTTTCTCGGCCATTTGGGCCCCGACGCCGGGCGAATGCCCCGAGGTCTCCGGCACCCAAATCCGGCTGGACATTGATGCGGCTGCTTGGGAGACTCCGGGCCATGCGGACGTCTCTCCTGGCTGGATTTGGATCTCTTGCTTGTTTGACTCTCCTGGTCGGCTGCGGCGGCGAGGGCGAGGTCGCGGGTCGCGACACCGGCATCTCCACGTCCGCGTCCGCGTCCGCGTCCAACGGCGACGCCGAGACCAGCGGAGACGGCGGCACCAGCAGCAACAGCAGCAGCAATGGAGACGGCGCCACCGGAGATGGCGACACCAGCGAAGGCGAAGGAGACGGCGACGCCGACACCGAGGGCAGCGGCGGCAACCACAAGTGGGACGTGACCGCGGTCCCCGACGGCAACCACCAGTGCGGCAGCGGCATCGGCGGCGACACCGAGTTCTCCTACATCTGGATCGCCAACTCGTCCCAGGGGACGATGACCAAGCTCAACACCGAGACGATGGTCGAGGAGGGCCGCTACTACATGCGCCCCGACGGCGGCGGCAGCCCCTCGCGCACCACGGTGTCACTCAGCGGCGACGTCGCGATCTCGGCCCGCAGCAACAACGGCGGCGTGTCCAAATTCTGGGCCCAGCTCGACGACTGCCAGGAGAGCAACGGGATGCCCGGCATCCAGACCTCGACCGGGGCCAACGACATCCTCGCCTGGGACGTCGAGGAGTGCCGCGCCTGGCACAACCCCTTCGAGGGCAAGGCCTACTGGTCCAACCGGCCGATGGCCTGGGCGCCCGGCGACTTCAACGAAGGCACCTGCGAGTACGAGAACGAGAAGCTGTGGACTTCGGGCTCGTACCAGGGCGGCACCGAGGTCCTGTTGTTGGACGGTGAGACCGGCGACATCGACGAGACCATCAACATCCCGCAGGTCGGCAGCTCGTACCTCTACGGCGGCGCGGTCGACGGCGACGGCAACTTCTGGGGCCTCCAGAACAGCCAGCGGATCGTCCGCGTGGATCGCGAAGACTTCACCGTCCAAGACTGGACCCTGCCAGGCGGCGGGCCGGGCTACGGCATCGCGGTCGACTCGCAAAACCGGATCTGGACCTGCGGTGGCGGCCACGCCTCGCGCTTCGACCCCGAGACCGAGACCTGGCAGTCGACCCCGGGCGCGTCCAGTGGCATCGGCGGGTGCATGACCGACGGCGAGGGCACCCTCTATCACAGCCGCTACTCCCAGGGCGTCATCATCGCAATCGATACCGACACGGTGATGCCCTACAAGGAGTACGTCATCCCGGCCTACGTCCACGGGATCAGCGTCGACTTCACGGGCAAGGTCTGGGGCGTCACCTTCGCCAGCTCGCAGGCCTTCCGGCTCGACACCGAGACCGAGGAGGTCGAGACCTACGGCGGCCTCGTCGGCGCGTACACCTACAGCGACATGACCGGCTTTGGGCTCAGCTCGGTCGTGGGTCAGCCCAGCGGCTGAGCGCGCGCTCGAGTCAAAAATCAACCTGAACGCCGAGGCTCGGGTAGATCGGGAGGCCGATCAGCGAGCGCCGCTCGGCCCAGTCCGAGGTGTAGATCCAGACCTCGGGGTACAGCCGGTTGTAGACGTTCTGGACGTCGAGGTAGGCGGTCACGCTGGTCCGGTCGAGGACCCACTGCTTGTCGAGGCGCAGGTCGAGCTGGTGGAACAGGGGCTGGTAGGTGGTCCCGCGCGGGGCCCGGATCGGGCGGTAGCTCCACCTGCCGTTGTTCGAGCCTATTTGGCGCCCGACCACGGGGGTCTCGGGGTTGCCCGAGACCAGGCGAAAGCGCAGGCCCAGGCGGAAGCCGCGGGGCAAGTTCGCGCTCAGCAGGGCCACGAAATTGTGGCGCTGATCGAACACCGCGGGCAGCCAGCTGCCGTCCTCGGTGTCGACCCGCGCCCACATCAGCGTGTAGCCGACCCAGCCGTCGACGACGCCCGACACGAGGCTGCGGCGCAAGAGCAGCTCGAGGCCCATCGAGCGGCGGCGGCCGTAGTAGTAGGGATCGCGGCCGGTCCGATCGAGGGTCTTTGGCAGGCCCTCTCGCCAAAAGCCGGTCGCCCGGGCCTCGAGATCCCAGGGCAGGTCGACGCGGACGCCGGTCGAGGCGTGGATGACGTAGGTCGCGCTCGAGGACCGATCCTCGGCGTCGGTCTGGATGCCGGGCTCGAAGTAGGTGAGCAGATACTGGGGCACGTCGGCCCGGCCGTCGCCGATCTCGCCATCTTCGTCGATCAGATCGGAGTCTGCGGTCCGGACCAGGACGACGGGCGTCGAGTACATGCCGAGGGCCGCGAGCAGCTCGACGCGCGGGTGGACCGGGCCACGCAGATCCACGCGCGGATCGAGGCGCAGCTGGGGGTAGCCCGAGTACGCGAACAGGTTGGCCCGGGCCGCGGGGACCAGCCGCCAGGCTCCGAGCTCGAGCGGCACACCAAACCACATGCCGAGCCGCATCTGGTCCCCGCGCGAGTTGTCGACCCTCGGCTCTGCGTACGGCACCTGCTCGCCATCGAAAGTATAGAAGACCTGCTCGACGCGCTGTTGTCGGCGCCAGCGCTCGACGACGAGGTCCGAACCGAACTCGAGCTTCAGCCAGGGGAGCTGGGTGCGTCGGGTGAACGCCGCCCGCAGCGAGTAGACCTCGGCGACGCGGCGGAGCTCGCTGTTGCCGCGGATCAGTCGCGAGCCGTCGAGGCGCAGCGAGGGGCTCACGAGCATGGTCCAGTCCTCGCTGGACCGGCGGTACTCGAGGTCGAAGCGATGAAAGGAGGCGCCGAAATCGAACAGCTCGTCGTCGGTCAGCCGATCCCCGGCCCCGAGCGCCCGGACCGTGAGCTCGTGACCCGGGCGCAGGGGGTAGTCGAAGCGCGCGAGGTAGTCCCAGAAGTGGGGGCTGCCGACGGGCAGCGCGTCGATCGCCCGGAGCACGTCGCCGACGTGGCTGCGGCGGACGCCGACGTGAACCGAGCCCTTGCCGACGGCGCCCGACACGGTCGTGCCGAAGTCGAACAGGTCGAGGTGGGCCTGACCGTGAATGCCCTCGCGGCCCCCGGGGCGGCTCTCGATCTCGACGAGCCCGCCGCCGAAGCTGCCGTAGGCCGCGGAGTAGTTGCCCGGGCTGAGCTGGACCTGCGCGACCATCGGGGGCGAGAGCACGCTCGCGATCGGGAGCACGTGAAAGGCCCGGGGCACCGGGTGGCCGTCGACGTAGAGGCCGGCCTCGCGTGGATCTCCGCCGCGGAAGCCGATCAGTCCGAGGCCGAGGGGGCTGCGGGCGACGCCCGGGAGGTTCTGGGCGGCGAGCAGGGGATCGTCGCCGCTGCCCGCGTAGCCGCGGCCCTGTTGACCGTCGAGGACGTGCTCGGGCTCGACGGCGTAGTCGGGCTCGGGCTCGCTCTCGACCACGGTCCGGTAGTCGCTGCGGAGGTCGGGCCGAATGTAGAGGTCGAGCTCGTCCGTGCCGCTCGCGCCGTCGAGCGCTGCCCACTGCTCGAAGCGGGTGTAGCCCGGCGCGACGACGACCACCCGGACCTTGCCAGCCGGGACCTCGTCGATCACGAAGTGGCCCTCGGTGTCGGTCTCGGCTCTGCGCATCCAGGCGATCGCGTCGGGATCGAGGGGCTCGTGTGCGCGCTTGCCAGGTCGCGCGCTCGCGGGCGCGTCGACGATCAGGACCACGGCCCCGGCGACACCGCGGCGCTCGCCGCCGGCCTCGATCACCCGGCCTGACACACGGAGCTCGACCGCCGAGCGCTCGTGCTCGGGCGGCGAGGCCGCGGCGACGCGCGCGAGCAGGCTGGATCCGAGCACCAGCGCGGCCGCGAGCGAGGTCGGCGCGAGCCTTCGGACCACCGTCATTGGATCTCGAGCTCCAGCCAGAGGACATCCTCGGCGCCGCGCATGTCGTAGGTCACCAGGACCACGCGCGCGGTGCCGGGCCCGGCGGCGTCGTGGACCTGCAGCTCGATCGAGTCCATCGCCAGGAGGGCGGGGCCCTCGATCCTGTCTCGATCGAAGGTGAGCGCGCCGGCCGTGGACACGCGCAGCCACAGGGTCTCGAATACAACCGTGAACGCGTCGGCGCTCGGGGTCCACGGGTTGAAGTAGAGCTGAGCCAGCTGCTCGTTTGGGTCGGCGACGACCGTCAGGTCGAGGACATCCCCGGGCTCGACGCTGACGGGCCCGACGAAGCTGCTGGCCGCGACCTCGACCGGCGCCTGGGCCTCGCCGTTGATCGCGAGCTCGACGTGGTCGACGACCGGCGCCCGATTGGCCTGCTGGGCGTAGACGGCCGCGGGCAGCTGTGTGGTCGCGAAGGGCGTGCTCAGGCCCTCGGACTCCGCGTGGACCAACATCGTCCAGTAAGGTCCGACGCTCCCGTCGAAGCGGACGAAGCCGCAGTCGGGGGCGATGACCCCTCGCACGCGGCGGGTCGACCAGCAGTCCTCGGCTCGCTGACCGTTCCAGGCGACCACGGCATAGACCGCGAAGTCGCCCTTGGTCAGCGTTCCCTCTCCGAGCGCTGGCGTCGTGAACTCGATACCGCCGCGGCCCTCGCCGAGGCGGCAGCGCGAGTCGGTGGTCCAGTCGTCGAGCTCGTCACAGGGCTGGTCGTAGACCGGGTCGGCGAACACGATGTTCTCCGACCCGCCCTGACACGGGCCCGCGCCGCAGTGAAGCCACACGCTGTCGAGCGCCGCGTCTTCGAGGGGCAGGCCGCTCGGGTCGACGACCACGACCTCGAGGCGCACGCGGTCGCCGGGCAGGAATTCCGAGATCTGCGCCTCGCTCGGGAACAACACCCGCTCGGGCGCGAGGGGGCCGAGCTCGACCACGCGGACCTGGGCGGAGATCGGCTCCGTGGTCGTGATCTCGCTCGCCGGTCCGACCTCGAGCAGGCCGCAGCTCGCGCACAGCGCCGCGGCGAAGCTCGTCGCAGCAACTCTAGCAGCCC
>NZ_PVNK01000032.1 GCF_002994615.1 Enhygromyxa salina | reverse complement strand
AGGGGGCTTGTTTAGACCCCCCTGGCCGTTGGCGACTCTGCCACGCACGGCCGCAAGCGGCCGGTCGGTCGCTCGCTGCGCTCCCTCCCTCGGTGGGCTGGCATGAGCTTCGCCGTCGTTTGCGTGGCCCCCTAGGAGGGGGCTTGTTTAGACCCCCCTGGCCGTTGGCGACTCTGCCACGCACGGCCGCAAGCGGCCGGTCGCTGCGCTCCCTCGCTGGGCTATGAGCTTCGTCGGGGTCTGCGTGGCCCCCTAAACGTCAGCGAGGGCTCCCAGAGGAGCCCTCGCTGAGGCACAGAGCCGTTTGAGCGGGCGCTAGAGGCAGTTTGACTGCCAGGGCCCGTTGCAAGCGTTGATCTGCGACCAGTCGTAGGTCCCAAATTTGCCGCTGGAGTAGCTGTCGTCCATGACGACGAAGTTGGCGACGACGGAGTTGTCACTCAGATCCGTGATCGTGATCTCGGTCTCGGTCAGGTCGTAGAGCAGCTCCACACCGTAGTCACGGCCTTCGATCCAGCCCTCGGTCGAGGTCTCATCGGGGCCGAGCAAAACCGTGACGTTTGGCGTGTCCATGTCACAGCCGAGGTCAACTTGGCTGAGCGCACCGAGTGCGTCGACCTTCTTGACAACCATGCCCTCGACACCAACGCAGAGGCCGAGGTTCTGGGCCGACTGTTTCCAGTGGAACATGTAGAACTGTGAGGAATTCTGCCAGCCCCACACGAAGCCGATCCAGTCGTCGTCACCTTGGGCATCGGTCACGGTCATGGTCCCGGTGATGCGGGCCTGCTCGTGGACGACGGGGCAGACGTAGGCGGTCGGATCCGAGTTCGAGGTCGTGCAGGTCGTGGTGCCCTCGTTCGCGAAGTCGTGATCCGCGGCGTCGAGCAGGAAGCCAACCGCCTCGCACTCGGCGTCCGGAACCCCCCCGAGGACCCAGGGCTTGTCGGTCAGGTGGACGGTGATCTCGTCCTGGCCCATGTTCATCTCGCCGTCGGTCACGTCGACCGTGTAGGTCGTGATCTCTGTCGGTAGGGCCGTGGGGTTGGGGATCGCGGGATCGTCGAGGGTCTCGACGGGCGTCCAGGCGTAGACGTAGTTGCCGTCGCCGCCGCTGGCGGTCGCCATCAGCTGAGCGCTGCCGCCGTCTGTGGTGTCGACGCAGCCAGGCGCCGCGTCGACGCAGACGACCCGAGCACCGTCGGCGTCATCGCAGTCACGACCAGGCTCGACGCCCGGCTTGGGATCCATGTCGCCCCAGCCGTCCCCGTCGGCGTCGGTCATGCACGCCTCGGGGTCGTCGATCTCCGCCGCGCCCGGGTAGGTGTTGGGATCCGCGTCGTCGCAGTCGCCGACAGTGTCGGGGCCCGCCTCGATGTAGCCCTCGGGCGGCTCCTCCCCCTCCAGCAAGAACGCGCACATGCTCAGATCGAGGAACATGTCCATGTCCTCGTCCGGGCACCACTTCGGGCAGCTCTTGACCTCGGCGTCGTTGTCGTCGCAGTCGCTGCCGGGGACGGTCGAGCTGCCCTCGCCGCCGCTGGGCGTGGTGCTGCCCCAGCCGTCCTCGTCGTTGTCTTCCATGCACGCGGCCGGATCTTCGAGCTCGGCGGCGCCGGGGAACGCGTGGTCGTTGGCGTCGTCGCAGTCCGAGCCGGGCACGGCGTTGGCGTTGCTCGGCGTGTCATCGCCGTAGCCGTCGTCGTCGGCGTCGGTCATGCACGCGGCCGGGTCGTCGAGCTCGGCCGCGCCCGGGAAGGTGTTCGGGTCAGCGTCGTCGCAGTCGGTGGCCTGATCTTGCGGCACCGAACCGGGCGGGGGCTCTTCGCCAGCGGGGATCTCTTCGCAGTTGTCGGGATCGCCGAAACCGTCGCTGTCCTCGTCGATGCACCAGGTCTCGTCCGGCTCCCCCTCGGCGCTCTCGGTGCCGCTCTCGTCGCCGGCGGTCGCGGTCGCGGTGTCGGTGTCGGTGTCGGTCTCGGTGCCGGTCTCGGTGTTGGTGTCGGCGTTGCCGGGATCGCAGACTGCACCGGGCTTGCCGCGCCCGTCATCGAGACACGGGTCACCGCACGCCGTGAGGAGCGAGACCGAGAAAGCGAGACCAGAGAAACCAAGAATTTGTAGGCTGTTTCGTTGCATGTGCGTTTCGCCGGAGACTCCGGCTGCCGCGAGTAGTGTGCAACCACTCTCAGCGACGAACCCAAATTTTCCTTGGCCATCACGGAACGCATGCTGCGATGAATCACACCGGTGGGAGTGGCAGGTTCAGGTCGACTTCAAAGCCCACGTGATCACGGTCTCGACCAGAGATCCTCCCGCCAGCTCACCCACTAGTGGTTGCACCACTGCCCGTCGCATCCTGTACCAGAGACCACTTGCTCGACCTTGCGGGTCGCGCAGGCCAAGCCGACCCGCCGACATCGAGGATGTCGACCTGCTGAAGCATCAATTGGCATTGCGTCGTTGCGAGCGCGAGGGGCGATCCCAATCGACGGCAAGGCCGCGGAGCACAACTTTGTCTCGGTCGCGCTGACGCGGAAAACCGACCGATTTGTGGGGAGGCCAAGCCCGCGGCGTGAGCGGGCTCGACCGCATTTTCCGAATCCATGCGCCGCGCAACTCGCAGAACCTTCGAGCACCGCGGTACCATGTGTCATGACACCAGCCACCTCGCGCGTGTGTGTATTTGTGTCCACCGCGGCCCTCGTCGCCCTCGCGTTCGCCGCCTCGGCCTGCGACGACGACGCGGGCGCCAACAAGGGCGGGGACCGTCGCAGCGTGGTCGAGGGCGGCAAGGCCGAGTCGGCGCCGGGCAAGAAGCTCGAGCACGCCAAAGAGCAGATCGAGGAGGCCGAAAAGAAGATGGAGGACGCCGACGCGGATCGCTTCGAGCGCTCGGCCGGAGAAAAAGTCGAGCGCGGGCTGCCATGACGCGACGCGTCGCCTGCTTGATCGGGATCGTCACCCTCGCCGCGTGCAACCGCGCGAGCTCGACCGAGTCCGACGCCGAGGGTGAGACCGGCGCGTCCGAGACCGGCGCGTCCGAGACCAGCGGGCCGATCGAGCCCCCGCCGGCCTCGTGCATGCCAGCCGCAGACGGCGGCTCGGGCGAGGTTCAGGCCCCGGTCCTGCGCGCGACCTTGCCGGGCAGCTGGGACGAGAACTGGCTGGCCTCCCCGGCCCTGGTCGACGTCGACGGCAACGGGCAGCTCGACATCGTCGCGGCCCGCCACTCGGTGCTCTACGTCTACGACCAAGACGGCGCCCCGCTGTGGCAGACGGCGTGGTCCTACAGCGCGTCCAACTCCCCGGAACACGGCAGCGTGCGGATGTGGTCTTCGGCCGCGGTCGGCGACTTCGACAACGACGGCGACACCGAGATCGCCGTCGCGGCCCACCCCGACGACAACGGCTACAACGTCGCGGTCTACGATCACACGGGCGAGCTGCTGCCGGGCTGGCCGCAGGCCTACGGCGACGCCGAGGTCCGCAGCCTCGCGGTCGCCGACGTCGACGGCGACGGACAGCACGAGCTCCTGATCAACAAGCAGGCCGACGGCCCCGCGACCAACGTGTTCGAGCTCGACGGCAGCAGCGCCGCGGGCTGGCCACAGGTCGGAGACTGCACCGCGCCCGCGGGCGACTGCATCGACTACGGTGGCTTCAACCAAAACATCGGCGCGGGCGACCTCGACGGCGACGGCGTCCTCGACGTGGTCTCGACCTACGACGCGATCGGCTTCGGCGTCTGGTCCGGCGACGGCACCAACTTCGAGACCCACCCCGACTTCATGGACAGCTGGGTGACGGGCGTCGAGGCCTACCACGACCCCGAGCTCGCGATGCAAGGCTGGGGCACGGGCGACCGCTCGGAGTTCACCTACTCCCCACCGGTCATCGCCGACGTCGACGGCGACGGCGAGCACGAGATCGTGCTCGGAGGCGACCACGAGCACAGCGAGTCGACCGAAAACCAGGGCGTGAGCGTCTGGGTGCTCAACGCCGACATGACCCGCCCCGCGGGCTGGGAGTGGCCCAAGGACGCTGGCGCGCCGCTGGCCTACGACGCCGAGCTCGGCCACAACATCGTGCCGAATTATCCGAGCCCCGCGGTCGGCGACCTCGACGGCGAGCCCGGGCTCGAGATCGTGCTCCCGACTTACGACGGCCTGCTGTGGGCCTTTCGCTCGACCGGCGAGGTCATGTGGACCTACGCCTACGGCTCGGTCAACCCCTTCGTGGGTGCGAGCGAGGCCCTGATCGCCGACCTCAACGGCGACGGCTCACCCGAGGTCGTGTTTGCGACCTACGCGGCCGGCGAGCCGCGCATGCCCGAGGCGCCGACCCACCTGATCGTGCTCGACGCGGGCGGCAACGAGCTCCACACCGTCGAGCTCTCGTTCCGAGGATCGATGGCCGCGCCGTCGATCGCAGACCTCGACGGCGACGGCACCCTCGAGTTGGTCATCTCGCTCAAGGACTCGCTCGGCGACGGAGACGGCGGCGTGCAGATCTGGGACCTCCCGGGCTCGTCGGACAATTGCGTGCTGTGGGCGACCGGGCGCGGCAGCCCCCTGCGCACAGGCTACGTGCCGCTGCCCTGACCCTCAGGGGATCATGCAGTAGCCCTCGCCGTCGTCGATCCCGCCGCCCTGCCAACAGTTGAGCCAGTTGTCGACGAAGGCGTAGCGTGCGTCGACGAACTCGTGCAGCTCCTGGACTTTGACCATGTACAGAGCGTTGGAGTAGGGCTTGTTCGGATCCTCGAAGACCGCGTCCTCGATCTGCTCCGTCCAGGTCTCGATGCGCTGATGGAGCTTGTTCGGGTCGTAGCCCTGGTGCAGGATCTCGTCGATCAGGCCGACGTAGACCGCGAACCACATCGGATCTTGCAAGGAGATGTCGTACCAGGGCCGGCCGTGGGTCGTCGGCTTCTCCCACACGTAGGGATCGGGGTTGGCGGGGTAGTCGCCATCGGGCTCGTCGTTGAAATACTCGAAGGTGTTGTCGAGGTCCCAGGGCAGGAGCACGAATTTACCGATCAGCGGATCATCGTACATGTAGAAATTGAGCCCTCCTGCCCACAGCCCGTCGGAGTCGGGGATGATCGCCTCGGCCGCGTAGACCCGCAACGCCTGCTCGATGTCGAGCACAGCAAACAGCTCCTCGGGCGTGGCTGCGTCCTTGAGCGCGCTGAGGCGATCATCGTTGGCGGTGTCCTCGTTGGTCTTGAGCCTCCAGTTCCCGCGCTTCCACAGATCACCGCTTGGATCGTCGAAGGCCCGCTCGAGGTAGGCCTCGTCGATCTTCTCGATGTTGGTGAACACCCCGTAGTACTCACCATTGACGACGAGCCGCGCGTTGTTGGCGCAGGACGCACGAATGCCGACATCGCGCATGATCGAGAGCGCCAGGCGGTCACGCAGCATGTGTCGATTGTAGGTCGCCGCCTCCAGGACCAGCCGCTTGATGCCCAAGAAGTGACCGTCCGGATCGTTGGTGTGAAACCCGATCTGAAACTGCATCTTGTCATCAGGCAGCGGGTCCCAATAGCTCGGGTTGCCGCGCAGCCGGATCTGCGCGTCGTGGATCGTAATATCGCCGTATTTGAACTCGGTCAGCGGGTGATAGGGCTTGGGGTTGACGCCGAGGTCTTCGTTGGCCTGACCGTTGTTCCACTCGTGCTCGAGCAGGTCCCAGACGACTGGGTCGACCGTCACTTCGAAGGTTGGGAGCAGGTCTTGAGCGTAGATGGCGTGGCAGCCCTCTTCGTCGGGCGGCGGGATCTCTTCGTTGGGGTCGGTCTCGGTCCGCATATCGGGCGGAGGACCCTCGTCGTCACCGTCGCCATCGCCGTCGCCGTCGTCGTCGCCGTCGCCGTCACCGTCGCCGTCCGTCGCGCCGGCCTCGTCGTCAACGCCTTCGTCGGCAGCGTCAGCAGATTCCTCCGTCCCCCGTGCGCCGCCGGTGTTCGAGACAACATTGTCACCGCACGCGGCGACCATTGCCATGAGCATCACTGCACTATGTCGTTTCATCGACTGTCACTCCTCGCGGAACATTTGTTGACGCGTACTGAATCGGCTGCGACCCATCGGCGTCGCCTTCGCCGTCTTACTCGCCGTGTCCATCCATGGCATCGAGCAGCGGTGATTTATAGTGGTCGGTCCCGAGGGCCCGCGCAACGACACGCGAACTTGTCGGGTGAGGGTCCGACCGTCCGACCACCGCGATGTGATCGTCAGCTCAATCCCTGACACTCAATGCAGATCAAGTGACCGTGGAGCCGAGCCGACGCAGGCACGCGAGCAGCGTATCGTCGTCAATCGAATCGAGCGTCCGCAGATCGATCCACAGCTCGTTGTCGTGGGCGCGTCCGATCAGGGGCGGCTCCCCGGCCCGCAGGATCATCGCGGCCGCGTGGGCCTTGGCGGGTGCGACCAAAGCCACGCTCGCGAGCTCTTGGCCCGGCAACGACCCGCCGCCGATCGTCGCTCGACTGTCACGCACACAGCTCGACGGCCACCCGAGCGCCTCACACAGTCGCAGGCCCCGGGCGCGCAGCTGATCGACCCCGACCGCGATCATGTTGTGGAGCGGCAATCCTGGCGCGGACGCCTGCGCGTGGGCGATGACCGTCGCGTGGAGCGCCGCGAGGGCGAGCTTGCCGCAACGCAGCGCGCGGGCGAGGGGGTGGCGGCGACAGCGGTGAATCGCGGCGGCGGACCCGGCGAGGATCCCCGCCTGCGGACCCCCGAGCAGCTTGTCGCCCGAGAAGGTGACGAGGGTCGCGCCTTGCTCGAGGTAGGCCGCGACCGTGGGCTCGCCGGTTGGGATGCCCAAGCCCAGCGAGCCGCTGCCGAGATCGGCGATCAACGCGACGTCGCGCCCACGCGCGAGCGCGGCGAGCTTGGCGAGCGGGACCTCGCCGACGAAGCCCGCCTGGGTGAAGTTGCTCTGGTGGACCCACAACAGGGCCGCCTCGACGTTTGCGAGGCCGTCGAGGGCGGCCTCGTAGTCGCGCATGTGCGAGCGGTTGGTGCTGCCGACGGCGGTCAGCGGCGCGCCTCCGGCCGCGGCCATCTCGGCCACGCGAAAGCTGTCGCCGATCTCCACGTGCTGGCCCCGCGAGAGCACGACGCCGCCGCGCCCGAGGGCCGTGCACGCGAGCAGCAGGGCCGCCGCGCCGTTGTTGACGACGAGGGCGTCCTCGGCCTCGAACAGCGCGGCGAGCAGCGGCCGCAGCAGCGCGAGCCGGCTGCCGCGCTTGCCCGTGCTGAGGTCGAGCTCGAGATCGCAGGTCCCGGCGGCCCCGACGACAGCCGCGCGCGCGGGCTCGGACAGCGGCGCGCGTCCGAGGTTGGTGTGGAGCAGCACACCTGTGCCGTTGAGCACCGGTCGCGGGTGGACGCTCAGCCAGCGCTCGAGCTGGGCGCGGACCCTCTCGCTGAGGGCCTCGAGCTCGGCGACGGGTGGATCCGGCTCGCGGTCTTGGGCGAGCGCGGCGAGGACTCGGGCGCGCTCGGCCGCGATCGCGTCGACGACGACGCGGCGGGTGAGCTCGTGACGCAGGCCGAGCTCGGTCAGGCGCGGGTGCTCGAGCACGCGGTCGACCTTGGGCAGCTTGCGGAGGTGGGACTCGCGTGGGTGAGTCATCCGAACACCAGCAGCGCGCCAAGGAGGATCGTGAAGGTCAGCGCGACGAGGATCGGCGCGGTCAGTGGCGGCGCGGGAGAGTCGGCGGGTGAGCTCGGGTTGGTGGCCGCGCGTGGCCGGCGAACCGTGAGCTCGCCGCTGCGCACGAGCAGGCGGTCGACGTGGGCCCCGGCGTGGTCGAGGACCAGGCTCAGGGCGCCAAAGGCGAAGCGGGAGCCGTGGGTGAGGGTCGCGTCGCTGACCCTGCTGCCGTCGACGAGCACGCCGTTCTTGCTGCCGAGATCGCGGATCGTCGCGCCGTCGGGCGTGATGTGGAGCTCGGCGTGGTGGCGAGAGACGTCGGGGTGGCGCAGGAGCACGTCGACGCCGGCCTCGCGACCGAGCACGTGGGTGCCGAGGGTGAGCTCGTGGACGCGCGCGGGCTGCCCCTGACGCAGCTCGAGCAGCCGTGCGACGGTCTCCGGCACGGGGGGAGTCTAGCGGAGACCTGGAGGTGACATGAATTCTTGGCGCGTGGGCGGGGCGGTATCTGACGAGGGGAGATCAGCTGGGGAATTGTTCAGTTACGGGTGAACAGTCGGGCGATCGGGGGCGCAGCGGGGCAGCTCGACGACCCCCGCGAGCGCCCGGTCGTAGGCGCGGGCGTGGATCCGACGAGGACGGGGCGCGAGGTGGCGAGGTGGCGAGCAGCGCTCAGCGCCCCGGTTCGTCTCGCGCCACCGAGGTCGGCACCCATCGATCCTCGATTCGACAGCGAAGCGCCCCACCCTGCGAGCGCACGAGCGCACGACCGCGCCCGCCCTGAAGATAGCGACAAGCGCGGAGCGCCGCGCGAAGCTTGGCTGCGCCCGGCGGTCGACAACCGTCACCCGAGTGATCCTCAGCCAGCTCGAAGCCCGCGCGTTCGAGCTGTCGCCCGAGCGCGCGGGTCCGCGGATCCGAGGCCGGCTCCGACCAGCCACCGCCCTCCCCCACCTTCGGCAGCCCAGCGTCGAGTCGACTGATCCGCCGCACCCCCTCGAGCTCGAGCAGCCGACGCCAGGTCCCGCCCGAGTCGGTCGGCCGATACAGACACGCCGTCGCAGGCCCAGACGGATCCGCAACCAGCAGCGAGCGCGAGCGAAGGGTGCCCACGGCGATCCAATCAAAGCTCGGCGGCCCCACGAGCCGCTGCCGCTCACGGACATCCTCGACCAACACCACCATCGAGACCGCGATCGCCACGACACACGCGAGCTTCGGTGGCAACCACCCCCGCCGAGCACCGTCCCCGGCCCGAGGCCGACCCACGACCGCCCCCAACACCAGCCCGAGCACCGCAGCCCCCAACAAGCCGAGCGGACCGAACGCGGGGACCCGAGCCAACAACGCCGCGAGATCCAAGATCGGGCTCGCGAACAAGCGCGCCACCACCATCGCGACCGCGCCAACAGCCCCAGGCACCACGCACGCAACCAGCGCGACCGGCATCATCACGCCAAACAAGGGCAACGCGACAGCGTTCCCAACCAACCCATGCAGCGGCGCGACGTCAAAGTACAACACGCTCAAAGGCGCAGTCGCCCAGGTGATCCGCCAGCTCGCAGCCAGCACGCCAAGATCCCGAGGCGCCGTCACGATCGCCGCCATCGCAGACAGCGACAGCGCAAACCCGGGGTCCACCAACCACTCCGGCCGCACCAACAACATCGCGGCGGCCACAACCGCGAGGGTCGTCGGCCCATGACTCGGCCGTCCAAGCACCGTGCCCAGGTCGACAGCCGTGAGCATCGCCGCGGCCCGAACGGCCGACGCCGCCCCACCCGTGAGCCCGACGTAGCCCCACAGCGGCAACCACGCGAGCGCGCAGGCGTAGCTCGCCGGGATCGGCAACAGAGCCGCCCCCCGCCGCGCGATCACCTGCAACCACAGCGCGGCCACAGCGATGTGCAGCCCGCTGACGGCGATCAAGTGCCCGAGCCCCGCCGAGCGCAGCTCCTCGCGGGACTCGGGCGCGAGCGCCGAGCGAAGCCCAAGCCCCGCGGCCACGACCAGGCTCGCCGCCGGATCCCCCCGAGTCGAAGCCCAGGCCCGCTGACGCTGGTGCGCGACCCACCGCCAGTAGCGATCGAGCACCCCCAAGCCCCGAGAC
>NZ_PVNK01000031.1 GCF_002994615.1 Enhygromyxa salina | reverse complement strand
GTCGCTCACAACCGGGCAACACCACCAAGAGCCTTCTGCACCCCAGATGGCGAGGCGACGGCCCTCGCTCGGACCTCCTGCGGCCCGCGCGGAGCCTCATCGTCACGACCCTGCCCCATCAACAACCAGCCCGACCTCGCTACCCGCCCGCCGTCCAAAACCAGCCCAACCTCGCTACCCGCCCGCCGTCCAAAGCCAGCCCGACCTCGCGACCCGCTCGCCGTCCCAGAGCGGGGACGCCCATCGCCGAAAGATGAGCGCACAAAGGACGCAGGAGGTCCGAGCGAGGGCTATCGCCGCCCGAAAAGCACCAGCGAAGAGCAGTCGCTCACAACCGGGCAACACCACCAAGAGCCTTCTGCACCCCAGATGGCGAGGCGACGGCCCTCGCTCGGACCTCCTGCGGCCCGCGCGGAGCCTCATCGTCACGACCCTGCCCCATCAACAACCCAAAGCCAGCCCGACCTCGCGACCCGCCCGCCGTCCCAAAGCGGGCCCCCCATCGCCAAAAGATGAGCGCACAAAGGACGCAGGAGGACCTCCTGCGGCCCGCGCGGAGCCCCAACGTTCGCGACAGCCCTCACCAACGACTTCGAGGTCCCCGCCGCAAGACGCGACCTACGGGGTTAGTCTGAACGAGTGAGCGACAAACCCGAACAACAAACCAGCCTCGGCCAGACAGAGGCCGCGTTCGACGCCTGGATCGAGGGCACGCTCGACTCCCGCGACGTCGAGGCCGACCCCCTCGCCGATCGCTACCGCCAGTCGATCACCCCCGCGAGCCGACCCCAGCGCTCGCTCGCCCACCAGCACGCCGCGCTGCTGTGCATCGACATGCAGTTCCTAGACGCCGCCCGAGGCCACGGCGTGTTCGCCCCCGGCCGGCCCGAGGCCGCCTCGCCGGCCGCTCAGGACTACTACTTCGAGCGCCTCGAGCGGGTCGTGTTGCCCAACGTCGGCGCGCTCCAGGCCTGCTTTCGGACCCACGGACTCGAGGTCATCCATGCTCGCATTCAGTCGCTGACTCGGGACGGCCGCGATCGCAGCCCCGGCCACAAGCGCCTCGAGCTCCTCGCTCCGCCCGGGTCCAAGGAGGCCGAGTTCTTGCCCGAGATCGCGCCGGTCGGCGACGAGATCGTGATCAACAAGACCGCGAGCGGGATCTTTACTGCGACCAACGCCCGCTACATCCTGGCCAACCTCGGCGTCACGGCCCTCTACGTCGTCGGCGTGTATACGAACGAGTGCGTCTCGACCACGGTCCGCGACGCCTGCGACCTCGGCTTCGACGTGACGCTGATCGAGGACGGCTGCGCGACGGTCAGCCGGCGGCTGCACCGAAACACGCTCGCGGTCCTGCGCGATCGCTACGCCCGGGTCGGGACCACGGCCGAGGTCATCGCCGAGGTCAATCGCCTCTGCCAGCTCGCGAGCCCCTGAGCGCTCCGGTCAGCGAATCGCGATGTGCGTGTCGAAGACCTTGCCCTTGCGCAGCACGGTCACGTCGAGGTTCGAGGCCCGGCGCAGCTTGGTGTAGAGGCCGATCGCCCGATCCATGGAGTCGAGCTCGACCCCGTTGACCGCGAGCAAGGTGTCGCCGTTGTGGAGCCCGAGCAGGCGCAGGATCGTCCCGCGCCGCAGTCGAGACAGGCGAAACCCGCGGATGTCGCCGTCTTTGACGGCCGGGATCAGCTTGGCTTGCCGGGTCAGCTGCGCGGGGTTGGCCAGGAGCTTCTCGACGAACTTGCGATCGACGGTGCAGTCGTTGCCGCGGCAGCTGATCGCCTCGCGGGCGCCGGGGATCTCCCGCGAGCCTCGCTTCTTGGGCTTGGGTTTGGACTTGGCCTTGGGCTTCGACTTGGGCTGCTCGGGGTCGGGCAGCTCGAGCGTCCGCAGGCCCTCGCCCGTGCGCAGCAGCACCCGGCCGCGGCGGATCTCGGCCACGAACACGCCCGCGCGCAGGGGCTCGTTGACTCCAAACACGCCCGTGGCCCCGCGCTCGGGGTCGGCGATCGAAGCCATCGAGTACAGCGGGTCGTCGGACTCCATCGTGGCCAGCAAGACCAGGGGGAGCTGGGTCGGGGCGAGCTCGAGCTGGGGCTGGGCGCCGGGCTCGACGGCCTCGGCCGGCCTGCAGCTCGGGCAGAAGATGTTGTGGTCGACGAGGTCGGCCGGGGCGGGCGCGCTCTGAGCCGAGGTCTGCGGCGGCTTGGGTCGCGCCGCTCGCTCGGGCTCGGGCGCGGGCGCGTCAGCGGGGCGCGCGGCGGCCTCGACCAGGGTCTCGTCGGACAACAACAGGCGACTCGCGGTGGCTGTGGTCAGGGTCGAGCCCGCGAGGGCGACCAGCCCCAACCATCCCGCGGCGCGGAACATGGCGAAACTGGGCCTGGGTAGTGAAATTACAGAGATAGGCGCTCCTCTCCCGCCGGGGACGGCGTGGGGCCCGGGCAGCGCTCGATCAGCCGCGCAGCTTGCGACAGGTCGGACCCCCGTCGCGCGCGCGGCACGAAGCTGCGGACTCCCAAGGAGTAGCACAGGCGCTGGTCGGCATCATGTTTGAGCCCCCGCGAACACGGCGCTCAGCCGCGGACCAACGCGATCGGGCGGGTCTTGCTGACGCGGCGCGCGATCGGGCCCGTGACCACGGCGCAGACGGCGACGGCGATCGCCGAGGGGATCAGCAGATCCACAAACACGAACGCGACCGGCAGGTGGTCGATCATGTAGATGTCGGGATCGAGCTCGAACTCGAGCAGCGAGAGCGCGCCGAGGCTGACCGTCCCGAGCGCGAGGCCGAGGATCGATCCGAGCGCGCCGATGCCCAGCCCGACCGACTCGAACACCCAAAACAGCTGGCGCGGCGTGGCCCCGAGCGCCGCGAGCACGCCGATGTGTCGGCGCTCGCGTCGGACCAGGACCAGGAGCGCGCCGAGCAGCGAGCCCGAGGCGACGACGACGATCAGGCTCAAGATCAGGACCAGCAGGGCCTTGGTCTGACGGATCGAGCTCAGCGTCGCCGAGCGCTCGGCCCAGCTCGCGGCCCGGTAGAGGGGCTGGAGGCGCTGGGCTGTGCGCGGGCGATTGAGCTGCTCGACGAGCTCGCGGGTTACCGGCAAGGCCGCGCCGAGCCCCGCCGCGCCGGGCTCGAGCTCGAGCTCGATACCCGAGGCCCGCGACTCACCGAACACGATCGCCTGGGCGGCGCTGATGTGCATGAGCACGAAGCTCGCGTCGAACTCGGCGAAGCCGGTGTCGAGCAGACCGAGGACCTCGAACTCGCCGTGGCGCGGCTGGCCTGCGGTCGCGTCGCGATCTTGGCGGATCTCGGCGGGCACGACGACCCGGACCCGCGCGCCCGGCCGCGCGTCGAGCCGGCGGGCGAGCCGGGTCCCGAGCACGATGCCCGGCGACGTGCGCGGCCCCGCCGGGCGCAGGGCCTCGAAGCCGCCGACCGAGAACAGATCCTGCGCGGTCGAGAAGCCCGAGAGCCGGTCCGGATCGACGCCCTTGATCGTCACGATGACCGGGTCGTGGCCCAAGTCCGGGGAGTCCGGCGAGTCCGAGGAGCCCGGCGAGTCGCCGACCACGACGATCGCCCCGACCCCGAACACGAAGGGCGAGGCAGCCCGGACCCGCGCGTCGGCCTCGAGCTCGCTCGCGATCGCGTCGTACTCGAAGAAGTCGAGGCCGTACTTGCTGACCATCGCGTGACCGTTGAGCCGGGCGAGCGAGGACACGAGCAGGCCCTCGATGCCCGAGGCCACGCCGAGGACCACGAACAAGCTCGCGACCCCGAGCGCGAGCCCGAGCACCGCGACGACCAACATCGCGCGCAGGCGCACGGCCAGCGCGGCGATCAGGACCACGAGGCTCGCGAGCCAAAACCCGGCGACGATCACCGGCCCGCGCAGCCCGGCCGCGAGCGCGACCCCGGCCGCCGCGAGCGCGACCCCAGCGACCACGCCGACCCGAGCCCAGCCGGGCGAGGCCCGCTCACGCCGGATCAGCCGCTGCGCGACCAAGCTGACGAAGCCGCCCACGAGCGGCCCTCGTGCCCCGGCCATCGCTCACTCGTAGCGCAGGCCCTCGACCGGCCGGAGCCGCGCGGCCCGAAGCGAGGGGGGGATCGTCGCGATGAAGCAAAACACCAGCGACAGCCCGAGGATCCAGGCGATCTGGACCAGGCTGATCTCGACCGGCAATTGCTCGATGAAGTAGACCTCGGGATCGAGGGTGTAGCCGTAGAGCTGCACCAACCAGCACATCACGAGGCCAAACACGACCCCGGCGAGCGAGCCCGCGAGGCCGATCGTCATGCCCGTGACCTGGAAGATCCGCGCGACCTGGGGCCCGGTCGCGCCCATCGACATGATGATCGCAACCTCCGGCGTCCGCCGGATGACCATGGTCCACAGGGCCGAGAGCACGTTGAAGCTGGCCACGAAGATGACCAGCGAGAGGATCACCGTGATGATGTTCTTCTGGGTCCGGATCGACGAGAACAAATTCTCGTTGAGCTTTTGCCACTCGAGCACGGAGTACTCGGCGACCTGCTCGCCGTTGAGCGCCGCGCGGATCGAGGCCCCGACCTCGGGCGCGAGGTCCTGGTCGGCGAGGCGCAGATCGACGCCCGAGACGATGTCCTTGCCGCGGTATTTGAAGCGCTGCAGCTCCTTGATGTCGACGTAGACGAGGCGGCTGTCGTACTCCTGAAACCCGGCCTGGAACACGCCCGCGATCAGGTAGTAGATGAACTTCGGCTCCTCGCTATGATCAAAGGTGGCGCCAGGGTCGACGAGGCGGACGACGTCACCCTCGCCGAGCTTGAGCTCGCGCGCGAGCCCGACGCCGATGAACATCGTCGGCAGCGAGCTCTTGTCGATCTGATCTTCGATCGTGATCGCGCCGAGGTCTTCGGGCGGATCTTCCCAGACGTCGTCTTGGATGCGCGCGCGGCCGAGGCGAAAGGGATCGTCTTGGTGATCGGTCGCGGTCCACGCGTTGATCGCCGCGTCGTACCAGCCAGCCCCCCGGGGATCGGGGCTCTGGGCGATGACCTGGGGCAGATCGCCGTCGGGCCGATCGGGGACCGGCATCAGCTCGTAGTCGCTGCGTAGATCGCTCAGCGGGATCACCCGACCGCTGCCGCGCTCGAGGTGCTGGGGGAGATCGATGACCTGGTCGGCGGTCCGCGGCTCGATGCCCTTGACCAACACGCTGGCGAGCTTGACGTCGCTGGCGTTGGCCTCGGTCGGGTGGCCGCGGTCGGTGTGCGGAGCCAGGGCCATCGCGTAGTAGACGAAGGGGCTCGCGCCCTCGACCCCGGGCAGCGTGCGCAGCCAGCCCTCGAAGCGGCGATACTCCGAGATGCCGAACGCGCGGGTCACGTTGATGTGCGCGTACACGCCCAGCACCCGGCGCTCGAACTCGTGCTGAAAGCCCGTCGCGACCGACTGCACGACCAGCAGCGCCGCGACACCGAGGACCACCCCGATGATCGAGGTTGTGCCGAAGACCGAGAAGCGCTGGGCGATCAACACCAGCAGGCCCGCGAAGCTGGCCGCGGCGACATAGAAGACCAGCCAGACCCGCAGCGGCTTGAACAGCTCGAGCATCGCGCCGTCGTCGCGATCGACGACGTGGTTGAAGATCAGCAGCGCGACCAGGCCCAGGGCCGCCGTCGACCAGAAGAACATCAGCCAGAACCGACTGCGACGCCACGTCGGGCTCTGCTCGCCCTTGCGCCGAATGATCCGAAGACCGACGAGGCGCTCGTAGCCCGTGAACCCGACCAGCACGAGGCGCAGCAGCAGCAGCCCCAGCGACACGCCCCCGAACCAGCTCAGGACCTCGGCCCAGGCCGGCATGTCGGGCAGCAGGATCAGCGGCGTGGTCAGCGCAAAAACGTAGAGCAGCAGGAGCGCGGGATGCTCGCGGACCTCGCCACGACTCATCAGGCGCCTGCGTGGGGACCGTGACTTGCTTTGCTTGTCCTGCACCGCGACTCGCCGAGGCGTGCGCGAACGCTACTTCCAAGACCCAGCCCGGGCAAGCGTGGGTGTCACGCCCCCGCTGACCACCCCTGCGCGGCGCCTGGGACGGGCCGGAGTCTCGGGATGTCAGGCCTCGCCCGAACCGGCGCCAACACACGCCCTTCTTGGAGCCTGCAGGCGTTGGACGTCGGCTGAGAGGCCACTGGCGCGATCGAGATCTCGCGCGATCTCCTACTTTGACACCCGCCGACGCAAATCAATAGCGATCTCCGTGGCTTGGCGAACGCCCAATCCTTGACATGAAATCCAGGCGCGGGCTACGCTCCGCTCGATTCTCCCGGAGCACTGCATGCCGCGAAGGTTCCTTTGCTTGTCCGCTCTGGTGGCCACTTTTTTCGTCTCCTCGGAGGCGCAGGCGGGCAAGTACGATCTCGATCTGACGCCACTTGGCCAAGTGGACGCCGACGACGGTTCTCTAACGCAGGACAACGCTGCGTTTCGATCGCTGTCATCCGAAGTCGGGGTGCTCATGGCACCCAGGCCCGTCGATCCCGCAGACTCTCTGGGTCTGTCGGGGTTCGCGGTGTCCGCCGACGTCACCATCAACACCCTCAGCGGCGACGCCGAGTACTGGCGGGACACGACGCGGGGCAGCCCGAACAACGTCGCGCCCTCGCTCCAGGTCATGGGTCGAAAGGGCCTGTGGCCCGGGATCGAGGTCGGAGCGGGTGCCACGCACCTGTTCGACAGCCGAATGTGGGCGATCGCCGGCTACGGCAAGGTCTCGATCCACGAGGGCTTTCACCACCTGCCGATCCCGTCGATCGCGCTGCGCGGCATGTTCTCGCGCCTGCTCGGCGCCAAGGATCTCGACCTCACGACGATCTCCGTCGGCGCGTCGCTGTCCCACGTGTTTGGCATCGGGAGCACCTTCAACATCACGCCCTACGCCGGCTACGACGCGCTGCTCGTGTTCGCCAGCACCGGGATCCTCGACGCGACCCCCGGTCGCGACGAGTTCCTCGAGGGCTCCCAGCCGTGCGGCAACGGGGATCCAGACTGCGCGCTGCAGTCGGAGTTCGTGTTCCGTCAGCAAGACGTGATCGTCCGCCATCGCCCCTACCTCGGCGTGCGCTTCATCTTCAGCGTGCTCCGGATCGGCATCGAGGCGATGTTCGTGCCGCCCGGGGCCTCGAGCTCCGACGTCGCCTTGCTCGGCGGCTCGACCGAGACGGTGTCCGACGGATCCGGCTTCCAACAGCAGTACACCGTGTCATTCGGTCTGGACTTCTAGATCGTTCGCACCGCGGAGACCGTCCTTGATCATCGCTTGCCCCGAGTGCACGAGCCCCTTTCAGGTCGCTGACGGCCAGATCGCCGCCCTCGTCCAGGTCGAGTGCCCGACCTGCTCGTTTCGCATGATCCTCGACTTCGAGGCGGCCAACGACGCCTCGTTGCGTGAGGCCGGCATGCAGATGGCGCAGGGCTTCCACGATGAGGCTTCGTACCGTCAGGCCGTCGGCGCGGGCGAGGTCAGCTACGCCGAGCCCAAGCCCGGGCTGCGTGCCGTGCCCGAGCCAACGCCTGCGCCCAAGCCGGCGCCGACTCCCCGGCCCGCCGCCGCGCCCCAGCCC
>NZ_PVNK01000030.1 GCF_002994615.1 Enhygromyxa salina | reverse complement strand
GCCGGCATCTCGGGCTCGGCCGCGGGGGGCGTGGCCGGCTGCTGCGCCTGGGATGGGGTCAGCCACTCGGGCGGGCGCCACAGTGAGTCACTGGTCGCGGCGCGCGGCTCGGGCTCCGACTGGACGTCGCCGCTCAGCGGGGGTTGCCAAGCTGGGCCCGGGACCGCGGCCTTGGGGCCGCTCTCTTCACGGGCGCCGCCCGGTGTCGGTGTCCAGCGCGCCGAGGGGCGCGGGGCTGGCTGGCCGAGCGCGCGGCTCGGTGCGTCGGGCTGGGGCCTGGCTGCGTCGTAGGGCCCATCGGCGAGGCCGGGGTAGGGGCCCGGTTCCTCGTAGGGGGGCGTGTAATGAGGCTCCTGCAGGGGGCGGCCGTCGTAGTCGACGCTGCCGGCCGCGCGACCCTTGTCGTCGGGCGCGACCACCCCGGCTTGGTCAGGATCGCTGGGGATGTCGCGGGTCGACGAGCGACGCCGCGGCGGGCGGGCCGGTGGCGACGCAGGCCGGAGCTCGCCCCCGATCTGTCGCGCGACTTCACGGGTGATCTGCTCGGCGAGCGCGGAGAGCTCTCCTCCAGACCACGGGGGGCGCTTGCTCGGGTCGAGCCACTCGCCGCAGAACCGACACTTTACAGCGGCGGGTTGGATTTGTTCTCCGCAGAAGGGGCAGGGCTTCACGGTTCGCGCAACTTATCACAACCGCAGGGTCGGCACGCGGCGCCTAATTGAGCTGATCCATTGCACACTGCGCATGCGGGCGCCCACCTCGCGTCCGAGCGGGAGCCCTGCGACCTCCGCTCGCTGTTTCGGAGCCGTTGCGAGCGTTGACCCGCGGTGGGACGGATCCGCGCCTTCGGAGGTCATGCTCGCGGCCGCGCCAGCGTTGAAAGGGTGGCACGGCGATTGAAGACTGAGTGAGCACGACGAGGCGTGCGAGCGCAGGCCGGGCGTCGAGGAGGCGGGAGATAACGCAATGATCACGGAGTTCACACCCATACAGTCGACGCTCGGTGGCCTGATGATCGGCCTGGCCGCGGCCGCGATGCTCGGCCTCAACGGTCGCATCGCAGGCATCAGCGGGATCCTCGGAGGTTTCCTCGACGGGAGCGAGGGCCGAGGGTGGCGCGGAATGTTCGTGCTCGGGATGCTGCTCGGCGGCCTCGGCCTGGTCCTGGTCTCGCCCGAGTCGATTCCGGGGGCCGCGACCGACTCGCTGCCGCTGCTCGCGGTCGCGGGCTTGTTGGTCGGCTTCGGCACGCGGATCGGCGGCGGTTGCACCAGCGGGCACGGCGTCTGCGGGATCTCGCGGCTGTCGACCCGCTCGCTGACAGCCACGGCGATCTTCATGGGCGCGGCGATGGCCACCGTCGGCCTCGCGCGACACGTGGTGGGAGGGGTCGGATGAGCCCGGCAACTCGACAGCAGCTGGTGGCCTTGATCTCGGGGCTCGTGTTCGCGCTCGGCCTCGGCGTCGCGGGCATGACCAACCCCCACAAGGTGCTCAATTTCCTCGATCTCTTCGGGGACTGGGACCCGAGCCTCGCGCTGGTCATGGGCGGCGCGATCTTGGTCTACGCGCCGATCTACCGCGTCCTCGTGCGTCGCGACGCGCCCAGGTTCGGCGATCGCTTCCACTGGCCGACGGCCAAGGACGTCGACGCGAGGTTGGTCTTGGGAGCGGTCGCGTTCGGGGTTGGTTGGGGCCTGGCGGGCTTTTGTCCCGGCCCGGCCCTCGTCGCCGTGACCTCGGGGACCCTCCCGGTGCTGACCTTCTTCGCGGCGCTCGTGGCCGGGATGATCGCGGCGCGTCTGGTCATGAAGACGCTGGACTCGCGCAGCGCTCGGGCGGACTGAACCAGCGCCTCGATCATCCATCCGGGCCGAATAGCGCAAGTTGCGCCATTCGGCCCGGATGCTTGCTAAGATCGCGGCCTGGGCATGCGCGATTGGACAATATCTTGGCGGACTGTCGTCAGGTTTCAGCTGATCGAGTCGCCCTTCCTGATCTTGTTGACCTTCGGCTGGGTCAGCTTGCTCTCGGTCGAGCTGCGCTCGGTGTTGGCTCCGGCGGCGGTCGTCTCGGTGCTCCGCCTGGTCACGACCGTCGCGTCCTTGCGGGTGCTGCTCAGGCCAGTCGACGGCTGGAGGGAGGCCGCGCGCGTGGGCGACGACGCCCGGCTGCTCGCCGCCGGGGAGGCGATTCGGCGGGCGCCGACCCGCTTCATGGGCGTGTTCTCGATCGCCTGGACCGGCTCGTTCGTGCTCGCGACGGCCTACGTCTGGTTTGCGATGGCAGACCGCGCGCCGATCGGGCGCGGAGAGCTCACGGCGGTCGGGCTCATGTGCGTGGCGATCCTGACCGGCGCCTGGTCGTTCGCGTTCTCGGTCACGAGCAGGCTGCTCGGCAGTGAGCGCGTCGCGCTCTCGCGTGCGCTGATCGAGCGCGGCCTCGGGGTGTCCGCGCCGCGGACCTCACTGAGCGCGCGGCTGCTCGTCCTCATGCTCGGCTACGTGCTCGCGTCCGGGTCGCTGATCGCGGTCGCCGGGGTCTCCAACAACGCCGCGTTCAATCGCTCCCACGCCATCTCGGAGCTCGCGCGCGTCGGCTCGAGCGAGGCTGCGAGGATCGCCGCCGGGCACCCGCCCGAGCACGGCACGATCCTGCGCACGGCCGAGCTCCCCCCGATCCCCCAGACCGCGGCGATCGACGAGCTGCCCGAGCTCGGTGCCATGAGGGTCGTGCTCGACCGCCGCCGCGCGCAGGCCAGCGTCGCGGTCCCGCTCGAGCGCGATCGCTGGCTGCTCGTCGAGGGCCCGGTGGAGAGGAAGGGCGACAACCACGGGGCGATGCTGCTCGCGTTCGCCCTCGTGCTCGCGCTGTGGGGGCCGATCACCGCGGTCCTCACGACCCGGTCCATGATCGACCCGCTCCGAGAGATCGAGGCCGCGATGCGCCGCGTCGTCGAGGTCGGTGACATCAGCCAGGTCGAGCACCTCCCGATCATCCACGAGGACGAGCTCGGCGCGCTGACCCACTCGTTCAACGGCATGGTCGACAACCTGCGGGGGCTGTCGGAGGCCGCGCTCCTGGTCGCCGCCGGGGATCTGTCGATCTTGGTCGAGCAGCGCGGCGAGCTGCCCGACGCGTTCCGCGGCATGCTCGAGCAGCTCCACGAGATCGTCGTCGAGATCCGCGCGACCGCGGTCGACGTGGCCGCGGCCTCGGCCGAGATCTACGCCGCGGCCCAGGGCCAGGAGGCCGCCGCGGCCGAGACCTCGTCCAAGGTCCGCGAGATGAGCGCCACGGTCGGATCGCTGGCGGAGTCGGCCGAGCAGATCACGACCAAGGCCAACGACGTGCTCCTCAACGCCGAGCGCACCCTCGCGACCACGGACGAGGTGGTCGCCAAGATCAACCAGCTCAGCGCGCGCGCCAACGGGGTCGGGGATCTGCTCGAGGCCATTCGCGACGTCGCGGACCGCAGCGACCTGCTCGCGCTCAATGGCTCGCTCGAGGCGACCCGGGCCGGGGAGGCGGGGCGAGGCTTCGCCCTGGTCGCGGCCGAGATGCGGCGCCTCGCCGAGCGCGTGACCGGGACCGTGGCCGACGTTCGGGTTCAGGTCGCCGACATCGAGGGCTCCGGCGTGACCACGGTCCTGGCGACCGAAGAGAACCGCCAGCTGGCCGACGACACGGCCGGCGCCGCGCGGGAGATCTTCGAGGTCACCCGCAAGCAGAGCGAGGACACCGCGCAGGTCTCGCTGACCATGCAGACGATGACGGAGTTCGTGCTCACAGCCTCGGTCTCGACCTCCCAGACCCGCGCAGCCGTCGCGGGCCTGCGCCAGCGGGTCGAGGAGCTCGATCGGCTGACCCGACAGTTCGAGCTGCGCGGGGACGCCTGAGGCCTGGCCGCGGCCGCTCGTGGGCCCGCAGGCTGACTCGTGATCAACTCGTGATCAGGTCCGCGGCCTCACGCGTAGCGCAGCGGGTTGTAGCAGACCGAGATGTAGGGGTCGTAGTAGGCCACGAAGCGCAGCGGCTTCGACTCGTCCGCGGCCGGGAAGAAGTCGGTCGAGAGCAAGAAATTCTGGAGATCCTTGCGCGAGACCTTGTCGCGCGTCCACGGCTTGCGGTGCTTCTCGTAGCGGTTGACCCACTTCGAGATCGTCGCGTCGGGCAGCTCGAGCATGTCGAGGCGCTCGCGCAGCAGCCCCGCGAGGACCTCGCCAGTCTCGCTCATCGGCTCGGGGGGCTCGATCTCGTCGAGCTCGCCGCGGTCTTTGATCCACCAGGTCAGCCCGGCCGCGCCCCCGGCCACGACCGCGCCGCCGATCGTCATCGCCAGGAAGGTCCGGCGCGTGGGCTTGGCTGTTGAATTCTCGGTCATGAGGGCCTCTCAGGTGAACAGCCGGTTCGCGCTGCGCAGGGACAGCGCCGCGATCGTGAGCGAGGGGTTGGCGACCGAGCCGGTCGTGAAGCTGCTGCCGCCGAGGACGAAGAGGTTGCGGAGCTTGTGGTGGCGCTGATCCCCGTCGACGACGCTGGTCGCGGGATCGCTGCCCATGCGCGCGGTGCCGAGGATGTGGCCCTCGCTGTCGCGCGGCTTGCCGACGCTGATCTTCTCGACTGGCAGGCCCTCGAACATCAGCTCGAGGTCCTGCTTGAAGCGATCGACCGAGCGCTGGGCGTAGTCCGAGTGCTTGGCGTAGGTCGTGATCGGCTTGCTCGGGTCGCGGGGGTCGATCTCGACCCGGTTGTGGGCGCTGGGGAGATCTTCGAACACCCCGGTCACGCGCATGTTCTGGCGCCACTTGCCCTTGGCGATGCGCAGCCAGGTCCGGGTGAAGGTCTCGAGCAGCAGCGCCGCGCGCTCGCGTCGGTGCTCGCCCCGCGCGAAGCGGTAGTGGTGGCCCGTGCACGAGGTGCTGCCGTTGAAGCCGTCGACGCCGTCGAGGTGGATGAACCCGGCGACGCCGAC
The DNA here is from genome assembly GCF_002994615.1 of Enhygromyxa salina. Lineage (GTDB taxonomy): Bacteria > Myxococcota_A > Polyangia > Nannocystales > Nannocystaceae > Plesiocystis > Plesiocystis salina_A. The sequence goes on along the minus strand of NZ_PVNK01000030.1, from coordinate 26,352 downwards.
CTGCTCGTGGAGGTAGCGACCGACGACCCCGTCGTCGAGGTCCGAGCGCAGCAGGATGTGGGGGTTGAAGATCGCGTTGGCCCCGAGCGCGACCAGCTCGCCGCGCGCCGAGGCGTCTTTGCGCGAGCGCGTGGCGGCTTTGGTGCCGTGGAGCGCGGGGTCTTCTTGGAGCCACTCGACCCCGGTTGCGACGCCGTCGGCCGAGGTCACCGACTGGACCACGGCGCCGAGGCGCAGCTCGACCCGGGGGTCTTCGTAGAGGTGCGCGAGCCCGTTTTGGACCGTGAACTTGGCGTCGATCGGGCAGAAGTTGCACACGAAGTTGGTGCAGCAAGGCGCGCGATCGGTCGCGACGTCTGGCCGCTGAGGATCGTGGGCCCGGGCCGTGGGGCACACGTAGAAGTCGTCGCCGTGGTGCTCGAGCAGGAGCTTCTCGGGGTTGGACAGCTCGTGGGGCCGCTGCGGGTAGGGGCGGCTGCGGGCGAAGGGCGTGTGCTCGCTCGGCCCCGCGATCGTCATCAGATCTTCGGCGTCGCAGTAGAAGGGCTCGAGATCGTCGTAGCCGATCGGCCAGTCCATGCCCTGGCCGTAGCGCGAGCCCAGCTCGAAGTCCTCGGCCAGCATCCGCGGCGTGTTGCCGTACCACATGTTCGAGGTCCCGCCGAAGGTCGGCGCGTACCACCACGGCTTCTTGTCTTTGCGCGAGAAGCTGCGGTCGCCGATCTTGCGGATGCCGAAGCGCAGATCGACGAGCTCGACGTAGGGCCGCCTGCGGCCGCGCTCGAGCACGAGGACCTTGGCGTTGGGCTTGGCGTGCTGGAGGTACTCGTGGAGAAAGAACGACGACGCGAAGCTGGTGCCGACGAGGATGAGGTCGTAGGACGCCACGTGCCCGGAGTATAGACTCAGTTGGAGACTCAGTCCTCGGTCTCGTCGACGCTCGGGGGCGTGCGCGTGGGCTGCTTGCGCGGGCTCGGCTTGCCGGTCCCGCGCCTGGGCTTGGGCTTGGGCTTGGACTTGGACTCGAGCTTGGGCTTGGGCTTGGGTGCGGGCTCGAGCCCGTACTTGCGCCGCAGCGTCAGCTGCCGCCAGGGCAAGCTCCACTGCTGCTCGAGCTTGCGCCGCTCGGCCCGCGCCCGGCGCAGCTCTCGCTCTCGCTTGCTGGCGGCCGACGAGCGCTTCTTGTACTCGTCCCAGCGCTGGTCAGCGAGGAGCTCGCGCGGCTCGTGGCCCTCGCGGACCCACTGGAAGTAGCGGGCGAAGGCCTCGCGGCGCTCGGGGTCATCGTTGTGGTTGAAGTAGAACTTCTGGAAGAAGCTGAACTCGCGCCGGGCCTTCTTGGGGTCCGTGTGGGGCAGCCGGGCGATGTACTTGTCGATGTAGATCGTGAAGTCGTAAAACCACACGTCGGGGTAGGCCTCGCGGATCGCGTCCATCAGCTCGCGGTCGTACTCGAGGATGAACCAGCGCCGACCGCCGGTGTTTTGACCCCAGCGGATCGTGGCGTAGGTCTTGAACCACTTGTGGTAGCCGCCACCTCGGCGAAAGTGCACGCCGCGCTCGTAGAGGTACTCGGGCTTGGCCCACTTCTCGTGGCCCGGGCGGCCGCGCTTTTCGATCTCACGGTGGGCGACGGTCGCGTCGGTCAGCCCGAGGCGGTCGATCAGCGGCATCCGCGAGTAGTAGCCGAGCAGGCCGATCGCGCCGCTGGCGATGATCGGCTCGGTGACTTCCTTGCCCTCGAGTCCATCGGTGATCTTGCCGAGGATCACGCCGACCCGATAGTTCGGGTGGTCGATGACGATCGGTGACCAGCTCGCGATTGGGTAGTAGGTCGACTCGTCGGTCAGGTACCAGTAGGACTTGCGCGGGGGGATCAGGCGCACCCCGATCGCGCTGGCGGCCATGAACCCGGCGACGATCATCGCCCCGATCGCGAGGGGCTTGCGGGTCGGCGCGGGCGCGGGCTCGGCCTCGGCCTCGGCCTCCGGTGCCTCGGCGGGCTCGGGCTTGCGACGGGCGCGCTCGCGGGCGGCCCGGAGCTGCGCGAGGAGCTCCTTGCGGTCGGCGCGGCGAAGCGAGAACTCGTGGACGACCTGCTCACCCGCGAGCAGGATCAGCGGGATCAGCGTGACGTAGAAGCGGCCGTACATGAAGTCGCCGCCGACCCGGATCACGTACCACTCGTAGAGCACCAGCGCCGGGACGGCGAAGGCCATGAAGCGCCGACCGGGGATGTTGCTGGGCGCGCGCCAGGGCCACAGCAGGAACAAGATCACGACGACGATCCACAGGTGGCTGGCGAGGTGGAAGGCCGCCGCGTAGACCACCCCCTGCTCGTAGTAGGGCATGTACGCCGACTTGGCGTAGTAGGTGTTGGGCAGGAGCTCGCCGTAGTAGCGCAGCTTCCAGGCCGAGTAGACCAGCCAGATCAAGAAGGGCGCGGCGTAGGTCGCCATCGGCCGGAGGCCCTCGCGCCAGATCGCCTTGATGCCCGACTTGCGCGCGCGCCAGGTCGGGCCCAGCCAGACCCCAAACACGACCGCCGAGCCGACCGCGTAGAACACCGCGTGGTCGGGCCGGGTCAGGGTCGCCATGATCCAGCAAAAGCCGGCCCAGAACGTGGCCTTGGCGTCGTCGCGCGAGATCAGGGCCAGGATCCCGAGGTTGACCATCAAGCTGGCGAAGGCGGTCTCGAGCCCGGTGGTGCCGTAGTCCGTGAAGGTGTTTTGGACCGCGAGCAGGGCGACCGCGATCGGAAACGCGAACGCGTGCGGGTGGAAGGGTGGGGCGATCTTCAGGCTGATCCGCCACACGACCCACAGGTTGAGCCCGAACGCTGCCATCGAGCCGAGGACCGCGATCAGCGGGGCCTCGACGGGCGTGAGCCACATGAACAGGCTCACGATCATCGTCCACAAGAAGTTGGTGTAGCCCTCGACGTACTCGCCCTCGTTGTAGACGAGGCCCTTGCCGTCGATGAAGTTCTCGGCGTAGCGCAGCGAGATGTAGGCGTCGTCGAAGCAGGTCGCGTTGTCGAAGGCGCGCCACAGGCCGACGCCGATCAGGGCGAAGGCCACGACCAGCCGCAGCCAGCGCTCGCCGGCCCAGGGCGCGGTCGCGCGGCGGCGACCGACGACCACGCTCCACAGCACCATCACGCCGATCGCGGCGAAGGCGTAGCCGAGCATGTCCTGCCAGGAGACGTCGAGCGCCTCCAGGTAGGTGTCGAGGACGTCCTCGAGGAGCTCTTTGTCCTCGCCGCCCTTGGTTTTGGGTGCTAGCAGCATAAACGCGCGGGCGCGGACGCTAGCAAATTTTCCAGGTGCTCGCGCGCCTAAGCGAGCACCGCCTCGGCGGCCTGGCGGGCGAGATCCCCCTCGACCTCGTCGCGGTGGTTCTTCATGATCAGCCCCATCAGCCGACCCATCTGGTTTTTGCTGGTGATACCGTTGTCCTCGGCGAGCTTGCGCACGAGCGCGTTCGTGGCCTCGGCGTCGAGCTTCTTGGGCAGGAATTGCTCGCAGAACTCGAGCTCGAAGCGAGCCTCGGCCAGGGCTTCGGCGGCCCGATCTCCGAGGCCTTCGATCTCGGCGATCGTCTTGCGGACCTGCTTGGCGTAGGCCGTGATGTTGCGAAGCCACAGCTCGTCGTTCTCCTCGACGCCCGAGCCGGACTTGAGCTCCATCAGGACCTTGTTCTTGATCAGGCCGATTACGACCTTGGTCGGCTCGTCGCGGTCGAGGCGGGCCTGGCGAAAGGCCTTGTCGATCTGCGCTTTGATGGCGGAGTCGCTCATGGCGCGGAGGGTACTTCAGGCGATCTGGATCCCCTACAGGCGCTTTCGCACTGCGCTGCACTGCGCTGCACTGCACTGAGCAGGTTGCGCAGGCTGCGCCACGTGCTCAGGTCGTGCTCATGCTGGCCTGGCTGCGTGCGGGGGCTCGCCGCCTCGCGCATGTGCTTGCGGGAGACGGTCACCAACGACGCGCGTGCGCCCTCAGCCCTCGCCGTTCGAGGCCAGCGCCCGGTAGGCGTCGCGGCGGGCTTGCTCGTGGGCCTCGAGCAGGTCGGCCGGCAGGCTCTGCGCGCGATCGAGGGCGCGCAGGATCGTGCGGTTGCCGGCCACGCTGCGGGCCGACTGCTCGCGGATCCGTCGGGCCAGGGCCAGGGCCTGCTCGTCGAGCTGCGCTCGCTCGACGAGGGCAGACAAGCTCGGGCGCGCGTCGCTGATGTCGACCTTTTCACCGGCGAGCAGCAGCCGCCGCGCGATCGCGGGCCCGAACGCGGCGTGGATCCGGGTGAGCCCGGCGGCGTGATAGACGACGCCGAGCTTGCCGGCCGGCAGCCGCAGGCTCGCGTCAGGGCAGGCGAGGCGAAAGTCGCAGGCCGAGATCAGCTCGACCCCGGCTCCGATCACGTAGCCGTTGAGCGCGGCCACGAAGGTCGCGTCGGCCGACTGCATGGCCGAGGTCGCCCGGATCAGCGAGGCGTCGGGCGGGTGGGGCTGGCCGAGGAGGTTGTGCTTGGCCAGCGCGGTGAGATCGAAGCCGGCCGTGAACGCGTGCTCACCCGCGCCCCGGACGATCACGACCTCGCCGCGCAGCTCGGCGCAGCGCATCGCGATCCACTCGAACACCGCGGGTCCGATCGCGTTGCGTCGCGCGGGGTTGTCGAGCACCCAGCGCAGCACACCAGGCTCGAGCTCGCGCTCACGCAGGCCTTCGGGGGTCGTCGCCATGGCTCGCAGACTACTCGGCCGGCTTGCCGTAGGACTGATCTTGGTTCTTGAGGTGGTCGGGCGCGGGGATCACGAGCCCGTTCTCGTTCCTGGTCGGCCCGGCGGGTTGACCGAGGTTCCCGGCCTGGCCGGCGAGCGCGGCCTCGCGGGCCTCCTCGAGCGCCTTGGCTTGGGGCGAGTCGGGGTTTTGCATGACCTGCTTGCGCAGCGCATGGGCGCGCTTGCGGTTCTGCTCGGGGCCGAGGTCCTTGGGGTCGGCCTCGATCAGCGCGAGCTCTTCGGCCGTCAGCTCGTTGGGAGCGGCTGGCTTGACCTGCTCGGGCTCGGGCTCGGGCTCGGCCTCGGCTTGCTTGTCGGCGCCGGCCTTGGCGGGGGCGTCGGCGTCGGCGGTGCAGGCGAGGGGCAAGAGGAGCAGTGCTGCCAGCGGGAGCATCGCACGAGAGACGGACATGGCCGGAGTCTAGCCCCAAATCCGGCGCTGAATTGAAAAAGCCCCAGGAGCGCAGCGGCGCCGTCGGGCTCCGCGCACGCGCGGAGCTTCGACGGCCGACGGCCCGTCCCATCGTTGGTCAGGAGATGGCGCCGAGGTTCTTGCGCAGATGCCGGACCAGCGACAGCGGGATCCAGATCGTCAGCCCGACCTGGATCAGGCCCAACACGGGGCTGAGCTGGCTCAGCACGAAGAGCTCGTCGAGGTTGGCGCGCTCGATGGCCCAGACCATCGCCTGCGCGAAGCCGAGGAGCAGCGACATTCCGCAAAAGCCCGCCCACAAGGTCGCGATGATCTTGGCCGGGACCGAGACCACACGGATTGCGATGAGCCCGAGCACGGCGATGCACCACGCCAGCCACGCCAGCGCGACAGGGTGGAAGGCGGCGGCGTCGAAGCCGAACGCGACCCCGGCGACGACGGCGTGGATGGCACCCCAGGCCGCGAACTCGAGCAGCAGCGCGGGCACCGGGACCTTGCGCATCCGCGGCGGGCCGTCGCCGGCTGGCACGCGGGCCATCAGCAGCAGCGCGAAGGGGAGGGCGAGGAGCGCGAGGCCGAGGTAGAGGCGCAGCGCCTCGCCGTCGTGCATCGCCGTCGGCAGCGCGACGTTGACCAGGATCACGCAGGTCACCGCGCCCAGCAGCGCCTGCCCGCGGCTCAGGAGCGAGCCGGCCCGGCCCTCGATCCGGCGCGCGAGCGCGGTCATCGTCAGCCCGCCGAGGATCAGCGCGGCGCCAGTCCACGCGAAGGTGCCGACGAACACGCGGCTGAAGTTGGCGGGAATCTCGATGAAGACCTCGGCGAGCAGCGCCGACAGCCCGATGTGGGGCAGCACGGCCGAGAACCCGGCGATCTCGTGCTCGGCGTCGACCGCGATGGCGGCGCCGGTCATCCACGCGACGCCCGCGAGGGACATCAGCGCGATCCCGATGATGCCCGGGGTCCGCTTGTGGCCGAGGAGCTGGCCGAGCAGCTGCCCGCCAAAGATGAAGAAAACCGAGGTCGTGGCCAGCGCGGCCAGGAGCGCGCCCGCGACGAGCAGCTCTCCGGCGAGCGCCGAGCACAGCAAGAAGATCGCCAGCTGCGGGACGGCGAAGATCGCGACGACCGCGGTCGGCCCGGAGGCCAGGCCGATCGCGAGCTCGCGCGGGCTGAGGGCCGTGCCGGTCAGCGGCATCAGCGTGTTCTCGTGCCGCTCCTGAGCCTGCTGCACGGCGACGAGCAGCGGAGCGAACACGGTTGCGAGGGCCGCGAGCAGCATCCCGGCCAGGAACCCGGTGATCTCCAGGGCGTCGCCGACGGCCAGCGGCGAGCTGTAGCCCTCGACCGCGGGCACACCACCGGCCTCGAGCACGCGCTCGAGCACGGCGACTTCCTTGGCGTCGTGCCACCAAAAGGCGTCCGCCCAGGCCTCGCGGCCGTAGGTCGGGTCCATGGTCTGGCTGTCCAGGCCGAGCAGCGCGCGGGCCTCGTCGCGCAGCCGCGCTTGGTCCTCGGTCCGGACCGGCGAGCTTGCCGCGTGCTCGAGCAACATGCGCCCGTGGTCGAAGAGCTGGTAGGCCCCGGTGTAGAGGTACTCGGTGTCGGTGTCGGTGTGGATGCCGGCCCTGCGCAGCTCGGCGATCTCGCGCTCGGTGTCGGCGTGCTCGCGAAGGTCGTGGGTGTAGACCGTGAACGCCTCGCGCTCGCGGTCGAATTCGTAGGCCTCGAGCCCCATCTCGACGCGCAGGCTCTGCTCGAAGCTGCCGTTACCGAGCGCGAGCCACAGACCGACGATGCCCGTGAGCGCCGCGATCACGAGGCTGAAGATGACGTAGCGCTTGCCCCGGCCCCCACGCAGCGAGCGGGTCACGAAGGGCAGGGCGAAGGCCGGGAGCTTGGACAGGAGAGCTTGCATGGCGGTCGATCGGTCGGTCGGGGAGGAGGCTCGGCTCAGTTGACTTGGTCTTCGGAGATGCGGTCGTAGACGTCCTCGAGCCGCGAGCGCACGCGGCTGCAGGTCACGACCGACACGCCGCCGCGGATCAGCTCGGCGAGGATCGAGGCCATCAGCGCCTCGCCGCCCTGGACCTGGAGGCGGATGAGGTGTTGGCCTTCGATCTCGCCGGTGTGCTCGACGAGGGCGCGCTGGCCAGCGAGGACCTCGAGCGCTCGATCGAGGCCGGCGGCCTGGCCCTCGGGCCCGTCCGACAACATGCGCAGCTCGTAGACGAAGCGGCTGACCTCGTGGCTGTCGATGATGCGCTCGACGTCGCCGGCGACGACGAGGCGACCGCGCTGGATGATCGCAACCTGGTCGCAGAGGTCGTCGAGCTCGCGCAGGATGTGCGAGGAGATCACGATCGTGACGCCGGTCTCGCGGATCCTGTCGAGGGTTCGGCGCAGATCGTTGCGCCCGCGCGGATCGAGGCCGTCGGCGGGCTCGTCGAGGATCAGGAGGCCAGGCTTGTGCAGCAAGCAGCGAGCGATCAACACGCGCTGGCGCATGCCCTTGGACAGCGCACCGCAAGGGGTGTCGCGCTTGGCGTCCAGATCAAAGGTGGTCAGCGTCTCGTCGATCGCGCGCTCGAGCTCGGCCTTGCCCATGCGGAAACACTGGCCGAACATCCGCAGATACTCGGTCGGCGTCATGTCCTTGTAGAGCGGGTTGCCGTCGCCGAGAAAGCCGATCCGGCGCCTGGCCTCGAGCGGGTCGCGGCTCGAGTCCTCGCCGTCGTGGCGGACCTGACCCTCGGTCGGGATCATTACGGTCGCCATTATCCGTAGGGTCGTGGACTTGCCGGCGCCGTTGGGCCCGATCAGCCCGAAGATCGCCCCGCTGGGGATCTCGAGCTTCAGGTCGCGGACGGCCCAGCTGTCGCCGTCGTAGGTTTTGCCGACATTGTCGAGTTCGACCCGCACGCGCCTGCAACGATGGCACGACCCGCGAGCTTCCGCATGTCTTGCGTGTGCATCGCCAGCGGAGCCTGGGTGCTTTTTGTGTGCAGCTTCGAGAAGCGTTTCGCGCAAGTTGCGCTGAGGTCTGCATGAGACGGACCCTGGCAGGCCCCGGCGCGCGGGCGTAAGCTAGCTTGCAGTGGGATCCAGGGTTCGGTGGTCGGGCGTCGTCGCGATCTTGGTCCTGCTCTCGGGCTCGAGCGCGGGCTGCTCGTCGGCGCACGAACTCAACGGGGTGCGGGTCGCGCGCGGGGTCAAGGGCAGGTCGCTGGACCCGAGCGTGGTCGCCGAGCGCTCGGCCGGCGCCGTGGGTGTGGTCGTGACCGACACCGGGCGCGGGCTCGGCTTCGTGGTCGATCCGAGCGGCTACATGATCACCAACCGCCACGTGGTCGAGGACGCGGACTACATCGACGTGGTCAGCTTCCCGGGCCTCGATCCGGCGCCCGAGTTCACCCAGGTCGAGATCGTCTACATCGATCCGGTCCGCGATCTCGCGTTATTGCGCGTCATCACCGACACGCCGCTGCCCTACCTGACCCTGGCGACGGGCACGCGGGCGCCGGCCAGCGACTACGTGACCGAGCGCGACACGGTCGTGCTGCTCTCACGCGAGGTCGGGCCCGAGGAGGCCGCCGCGCTCGAGCACGATCCCGGGCTGTTGGCCCACACCGGCCGGGTCGAGCGCATCGAGGTCTACAACCCTTCGGTCGGGCCAGGCCCCTACCTCGGGGTCAGCGCCCAGATCGAACAGGGCCAAAGCGGCGGGCCGGTCCTCGATCGCTGGGGCCGGGCCGTCGGCGTGGTCACCTGGACGTGGAAAGACCAAAAGGGCGGGTTCGCGATCCCGATCTCCGAGGCCGCGCGGATGCTGGCCGAGCGGCCCAAGCTCGAGACCAAGGGCGAGCAGCGCCTGCGGGCCGAGGATCGGGCCAAGTCCTACCTCGCCGCGCTCGGGACCGCCTCGGCCGACGAGCTGCGCCGCCTGACCTCGCCGAGCCGGGCCCGCGAGGTCCGCGACGAGACCGTCGACGTGCTGTTCGAGCGCAGCATCGCGGGGACGGTGCTCCAGACCTTCGTCGGCGCGATCGAGGAGCTGCTGGCCGACGCGGCCCGCGGCGCCGACGATCCCTTCCCGGTCTTCGAGCGCATGGTCGAGCACACCGGGACCGACGCGTTCATGCGCAAGCTCGGGGTCGAGGGCTCGATGTCCAAGGACGCGGTCGTGACCTTCTTCCATGAGATGGGCAGCGCCTACATGGCCGCGCGGTGGTTCGGCGACTACGATCGGCGCGAGGCCCTGATGGTCGCCGTCCAGCGCGTTCACAGCCTCGACGCGGCGCGCAACATCGCGCTGATCGGGACCCTCGAGGGGCTCGCGGGCGTCCGCGCGCTGGTCGAGGGCGTCGAGGTCACGCCGGGCTTTTACGCTCCGCAGGCCACGGTCACCGTCGACATTGGCCACGGCAAGAAGCTCGCCGTGCAGATGCGGCTCGAGTGGGGCGACTGGTACGTGGTCGGCGTCGAGTCTGCGAGCTGAACGTTTGGTTGGACTGCGCATTTTGCCCGGGCAGCCCGCTCGGGCTTCACGCGTGTAGACTGATCAGGCGCCGGCTCCTGGTCGCGCGATGCTGCGATGGCGATCAACCGCGAAGGTGACTATCTCAAGCTCGACGACGAGCGGCTCTACGACGAGCTCGCGTCGGAGTGCGACGCGATGGTCCGCTACGCCATGGGCCGCGGCCTGTTCGTCAACCCCACGCTCGTCGAGATCGTCGCCGGCTCGACGGGCCAGCTCGGCGCCCGCCCGTCGATCGTCCGCCTGGCCAAGGCCCATCAGAAGCTGGCCCGGATCATCGCGCCGGCCGAGCCGCGTCCGGTCCGGCTGATGCAGCACTTCGCGGGGCGCGACCCGAGCCTCGCGTGGCTGCGAATGTCGCTGCCCCGCAACCTGACGATCGTCGCGGCGCTGTCGATGATCGCGATGCTCGCGATTGGGATGTCGCCGGCGGTCTCGGCCGATCCCGACGCGGGCAATCCGCTCCTGGCCAGCGGGCCCGAGCTGCTGATCAACCAGATCTTCATCCTGTCGATCGCCTCGCTCGGGTCCTGCTTCCACGGGCTGTTCACGGTCAAGCGCTACATCGTCAACGGGACCTACGACCCCTCGCTGGGCGCGACCTACTGGGTGCGCTTCTTGCTTGGCGTGATGTCGGGCCTGATCCTCGCCACGCTCGTCGACGTCGATGAGAGCAGCTCGATGTACGCCGTCGCCCGGCCGCTCCTCGCCCTCATCGGCGGGTTCTCGACCGCGGTCGTCTATCGCGCGCTCGAGCGCCTGGTCGGGACCGTCGACACCCTGCTCAGCGGCGACGCCAGCGACCTGCTCGAGTCGCAAAAGCAGGTCGTCAAGGCCAACGGCGACGCCGAGATCCGCGAGGCTCGGGTCGACACCGCGTCGGTGCTGATCAAGCTGCAGACGAAGCTGGCCGAGGGCATGTCGTCCGAAGCGGCGCGCGAGGAGATCGCGGCGCTGGTCTCGAGCTTGCTGCCCGCGGGTGAGCTGAGCGACGAGGGCGACGAGGGCGACGAGGGCGACGAGGGCGACGAGGCGAAGGAGCAGCCGCCCGGGCCGTCGCCCGCAGCCTCCGACGAAGCGCCCTCCGAGCCGGGCGCTCCCGCCAACGAAGGCCGCGCCGCGTCGCAGTGATTTGACCGTTTGAAGCCTGGGCCTCAGGCCGCTGCCTCTGCCGCTCGTCGCTCCGATGGGCCCAACCAAGAGGTGGCCCCATTCGACAAGCCCGACCCTCCGAATGGTTGTAGTTCTCCTCGCAATCGTGCGACTTTCGCGGTGAGGTTCCGATGAAAAAAACTACCAAGATTATTGTCCCGACCATCTGCGCTGCGGCCCTGCTTGCGATCGGTTGCTACGAGTTCGTCTCGGCGACCACGGTGCTGAATTCGGCGCCGAACTGGACCGGCGCCGCCGCCCACACCTTCTCGGGCTCCCACGGCGTGGTCGGCCTCGCCGGCCAAGACGTGTACTGGTTCGACAACGGCGGACCGACCTTCTGGAACGACCCGCTGATCGATGAATTCGGGGGCGCCTACGTGCTCACATCCATCGCCCAGACCCACACCCTTGGCTTCCACGAGCACACCTTCGTGCACGGTAACTTGGTCGGCGAGAGCGACAACCTGTCGCTGCTCCACACCCAGCAGGGCTCCCCGTCCTCGATGGAATTTGTCGATCCTTCGGTCTCGACCTTCTCGAAGTACTGGACCTCCTACCAGGTGACCGAGATCTGCGACCTCGCGGCCGCCTCCCACGGCAACTTCGGAAACCCGAGCCAGTCGAGCAGCCACCTGTACATGTCGTTTCGGGCCTGCGAGCTGAATGACAGCAGCAGCTGCACGGCTGGGGTCATGGAGCTCGCCTTCGACACCGATATCTCCTGGTGGTCGCCCAAGCAGATCGGCTCGACCCAGCAGATCTGGATCACCAAGCCCAACGGCACGCTGTTCTCAAGCGAGTGCATGCCGATCGCCGTGACCTCGCGGGGCGACCAGTCGACCCAGTACCTCGTCGTCGCCGACCCCTCGATGGACGAGGTCAGCGCCTACGAGGCCTACTCGCTGGCCAGCGGGCCGGTCAGCGATCTCCAAACGTTCAGCGGCGCGTACATCGAAGACATCGCCCTCGAGGGCCGGGCCGACGGCAACATCGACTACGCGTTTCTCGTCACCTTGTGGAGCGACGGTCGGGTTGAACATCGGCTGCTGACCGACGGCGACATCGCAAGCGGTACTCCCTTCTTGACCGAGTACCTGCCCACCCACATCCAGGACATCGCGACCCGGAACATCGGCGCTCAGTCTTCGAGCGGCCAGCTGTTCACCTTCGGCGACCAGGTCGTCCGTCGCAGCTACGAGCAGTAGTGAGGCGCGGCTCGCTCGGCGAGGCTCGCTCGGCGAGGCTCGCTCGGCGAGGCGGGCCGAGCGAGCGCAGGGTCCAATTCGCGCTCAGGTCGCCCGCGGGTGGGGCCCCGAGACGTCCGAGCCCGGGTTGATCGGCACGGGCGTGAAGTCGCGGACGTAGCCGTCGGCGGGGTTGAGCAGGTCGGTCAGCAGGGCCGAGAACAGGCGGTTGTCCATCGGCTTGCGGACTGAGCGGGTCGGGCCGGCGGCGATCATGCGCTGGACCATCGGATCGGTCGGCTGCTCCGAGAGGAGGATGACGGGCATCTCCGGGAACAGCTCGCGCACGGTCTTGAACAGGCGCTTGCCGTCGGTCGCCTCGATCTCGAGGTCGAGGATCAGCAGGTCGACCTTGTCGCCCATCTCGGTCAGCAGCGGCGTCGCGCCCTTCGCGTCGGAGGTGCAGATCGGCGCGCACTCGGTCGCCTCGAGCAGCTCCTCGAACTCGTCGAGCGCGTCTTGATCTTCGGTCAGCACGACCACGACCGGGCCGTTGGCGTCGCCGCGCAGGACCGGCCAGGGCTTGTGGGCGTCGGTCTTGTCGTCGCTCGCGGTCAGCGGCAGGTAGATCTTGAAGGTCGTGCCCTCGCCGATCTTGCTCTCGACGTCGACGCGCCCGTGGTGGCGCGTGATCGTGCCCATGACCATGGCGAGGCCGAGGCCGCTGCCCGAGCCGACGGCCTTGGTCGTGAAGAAGGGGTCGAAGATCTGGCGCAGGTGCTCGTCCTCGATCCCGGTCCCGGTGTCGGTCACGGTCACCAGCGCGCTGCGCTCGATGCTCTCGTCGCTCTCGGCCGCGTCGCCGGTGTCGGGCTTGTCGCCCTTCTCGCCCGGGTACTCGCTGCTGGTCGTCAGGCCGATCGTGATCTCGCCGCCCTCGGGCATCGCGTCGCAGGCGTTGAACACCAGGTTGACGATCGCCTGCTGAAACAGGTGGCGGTCGACGTCGACCGAGACGCTGCGCGCGAGCTCGATCTTGAGATAGACGTTGCCCGGCAGGGTCTTGGACAGGACCGGGAGGATCGTGCTCTGGAGCAGCTGGCGGAGGTTCGAGCGGACCGGCTGGAAGGTGTCTTTGTGGGCGTAGGTCAGCAGCGCCTGGGTGATCTGCGCGGCGGCGACGGCCGAGTCGAGGATCCGCTGGCCGTAGCGGCGGGTCTGCTCGATCTTGTGGTCGCCCTCGGCGATCAGCTCGGCGTGGCCGCGGATCGGCGTGAGGATGTTGTTGAGCTCGTGGGCGAGGCCGGCGGCCATGGTCCCCACGGTCTTGAGCTTTTGGGCCTCGAACAGCTGCTCGCGGGCGAGCTCGATCTCGGTGTTCTTGCCCTCGAGCCGGCGGTTGAGCTCTTCGCGCTGCTCCTCGAGCTTGGCGACGCTCGCGCGCAGGCTGTTCTCGGCGGTTCGCTGGCGCATGTGCAAGGTCGCGCCAAAGCCCAGGGGGATGAAGATGAAGGTCGCGAGCACGGGCAGCGCGTACTTCTTGCTGGTCTCGGCGGCCTCGGCCTCGGGCCCCGCGGTCTCGGCCGGCGTCTCGCGAGTCTCGGCGCTCATCTGCGCGGGCGTGAGCACGAACTCCCCGTCGAGCGCCCACATCGCGAAGACCGTGTAGGCCGCGAGCAACGCGTTGTGTCGGGGCTGCAAGATCATCCCGCTCCACATCAAGATGACCAGGACCCCGGCGAGGACCACGAAGCCCAGCATCGAGTCCGAGCTCAGCAAGGTGTTGAGGCACGCGACGCCGATCAGCGCGGTCCAGATCGGCTGCCCGCCGCGATCGCGCAGGATAAAGGCGAGCCACGACAAGGCGGCGGCGGCGACCAACCATAGGTAGCTCCAGCTGAAGCCTCGGATGCTGCCCGTGGCCAGCTCGGTGACCAAGAACGCGGTGGTGCACACGGCCGCGACCAGAAAGAGCATCGCGTTGTTGCGCGTGAGCACCGAAGAAGACGCCAGCTCATCGGTCGCGGCGCCGCCGCTGATCGCGGTGGGGGCGGTCTGCGAAGCGGTTAATCGGCTGTCACTGGTGTCGGCCGGCCTACTGCTACGGCTCGCACTAATCCGAATGCTGCTGCTCGCCGCGGGCCCCGAACCTTCGCGCTCCGACTTCCGATCGCCCATTGGCCGGAGTCTATCAGCATCCAATCAGCCCGCCGATGGCTCGATTCTTTGAACCGATCCTTTCCTCGGGCCGGTTTGCGCAAATATGACACTGGTGAATTCACCCGCCCTGCGAAGCGCTCAATTCGAGCGCCCCGCGATGATCGGGCGAGGCGTGCCCCGCACGCCGCACGCGGACGAGGGCGCCGGGATCGCTGGGATGCTCGTGGACGATCAGCCAGCCCCCGGGCAGGGTCGGCGTCGCCAGCTCGAACACCCGCTTGGCGTCACGCGGAGACAGGTTGACGCAGCCGTGGCTCATGCGGTGACCGAACATGTCGTGCCAGTAGGCCGCATGGAGCGCGTAGCGCCCGCGAAAGTACATCGCCCACGGGACGGCCTCGACGAAGTAGGGATCGCGGGCCCGGGCCATGCTCTGCATCTTGCCGTAGGCGCGCTTGGTCTCGATCCGATACAGACCCGGCGGGGTCTCGTCGTTGCGCTTGCCCGAAGAGATCAAGGTTGCGAACACGGGCGTGTCTTCGACCCAGACCGAGAGCACCTGCTCGTCGAGGTCGACGTCGACCGTGACCTGTCCGCCGAGGATCGGATCCGGCGGCGGCACGGGCACGAAGCGGCGGACGTCGTGGGCCCGGACCCAACCGGAGGGCGCGCGCTCGGTCGCCGGGACCTCCATCCATCGCTCGGCTTCGCCGTCCTCGCCAGGCCCGAGCACGCCCTCGCCGACCACGCTCAAGGTGTGGTGGTAGGTGACGCGGGCGAGCCGCTCGGACTCGAGATCCGGCGCCGCGCGGATCCACGTCTGCCAGCGCACCGCCCAGGCCAGCGTCTCGCCCGGCGCGATCGGCTGCGCGAGCAGCTCGCGGCCGCCGAACTCGCTCGGCTTGAAGGGATCGAGCCCGGCCGCCGGGACCACGCGGCGGTCGAGCGTGACGAACACGGGGTCGCCATGGTTGTGGCGGTAGCGCGTGAAGGCGTAGCTGCCGTAGGCCGGCAGCGAGTCGACGGGCGCGGCGCGCTCGCGGTAGGCCGAGATGCCGCTGTAGACGGGGATCGCGGGCGTCGCGGGATCGTCGTGGTGTTCGTGGCGCGCGTAGAGGTAGGGCAGGGTCGCGCCGTCGGCGAGCGCTGGCATCGGGGCGGGCTCGACCTCGCTGCGCTCGGTTCGCTCGAGGCAGACCCACGCGGCCTCGGCGACCCGGGCCCAGGGGCGATCGCAGCCCGGGGCCTCGCGCTCCTCGAACACGTGGAAGGTCTGCTTGGACGGGATCCGACCGCGGACGAGGGCGTCGTGATCGGGCGCGGCGTAGACCATCCGCGAGCGCTTGGCGAGGCGGATCCCGCTCGGCTGACCGAGGGTCGAAGGCGGCGTGTAGGGCGTGCGCTCCGCGGGCTCACGATCGGCCGCAGGGTCACTCGTCGCGTCGTCGACCGAGTCGGGCGGCGCCGCATCGGCCGCGCTGTGCTCGCCCTGCGCACGCGGTCGCGAGGTCGCGTCCGTGTGGCAAGCGAGGCCGATCGCCACGATGGCGACCGTCGACGCGAGCGCGAGTCGGGCCATGCTTCGGGTATGCCACAGCTTGGCGAGCGGCCCCAACTTGGCGGCCCAAGTCGACCGATGTTTTGGC
This sequence comes from Enhygromyxa salina, assembly GCF_002994615.1. GTDB lineage: Bacteria > Myxococcota_A > Polyangia > Nannocystales > Nannocystaceae > Plesiocystis > Plesiocystis salina_A. Next base: position 10,457 of record NZ_PVNK01000030.1, on the reverse strand, counting down.
CCGTGCCATACTCCGCGACCGATGAGCCAGTTTTCGAGCAGTGAGCGCTATATCGTGTCCGAGGAGCTGGGCAAGGCCGTGGACGTCGCAATTGCGATCGGTCGCCCGCTCCTGATCAAGGGGGAGCCCGGCACGGGCAAGACCCTCCTGGCCGTCGATCTCGCCCGCCAGCTCGGCAAGCCCCTGATCCGGTGGCAGGTCAAGTCGACGACCAAGGCCGTCGAGGGCCTGTATCAGTACGACACCGTCAAGCGCCTCCACGACAGCCGCTTTGGCGACGGCGACGTCGGTGACATCGCCAAGTACATCGAGCTCGGCCCGCTCGGGCGCGGGTTTGCCCACGACGAGCAGGCCGTGGTCCTGATCGACGAGATCGACAAGGCTGACCTCGAGTTCCCCAATGATCTGCTCCACGAGCTCGACGCGATGAGCTTCTCGATCCCCGAGACCGGCGCGGTCATCGACGCCAAGCGCCGCCCGATCGTGGTCATCACCAGCAACAACGAGAAGGAGCTGCCCGACGCCTTCTTGCGCCGCTGCGTGTTTCACTGGATCTCGTTCCCCGAGCGCGAGCTGATGGCCCAGATCGTCGCGGTTCACCACCCCGAGGTCGAGACCCAGCTGCTCGCGTCGGCGCTCGAGGCTTTCTATCGTCTGCGCCGGATCGACGGGCTGCGCAAGCCGCCGAGCACCAGCGAGCTGATCGACTGGATCGCCGCGCTGCGCCACGCCGACATCGATCCGGCCAAGCTGCTCGGGGCCGGGCTGCCCTTCCTCGGGGTCTTGCTCAAAAAAGAGCAGGACCTGAGCCTCGCCGAGCGCGGCGGCGCGCGCGGGGGGCGGCATTGACGGCGGCCGCCGCAATTGGCTCGGGCCGCGGGATCCCGCTGTTCCTCGACTTCTTCTACAAGCTGCGCGCCCGCGGGCTCAAGGTCAGCGCCCACAACTGGTTGGCGCTGCTCGACGCGATCGCGCGGGGCTTGCACGGCTCGACCCTCGACGGCTTCTACACCGTGGCCCGCTGCATCCTCGTCAACGACGAGGGCGACTACGACGGCTTCGACCTCGCCTTCGCCGAGACCTTCCGCGGGGTCGTGGCCGACCTCGAGCACATGGTCTCGCAGCTCGACGAGTGGCTGCGCGATCCCAAGCAGCTGATGCACCTCGACCCCGCCATGCTCGAGCAGCTCGAGCAGATCGGGCTCGAGGAGCTGCGCCGCCAGCTGCTCGAGCGCCTCGCCGAGCAAAAGGAGCGTCACGAGGGCGGCAACCGCTGGGTCGGTACGGGCGGGACCTCGCCCTTTGGCCAGGGCGGCATGCACCCCTCGGGCGTGCGCATGGGCGGGCGCGGTGGCGGGCGCTCGGCGCTGGCCGTGGCCGACGCCCGCCGCTTTCGCGAGCTGCGCAAGGACCTGGTCATCGACACCCGGCAGATGGGCATGGCCCTGCGACGCCTGCGTCGGCTCGAGCGCAAGGGCGGGCTCGAAGAGCTCGACATCGACGGCACCGTCGACGAGACCGCGCGCAACTGCGGCGACCTCGAGATCGTCATGCGACCGCCGCGCAAGAACGACGTCCGCATGCTCTTGTTGCTCGACGTCGGCGGGAGCATGGACCCCCACGCCGAGCTCGTCAGCCGGCTGTTCTCGGCCGCCCACCAGCACGGCGGGTTCAAGGAGCTCGAGAGCTACTATTTTCACAATTGCGTGTACTCGCGGGTCTACGAGGACGCGGCCTTCACCAAGCCTGTCACGATCGACTCGCTCCTGCGCCGGACCGACAGCAATTGGTACCTCGTGCTCGTCGGCGACGCGTGGATGCACCCCGGCGAGCTGATGATGACGAGCTCCTCGTTCTGGAGCCTCGAGGCCGCGCCGAGCGGCCTGCGCTGCCTCGCAAAGCTCGCCGATCACTTCCCCAAGTCGGCCTGGATCAACCCCGAGCCCCCGCGCCTGTGGGAGGCGCCGACGATCAGCGAGATCCGCCGACTGTTCGAGATGGTCCCGCTGACCCTCGACGGCCTCGGCGACCTGGTCGAGAACATGCGGACGCCGCCGCGGCCCGTGCGGCGCTCGCAGATAGCGAAGATCCTGCGCGATCGAGAGTAGGCGCGCGAGGATGTGAGCCAAGCCTCCGCCTGGCGTGGCGCAGCTCGTCGTGTCCCATGGCGCGATCGAGAGTAGGCGCGCGAGGATGTGAGCCAAGCCTCCGCCTGGCGTGGCGCAGCTCGTCGTGTCCCATGGCGCGATCGAGAGTAGGCGCGCGAGGATGTGAGCCAAGCCTCCGCCTGGCGTGGCGCAGCTCGTCGCGTCCCATGGCACAATCGGCGAAATGTCCGATCCGTCAACCGAAGCGCCGGTTGAGCTCGACGCGCCAGCGAAGGGCGCCGACGCAGGCCCGCTCCACGAGTCCCTGCTCCACGCCGCGCCCGCCAGGGTCGAGCGCCGCGCGAGCAGCCGCTGGGCCTACCCGCTGTGGGGCGTGCTCGTGGTCAGCCTGTTCGTGCTCTATCACGTGAGCGTGCTGCTGGTCTGGAACTCGCCCGGCAAGGGCCTGGCCAAGGACTTCCACAAGACCTTCCTCAAGCAGGTCAAGGGCTACGAGTACTTTCGCGGGACCCGCAACAACCAGAGCTGGGCGATGTTCGCCCCCAACCCCAACCGGACCAACACCTTCATGCGGGTGTTCGTCGAGGATCAAAGCGGGGAGCTGTGGGACTTCGAGCAGGACATCTGGGGCGAGGATCGCTACCCCTACTTCTGGTACGACCGGCGCGGCAAGGTCAACCGGCGGATCGACGGCAAGAAGCACTACCAGCGCATCTACGGGGCCTGGGTGTGCCGCGAGTGGGCCCGGCAAAACAACGGTGAGGCGGCGAAGTCGGTGACCTTCGTCCGCCGCTGGACCCGGGTGCCCAAACCCCAGGAGGTCCTCGCCAAGAAGGGCGGCTGGAACCAGTGGGAGGCGCCCCACAAGCAGACCGAGCAAGAGACGATCACGTGCAAGACGGTGGTCCACGGGCAGCTGCCCAACGAGCTGCGCGAGCGCTACGGCTTGGCGCCGATCGATGAAGAGAAGGAATTTCGCCAGGTCCGCACGCGGACCTGGTGGGACAAGGCCGAGCGCGAGCGCGAGCGGCTCGAGCGTGAGGCCAAGCGGACCCAGGCCCGCGAGGACTCGAAGAACAACAAAGAGGCCAAGACCGAGCCGGCGGGCACCGAGCCCACGGTCAAGCTCGATGCTCGCGGCCCGCTGCGCGATCCCAAGGGCGACGAGGCCCGCGACCAGTGAGCGCTTCGTCCTCGACCGGCAAACAGGGCGCTGGCGGGCTCGTGCTGGGGCTCCTGCTCGGGGCCGCGGGCATGTATGGCGTCCAGACCTTCGTGATCGCCGAGCCGGGCGAGTGCGGCGGAGTCTGTGGCGAGGGCACCGTCTGCGAGGCTGGCAGCTGCCGACCGGCGCCGCTCGAGGTCCCGGACGAGGCGGTCGAGGAGCCCGAGCGCGAGGGCAAGAAGGGCAAGCGCCGCCGAGGTCGCCGGGGCAAGAAGGGTGGGGGCGACGACGCCGAGCTCGCGAGCGGGCAGGGCCCGGCGCTCGACGACGACTCCAAGGTCCCGCGCTTCGACCCCAACAAGGATCAGAACATCTCGATGTCCGACGGCAGCGGGCGGCTCAGCGACAGCCAGATCGACCGCGAGCTCGCCAAGCTCGACGGCAGCTTTCAGGCCTGCGTCCGAGACGGCGCCGCGCGGGTGGACGAGCTCGGGAGCGGGCGGGTCAGCTACAAGTTTGGGGTCGACGGCAAGGGCAAGGTCACTGGAGTGAACGCCTCGGCGCCCGCCAAGCTCGCGGCCGCCGGAATCCTCCCCTGCGTGCGCAAGGCCATCTACGGCCATAAATTCCCGGCCTTCGACGGGCCCGAGATGAAGGTCAGCGCGAGCTTCACGGTCGACTGAGGGCCCGGGGGTTGGGGTCGCGCAACGCGCCCGGACGTGGGATCCTCCCGGTATGGACCGTTCTTTGGAGCTCTCTTTGACCTTGCGCGGGTGTTGGTCGCTCGCGGCCCTCGTCATGGCCACGCCGATGATCGGCTGCGGTCCCGGCGGCGTCGACAACGACACCTTCCGCGTCACCAGCCTCGCGTTCGACGGCGACGACACCCTCACGCTGACCTTCACCAAGCCGATCGCGAACGCCGCAGAGATCGATCCCAACGACTTTCGCATCAGCCTGAGCCGGACCTTCCGGGTCAGCTACCAAGACCCCTACAACCCGAACGCTGCCCCCGTGGTCTACGAGGGCAGCTACTACGGGGATCTCGCCGGCTACGTGAATGGCTACGGCTACGACTACGACTACGGCGCACGCTTCAGCTTTGCCTCGGCGTCGCTCGGGGCCTCGGACCAGCTCGTGCTCGAGATGAGCACCCCGCTCGGAGCTGGCGTGTGCGACACGATCGAAGCCTACCTCGACAACTTTGGGATGTCCGCCGCCGAATTTCCGGGCTCGGTGTTCGAGATGGGTCTGTTCGTGCACTACGCAGGCCAGGACATCCCGCTCGAGAGCGAGCGGGGCGAGGCGCTGGTCGACATCGGGCCTGACTGGGTGCTGAGCGAGGAGAACTACATGGGGATCCCGGAGTTCGGCTTCCCCCGGCTCGGCCCGCGTCTGCAGATCCCCTGCTCTTGACCGCTCGACTGCGCTTTGCGCTGTGTGCAGGCTCGAGAGCGCAGGTGCTTCGAGCGCCTGCCCGCGGGCGGGCTCAGCCGAGCGGGAGCACGGCCTTGTCGTCGGGCTGCAGATCCGAGACCTGGAGCTCGCCGGTGCCAGCCTTTTGCTCGATCCGGATCGGGTGGGGGAAGGTCGGCGCCGACACGCACTTGATCGCCCGGATCACGTCGATGCGCTCGCGGTACTTGCCGTTCCAGCTCGCGGCGATGTCTTTGGAGGACAGGCCCATCTCCTCGATCAGGAACACGGCGTCGGCGGTGTGCTGCATGGCCTCGCCGCCGACCGGCGCGCCGGTGTCTTTGATCTGGCCGACGCACAGGCAGGTCACGCCCTGCTCGTGGTTGTAGGTCTTGAGCGTGCTCAGGTGGTCGGCGGTCTTGTTCTTGCTCGGGTCGAGCATGTTGAGCGAGTCGATGACCACGAAGCCGATCCCGGCCTTCTCGACCAGGTAGCGGTACTTGGCGATGAAGTCGTCCCAGGTCTGGCCGCGGTGGTACTGCGACTCGATGATCCACATGTTGTCGAGGACCTGGCTGCGGAAGTCGGCCTCGTTGAGGCCGGTCGCGGCCATGCCGATCTTGGTCAGGCGCGAGCCGAGGTCGTCGCGGCCCGAGCCCGCCTTGTCGTGGAAGCCCTCCTCGGCGACGACGAAGGCGACCTTGGTCCCGGTCTGGGCCACGCGGGCCAGGGTCCCGAGGGTTGTGCGGGTCTTGCCCTTTCCGGGCGGGCCGACCAGGGCCATGGTGCAGCCCTTGGGCAGGCCGCCGAGGGCGTGCTTGCCGTCCTCGCTCAGGCACAGGTAGTCGAGCACGGTCCCGGTCGGCAGCGGCTCCTGCTTGCGGATCAGGTCGTCGAAGGTCGCCGGGCGGATGATGTCGGCGTCGAGGCCGGCGTCCTCGTCCTTGTTGAGCTCGCCCTGGAAGGGGGCGGCGGAGGCGTCGAACTGCGGGGCCATGCCCATGCCGCCGGCCATCTGCCCCATCATCTGCATCATCTGCATCATCATGGGGTTCATGCCGCCCGCCATCTGGTTTTGCTGTTGGGGCATGCCGGGCATCATCTGACCGGGCATCATTCCGGGCATGCCGGGCATCTGGGGCTGTTGCGGGTTCTGATCGTCTGTGGCCATGTCGCGGTGCTCGGGCTCGTGCTTGGACTCGTACTTGGAATTGGCCCCGGCTAGACTGGTGCCAGGCTGGGGGCCGGACCATAACACCCCCAGCCGAGCGTCCGCATGGCCCGCCTCGAAAACTCGGAGATCGCCCGGCTGTTCGGCGAGATGGCCGACCTCCTGCAGATCGACGGCGGCGATCGCCATCGCGTGGCCGCGTTTCGTCGGGCCGGGCGGATCATCGAGGGCCTGCCGCGGCCGGCGGAGGAGCTGCTCGCTCGCGCCGAGCTCGACAAGATCCGCGGAATCGGCTCGGGCACGGTCCAGCGCGTCAAGCAAATGTTGCGCCGCCACAGCTGCGACGAGCTCGACAAGCTCCGGCGCAAGGTCGGCCCGGGGCTCCGCGAGATGCTGGCGATCAAGGGCCTCGGCCCGACGACCGTCCGCAACATCCACAACCACCTCGGGATCGAGTCGATCGACGCGCTCGAGTACGCGGCCAAGGTCGGCGCGATCGAGACGATGCCGCGGATGGGCCCGGGCATGGCTCACAAGATCCTCGCGGGCATCGAGGCCTACCGGAAGCGGCGGGGCAAGATCGCGCTGAGCGAGGCCCAGCGCGTCGGTCGGCGGATCGTCCGCGCGCTGGCCGAGCTGCCCGAGGTCGCGCGGGTCGAGCTCGCGGGCAGCGTCCGCCGGGGCAAGGCCGCGATCGGCGATCTCGACCTGCTCGTGGCCTCGAGTGACCCCGGCCCGGTCTCGTCGCGCTTCCAGACCCTCGCCGACGTCGAGGAGGTCCTGGTGCGCGGGGACACGCGCTGCTCGGTCCGGCTCCACAACCAGCAGCAGGCCGACCTGCGCGTGCTCCCGGCCCCGAGCTTCGGCGCGGGGCTCCACTACTTCACCGGCTCGAAGCTCCACAACGTCGAGCTGCGCAAGCGGGCCGGTCGGATGGGCGTGAAGGTCAGCGACAAGGGGGTGTTCTCCCGCGACGAGGTGCTGATCGATCCCTGCCCCGAAGAGGCCGACGTGTTTCGCCACCTCGGCCTGCCGTGGATCCCCCCGGAGCTGCGCGAGAACCAGGGCGAGATCGAGGCCGCCGAGCGTGGGCGCCTGCCCAAGCTGATCGAGGCCGGCGACCTGCTCGGTGATCTGCACATGCACACGCGCGACAGCGACGGCAGCGGCAGCGTGGGCGAGATGGCCGCCCGCGCCCGCGAGCTCGGCCACCGCTACATTGCGATCACCGATCACTCCAAGGCCCTGGGCATCGCCAACGGCCTCGACGAGCGCCGCCTCGCCGCCCAGATGCAGCGCGTGCGCAAGCTCGACGGCGAGCTCGACGATCTGCGCCTGCTCTCGGGCGTTGAGGTCGACATCCTCGCGGACGGCGAGCTCGACCTCGATCCCGCCCTGCTCGCGCAGCTCGACTGGGTCGTCGCCAGCGTCCACAAGTGGACCAACCAGGACGAGGCGACGATGACCAGGCGCGTGATCCGGGCGATTGAGTCCGGGGTCGTCGACGCGATCGGGCACCCGACCGGTCGCCGGCCCGGCAAGCGCGATCCCTATCCGCTCGAGCTCGAGGCCGTGCTCGTCGCGGCCCGTGACCACGACGTCGCGCTCGAGTGCAACGGCGGGCCCAACCGCATGGACCTCGGCGACGTCGACTGCCGCCGCTGCCGCGAGCGCGGGGTCGCGGTCGTGCTCGACACCGACGCCCACGCGCCCCGTCACCTCGGTCGCCACGAGTTCGCGCTGGCGATGGCGCGGCGCGGGTGGCTGGAGCGGCAGCACGTGCTCAACGCCCAGCCGTGGGAGGTCCTCGCCGCGCGTCGGGCTCGGCGGCTGCGGGATCACGGCGATCCGGCCTGGCGGGTCGCGCCGACGATCGTCCAGGTGCCGGTCGGCTTCGAGCTCGCTGACGACGAAGGGGAGGGCGAGGTGGGCGAGGTGGGCGAGGGGGGCGAGGTGCTCGTGGACGCCGAGGACCACGCCTGGGTCGACGTCGAGCCGCTCGAGGCCGTCGCGGCGCCGGTCGTGACGTCCAAGCCAGACGCCGAGGGCGAGGGCGAGGACTCCGGGGCGGTCGAGGTCGCCGAGGTCGACGCGAGCGAGCTCGAGCAGCTGCGCCGTGGCCTCGCGGCGGGGGTCCTCGACGACGCGCTGCGCGAGCGTCTGAGCTACTGGCTGATGGCCGGGGCCGAGGATCCGACCCTCGAGCAGGCGCTGAGCGAGCGCGGCCCGAACCCACTGCAGGTCGGCTTCGACCTGCTCAGCGGGTCGTAGCCACCGAAGGTCTCGCGCTCGGGGGATCCTCGCGCCGGGCCGCCGACGACGGCGGCGGTGGTGGCGACGGCGGCGGCCACTCGAAGGTCGCGTCGCACGAGCCGCGACCCCAAAAGTTGCGCTGACCCTCGCGGGTGTGGGCACGAAACAGGTGACTATACTTGCTCGAGCTGTTCGAGGGGGATCTCATGAAGGCCATTACAATTGCTCCACTCCTGACTGTCTTCGCCCTGGTCGCGTGCTCGAATTCCGAGCCGAAGGGCGCCCAGGGTCCCGTCGCCGAGGCGACCCCGACGGACGAGCTGGCGATTCGGGCCGGGGCGCCGCTATTCGAGGGGATGGGCGATTATCACCGGGCGACGAGCAGCGCCAACCCCGACGCCCAACGCTACTTTAATCAGGGCATGGTGCTCATGTTCGGCTTCAACCACGCCGAGGCCATTCGCAGCTTCCAAGCCGCGCAGCGCCTCGACGACACCTGCGCCATCTGTTTTTGGGGCGAGGCCCTGGCCACGGGCCCGAACATCAATGTGACCAGTAACGGGAAAGCGGTAATGTCTCGTGATGAACGCGTGGCTGCATACGCTGCGCTGACCGGTGCGATCGAGCGCAAGGAGCACGCGTCCGAGGTCGAGCGCGACTACATCGACGCCCTCGCGGCCCGCTACAGCGCCGACCCTGACGAGCCCCGTGAGCCGCTCGATCAAGCCTACGCCGCCGCGATGCGCGAGCTGGCCCGCAAGTATCCGTTCGACGACGACGCCCAGGCGCTGTTCGCCGAGGCCATGATGGTCACGATGCCGTGGGACTACTGGCTCGATCCCGAGCAGCCCAAGCCCGGCACCGTCGAGGTCATCGACGCGCTCGAGACCGTGATGGAACGCAGCCCGCGCCATCCCCTGGCCCTGCACCTCTACATTCACGCGGTCGAGGCCTCTTCGCAGCCCGAGCGGGCCGAGGAGGCCGCCGACCGCCTGGCCAAGCTCGTGCCCGGATCGGGGCACCTCGTCCACATGCCCGCGCACATCTACTGGAGGGTCGGGCGCTACCACGACGCGTCCGAGGCCAACGTCCGCGCGGCCGCGGTCGACGAGGCCTACTTCGCCCGCTGCAACGCCCAGGGCTTCTATCCTGCGCTCTATTACCCGCACAACATTCACTTTTTGTGGGCCGCGTCGAGCATGGAGGGCCGCAGCGCCGTGGCGATCGAGGCCGCGCGCAAGGTCGCAGCCAAGGTGCGCATGGAGCAGATCCAGGAGTATCCTTCAGTCGAGCTGTTCAAGACCATCCCGCTCCTGGCCCTGGTCCAGTTCGGCCGCTGGGACGAGATCCTGGCCGAGCCCGAGCCGCCCTCGGAGTTCGACTACTCCAAGGCGATCTGGCACTACGCGCGCGGCGTCGCCCACGCGAACCTCGGCGATCTCGACGCCGCGAAGGCCGAGCGGGAGGCGCTCGCCCCCTTGCGCGACTCGGTCAAGGTCCACTTCCTCGACAGCGTCGACTATCCGGCGAGCTCGCTGCTCGCGATCGCGGACGAGCTGCTCTTGGGGGAGATCGCCATGGCCGAGGGAAACAACGAGGCCGCGATCGAGCCGTTCTCGCGGGCCGTCGAACACCAGGACGCGCTGCCCTACATGGAGCCGCCGTTTTGGTACTACCCAACCCGCCAGTCCCTAGGTCTCGCGCTGCTCGCCGCCAACCGCCCGGCCGAGGCCGAGGCTGTGTATCGGCGCGACCTCGAGCAGTATCCGCGCAATGGTTGGTCGATGATCGGCCTGATGCAGAGCTTGGAGGCTCAGGGGCGGGCCGACGAGGCTCGCGAGCTCCGCGAGACCTTCGAGCAGGTCTGGGCCGAGGCCGACGTGGATCTCAGCGCGTCGCGGATCCGGGGGGTGGGGGTCAAAAGCGCAGACTGAAGCTCAGGCCGCCGCCGCCCTGCCTCGGGTTGAAGTAGGGCGAGAGCGCGACCGGCTGGGGCTTGGCGTCCTTGACCTCCGCGCGCTTTTTGGTGCCGAGCACGAGCAGCGCGATGCCGGACCCGGCGAGCCCGAGCCCGACGACGCCGAGCACCCCGCCGGTGACGAAGGCCCCGCTCCCGTCGAAGGTGTCGCAGGTGTCGAACACGTCGGCGGGTTCACAGGGCTCGTTGCTGATCGCGCGCAGACCGGCTCCCCAGACGACCATCCCGGCGGCCCCGAGCAGGGACACCGTGCCGATGCCGGTCATGACCGCGCCGCCGACGACCTGCGAGCGGCCCTTGTTCCACTTGGGTCCGAGCGTCGGGTCGGCCTTGACCTCCTGCTCCCAGATCTGCATGGGGCTTGGC
>NZ_PVNK01000029.1 GCF_002994615.1 Enhygromyxa salina | reverse complement strand
ACCCGCGCCCCTACCCGAGCCCGACCTCGCCGCCGGGGAGGCCGACTCCGAGACCGGCGACGAAGCGACCGAGACGGGCAGCGAAGAGCCCGAGCCCGAGCCCGAGCCCGAGCCCAAGAAGAGCTCCAGGTCCAAGAAGAGCTCCAAGCCCAAGCCCCAACCCCAACCCCAGCCGGTCGCCACGACGCCGGAGCCCAAGCCCAAGCCCAAGCCCAAGCCAGGCAGTCCCAACGATCCGCGCGATGACGCGCAGCTCTACACCGCGGCGAAGGCAGCCTACAACAGCGGCCGCGCGGCCGAGGCCTACAAGCTCGCCTACGCGAGCTGGCGCAAGAAGTCGAAGTCCAAGACCGCCGAGCTGATGACCCTCGCGGCCTGCAAGATGAAGGACAAGGGCAAGGCCTCATCGTCGCTCAAGAAGGTCACGCTGATCCGGCGCAAGGCGATCAAGAAAAACTGCAAGGCGATCGGGGTCTCGCTGTAGGTGCTGACGCCAGCGGGCCCAACCGGTACTGTGGGGCGTGCGCCGACGCCCCACTGCGACCTTGTTGACCATGGCCCTCGTCATGAGCTCGATCGAGCTCGGCGCCGTGACTGCGTTCGCGCAAGATCCCGCGGCGGATCCCCTCGCCGAAGCCAAGGCCCTCAACAAAGAGGCCGAGATCAAATATCAGACCGCCGAGTACGAGGCCGCCCTCGCCCTGTGGAAGCGCGCCTTCGCGATCTTGCCGGACACCGAAGACACCCGGACGATCCGAAACGCGCTGGTCTACAACATCGCCGAGGCCCACAGCCGGGCCTACGAGGTCTCGCGCAACCCCACGCACCTGCGCAAGGCCAAGATCCTGCTCGAGAGCTACCGCGAGAATCACACCCAGCTCTACGGCGACGAGCCCGCCGCGGTTCAGGAGCGGGCCCAAGCCAGCGATCGCATCGCTCAGCTCGAGCAGATGCTCGCCGACTCCGAGGCCCGGGGTGAGAGCGCGACGCCCCTCAGTGACGGCGCCGAGCCGACCCAGCCGGCCCCCAGCCCCAACCC
>NZ_PVNK01000028.1 GCF_002994615.1 Enhygromyxa salina | reverse complement strand
CGCCCACCCACGAGCCAACAAAGCCCCCTTCTAGGGGGCCACGGAGACCATTGCAGGGCACATGAGAGCCCACCGAGCGAGGAACGAGCGACCTGCCGCGCAGCGGCAGTGCGTGGCAAAGTGCACAACCGCCCACCCACGAGCCAACAAAGCCCCCTTCTAGGGGGCCACGGAGACCATTGCAGGGCACATGAGAGCCCACCGAGCGAGGAACGAGCGACCTGCCGCGCAGCGGCAGTGCGTGGCAAAGTCGCCAACGCCCAGGGGGGTCTAAATCAGTACCTGTAGTGCTCAGGCTTGAAGGGGCCCTCGACGGGCATCCCGAGGTACTCGGCCTGCGCCGCGGTCAGCTTGGTCAGCTTGGCGCCGACCTTCTCGAGGTGCATCGCCGCGACCTCTTCGTCGAGCTTCTTCGGCAGCACGTAGACCTTGCCAGCCTCGTACTGGTCGGTCTCCTGCCACAGGGTCAGCTGGGCCATGACCTGGTTGGTGAAGCTGTTCGACATCACGAAGCTCGGGTGCCCGGTCGCGCAGCCGAGGTTCACGAGGCGACCGCGGGCCAACAAGATGATCGCGTGGCCGTCGGCGAACACGAAGCGGTCGACCTGGGCCTTGACGTTGATCTCTTCGATCGTCGGGTCATCGACGAGCGCGGCGACCTGAATCTCGCTGTCGAAGTGGCCGATGTTGCAGACGATCGCCTCGTCCTTCATCCGCTTCATGTGCTCGAGGGTGATCACGTCGCAGCAGCCGGTCGTGGTCACGAAGATGTCGCCGAGCGGGGCGGCCTCTTCCATGGTCGTGACCTCGTAGCCCTCCATCGCGGCCTGGAGCGCGCAGATCGGATCGATCTCGGTCACGAGCACGCGCGCGCCGAAGCCCCGCATCGACTGGACGCAGCCCTTGCCGACGTCGCCGTAGCCGGCCACGACCACGGTCTTGCCCGCGACCATGATGTCGGTCGCGCGCTTGATGCCGTCGGCGAGGCTCTCGCGGCAGCCGTAGAGGTTGTCGAACTTGCTCTTGGTCACCGAGTCGTTGACGTTGATCGCCGGGACCTTGAGCTCGCCCTTGGCGGCCATCTTGTCGAGGTTGTGGACGCCGGTGGTCGTCTCCTCGGACAGGCCCTTGATGTTCGCGAGCAGCTCGGGGTGGTCCTTGTGGACGATGTTGGTCAGATCACCGCCGTCGTCGAGCAGCAGGTTGGGGCCGCTGCCGTCGGGCCAGGTCAGGGTCTGCTCGATGCACCACACGTACTCCTCTTCGGTCTCGCCCTTCCACGCGTAGACCGGCACGCCGGTCACGGCGATCGCGGCGGCGGCCTCGTCTTGGGTCGAGTAGATGTTGCACGAGGACCAGCGGACCTCGGCTCCGAGCGCGGTCAAGGTCTCGATCAGCACGGCCGTCTGCACGGTCATGTGCAGGCACCCGCAGATGCGCGCGCCCGCGAGGGGCTTTTGCGAGCCGTAGCGCTCGCGCAGGCTCATGAGCCCGGGCATCTCCTTCTCGGCGAGGGCGATCTGCTTGCGTCCGGCCTCGGCGAGCGAGATGTCGGCGACCTTGTAGTCGGGGGTGGCGGTGGTTTGGCGCGCTGCTTCCATGATGTGTTCTTCTCGATTGGTTGTGAAAATTCAGCGGTAGTGCGGGACCCAGCCGGCGCTGTCTTGGAACAGGCGCACGCAGCGGATCTGCTTGCTGTCGGTCAGAAAAAAGCGGTGGTGGCGATCCTTGGGCACGACGATCAGGTCGCCGGCCTCGACGGTCACGCGCATCCAGCGATCCGCGTCGTCGCGGATGTCGAAGATGCCCTCGCCCGCGAGCACGAAGCGGACCTCGTCGTCGGTGTGGAGGTGTTCGTCGGCGAACTTCGCACAGATCGCGTCGAGGTTGTCGGTCTCGGGCGCGAGCGCGATCACGTCTTGCTCGATGTAGCCCCGCTCGCGCTTGAGCGCGTCGAGGGCCGGCTGGTAGGCGTCATCGGCCAGCTCGAGCTGCTCGTAGGTCACGCCGACGCTGCGCAGGTGCGCGACGTCGAGGGCGGGATAGTCGGGTTGGGGGTCGATCCAGGCCAGCTGCATGGTGTTGCCTAGGGCTACGAGCTACGCGGGCCCCAAGCCGAGGCGGTGAGCCTCGACGGTGGCGCGCATGAGGAAGTCCAGGCACTCGGCCTGGGTCTTGGCGTGAACCCAGTCGCGGCCCCAGACATAGATGCCGTGGCCAGCGACGATGACCGCGTCGACGTCGGGGTAGCGGGCGATCGCGTCGGCCATCGAGTCGCTCAGCTGGGACTCGCGGGCGGTGTTGGGGATGATCGGGACGCGCAGCTCGTCGAAGCAGCCGACGCCGCGCAGACCCTTTTGCATCTCGAGGTTCTGGCTGCGGAACTCACCGGGACCGCCGTCGGGGCAGGCCAGGCGCGCGGCGAGCACGGCCCACAGCGAGTGGCTGTGGAGCACCGCGCCCGCGTCACGCATGCGAAAGGCGTTGAAGAACAGCGGCTGGCATTCGGAGATGCGCAGGGCTGGATCGCGCGGGCGCTCGAGGATCTCGACCCGATCCCACACGCCGTCGGCGAGCAGGAACACCTCGTCCGGATCGATCCGCTCCTTTTGGACGCCCGAGGGCGCAACCCACACACCCTCGGCGTCGCGGATCGAGATCCCGCCCCCGGTCCCGCTGACCCAACCGAGCCCGTAGAACTGCCGACACAGCTCGCTGATCAGCTTCGGGGTCGAGCGATCACGCTGCGACAGTGGGGGGGTCTTGGCGACGAGTTGGGACATGCGCGGCGGTCGAAGGATATACCTTGGCGTCGCACCTACCACACCCCAGCCCGGCCCCAGACCGTGTGGAAGCTCGTACGAATTACGCCGTTTTCGGGGCTTGGCCAGGGCATCGGCGCGGACGGCGTCGAGGCTGGCGGCCCGGTCACGCGCCCTCGAACTCACAGCTCGGGCCGGGTCCGGCCAGGCCCGCCTCGTGGATCTCGTCGAGCGCCGCGAGCTGGGCTGTCGAGTAGCATGGCGGCGTGCCGACCCCCAAGCACGCGATCTCCATCGCGCTCGCGCTCGTCGTGGCCAGCGGAGCCTGTCGCTCGACCGAGCCCGACGCCTCTGGCTCTGCGCCGGCCAAGCCCGAGGCCACGACCTCAGCCCCGGCC
>NZ_PVNK01000027.1 GCF_002994615.1 Enhygromyxa salina | reverse complement strand
GTCGCCAAAACTTGCAGTACGCCCGGTACAGCGGCGTTTTGGCTTCGCGCCCTCGGCGAACATTCCGGCGCGAGGCGACACGATGCATTGCACCCCGGGCTGCTAGCACCCCGGGCTGCTAGCAGCCTGCTAAAAGCGCATCTGCCACGAGAGCACGGCCTGGCGCCCGGTCTGCTTCCCGACCCGGACCTCGTCGACCGCGAGCATCACGCCGCCGGTCACCACCAAGGCCGAGCCGATCCCGATCGCGGCGATGCCGGACACCGTCCCCTCGTAGAGCTCCGGGCAGTCTGCGGCGCCCGCGACCGGGTCCTGGCCGCCGGGGCACTTGCCATCGAGGCCGAGGAGCACGCCGCCCGCGGCCACCGCTCCAACCCCGATCACCGCCACGCTGATCTCTGCCCAGCGCGGGAGCATCCGCTTGGGCGGCGGTGGCGGCGGCTCGGGCGGTGGGGGCGGCGCGACGACCTCGCACTCTTCCTCGACCTCGGCCGGGTAGTAGATGACCTCGGACACTCCGTCCTCGCCGAGCTCGAGCTCGTGGCGCTCGGGCGGCTCGCTGCCGTCGGCGGATTCGATCCAGACCCGGTGGGTGCCGAGGTAGAGCGGGCCCGAGTCGGCCGTCGCGGAGTGCTCGTCGACCACGATCCGGCACGAGACTCGGCAGTGGACCTGGATCGACGCCGCGCCCTGCTTCTCGAGCTTCTTGCGCCGCTGATCGTGGAAGTTGACCAGGGTCGGGCCAAAGCGCTTGATCGGCAGCTTGCGCTGACCTGCGCTCATGAGCAGCGCGTCCATGACCTGCGCGGCCTTGTCCTCGTCTTCGGTCAGGAGCAGCGCGCGGGCGAGGTTGAGCTGGCTCAGATCCAGGGCCTCGCGGCCCTTGGGATCGGCGGCGATCTGGGGGCCGAAGGCGAGCAGAGCGGTCAGCGCGGCCTCGAGCTGGGCGAGGTTGGCCTCGGGGTCGCGGTTGACCGCGATGTTGGCCTCGTCGACGGCCGCGAGCGCCTCCGCGTAGTCGCCGGACGCATCGGCCGGGGCAAAGGCGAGCGTCGGGGCGGGGAGCTTGGGTCCGGGCGCAGCGTAGCCTGCGACTGCGCTCAAGGTCGCGAGCGCGCAGGTGAGGATCGGCGAGGCCACGGCGAGAAGATATCAGAGTCGACGCCGAGCCCGGGCCGCCGCCGCCCGCGGTGCGGGGGCCGGCAACAGCGCGCTGACTGTCCTGGCCCCTGCCACCGGTTGCGGGACCGATCTGGGCCGATTCGGGTGCGAAGCACGTGCCCGAGTCCGTATTCTTGATCTCGGCCGTGCTCGCACGGCACCATGACGACCCGACCTCGCGCTGAGCCGCGAGCGTCCTCGCGAACGCGAAAACAGTCCCTCGTGCGCCACCTCGGCCAATATCAGCTGCTACGCAAGATCGGATCCGGCGGGATGGCCGAGGTCTGGTCGGCCCGCATCCAGGGTACGCAGCCGAGCGAGGACCGCTTCTTCGCCATCAAGCTGCTGGCCTCGCACCTCAGCGAGCGCGAGGAGTACCGCGAGATGTTCCTGGCCGAGGCCCGGCTGTCGATGATGCTCGGCCACCCGAACATCGTGCAGGTCTACGACGCCGTCGCCCACGACCACGACTGCTACATGGTCATGGAGCTGGTCTCCGGCATGACCCTGTCGCAGTTCCAGCGCGCGCTCGCGCGCGAGCACGAGCGGCTGCCGCTGACGATCGCGGCCTTCATCATCGGCGAGCTGCTTCGGTCCTTGTCCTACGCCCACCAGGTCCGGACCGACGCCGGCTCGGTCATCGTCCACCGCGACGTCTCGCCCCAGAACGTGATGGTGACCACGACCGGCGAGGTCAAGCTCATGGACTTCGGCATCGCGCGCTTCGCGACCGAGGAGACCCAGGGCTCCTTCGTGAAGGGCAAGCTGCAGTACATGCCGCCCGAGCAGCTGCGCAAGCAGACGCGCAAGCCGACGGTCGATCTCTACGCCGTCGGCGCGATCCTCCACGAGCTGATCGACGGGCGCCGGTTCCGGGGCAAGCTCGACCAGGGCAAGCTGCTGTCGATGGTCATGAGCGGCGAGGTCCCGCCGCTGCGCGACCCAAGCGCGATCCCGCCGGCCCTCGACCAGGTCCGCAAGGGCCTGCTCGAGCCCGACGAGGCCGCCCGGATCCCGACCGCGCGCAAGGCCCTGGGCATGCTCGTGCGCTGGCCCGAGTACCGCGAGTCGAACAGCGATCTTCGCCGGCTGGTCCTGCGCTTCGTCGAGCCCGACTCGGTGTTCGAGATCCCCGAGGGCAGCAAGGTCTCGAGCGTGCCCGAGGGCTCGTGGGGCGGCATCCCCGACTGCAGCGACTCGATGCAGTACGGCGAGACCTATCCGCGGCCGAGCACCGACTCGCAGCTCGACGTCATGGCGGCCGCCCAGACCGTGCCCACGGGCTCGGAGCTGACGGCCGAGGAGGACCCGGAGCTCCTCTCGGCGAGCGAGGTCTTGCCCGTGCAGCGCGCGCGCCGAAAGGGCTGGCCCTTCGCGCTCGCGGGGGTCGGCGTCGCCGCGGCGCTCGGCGTGGGGTTCATGGTCCTCGGCGTCGGCAAGCGCGGCTCCGAGCCCGAGCCCGAAGGCGCCGCCGTGGGGTCCGAGCAGCCCCCCGGCGACGCGGCGGCCAGGGCCGCGGGGCCCGAGCAGCCTCCTGAGCAGCCTCCTGAGCAAGAAGGGGATGCAGGCGAGCCGCCCGAGTCGGCCGGGCAAGTGGTCGACGAGGCGGCGGCCGAGACCGGCGGCGAGCTCGCGACCGAGACCGGCGACGAGGCGGCGGCCGAGACCGGAGAAGAGGGCGCCGACGCCGAGCGCGAGCTCGTGCCGATCGAGTTCGTCGCCAACGAGTTTTTCTTCGTCTATGTGCGGGTCAACGGCCGGGTCCTGACCCTCGAGCCGCGAGCCCGGATCCAGCTGCCCGAGGGCAGCTACGGCGTGCAGCTGCGCCAGTCGCCCGACGAGAAGTGGCAGCGCGCTGGACGGATCAAGATCGAGTCTGACGCGGTGTATCGGGTCGAGATGCGCAAGCCCAATGACCTGAAGCTGGTGAAAAAATGAGCAAGCTGGACTGGTGGGTTGGCGTCGGCGCGCTCGCGTTGGCGGCCAGCTGTGTGCGCGTGCCCAACCCCCATTATGTCGCCGACGGTGACAGCGGCAGCGAGACCTTCGCTGACGACACGGGCTCCGACTCGCAGCCCGGCGACGGCGACACGGGCGATGGAGACGGCGACACGGGCCATGGAAAGGGCGACTCCGGCGACGGCGACACGGGCGATGGCGACGGTGACACCGACTGCGAGCCCGGCATGGCTGGCTGCCCGTGCGGGGTGCTCGAGAGCTGCGAGCCCGGCCTCGCCTGCGTGCTCGGCGACTGTATCGAGGCCGACTCGTGTGGCCCCGTGAACGACGCGGTCCAGGTCAGCGCCGTGCCCACCTACATGATGGGCGTCGATCCGCCGATGCTGCCCGCAACCTTCATCTGCGTGCTCAACGGGCAAGATCAGGGCAACAAGGCCGTGCTCAACGTCGAGCAGTGCGGCGCGATGGAGCTGCTGCAGGGCCTCGTCATCGAGGTCCAGCCCAAGGTCGCGCCGATCGAGGAGCTGCTCGGCAACCCCAACCTCGCCGCGACCGTGACCGTGGTCGAGGAGCCCGAGGGCTTCTTCGTGCGCATCGAGGCCAACGGCATGGACCTCTACTACATCGATGGGACCTCGCTGGTCGCCGATGGGATCACCGAGTATCCCTGGGAGGTCGAGCCCTTCTCGTCCTCATGCGGCACCACGCCGACGATGTGCGGGGAGGTCGAGCGGCTCGCGATGTTGATCGACGGAGGCGTGGTGTTCGACGGCAACGCCGAGCAGGCGTCCGAGGCGGCGACGGCGTGGATCGAGACCAACGTCGACGAGTGCGGGGGGCGGATGTACGAGCTGGTGTTGCTGGCTTACTGAACAGGAGGCCGGCGCTGGATGCAGTCGGGGTCTGAACGATGTCACTGTCGAACATGATGCTCACGACCAAGGACGACGAGCTCCTCGGCGTGGCGAACCGAGCGGACGGGATGGGGGTGCTCGCGATCTGGTCCGTGCGAGCGCGGGATCTGGTGCCGCATCTGACGGAGCAGACGACGCAGCTGCGAGGCTTTCAGGTGCTGTGCGAGGCACTCGCGTTGTGGGAAGGGTTCGAGGCCGAGCATTCGGAGTTCGCGGGTCGGGTCGACGATTTT
The DNA here is from genome assembly GCF_002994615.1 of Enhygromyxa salina. Lineage (GTDB taxonomy): Bacteria > Myxococcota_A > Polyangia > Nannocystales > Nannocystaceae > Plesiocystis > Plesiocystis salina_A. The sequence continues at coordinate 4,522 of NZ_PVNK01000027.1, read as the reverse complement.
TTCATCTTGATCGAGCAGGCGTTCGCACGCACGGTGGTCGTGCGTCGGGGGCTCGATCGACGCGACGCGTGGCCGCTGCCGGGGGCAAGGCGGGTGCGAGGGCGCTTCGACGACGTGCCCCACATCTCGCGGACGGACAGGCGCTGGCACCTGCTGGGCGGACAAAAGGCGAACGGGGTGTGGGGGTTGTATCGCGGCGCCGCGGGGCGAGCGGGGTTGCTCGACGCGGGGCTGTTGCGGCTGTCTGAACCCACGCGCGAGGCAAGACGGCATGCGCCCGGCATCGAGGGACGCGCGCGCAAGAAGTTGTTGACCATGGTTCGTGCGGCGATGGCCGGTGAGACGGTCGAATTGCCGAACCGGGCGAACAACCCGGTGGTGCGGGCGATCGAGCGCTGCTTCGAGGATGTACCGCTCGCCGACCATCTCCACGCCCACCTCGTGGAGGGCCACGCGCTCAATCGTCGGCTCGCGCGGCGACTGCGGGGACGAAAGTCGGTGTCGCATCGAGCCTTCCTGGAGACCGAGCGAAGGCGGGCCTCCGGTGAGATGGCGCTCGCTATCGAGCAGGCGATCCGTTGCGAAGACCTGCTCGCCGTGGTCGAGTCCGTGTTTCGCTGGCTGTGTGCGCATCGGGGCAAGCGACTCGACACGATTGCTCCCGACTTGCCAGTCGAGCCGGGGGCGCTCCGCGAGGCGCTGGGTCGTTTCGCCGACTCCGGCTACTACGGGACGGGGATCGCAGCCCGTCGCCATCAGCTGTTTTGTCAGATCGATCCATCGAGCCGGGTTGCGGTGGCCCGCTCGGTGCTCGAACTGCACGCCACGATCAGCAAGAGTCGAGGGCGCGCGGCCTGGGTGTGGGAAGAAGACGGGCGCTTGCGCTCCGACCTCGAGCTAGAGATCCCCCAAGACGACCTCTTTGTCGCCGGGGTAGCGTGGCGAAACGACTACTATCTGGAGCCGCTGCGAGCGATCACCAATCAGCTCCACGAGGTGCGGGCGTGAGCGCGCCGGGCACGATTCGCGAACGGGTCGAGCGCGCCGTCGACTGGTTCCACGTCGTCGACGCAGTGGTGCTCACGACGTTCAACTTCGATCCCGCCTTCGTCGAAGAGCACGTGCTGCCCACGGTGCTCGGAGTCGAGGGAAGCACGGCCGCGGCCAAGCGGGCGGGGCTGCACGCGCGCCTGGGTGAGGTTCCCTGCGCGGTCTACTACGACCCGAGCACGCGCCCCAAGACCTCGGGTCGCTACCGCTACGTCGCGCGCCCGGTCCCAATTCGAAACCGGTACTTCCATCCCAAGTTGATCATCATCGCGGGCGAAGACGACGAAGGCACGGGCTGGGTGTATGTGGCGGTGACGTCAGCCAACCTCAGCATGTCGGGCTGGGGCCGCAACGTGGAGAGCTTTGGCGAGACCTGGATCCATACCCAGAAGCAGCAGAGTCACGGGGCGCTCGAGGCATTCACAACCTGGCTGCAAGGCTATACGGCGCGCGGTGAACGGGGGAAACGGGTCGACGCCATGGCGCGAGTGCGGGAACGTCTCGCCCAGCTGCCGAATCGACGGCGCTTCACGGACGATCCCGAGTGCCCATGGAGCGGAACCCTGCGAGCTCGGCTGTACTTCTCGGTTGTCCATGACGCGGGGCTCGCAGACTTCCTCCAACAAGGTCGCTCGCGGCGGGCCACCGAGCTGTGGGCCGCGAGCCCTTACTGGGCCGACGTGCCCCAGCGTATGGTTGCGTTCAACGCCCGTTGCACGGTGCTGCTGCCGGCGCTGCGGCCCCGCGACCAGAGGCTCGCGCTGTCGCGGGGCCAGCATGCCGACCTCCTGGAGGCGATGCGCAAGCGCGGCGGCGACGAGCTCGCGGTCCTCCGCAACGCGGACGACGGCGGGGATCGGTTTTGGCACATGAAGGCGTACTTCATTGCGTACGACGGCGTCGCCTACACCGCGGTCGGGAGCTGCAATTTCACCCGCGCGGGCCTGGTCGGAGCGGGCGGCAACGTCGAGGCGATGTTGGTCATGAAGGGGGAGCCCGACTGGTTCCCAGACGGCGAAGCCGTCGACCCCGACAACTTGGCCAGCGAAGGTGAATCTGAAGAGGGCGCGCCCGAGCCAAGCCCGGTGGCCATCTGCGTGGCCTGGGACTGGGCCGATGAACGCTGGCGCTGGTGGATCGACCCGGGTCCCGACCAACACGACTTCGTGCTCGAGCTCCCCGAGCTGGCCCCGATCGAGACCGAGGGCGGCGTGCACGAACAGGTCGGGCCACCTCCGCCGCGCGCGGCGACCTTCACCGTCGCGTATCGCGAGGGGGACCGCCGACATCGGTGGCAAGGCGTGGTGGTGGAGATCGGTCTCGACCACAGCACCCGAACTTACGGTCGGCCCCTCACTGCCTCCGAGATCCTCGAAAGCTGGCGAAGCCAGGCTCGCATCGAGCCGGGTGGCGAAGGCGCGGTGCGGGGCGAGGAGGGGAGCGAGGAGGGGGACGACGACGAGCAGACGCTCGACGAAGCCGCGGCGTTCGACGTGGGTAATCTCTACGATCTGTATCGCTCGATGCGGGCGCTCCGGGCCCGCTTGCACGAGCTCGAGGAGCGCCCCGACTTGCAGCGCGGTCTGCTGGTGGCCGGGCCCGCCAGCGCGATGAAGGTGGTGCGCCAGGCCGAGCGCGCCCGCGGCCCGGCACCGGTGCGATTTTTGGTGTTGCGTGAGCTGGGGTCGGTGCTTCGAAGCTGGCATTCGGTGGTCGGCGACCGCAAGCTGGTCACCCGCACCCGTGAGGTGACCGCACGGCTGCGCGCAGAGGTGCTCGCTGGACTCGAGACGGAGCTAGGGCGCGACGCTGGGCGGGCCGAAGAGATGCTGCGCTGGTTCGAGCGACAGCTCGCGCGGCCCGACCGAATACGGGGCGCGGCCAAGGAGACCAGCCCGTGAAGCCCTTCCAACACCGGATCCACCCCGATGACGTTGGCGAGCTGATCGACCTCTCCCTTCATGGCGATCCCGAGACCGCGTCGATGGCCGCGATGCAGCGTCGCGGGGTGGCGGCGCTCCACAATATTTTGTGCCGCGAGAAGGTCGCCTACCTCGCCGACGAGGTGGGGATGGGCAAGACCTACCAAGCGCTCAGCCTGGCCGCGCTGGTGTGGAACGAGCAACCCGACGCTCGAATCTTGTTCGTGAGCCCGCGACACAATTTGCAGGTCAAGTGGCTCGAGGAGTACGAGAGGTTCTTCGCCACCAACTATCGCCGCGAGCAGGGGATTGGGGACGATCGCGCGGCGTCGGTCTTGTTCGGCTGGCCGACGCATCGAGCCCAGGAATTCGGCAACCTGCGCAGCTGGTGCCGCAGTCTCGGTCTCGACGAGGCGATCGCCCCCTTCGTGCGACACACGAGCTTCACGCGGCCCGTCTACGTGACTCGAAAGGACACCGACGACCTGCGTGCCCTGTGGGAGCGCAGCGCGCAGCGCTTTCGCAGCTGGGGTTTGTTCGACTACGAACGCCCGCGCAAGATGAACGCGGACAACGCCTCGCGAAAGCTCAACCTGGCCTTCGCGGACGCAGTGAACGCAAAGCTCTCCGACCTCGCTCGGCGAGCTGAAAAAGACCGCTACTTCGACCTGGTGGTGGTCGACGAGGCGCAGTGTCTGCGCCACCCCCAGAACCAGACGAACACCGTGCTCCACCGGATCTTGGACGGACAGGTCGATCGGTGGCTGTTCATGAGCGCCACTCCGGTGCACGGTTCGACGAATGACCTGTTCTCGCTGCTCGATCACTATCCTGGCGCGGGAGAGTTGTTGCCGCGTGAGGCCGCGGCCGACTTGCCCCGACTCCAACGCGAGCTGCGGCGCTTTTTGGTCCGTCGACAACGTCGCTACCGGACTGCGGGCGGCGAGACCGAGGTCGCCAAGACCGAGTATCGCCGCCACGATCGCGTTGGCTGGGGCGTGCGCGATGACCAGATGAGCGTCCTCGGAACGCTGGCGATGGGCCTGGTCCAAAAGCGCCTCGTGCCCGTGCTCGAGGGGCGAAACAATCGGTTCCGCATCGGCTTTTTGTCCTCGTTCGAGAGCCTGCAGAGCTCGCTGCGGGGAACAGGCGTCGAGCCGTCGGACACGCGCGATGCGACGGGCGCCACCGACGAAGCCGGCGATGCTCACGGGGACTGGCACCGCGACGTGGCCGAGGGGGCGGCCGAGGCCGAGGCTCCCGACTCGGGGTTCGTCACCCGCCTGAGCGAAGGTTTTCGGGGACGCTTTGGACGAGATCTGCCTCATCCCAAGATCGACGCGGTCGTCTCTCAGGTGGCCCCGCTGGCCTTCGGCACGGCGGAGCAGGCCGGCGGCGTTAAATTCTTGATCTTCACGCGTCGGGTCAGCACGGTCGAGACTCTCCGTCGGCGGCTCATCAGTGAATACCACCGCACGCTCGAAGCTCGGATTCACAAGTCATGGAAACGGCGAGTTGACTGGGAGCGCGGGGGGGGCGAGCTAGGGGAG
>NZ_PVNK01000026.1 GCF_002994615.1 Enhygromyxa salina | reverse complement strand
GCCGCGGGGGTCAAATAAACGAGCCCCCTTTTAGGGGGCCATGCAGACCACGGCGAAGCTCATGCCAGCCCACCGAGCGAGGGAGCCCAGCGACCGAGCGACCGGCCGCGCAGCGGCCGTGCGTGGCAGAGTCGCTGACGGCCGCGGGGGTCAAATAAAAGAGCCAGCCCACCGAGCGAGGGAGCCCAGCGACCGAGCGACCGGCCGCGCAGCGGCCGTGCGTGGCAGAGTCGCTGACGGCCGCGGGGGTCAAATAAACGACCCCTCAGCCCCCGAGCTTGTTCTTGACGAGGGCAGGCACGTCGATGCCGGTTGCGGCCTTGATCTGCTCGCCGTAGTTGACCAGCTTCCCGGCCAGATCGTCGCCCTCGCTTCCGCCTCCGTCCTTGCCCAGGACCGTGAGCCGGTCGACCTTCAGGTCGCCCATGCTCTGGGCCATCGTGCCCATCAGCGGGACGAGCTTCTGCATGAGCAGGATGTCGCGTCCGGCCCGACCCGAGGTGTTGTAGCGCTCGGCGATGTCGGTCAGGACCTTGGCCGTGGCCTGGCCCTGCTCGACGATCTTGGCCGCGTCACCCTTGGCGTTCTCCTCGGCCTCGCGGCGCGCGGCCTCGGCGGGCTGGAGCACGTCGGCGTCGAGTTGGAGTCGGACCTGCTCGATCCGAGCTTGCTGGGTGTCGAGCTCGGCGTTGGCCTGGGCGACCCCGGCTTGGACCTCGGCGAGCTGCTGGGCGATCATCGCGTCGCGGCGAGTCCGGGCGTCGGCGACCCGGCGCTCGTTCTCCTTGCGGGCGATCTCGATCTCGGCTTCGAGCTTGGACAGCTCACCGTTCATGGTGTTGCGCCACTTCTGCTCGGCAGCTTCGGCCCGGGCCTCGGACTCGGCGATCTGAGCCGAGCGCCGAATCTGGGCGCTGATCTGTCGACCGATCGCGTCGAGGTAGCCAACGTCGTCGGACACGTTTTGGATCTTGAGCGTGTCGACCACGAGGCCGATGCGGCTCAGATCTTGCTCGGCTTCCTCGGCGAGCTTGGCCGAGAACTCCTCCTTGTCCTTGTTGACCTGCTCGGGCGTCAGCCCGGCGAGCACGCCGCGGAGGTTGCCCTCGAGGGTCTCGCGGGCGATCTTCATGATCTCCTCGCGGGACTTGCCCAAGAAGCGCTCGAGGCAGTTGTTGAGCAGCGGCTCCTCACCCGGGATCTTGATGTTGGCCACGCCCTGGACCGAGAGCGGGATGCCGCCCTTGGAGTAGGCGTTTTGGACCCGGACCTCGATGATCATGTTGGTCAGATCCATGCGGTCGACGGTCTCGAACAAGGGCACGCGGATGCCACGACCGCCGCGGATGATGCGATAGCCGGCGACGCGACCGTTGCCGGCCACCCGTCGACGCCCGGAGAAGATCAGGACCTCGCTGGGCTGGCAGACGTAGAGCACCCGCTTGATGACACCGAGCACGGTGATGAAGCCGATGACGAGGATGACGGCGAGGGCACCAAACGCGGCGGGTTCGATGAATGCGAGGGGCGTGGACATCACGACAGCTCCTTCGGGGCGAGGGGGTGGCTCGGCGAGGTCGAGAGGCTCGGAGGCTTGAGGCCACCGCCGGGCTTGCCGCGGCCGACGCCGAGGGGGAGCTTGGCCCCACCTCCGCTCGAGCCGCCTCCGCTCGGTTCGCCTCCGCTCGGTCCGCCGTCGCCGGCGAGGACCGCCGGGATGTCGATGCCGATCGTCTCGCGCAGGGCTCGGAGCACCGCGGCCACGGTCTGCGGATAGGCGGCGGCGTAGGCCGCGAGCGCCGAGCCGTCACCGCGGTCGAGCACGTTGACCTCACCGATGTCGATGTCGTCCATGTGATCGGTGACCGTAGCGATGATCTCTTCGAGGTGCTGGATCACGTAGATCTCGCGGGCGTTGTCGCCCATCGCGTTCCAGGCCTTGGTCGTGGCCTCGAGGACCTCGACGAGCGCGCGCCCGTTCTCCATCGTCGGGGCCGCGTCGCCCTTGGCCCGGATCGCTTCGGCGCGACGCCGCGCCTCGGCCGGGATGATGACGTCAGCCTGGAGCCGGCGCTGCTCGAGCTGGGCGCGAATGCGCTGCAGCTCCTGCTCGGCCTGGGCGCGGGCCGTGTTCGCGGCCGCGACCGCCTCGCGCTCGACCGACATCGCCTCACCGTCGAGCTCGGACTTGACCTTGGACAGCTGGTTGCGCTTCTGAAGGATCGCCGTCTCGGCCTGGGCCTTGGCGACCTCCGAGCGGCGCTTGGCCGTCGCCTGGGCCTGCGTGATCTCCTGCATGGCCTGGTTCTCGGCGTTCTCGGCGTCGCGCAAGACCTTGGCGATGCGCGGGCGGCCGAGCGAGTCGAGGTAGTTGGTCGAGTCAGCGACGTTTTGGATCTTGAGGGTGTCGAGCTCGAGACCGAGCTTGTCGAAGTCCTTGATGGCGCTCTCGATCAGCTTCTCGGCGAAGGTCAGGCGGTCTTCGTTGACCTGCTCGGGCGTCATGTCGGCGACGACCTCACGCACGGCGCCCTCGAGGGTCTGCTGGGCGACGATGTAGATCTCGCGGGTCTCGCGGCCCAAGAAGCGCTCGATGGCGTTGCGGATCCGGTTGGGGTCGGAGTGGATCTTGACGTTGGCGATCGCGTGGATGCGCAGCGGGATGTTGCCGGCCGAGTAGGCGTTCTCGACGACGATGTCGATCGACAGGTTGCGCATGTCCATGCGATCGACGCGCTCGATGATCGGGATCCGCCACTTCCGCCCGCGACCGCCGCCCTCGTTGGCCTCGATCTGATCGGCGCGACCGTGGGGCAAGATGATCATCGGCCCGAGGTCGACGCCGTCTTTCATGCGCTTGCGGCCGGTGAAGATCAGGACCTCGTTCGGCTGGCAGATGTGGAGGAAATTCTTGATGACCAAGAGCGCGAACAAGAGCACGACGGCGAGCCCTGCGGCCCCGCCGACCACCGTTCCGAGGGTGATCTCGGCGAGTGGTGGGGCGAGGGCCCCGAGCTGCGATAGAGCTGCTGGATACATGAGGTGGGTTCTCCCTGAGCGACGGTGGTTGAGAGGGGTGGTCTTGGGGTGAGCTTGGGGTGGGCTTGTGGTGGGGGGCGTCGACTCAGGCGCGGACCGCTGGCCGGGACGAGTCGAGCTTGACGACGACGGCCTTGTTGTCGCGCATCTCGAGGATCAGGGCCTCTTCGCCCTTGGCGACGGCCTCGTCGCTCTCGGCGAGCACGTCGACGGTCGTGCCCTTGAGCTCGATGCGAAGCTTGCCGAGCCGATTGGGCCCCGCGGCGATCAGCATCTCGCCGCTCTTGCCGACGTAGTCGGCGACGCCCGCGGCGACACCGGTGTCGTTGGCCGCGAGGCTGCGGATCAGCGTGACGGCGGTCCAGCCGGTCACGAACCCGACCGCGATCGCGAGACCGAGCGCGACGAACGGGCCGGCGAGCTCGAGGCCATCGAGGACCAGCCCAGTGAGGCCGAAGAACGCGGCGAAGAAGGTCCAAAAGCGCATCGAGCCGAGCACGCCAAAGAACCCGCCGAGATCACCGTGGGTGTCGTGACCGGCGTCGGCGTGGGTGTCGAGATCGGCGTCGACGTCAGCGTCGAAGTCGGCGTCGGCGTCGAAGTCGGCGCCACCGTCGAGATCGAAGTCGCTGTCGGCGTCATGATCACCGCCCATGAGGAACGAGGCTCCCAACAACACGGAGCCGAGGACGAGGGCGAACACATAGGCGTAGATGAACATCGTGACCTCCGGCGCTGGGTACTGGACGCGCGCGCGCGCTATTTCATACCAGTGGAGCGACTCGCGCGGGCGCGAGCTTGGAAAACGTGACGTGACGTGCAGCTCTGCCCCGTCGACCGCCGATCGCGCGGCATCGTCGGCGGGCCCGAGGCTCGGCTCAAGGCTGGACCAGGCGAGGTCCCCCCTCGCCGGGCTCGATCGTCAGCGCGACCTGACTGTCGAGCCAGCGCTCGCCCAGCGCCGTGGCCGAGATCCCGAGCAACATCCGCCGCGCGCCCTCGTGGGTCCGGGCCCGGGTCTCGACGAAGACCCGATAGCCCTCCTCGAGGCGGCGCAGGATCCAACCCAGCAGACGGCTGGGATCCTCGCAGCGGACGATCACGATCGCGCCCGGTGGCAGCCCCCGGACACGGGTCCAGACCTCGGCGGGGTCGAGCTGATCGTCGATGACGACCGACGGCGCCTTGAACGAGTGCGCGAGCGTGTCGGCGAAGCCGGGCTCGCGTATGTACACGAGCACGCCCTCAGCGATGCTCGCGGTCAGCTCGTTGAGCTCGGACTCGCCATGACCAAAGTTCGAGAACTCGCGCAGCGTGACCGCACCGGGCGAGGCCACGGTCGACAGCTCGCGCCGCGTTGCGGCCTGGGCGGGGGTCACCGCCCCCTGCTCACGGTCGGTCGTGGCAGGCGACGAATCGTCCGCGACCGGCCCGCCGTCCGCGACCGCCCCGCCCCTCGCGGCCAGCTTGGGAGAGGCGCCCGCGGGCTCCGACTCCGCGGCTCGCCACGATCCGCTTGTGTTCGCCTGCCTCTGCTCAACCTGCCCAACCGGCTGCCCAACCGGCGGCGGCGACGCGTCCATCGCCCTGACGGTCGGCGACAGCGTGCGGCGACGCTCGATGTCGGGATCCGGCGCCGGAGCGGCGAAGGGATCGTAGCCATCGCCAACGTCCTCGTCATCGTCCTCCGGGACGCCGATGAATTCCTCGTAGTCCCCGGGCATCGCGGGCGCCGGCGGGGTCAGGCCCGCGCGGATGCTGTCTTCGGGTGAATCGGAGTCGAGGCCGACCGCGAGCTCCTCGTCATCGTCTAGCGCCCAGGTGCCGCTCTCAAACGCGTTCGGAGCAGGATCGGGCCCGAGAACGTCGTAGTCGCCGCCCGCGACGGGCTGGTCGAGGGCCGGGGCGTCGAGCAGGCCAACGTCGAGGGCTGGATCCTCGAGCACGAGGGCGTCGCTCGACTCGCGCGACAAGGGGATCGGAACCCCGTCGCCGCGGCCGGCGCCCAGGTCTGGCTCGCTGGCATCAAAGCGCTGAGAGTCCCTGGCCGGCACCGGCTCGGGTGCCCCCTCGCCCCGAGCTTCGCCGACCGGATTGACCGGATTGACCGGACCGCCACCGCCGCCGCCTCCCGCTGCGCCAGCCGAGTCGTCGAGATCGATCTCGAGGCCCCCCTCACGCTGGGCGCGGACGGTGATCCCTTCCATGCCCGGCTCCGCGTAGACCGTCCACCCCTCCCCCGTGTCGACCGAAAACTCGACGGGGTTGCCAACCGCGAGCTCGACCTGTTGCGCGTCGTTGACCGCGGCCACGATCATGTCGAAGAGATCGCCGCGCGGCAGCACCGAGGTCTCGGCCTCGGCGCCGCGGGCGGTCGTGTACACGACCGGCTGGCCCGACTCGAGCGTGACCTCGGACGCCGAGCGCCGCGCCGCCTCCTCGAGCAGGCTAATCAGAGACCGCATGCGCGAACAATATCAACCCACCCCCCGGTTTTGAAACCCGAGCGCGAGCGCTCACAGGTTGCGCGCGTGAGTGCGCGGCAACATGAAGTTCCGCATCCCAGCCGTGCTCCGAGTGTAGCCAAAGCCGGACATCTTCCAGCCGACCCACGGCGCCCCCGCGGCGGCGCTCGGGCCCCGGTTGATCCCGATCATTCCGGCCTCGAGGCCCTCGGCGACACCCTGCGTCGTCGCGTCGGCCGGGCCCCAAACCGACGCTCCAAGGCCGTATTTGGTCGCGTTGGCCCGGCGCAGCGCTTCACCGACCTCGTCGTAGGTCGAGATCGCGACGACGGGCCCGAAGGTCTCTTCGCTCGCGAGGCGCATGTCGTCGGCCACGCCGCGGACGACGCTCGGCCCGAGCCAGTAGCCCGGGTTGCGGACCTCGCCCTCGACCACGAATTCGGCCCCGCGCGCGCGCGCGTCGGCGAGCTGCGCGAGGACGATTTCGCGCTGGCCCTCGCTGGCCATCGGGCCGATGTCGGTCCCGTCGTCGAGCGGATCCCCGAGCTGGAACTCCGACACGAGCTCTCGGACTCGGGCGATGAACGCGTCCTCGATCGCCCGATGGACGAATACGCGCTCGGTCGCGACGCAGACCTGGCCGCTGTTGCCGATCGAATTTTGGACCGCGAAGCGTGCGGCGGCCTCGACGTCGGCCCCGGGCAGCACGATCATCGGATCTTTGCCGCCGAGTTCGAGGACGAGGCGCTTCATTGCGCTGGCGGCCTCGCGCATGATCGCCTGGCCGGTTGCGATCGAGCCGGTGAACGCGACCATGTCAATCTCACTCGCGACGAGCGCGCGGCCGACTCCCCCACCCCCCTGGACGAGGCCGAACAACCCGGGCGGTAGGACCGAGGCGAGCAGCTCGTGGTACAGGGCGCCGCTGCGTGGGGTCAGCTCCGAGGGCTTGAGGACCACGGCGTTGCCGGTCAGCAGCGCGGACATCACGAGGTTGTTGGGCGTGCTGACCGGAAAATTCCACGGCGCGATCACGGCCACGACACCGAGCGGACGCCACTGGGTCGTGACCTCGATGCCGCCCTCGCTCCCGCGCTCGTCCTCGCAAGCCCCGCGCGCCCGCGCGATGAAGGTCTCGGTCCGCTTGTGGACGTTGGCGACCTCGGCCCGGGCGTTCTTGAGCGGCTTGCCCATCTCGGTCGAGATCGCGCGCGCGAGGCTCTCGGCGGCCTCGCTGTCGTCGCGGACCCGGGCGGCGAAGCGGCGCAAGAGCTCGGCGCGGCCGTCGAAGCCCAGCGACCACCAGCCTGGCTGCGCCTCACTGGCCGCTGCGACGGCGGCGGTCAGCTGCGCAGATGTCGAGGCCTCGACGGGAGCCAGCGGCTCGCCGGTCGCGGGGTTGCGGGTCTCAATGGAGTCCGACATGCCGCGCAGTGTAGTCCCCGCCGATTTCATTTCCACCGGGCCCCGGCGGCCGATCGGGTTGCGCTACTGTAGGTTGCGGCCTGGCGCACACGAACGCCCCCGGCGAAGCCGAGGGTCCGCGGCTGCGCCGAGCCGCGCTCGTGCGGACCCCAAGGACACAGCGATCTTGCCCGCGCGCCCCGCAACCCCTGATCGTCCGAGCCGCGCGCGAGCGAGGTCGGCGTGAGCCACTGGCCCGAGTGGATCGTGCTCGCCGTCGAGGTCGGCCTGATCGCCTATGCGGTGTTCGCCACGATCACGATCGTGCTGGAGCGTCGCCGACCCGCGGCCACGCTCGCGTGGATCCTGGCGCTCGCGTTGCTGCCCGTCGTCGGCCTGCTCGCGTACCTGATGTTCGGCCGGCGCAAGGCCAGGCGCAGTCGACGCAGCCGACGGCGTCGCGGCCTTCGGCCGACCGAGGCGACCGCCGAGATCGCCAACCTCGAGCGCTCGCCCAGCGACATCTCGCCACAGGTCACGGGTCTCCTGCGCCTGGCCCTGTCGCGCGCGGCCGCTCCGATCCGCCGAGCCAACGAGGTCGAGATCCTCCCGCGCCCGCGCGACGCCTACGCGGCCATGGAGGCGGCGATCGCTCAGGCCCAGCACCGCATCCACGTCCAGTTCTACATCTGGCGCGACGACGACACCGGGAGCCGGCTGATCGAGCTGCTCCGCGAGCGCGCCGCGGCCGGGGTCAAGGTCCGGCTGCTCTACGACGACTTTGGCAGCATCGCGACACCACGGGCGCACTTCGATCCGCTGCGCGCGGCCGGGGGCGAGGTCGCCCGCTACGGCGCGCTGCGCCTGCGCTTCGCTCGGCCCCGCGGACGCCTCGACTTTCGCAACCACCGCAAGCTGCTGTGCGTCGACGGCAAGCTCGGGTTCACTGGGGGTCTCAACGTCGGCGACGAGTACCGGGGCACGACCCGCAGCGGCCGGGTCTGGAACGACCTCCTCGTGCGAATGGGCGGCGACGCGGTGCTCGGGCTCGAGGCCGTGTTCATCGAGGACTGGCTCAGCGCGACCGAGGAGCTCGTCGAGCTCCACAGCGACCTTCCCGACGCGGTCGCGGGCCAGTCGATGGTCGATCGCCCGAGCACACCGATGACCTCGACGGGCCCGCTGGTCCAGATCATCCCGAGCGGGCCCGACCAGGTCCCGGGCCGGCCCGAGAGCAACGCCTCGGTGATCGCCGAGACCTTCGTCGCCGCGATCGGCACCGCGATCGAGCGGGTCTGGATCGTCACGCCCTACTTCATCCCCGACGAGCCGCTGACCTTCATCCTCCAGACCGCGGCCCTGCGCGGCGTCGACGTCAAGATCCTCGTGCCCAACCCCGCCGACAACGATCTCTCCTTCGTGGCCCTGGCCGCGCGCAGCTACTACGACGAGCTGATCGCCGCCGGCTGCGAGATCCACGAGTACATGCCCGGCATGCTCCACTCCAAGTACATGATCGTCGACGACAGCGTCGCGATGATCGGCTCGGCCAACATGGACGTGCGCAGCCTCTACCTCAACTACGAGGTCACCGCGATGTTCTACGATCGCGCCGTCACCCAGTCACTGGCCCAGGTGTTCGGCGAAGACCTCGCCGACGGCCGCCAAGTCCTGGCCACGGCGCGAACCCAGGTCCCCCTGCGCTGGCGCCTGGCCGAGGGCCTCGCCCGAATCATGTCGCCGCTGCTTTAGACCCCCGCGGCCGTCAGCGACCGGCCGCGACGCTCGCTCTCAGAGCGCGTCGTCGGGCTTGACCAACGCGGTCGCGGCCAGCGAGCTCAGCAGCAACATCGCGCCAGCTGGGACCGCGAGGACCGGGAGGCCGGGATCGGTCGGCCCGTGAATGAGGCCGCCGAGCATGAAGCCGAGGCCGACGAGCGCGGCGCCGACGAGCGCGGCGACGCGGATCTTTCGGGCCCAGCCGGCGGGCGTCTGGAGCCGTTCGAGCGCCCACGCGAGCGCGAGGTTGAGGATCCCGAGCAGGCCGCCGTGGGCGTGGCCGAGACGGAGGAACTCGCGGCGCAGCGGATCGTCGAGCCAGCCCTCGGCGCGCAGTCCATACATGGCCTCGAGCCACAGGCCCGCGGCCAAGAACAGCGCGACGAGGGCGATCGAGGCGCGAATGTGTCGCTCGGGGCTCAACTCAGCCGGTTGTAGCGCCGATCACGGTGGCCGTCACTCGCCGATCCAGATCGCGAGGGCCTGCCGCTCGCTCAGCAGGCGCTCGCGCAGCTCGGGGTCGTCGGTCAGCGGCGCGGGGCCGACCAGCGCCCGGATCCGCGTGACGACCTCGACCCGCTCGTCGATCGGCCCGAGGTAGTCGAAGCGCTCGAGCGCAGCGAGCAGCGCGGCCCGACGCGCGTTCGGGGCCATGCGCTCGGCCAGCGAACGCAGCCCCCGCCACGCGAACCACCGGACCGAGGGGTACTCGTCCTCGAGCCCGTCGGCGATCCAGGCCGCGCGCGCGTCGAGGCTGGCGGTCGCGCCGGGCCGAGCGAGGGCGTGGGCGGCGAGGTTGCGCTGGATCGGATCGCCGCCGAGCAGATCGAGGACCACGCGCGAGGCCGCGGCCTCGTCGGCGTGGGGGCGCGCGACGATCGGCGAGCCGCGCAGACCGAGCGCGCTCATCGAGCGCGCCGCCCACTCGCGCGAGCGATCGACGTGGCACTGCGTACACGCGTCAGGCTGGTCGCCGCGCCCGATCCACGCAGCCGGATCGGGGCTCGAGATCCGATGGGTGATCATGCCCTCGAGCAGGCCGTAGCTGATCCGCGGCATGTGACATCCGAGGCAGTCGACGGCCTCGCCGTGGCCGCCGTGTCCGCCGAGCTGTTCGGCGCCGCCGAGCTCGTCGGCGCGGTGACAGTCGACGCAGGCCCCCTGCCCCGTCCGCCCCGCCCGCAGCTGCCCGTCGGGGGCGTCGCCGTGCATGTCGTGGCAGTGACCGCAGCCGAGGCCCTCGCCCTCGCTCCAACACGGCGACAAGAGCAGGCCCTGGTACTCGTAGGCCGACAATCGCGGGGTCCCGTCGGGCCAAAACCTGGCCGCGAAGGGCCGCCCGCGATCGAGGCCCTCGACCCCGGCGATCGTCGAGTCGGCGAAGATCGGGCGCGAGATCGAGGCGAGCTCGTCACCGGCGACGAAGCCGTCGCCCTCGCGCATGACCGCGGCGATGTCCCGGGCGATCCGCTGGCCGTGGCAGCGGCCGCAGATCTCGGACTCGCGCGCGGGCCCGAGCGTGGCCGGGTTGGCGATCGATCCGTCGGTCCCGCGCTCGGACGACGCGAGCAGGCGCCGCAGCGGGTTGCCGCGGTGCCGATCGATGTGGGCCTGAGCCGGCCCGTGGCACGCTTCGCAGGCGATGCCGAGCTCGCCGAGCTCGCTGCGAAAGCCCGCGCTCCCCGGGTCGAGGCCGGGGACCGCCTCGGTGTTGTGACAAAAGATACAGTTGTCGTTCCAGCGGCTGAGGTGGCGCTCGTAGTCCGCGAGCGAGCCGTCCTCGCCCTCGGGCTCGACGAACGCGCCGTTCATGTGGATCCAGCGCCGCTCGGCTCGATGCCAGGCGACCGGCAAGCGGTGGAGCTCGCCCTCGCCGCCGCCGCGGTCGAGGTAGGCGAGGTACTGCTGGTAGCGGTGGCTGCCGACGCTCAGCGCGACGGCGGCGTCGAGCACCGGGGCGCCGACGACCGCCTCGCCCGCGTCGTCGAGGCGCTCGACGAGGACCCGCGGGACCCCGTCGGCGCCGCGATCCATGGTCGCGCGGAAGCCCCCGTAGTCGAGCTGCTCGCCGGCGAAGGGCGCGAGCACTCCCGCCTGCCCGGTCTCGCCCTCGGCCTCGGCCTCGGGGGCCGGGTCCACCGCGAGCGCCAGCGGGCCGAGGCTGGCCGGCTCGGGTCGCTGGGTCATCGTGCGGTGCCAGCTGCGATGCCAGGTCTGCCACTGGGCCGGGTGACAGCTGCGGCACGAGTCCGAGCCCGCGACCGGGTCACCGTGGCGATCGAGCTCGGTCCACGCCGACGCGTCCGCGCCCGTCCACACGAGCCCGGCGACGGCCGCCAGCGACCAGGCCAGCGCGGGTCCAAACAACAGGGTCGAGGCCAACCACGGGCGCGCCACGGTGCTCGCGTCAGCCCGGCGGCCCCGGCACGGCCTGGATGAGGATCTCGCGATCGTAGAGCCGAATTGAGGCGACCGTGCCGTCGGTCGGCAGCGGCGAGGGAATGCCCGGGGTCATGCTCCGGCCCTGGAAGACCGTCCCGTTTTGGCTGTGGAGGTCGGCCAGCCACAGCTGCCCGCGGTGGGTGAAGATGCACGCGTGGAGGCGGCTGAGGCGACGCGAGGAGACCTGAAACTGGCAGGCCTCGTGGCGACCGAGGACGATCGGGCCCGCGCGCACGTCGAAGCGTTTGACCGTCGGCTCCTGGGGGCTGCTGAACTGGATCGTCGGCATCTCCAGGGGCGGAAACAGCGGCTGCGGCTGGGCTGGCGCAGCCCACAGCCCGTCGGCCATCGCGGCCTGGGCGAAGGCGTCGGACTGCTCGCGCGAGCTCGAGTAGCGCTGGCGCGGATCCTTGGCCATCGCCCGCTGCATGAAGCGATCGATGTTGGGCGCGCTCACGACCCGCTGCTCGCTGCCGTGGAGCGTGCTGCCGTTCTCGTGGGCCTGAGCCGGGAGCGGCACCCGCAGCGGCGGGACCGGGGCGTTCATGTGCTGTTGGAGCAGATCCGGGAGGTTGCGCCCATCAAAGGGCGGGCGACCGCACAGGAGCTCGTAGCACATCACCGCGAGCGCGTAGCGGTCGGTCGCCGGGCCGACGTGCTTGGTGTCGCGGAACTGCTCGGGGCTCATGTAGTGCGGGGTGCCGAACACCGAACCGGTCGTGGTCGCGGCTTCTTCGGACAACCACTTGGCGATGCCCAGATCGATGATCACGGGCTCCCAGCCGTCGGACCGGTTGCGCAGGAGCACGTTGTCGGGCTTGAGGTCGCGGTGGAGCACGCCGTCGCCGTGGAGCTCGTCGAGGCTGCGCCCGACGCCCTCGATCAGGCGGTGCGCGGCCCAGCCGTCGCCCGGCCGAATGACCGCCGAGGGCACGAGCCCGTCGACGAACTCCATGGCCATCCACGTGCGCCCGTAGTCGTCGACGTTCCAGGTCTCGACCCGAATCACGCCGAACAGGTTCATGCCCAGCATCAGGTCGGCCTCGCGCGTGAACCGAACCGCGGCCTCGCTGTTTTCGTGGACCTCGGCGCGGAGCCACTTGACCACGACGAGGCGCCGGTCAAACACGTCGACGCAAAGGTGCACATCGCCGACCGCCCCCTCGCCGAGGGGGCGGATGCGCTTGTGCGGGCAGTCAGCCATCGCCAGCACTCTAGCAAGGAAGTACTACGACCCCCACAGCCGTCAGCGACTCTGCTGCGCACACCCAAGCGGCCGGTCGCTAGCCTTGGACCCCCCACAGCCGTCAGCGACTCTGCCACCTACGGCCGCAAGCGGCCTCCCTCGGTGGCCTGGCATGAGCTTCGCGGTGGTCTGCGTGGTCCCGAGTAGGGGGCCTCTGACGCAGTTTCCAGCGCCCATCGGACGCGCGGCTGCTGCGCGACCGGTTTCTCCCTCCTCGGGGCCGTCTGTACGCGATCGCAAGCGTGGGCCAAATGGGGGTCGAAGTCTGCGCTGTTCCCGGGCACCCTCGCGGGGTGACCCCACGGCGCAGCTGGCATCGTGCGACGATCGCCGCCGGGCTGGCGCTGCTGAGCGTGCTCGGGATGATTCTGGTCAGCATCCATGTGAGCCCGCGCCAGGTCGTGGCTGGGGACGCTCACTATGTGTTCGCAAGCGCACGCAGCCTCGCCTACGACGGGGATCTCGACCTCACGAACCAGTACGCGGTCATGGGCGACCGCTGGGGTCTGGGGCGCGATCCTACGCATGACGGCTGGCGCCTTCCCCCGCGGGAGATCGGCGCGTCCTTGGTCATGGTCCCGGGGCTGTGGCTTCATCACCTCGCCGGGATCGCGCCGCGCTGGGAGCCCACTTGCGCGTGTCTGCTCGCGGCGGCGAGCCTCGGGATCTGCTGGCTGGGCTGCGCCCGGATCGTCGACACCCTCGAGCTCGGACCTCGCCGGGCCGAGTTGCTCGCTGGCGCCGCCGTCCTCGGGTTCGTGGTGCCCTTCTACGCCCTCGGGTCTGCTGGCTATGCTCACGCGCCCGACGCTGCGATCTGCGCCTGGCTGTGCTGGGCGCTGCTCAAAGGTCGAGGTCCGCTCTCGACCGGGGTGCTGCTCGCCTGTGCGGTGCTCACCCGGATGCAAAACGTTCTGTGGCTGCTGTGGCCGGCGGTCGAGGTGCTCGCGCCGCCCTCCGCCACGGATCGCCGGGATCAGCTGCGTCGGGTCGCGATCATCGCCAGCGTCGGCGCGCTCGGCTTCGCGCCGCAGCTGTGGCTGGGCCTGGCCCATCCGGGCAGCGCGCGGGGCTCGCTGGGCTGGACCTTGGCCTTTTTCAATCTCGACGACTACCTCTTCGATCTCGCCCGGGTCCAGGTCGGCGTCCACGGCCTCCTGCGCTGGACGCCGATCGCCGCCCTGGCCCTGCTCGGCCTCGCCCTCGCCGACCGCCGATCGCCGAACGCCAGGGCCCTCGGGCCGCTCGCGGTGTTCGTCGGGCTGTGGCTGCTGCTCGCTGCGGTCCGCGACGTCGACGGCGGCGACGCGTTCGGAGCCCGGCGCATGGCGGGGATCGTGGGCATCCTCGCGCTCGGGCTCGGCCACGCGTGGTCGCGGATCGCCGGTCGCGGACCCGATGCGCGGCCATGGACCGCGTGGTCGCTCGCCGCCGCGCTGACGCTGGCGGTCGTCGTCAACCTCGGGCGCACGCACCAGGCGATCGTCGGCGAGCTGTCGCTGACCTCACCCGATCGCTCCGGCGGGCGCCGCTGACGGTCCCTCGACGAGACGAAAATCCTCACCGTCCCAGCGGTGGACGTCGCGCTCGATGCTCCGCCCCTCGATCCGATAGACGCAAAACGCCGCCTCGCGGCCCGGATGCTGCGACAGGTTGGTCCCCGAGCTGACCCCGTGGACCGGGACGGGCTCGCGCGGCCCGGGGATCGTGCCCTCGATCGCGACGTGCTCGTGGCCGTGAAGGATCAGCTCGGCCCCGCGCCGCGCGATGACCTGGCCGAAGGCGTCGATGTCGAGCAGATCGTGGCGGCGCTTGGCGACCCCGGGCATGACCGGGTGGTGGATCAGCACGACCCGCGCGAGGCCCTCGGCGTCGAGCCGCGCGAGGATCTCGTCGAGGCGCTCGAGCTGCGCGGCGCCGACGGTCCCGACCGCGTACAGGGGCAAGCTCGCGTGGGCGGTCGAGACCCCGATCAGCGCGACCTCGCCGAAGCGCTGGACGAAGGGGTAGTACGCCTCGTCGCCCGCGCCCCGCTCGCCGTCCATGTACTGCCCGAGCATGATCTCGAAGCGACGCGTGCGCATCGACCCGCGGGTGTAGGCGTCGTGGTTGCCCGGGATGATCGTGATCGGCAGGCCGACGCCCTCGAGCTTGGCGACGACGTGCTCGAACTCCTGCTCGAGCGCGAGGTTGGTGAGGTCACCCGTGATGACCACGCGATCGACCGCGAGCGCGCGCGCGTGCTCGACCATCCGATCAAAGAGCGCCTCGTCGTGGTGCTTGCCGCGCTTGAGCAGCAGGTTGACGCCGCCGGTCAGGCGCTTGTTGATGAAGCGGTGCGGCCCGACCCCGCGCAGGCTCAGCAGGTGGATGTCAGAGCAGTGGAGGAAGCGTAAGGGCATGGGCTCCCCGCTCACTATTAGCACGTGATCGGGCCGCAGACGCGAGCGGGCGCCGCCACAGCCGGCCGTCGCCGACGGCGCGTGCCAGGGCCCTGAGTTTTGACTACATTTCGGCGACATGTCCACTCTGCTCGACAACGGTCGGACCCACACATGCGGCCAGCTGCGCGCCACGGACGAGGGCGAGCGCGCGGTCCTCTTTGGCTGGGTCAACTTCCGCCGCGACCACGGCGGCCGGATCTTCATCGACCTGCGCGACCGCGACGGCCTGACCCAGGTCGTGTTCGGTCCCGACGTCGCCCCCGCCGCCCACGAGGCCGCCCAGGCGCTGCGCAGCGAAGACTGCATCGGCGTCGCCGGCAAGGTCATCCGCCGGGTCGACAACGAGGGCAACTCCAACACCAACCCCAACCTGCCGACCGGTGAGATCGAGGTCGAGATCGACACGCTCGAGCTGTTCTCGAAGGCCCAGACCCCGCCCTTCGACGTGTCGAAGGACGATCGCCTCGACACCCACGAGAACCTCCGGCTTCAGTATCGCTACCTCGATCTGCGCCGGCCCTCGCTGCAGCGCAACTTCATCCTTCGCTCGCGGCTCGGGACCATCACCCGCGCGCACATGACCGAGCTCGGCTTCCTCGAGCTCGAGACGCCCTACATGGTCAAGTACACGCCGGGCGGGGCGCGCAACTTCCTGGTCCCCAGCCGGCTCAACCCGGGCAAATTCTACGCCCTGGCCGAGAGCCCGCAGATCTTCAAGCAGCTGTTCATGGTCTCGGGCTTCGACAAGTACTTCCAGATCACCCGCTGCTTCCGCGACGAGGATCTGCGCAACGATCGTCAGCCCGAATTCACCCAGATCGACGTCGAGCTCAGCTTCGCCACGCCCGAGCGGGTGTTCGAGGCGATCGAGTCCCTGATGGTGCGGCTGTGGAAGGAGCTGCTCGACGTCGAGCTCCCGACCCCGCTCCCGCGCCTGACCTGGGCCGAGGCCATGGCCCGCTACGGCTCCGACAAGCCCGACACGCGCTTCGGGCTCGAGCTGTCCGATCTGAGCGATCTGACCCGTGAATGTGGCTTTGGCGTGTTCGAGCAGGCCGACTACGTCAAGGGCCTGTGCCTCCCGGCGGAGCACGGGCCGGGCTTCGGGCGCGCCAAGATCGACAAGCTCACCGACTTCGCCAAGAAGCGCGAGTCGGGCGGGGCCAAGGGCCTCGCGTGGTCCCGGGTCGAGGCCGGCGGGACCTGGAAGGGTGGCAGCGCCAAGTTCATCTCGGCCGAGCTCCAGGCCCAGATCAGCGCGCGGATGGGCGCCGAGCCAGGCTCGCTGCTGCTCTTCGTCGCCGACGACTTCGAGACCACCCACGCCGTACTCAACGCGATCCGCCTCCGGCTCCGCGACGAGCTCGGGCTGCTCGACAGCAGCGGGTCGCAGCCGTGGAAGTTCTTGTGGGTCACCGACTTCCCGCTGTTCGAGCGCAGTCAGACCGGGACCTGGACCTCCTCGCATCACCCCTTCACCTCGCCGCGCGACGAGCACGTCGAGTTCTTGACCACCGACCCCGGCAAGGTCCTGGCCCGCGCCTACGACCTGGTCCTCAACGGCAACGAGGTCGGCGGCGGCTCGATCCGTATCCACCGCAGCGACGTCCAGGCCAAGGTGTTCGAGGCCCTCGGCATGAGCGAGGACGAGCAGCAGGCCAAGTTTGGCTTCCTGCTCGACGCCTTCAAGTACGGCCCGCCGCCCCACGGCGGCATCGCCCTTGGCGTCGACCGCCTCGCGATGCTGCTCGCAGGCACCGAGAGCCTCCGCGACGTGATCGCGTTTCCCAAGACTCAAAAGGGCCAAGACCTGATGACGGGTTGCCCGACCCCGGCCGACGATCCCCAGCTCGCCGAGCTGTTTATCCGTCATCGCCCGCTGCCGGGCCACAGCGGCGACTCCGAGGCGAGCTGACCCGCGCCCCCGCCGCGAGATCGTACCCTCTCCCGAGGAAGAGCCGAGCGTGAGCGCCGACGACAACGACAACGAGTCCAGCCCCGGCAGCGGCGGCGGCGGGAGCGATCGCCGCGAGCGCCAAACGCCCCGGGCCCGACCCGGCTCGGTGACGAGCTCCGCGTCGAGCTCCGGGCTCAACGAGATCGTCCACACGATCGACGACGACACCAGCGAGCAGGACCGCATCGAGCTCATCGAGGCCCCCGTCCCCCCGCGCAACAGCGCAGCCTCGGGCGAGATCCGCACGAGCCCGACCCTGCGCGCACGTGCGCGGTCCTCGCGGCTCTCGCGCGCGGGCGGCGGCCGCTTCTGGGATCCGCTCCGCCTGCTCGCGGCGACCGCGACCGGCTGCGCGATGTGGATCTCCGCGCCAAACATGGACGTCTGGTGGCTGGCCTTCGCCGGCTGGGTGCCGCTGCTTTGGGCCATGCACGAGCGCCCGCCCAGGCACGCCTTCTTCTATGGCTGGATCGCCGGCTTCGTCTCGGTGTTCGTCGGCTTCTTCTGGATGAGCGAGCTGCTCACGCGCTTCGCCGGCTTCGGCCCCGCGGCCGCGGCCGGGGTCACAGCGCTCTTCGCCCTCTTTCTCGGCCTCCAGTGGGCGCTGTCGGCCTGGATCACCTCGGTCCTGTGCCAGCGAAGCGGGCGCTCGACCCTGCTGATCTTCCCGATGGCGTGGACCGCCGTCGAGCTGATGATGTCGACGATCAGCATCTTCCCGGTCCACATGGCGCTGAGCTGGGCGTGGCAACCTCTATGGATCCAAACCGCCGAGATCGGCGGCGCGATGACGGTCAGCTTCGTCATGATCGCGATCAACGCCGCGCTGTGGGAGTGCATCCGCGGCTACATGGAGGACGGCAAGCTCGACAAGGTCGCGGTCGCGACCTTCGTGGGGTGGATGATCGGCGTGCCCGCCTACGGCTGGATCCGCATCAAGCAGGTCGAGGCCGAGATGGCCGAGTCGCCCTCGCTGCGCGTCGGCGTGGTCCAGGGCAACTTCGGCATCGAGACCTACAGCACCCCGGGCATGAAGCCGCTGCTCCTGCGTGAGCTCCAGCGGGTGACCGGAGCCCTCCAACAAGACGGCGCCGAGGTCGTGCTCTGGGGTGAGACCGCGTACCCCTACGGCCGCTTCTCCCGCCAGCACGAGACCGATCTCGACGTCGCCGACCGCCGCCGGATCCAGCGCGGCTTCAACGTCCCGGTGATCGTCGGGCTCGTGACCCGCGACGCGACCGGCGAGAACCCCTACGCGTGGAACACCGCCTGGGTCCTCGACGAGGACGGGCGCTGGGGCGATCGCTACGACAAGAACTACCCCCTGATGTTCGGTGAGGCGGCCCCGCCTGGGGTCGACCCGGCCTGGTACCTCGACAAGATCCCCTCGGCCTCGCACCTCAACCGCGGCGACGGCCCCGCGGCGGTCGAGGCCGCTGGCTACCGCTTTGGCCCGCTGATCTGCTACGAGGACATCCTCGCCAGCTTCACCCGCGAGGTCGCCAACGAGGGCATTAACGCGCTCGTCAACCTGACCAACGACTCGTGGTTCGGCAAGACCCGCGAGCAGTCCGAGCACCTCGGCCTCGCGGTCTTCCGCGCCGTCGAGCACCGCAAGGGCCTGCTGCGCTCGGTCAACGCCGGGATCTCGGCCTACGTCGACCCCATCGGGCGCGTCGTCGAGCAGACCCAGACCACCGACTCGGACACCGACGGCTACCAGGGCGCCGAGGGCTTCGCGGTCGACGTCCCCATGATGTCGGCCGAGCGGCGCACGGTCTACGGCATGACCGGCAACCTGTTCGGCTGGCTGTGCATCGCCGGGCTCGCCGGGATCTGGGCTTGGAGCCGCTACCGCCGGCCCCTCGACGACGACGACGAAGGCTCGGCCCAGGCCGCCTGAGGCGACCGGCGCCACCTGCGCACGCCTCCCGGGGCGCCCGTGACAAGCGCTGCCCGGGTGCTACGTTTGTCCCGCAGTGGCGTCCTACGAAGAGATCAAGCAGCGGGCTCGCAACAAGGACCCCGAGCAAGTCGCCCGGCGAACCCGGTGGTTTCTCCTCGGCAGCGTCGCCGTCACGCTGGCGATCTACTTCGTCCCCTACGGCTTCGTGGTCGGGCTCCCGCTGATCTGGCTGTCGACCCTGGTCCACGAGCTCGGGCACGGGTTCACGGCCGCGCTGCTCGGGGGCAATTTCGACAGCTTCGTGATGTACCCGGACGCGTCCGGGGCGGCGCGCTGGTCGGCAGGCGCGAGCTTCGGGCCGGTCCGCCAGGCCCTCGTCGCAGCTGGCGGGCTGGTCGGCCCGGCGATCGTCGCCGCGCTCGGCTTCGTGATCGCGCGCAAGCCCAAGGCGGCTCAGTACGCCCTGCTCGCGGGCCTGTTCGCGCTGGTTGCGATCGCCATCTTCGTTGTCCGCAACCCCTTCGGCTGGGGCTTCGTCGGGGCCCTCGCGCTCGTCATCGGGGTGCTCGGGACCCGCAAGCAGCCCGAGCCCGCGCAGCTCGGCCTGGTGTTCCTGTCGACCCAGCTGGCGATGGCCGTGTTCTCCCGCGCGGACTACCTGTTCACGGAGTACGCGCAGACGGCCGAGGGCAAGATGCCGTCCGACGTCGCGCAGATGTCCGACGCGCTGTTCGGGCCCTACTGGCTGTGGGGCGGGCTGTGCGGGGTGTTCTCGCTCGCCGTGCTCGGGCTCGGGCTGTGGGTGTTCTTCAAGGGCTTCGACGGCCTGCGGCTGTGGCCGCGCAAGCGCGCTTAGGACCCTACTTGCAGGGGCCTTCGTACTCGTAGCGCTGCCACGGGCAGTTGCCGTACACGGCCTCGAAGGTCCTGCCGTCGCACCCGCAGTACTCGCGGACGCCCTTCTTGCACACGATCGTGGCGTCGCACTGCCAGTCTGCGTCGCAGCCGCTGCCACCGATGCACTGCTCGCCCTCGAGGCAGCCGCCCTTGTCGGTCGGATCGCAGCTCAGATCTTCGCGCTCGGCGACAGGTGCGGGGACCGACCCGCCCCCGCTGCCCGCGGCTCCGCTGCCCCCACCTGCGCCGCCGCTGCCCGCTGCCCCGCTGTCGGCCGCGGGCACCTCGTTTGCCGGCGTTGGCGGGGGGAGCTCGGCGGCCTCCTCAGCGTCCGCGGCCTCGTCAGCTTTGCCAGCGTCGGCGGCAACCTTGTCCTTGGCCTCGTCTCCTTCGTCGCCGGTCTCGCTGTCCTTCTTCTTGCAACCGGGCAGCAGGAGCAGGGCAGACAGCGCGAGGCACGAGGCGATGCGGCGATGCATGCCCAAGTTATCGCGCGACCCTGGGCGCCAATCAACCGCGGCCGCCGGCGGCCTCAGTGGTGACAGGTCGTCTCGCTGCCGAGCACGTCGGTCGCGCCGAGCCCCGCCGGGGGGACCGCGAGCGCGCCCTCGGGCCGCGCGGCTCCGTCGATCTCCCACCACAAGGCGTTGGCCTCGCGCGGGTGGTTGCCGATCTCGGCCATGGTCGCGGCGTCGAAGATCCGCCCGTTGATGACCGTGTAGCGGACCTGCTCGGTCACCCGAATGTCGGCGAGGGGATCGCCGGCGATGACCGCGATGTCGGCGAGCTTGCCGACCTCGAGCGAGCCGAGGTCGGCGTCGAGCCCGAGGTAGCGGGCGCCGTTGCGGGTCCCGGCTCGCAGCGCCTCGTGCGGCGTCATCCCGCCCTGGACCAACATCCACAGCTCCCAGTGGGCCGCGAGCCCCTCGCGCTGCCCGTGGGCTCCAAGGTTCACGCCGACCCCAGCGTCGTTCAGCTGCTTGGCGACCTCGGCGGCCCGGAAGTGGTTCCAGTCGTCGTCGCCGACGTGCATGCGCCGACGCGCGCGCGGATCGACGAACTCGCGCGGCACGAAGCTCATCAGGCGCTCGTTGGCCCACACGTCGGTGTGCTGATACCAGTAATTCTCGCCCCAGATCCCGCCGTAGGCGACGACCAGCGTCGGGGTGTAGCCGACCTCGGTCGCGCCCCACAGCTGGCGGACGTCATCGTAGATCGCGGCGACCGGGATCGCGTGCTCGACCCCGGTGTGGCCGTCGACGACCATCGTCATGTTGTGCATGAACAGCGAGCCGCCCTCGGGCACGACCATCATGTCGAGCTCGCGCGCGGCCTGGAGCACCTTTTGACGCTGGTCGCGACGGGGCTGGTTGTAGCTCTTGACCGAGATCGCCCCGATCGCCTTCATCCGCCCGAGGTGCATGCGCGCGTCGTCGAGGGTCTCGACCTGCGACCGAAAGGATCCCTCGGCGCCATAGAGGATCGTGCCGGTCGAGTAGATCCGCGGACCGACGGCCTCGCCCGCGCGGACCAGCTCCGAAGACGAGAAGATCGTGAGGCTGTCGTTGCTCGGATCGTGGACCGTGGTCACGCCGAAGCCGAGCTCGGCGTAGTGCAGCCAGTTTTGCTCGGGCTGGATGCCCCGCGTGCCCTGGGGGCCGTGGGCGTGGACGTCGACGAGGCCCGGGATCAGCGTGTGACCCGAGACGTCGATCTGCTTGGCATCGGCCGGGATCTGGACCTGGTCACGCGGGCCGATCGCGACGATGCGGTTGGCCTCGATCACGATCGTGCCGTCGGCGACGACCTCGTCGCCCTTCATGGTCACGAGCTTGCCGCCGACGAGCGCGAGCGTGCCGCTCGGGGCGTCGCTCGGGACCGAGAAGCCGACGTTGACCGCCTCGATGATCGGCGCGGGCGTGGGCGCCTTGGCGAGCACGCCCTTCTTGTCGGCGTACTCGGGGTGGGCCTCGCGGACCTCGGCGTAGATCGCCCTGGCCTCCTCGGCCTGGCCGCACTCGTCGCGCACGGCGGCGACGTTGAAGCGCGCGACAACCATGGCCGCGTCGTTGCCGTCTCCGGACTCGGGCCGCTCGAGATGCTCGCCGTAGAGCGCGTCGAACTTGGTCGCCAGCTCCTCGCACTCGTCGGCCGCGAGCCCGTCGGCCTTGGCGGCCTGGTACTCGGCGTGGAGCTCCGCGAGCCGCTTGGTGGCCCCGGCGTCGACCTGGCTCGAGCCGTCGAGGAACTCGAACACGTCGTTGAGCGGGCGGGTGTGGAGCTCGGGCCCGAGGATCCAGTGCAGGGCCTTGGCGTCGCCCGACCACTGCACGAACCACCCCGCGTCCTCGCTGACCTGCCCGACCGGCAAGCTCGTGCCGCCGGGGCCGAGCTCGAGGGGCTTGTGGTCGTCGCGGCCCATGTGCGGAAAGGGGACCACGTGGACGCGGAAGCCCTCGACGAACGCGACCCAGCGCCCGTCGGGCGAGACCGAGAACTGCTCGGCCCGAGCCGAGCTGTAGTGCTCGCGGCGGTCCTGGCCGTCGAGCTCCATGCTGACGAGCAGCCGGGCGTCCTCGGGCCCGCGCTCGAGCAAGAACACGCGCTCCGAGCCCGCGCCAAAGTGCGGCGCGCTGCCGCTGCGGCTCACGCGGATCTCCGCGTCCGAAGACGGCGCCGTCGCGGCCCGACCTTTCCGCCGCCCGCCGCTGCCCTTGCCGAGGCTCACGGGCATCGCGAAGACGCCCGTCTCTCGCGACCAGCGCGGCGACACCAGCCCGCCCCCGCTCGCGCGGCGATAGACCACGAAGGCGTTGTCGGGCGAGAGCGTCGGCTCGAGGTAGTGGCCCGGCTGAGGGCTGACGACCTGGCCCTCGCCGCCGCCGATCGGCACCACCCGCACCGCCCCGAGCGCCTCGTCGTCCCAGCTGACGTAGACGACAAACTTCCCGTCACGCGAGAGGCTCGGGTAGTACTCGTGATGGTCGGTCTGGGTGGTCAGGCGGCGGACCTCGCCGCTTTGCATGTCGCGGACGTAGAGCTTGCCGAGGGCCTGGTAGACGAGCTTGGCCCCGTCCGGGCTCAGCGTCGGCCAGCGCAGGACCTTGACGTCGAAGCGCTCGGGCGCGACCTCGATCGACGCGCGCGCGGCGGCCGAGACCTTGCGGGTGTGCTCGACGCGAAAGGGGATGTCCCGGGCCGCGCCGCCGCGGGCGTCGACCTCGTGGAGCTTGCCGCCCGCCCAAAACACGATCGTCTTGGAGTCGGGCGTCCAGTCCATCTGCGGGTAGACCCCGTGGATCGCCCAGGTCTCCTGCATGTCGCGGTCGAGATCCTCGTAGACGGGCCACTCGGCCCCGCTGTCGAGCTCGCGGACGTAGAGCGCGGACTTCAGCCGGACCCGCCGGACGTAGGCCATGAGCTGGCCATCGGGTGAGGGCGTCGGCCGGACCGCGCCGCCGGGGCCGCCGATGTAGCGCTCGAGCCGGCCCTCGTCGAGGTCGAGCCGCTGGATCGCGTAGATCTGCTCGTTCGGATCCTTGTTGTAGGCGAACACGCCCCCGCCGGTCAGATCCTCGGAGAAGTACAGGTAGCGCCCGTCGGGCGAGAACACCGGCTCGCCCGCGTCCTTTTGCTTGGTCCGCTTGTTGGTCAGCTGCACGCCCTTGCCGCCCGAGCGGTGGTAGAGCCACATCTCGCCCGCCCCGATGCTGCGCCGCGAGGTGAAGTGCTTGCGACCGACGATGTACTCGCCGTCGGGCGACCACGCGGGCGCGCTGAGCAGGCGAAAGTCCTCGTCACTGACTGGCCGAGCCTCGCCGGAGCCGTCGGCGGGCAGGACCCAGATGTTGTCACCGCCGCCGCGATCGCTGGTGAAGGCGATCCAGTCGCCGTCGGGGGAGAAGCGCGGTTGCATGTCCCAGGCCATGCCCTCGCTCAGGACCTTGGCCTCGCCGCCCGCCCGGGGCAGCAAGTAGAGATCGCCGAGCAGGTCGAACACGATCGTCTGGCCGTCGGGGCTGAGATCGAGGTTCATCCAGGTGCCCGTGTCGGTCGAGATCTGAACCTCGAGCTCCTCACCCGGCGGATCGTCGACGTTCCACTCGCAGTCGGCCGGCTCGGCGCGGGTCTGCGCGCACAGCTTGGGTGGCTCCATTCCGGCATCCCGCACCGCCACGCCCGGCGGCCCCATGACCGGGGTGTCGGGCGCCGAGGATGTGGGTGCACAGGCGGTCGAGACCGACACCCCGGCGAGGAGCAGGGATGGGGGAACGAAGCGCTGGAGCCAAGCTGTGCTCATCTCCGGAATGTCGCACATCCAGTCGCCGCTCGATCTACCTGGAAACACCGATAACCCAGCATTGCGAACACACCCTGCGGAGGGGCCGGATGAGCAACAAAGCTCACGGATCCAGGAGTCGGGTGCTCGATTTTGACCATCGAGCGGACCTAAATTCGCCCAAAACAGGCGCAATACTGCGCTCGAAGAGATCTCTCCTGGCACATTTTGTTCTGAGAAAGACAATTTGCTCAGTTTCGCGCGGATACTGCTCACTTTTACCTTGCCAATATTCATGTAATGGGGCTAACTCGTCTTGTCGATTTGATCCTCCGGCCGCCACCTCCTCTGGCACCTCCTCCCGACCTCGCCGAGGCCATCATGACCCGCCGCATCCCCCTCCTCGCCACCCTCCTCGTCCCCACCCTCGCGCTCGCCTCCGGCTGCGATCTATTCAGCCAGCTGTCGCAGCACACCGGCATCGTCGACGTCTTCACCACGAGCCACGGCACGCCCGACGACGAGGGCAACCTCCCCAGTCACAACGGCCACCAGCTGGTGTTCACCAACGACATGGGCTGGGACGTGTTCATCGACGAGGCCTACGTGACGACCAGCGCCGTGACGCTGCTGGCCTGCGACGGCGAGCGCTTCGACATCGAGATGTACTGGGGTGCCCAGGCCGAGAACCTGGGCGCGACGGCAGATGCCGAGCTCGCGGCCGCGGGCGGTGTCCGCGCGAACGCGGGCACCTACTGCGACCTGGTCGTCGAGTACGGCCCCGCCGACACGGTCGACAACCCGGCGGCGATGGGCGCGACCGTGTACCTGGCCGGCTCCGCGGTCATGGGCGACCAACACATCGACTTCATCTGGCGCAGCGACATCGAGCTCGAGACCCAGGTCGACATCAGCGACATCGAGGCTGGCCAGCCCTTCGCTATCAGCACCGAGCAGCACTTCTCGAAGAAGCTGACGGTCAGCAAGACCTACAACCACTTCTTCGACGGCGTGGACTTCAACGACGAGCTCAGCCAGGCCGACATCGACGATCTGGTCGCCGACAGCCTCGATCGCGGGACTGTCGCGTTCGAAGGCACGAACGTCCACTGAGAGGCGCCAAATCAGCGCCCTTGGCGCGATCTGGCTGTCGTTCCCGACTGCGTCGTCGGCGTGGGCGATCCCGCCTTGCAGATAATCGAAGCAGGCTCACGTCGTTTGGTGCCTATCTCCCACCACATGGGTGGGCAATGACGCCTCAACACCCTTGCGGACCTGTCGGTACCCCCCTAACCTCCGGCGCGTGAGCAAGGACGACCACATCGAATTCGACGGCGTCGTCATCGAAGTCCTCACCGGCGGCATGTTTCGGGTGAAGATCGATGAGGATCACTCGGTCATCGCCCACCTCGCCGGGAAGATGCGAAAGTTCCGGATCAAGGTCGTCCTCGGCGACCGGGTCAAAGTCGCCGTCTCACCCTACGATCCCAACCGCGGACGGATCATCTATCGGGTCCGCTAGCCCGCGACTCGCGGTGATAGATTGCCCAGGTGAGCGCGACCCCGAAGACCGACTTCGAGCTGCTCGGAGCCTGGCGCGAGGGTGATCAGCGGGCCGGGCGGGAGCTCTTCGCTCGCCACTTCGACTCGATCTATCGCTTCTTCCGCAGCAAGGTCGACGACGACGCCGCCGAAGATCTGACCCAGCAGACCTTCCTCGGCTGCGTCAAAGGCAAGGATCGCTACCGCGGCGACGCCAGCTTCCGCACCTACCTCTACACGATCGCGCGCAACCGCCTCTACACCCACATCCGCGATCGCCAGCGGCGTGACGCGGTCGTCGAGGTCGGCCAGAAGTCCGTCGCGGATCTGGGCCTGTGCTCGCCGACCGGACAGATCGCGGCCCGCGAAGAGCAGCGCCTGCTGCTCCAAGCCATGCGCCACCTCTCGCTCGAGATGCAGGTCGCGCTCGAGCTGCACTACTGGGAGGGCCTGAGCGTGCGCGAGATCGCGGCGGTCATCGACACGCCCGAGGGCACGATCAAGCGTCGGCTCCAGCGCGCGCGTCAGCGCCTCGACAAGCTGATCGTCGAGCTCGCCAGCAGCGACGAGCTGCGCCGCAGCACCCAGGCGAATTTCGAGGACTGGGCCCAGGCGCTGCGCGCCAACCTCAACCCCAGCTCCGACTCCGGCGGGAGCTGAGCGCGGCCATGACGGCGGCGCTCGAGGCCCTCGTCGGCCAAGTCCTCGACGATCACTACCGCGTCGACGCGCTGCTCGGGGCTGGGGGCATGGGCGCCGTCTACCGCGCGCGGCACACCACCCTCGAGCGCGACGTCGCGGTCAAGGTCCTCCACACCGACATCGGCGCGGACAGCTCGATCAGCAAGCGCTTCGATCGCGAGGCCCAGAGCGCCTCGCGCCTCGACCACCCCAACTGCGTCCGCGTGACCGACTTCGGGACCACGCAAGCGGGCGTCAAGTACCTGGTCATGGAGCTGCTCGTCGGCGAGGAGCTCGGCGCCCGCCTCGGCCAGCCGTGGGAGCCCGAGGCGGCCTGCGAGGTCCTCGACCAGATCTTGGCCGGGCTCGAGCACGCCCACCACTGCGGCATCGTCCACCGCGATCTCAAGCCCGAGAACGTGTTCATGTCTCGGGGCCTCGACGGCCGCGAGGTCGCCAAGATCGTCGACTTCGGCATCGCCAAGCTGCTCGACGCCGATGGCGCCGCCGAGGTCCTGACCCGCGCGGGCATGGTCTTTGGCACCCCGCGCTACATGAGCCCCGAGCAGGCCGCGGGCGGCAAGGTCGACGAGCGCAGCGATCTCTACGCCGTCGGCGTCCTCGCCCACGAGATGCTCCGAGGTCAGCCGCCCTTCGACAGCGACGATCTCGCGTCGATCCTGCGCATGCAGATCATGGCCCCGCCGCCGCCGCTGCCGGACTCGGTCCCGGCCCCGCTCGCGGCCTGGGTCGAGTCGCTGCTCGAGAAGTCCCGCCACGAGCGTCCGGCCTCGGCCGCCGCGGCGCGCGAGCACCTCGCCGAGCTCCGCAAGCTCCTGCGCGAGCGCAGCACGACCGCCG
>NZ_PVNK01000025.1 GCF_002994615.1 Enhygromyxa salina | reverse complement strand
CTTCGTCCCCCGCAGCGCCCCGTCCCTCTTCAACATCGGCCACCCCACCTTCACGAGCATGTTCTGGGACGGCCGCGTCGAGCTCGACCCCCGCGGACAGCTACACACGCCCGCCGGCCCCGACCTCCTCCCCGGCCTCGACGACCCCCTCGCGGCCCAGGCGATGTTCCCGGTCCTCGACCGCCAGGAGATGCGCGGCCAGCTCGGCGACCTCACGATCTTCAATGAGCCCAACGAGCTCGCCGAGCTCCCCGACGACGCTCCCCAGGCGATCTGGGCCGCGCTCATGCAGCGCCTAGGCGCGATCGAAGCCTATGTCACGCTGTTCGCCGCGGCCTACCCCCAACGGAGCTTCGACCAGCTGAGCTTCGCCGACGCAGCCAACGCGATCGCAGCCTACGAGCGCGAGGCCTTTTCCTTCCCCAACGCCCCCTGGGACGACTACTTGGCCGGCGATCTCACCGCGATCTCCGACGCCGCCAAGCTCGGCGCGATCCTCTTCTACGGCCCGGCCGGCTGCGCCCAATGCCACGCGGGCCCGCTGCTCACGGACCACCAGTTTCACAGCACAGGCGTCCCCCAGCTCGGCCCCGGCCGCGGCGTCTCGGCCCCCTTCGATCACGGCCGCGAGCTCGTCACCGACGACCCGGCCGATCGCTTCGCGTTCCGCACCCCTTCGCTGCGCAACATCGAGGTCTCTGCGCCCTACATGCACGACGGCGCGCTCATCGACTTCGAGCGCGTGCTCGTCCACTACGCGTCACCAACCACCAGCATCGAAGACTTCGACCCGAGCGACCTCCACCCCGAGCTGGTCGACACCGTCCAACAAGACGAGCAACACATCGCCGAGATCGTCTCCACGCTGTCGGACCAACTCGTGCTCGAGCCCAATTTCGTCGGCCTATCCAACATCCGTGAATTTCTCGAAACGTTGACGGACCCAGCGGTGTTCTCACTGCCGGACATCCGCCCGGACACCGTTCCGAGCGGCCTCGAGCCTCCCTGAGCAAATTTGCAGATCTTGCGGACAATTCCCCACTTCCCATGGGCGTTTTTTGCGCGCATGGTAGGGGGTGGTACTCAATCCTGCAGGTTGCAGTCGTCCTGAACCCGCTAAACCCGCCGAACATATCGGCCCAAGGCTAGCCGTGAACCACCGAATCCTCCCATTGATCCTCCTGCCCATGATGTTTGCGGCGTGCACGGGAGACGATCCGGCCGACGGTGACACCGCGATCGCGACCGACGGCACAGACGGCACTGGACCCGAGACGGGCGACGACGACGACGGCGGCGATGGCGATGGCGATGGCGAGCCCCTGGCCGGGCTCCCAATCCTCGGCGACGCGACCCACGACATCGCCAACCTCGACGTCACGATCATCTCCACGCCAGACGACGGCCTCAATTTCCCGACCGATCTCGAGTTCAAGCCCGGCGTCCCCGGTGAGCTGTGGGTCACCAACCGCCAGGACTTCTCGATCGTCGTGTACCAGGCCGCAGGCCAGCCCGGCCAGGCGTCGATGAAGTTCCAAAGCGAGTTCGACAACGGCGCTCACTTCCTGGCCAAACCGGCGGCGCTGGCCTTCGGCGACAACGGCAACTTTGCCACGGCCCAGCAAGAGAACGGCGTGACCCAGCCCGGCGATCCGGTCGACGGCAGCTTCATGGGGCCGACCTTGTGGACATCGAACCTGGCCGACTTCAACGCCGGGCACCAAGGTCACCTCGACATGCTCCACAACAGCCCGCTCGCGTCGGGCATCGCGTGGGAAGCCGAGAACACCTACTGGGTCTACGACGGCACCCATGGCTCGCTGACGCGCTACAAGTTCAACAAGGACCACGGGCTCGGCGGCACCGACCACACCGACGGCGAGATCTATCGCTACGCCAACGGCGCCCTCGGCTACGAGCACTCGATCCCCTCGCACGTGGTGTTCGACCACAGCTCGACCTACGTCTACGCCGCCGACACGCAAAACGGGCTGATCGTCCGCCTCGACCCGACCACGGCGAACACGGGCAATCTCATCAGCCCGAACTACGACGGCTGCCAGATGAACTACATGGACGACGCCGAGCTGATCGTCCTCGTCGACGGCGCCGGGCTCGAGGCGCCGATGACCAAGCCCTCGGGCCTCGAGCTCGTCGGCGACGTGCTGTTCGTGAGCGATCCGATCGAAGGTCGGGTCTACGGCTTCGATCTCGACGGCACGGTCCTCGACTGGCTCGACACCGGCCTCCCGCCCGGCAGCTTGATGGGCATGGCCTTCGACGACGAGGGCAACATGTGGATCGCCGACGCGGCCGCAAACCAGGTCCGCAAATTCTCGGTTCCGGCCGGCTGATGCGAGCGCCCTGGCTCGCGCTCGCCCTGCTCCTGGCCCCGGCCTCGGCCTTGGCCCACCCGCTTCAGGACGTGCGCACGCCCGTAGAATGGAGCGACGCGCCGTGCATGACGATCATCGATCGCAGCCAAGACCCGGTCTACCCGCTCGAGTACGACATCCCGCTCGAGGACGCCCCGATCCTCGAGGACGAGCCCCTCGACAGCCACACTCACCAATTCCTCGGCTTTTGTCGCGATCACCACCTCGACGAATTGCTGCCCAACTGGCTGAGCGAGGCCGATCTCGAAGACTCCGTCATGTTCGGGCTCGGCACGATCGACACCGTCGACCTCGAGCTCCACGTGCTCGACAACGCCCCGCACTGGGCCGACTGCTTCACGCGCATCTCGGCTGACGACGAGCGCCGCCCGATCACCTTCGAGGTCGCCGCCGACCCGGTCCTGTGGGACACCAGCGTGCTCGCGGCCGGGACCTGGGTGGTCGAGGGCTACACCTACGAGCCCTGGTACAACCTCTGGTCCCCACACCCCGGCGTGTTCAAGGTCGTCGACGATCCCGACCCCGCCGCGAGCCCCCCAGCCGCGGCGCTGACCTTCACCGAACAGACGGTCTTCGTCGACGCCCAGATCGATCTGACCGGCTGCGTCGACGCCATGGACGGCTCGACGATGACCCTCTCGTGGGCCCGGGCCGGGACCGGCGATCCTCAGTGGACCGTGTTCGAGACCGAGCTCCCCGTCCAAAACGGTAGCTTCAGCCTGCCCTTCTTCGCCCCGGCCGAGGCGGCCGGCCACCCGATGCTGATCAAGCTCGACGTCCGCGACCCGATCGACCGAGCGTGGACCGCACACGCGCGCGCGCTGATCGGCGTGATCTCCAGCCTCGGCGGCGGTGGCGACAGCGACGACAGCGACGACACCGGCGACGACACCGAGACCGAGGGCGGCGACACTGGTTCGGACGAGACCGGCCCCACCCTCGATGACAACGAGAGCGCGGGCTGCGGCTGCTCGACAGACAACGAGGATGACGGCCCGATCTGGGCCCTCAGCGCCCTGCTCCTGCTCGCTCTCCGCCCGCGCAGGCCATGTGTGCAGATGTAGGACAAGGTGGTACACACACGATCACACTGATCAAAAATCTCGAGTTTTTTGCCACCGATCCACGCGCTGGGTAGAGGGTCAGCACCGACCACTCCCCCGCGAGCAGCGGGCCAACCGGGACAGAGGTCCCACGCAGAGGAAAGAACAATGGCTCACTTCGAACTCGAGGACGCCTTCAACGATCAGGCCAGGATCAAGGTGATCGGCGTCGGCGGTGCCGGCGGCAACGCGGTCAACACCATGATCACGGCCAAGGTCCCCGGCGTCGAATTCATCGCTGCAAACACCGACGTGCAGGCGCTCGAGCGCAACCTCGCGCCCGTGTCGATGCAGCTCGGCCGTCGCGTCACCCGAGGACTCGGGGCCGGCGCCAACCCGGAGCGCGGCCGTGAGGCGGCGCTCGAGAGCGTCAACGAGATCGGCGAGATGCTCGAGGGCGCGGACATGGTGTTCGTGACCGCGGGCATGGGCGGCGGGACCGGGACCGGCGCGGCACCGATCATCGCTCAGGTCGCGCGCGAGTGCGGGGCCCTGACCGTGGGCGTCGTGACCAAGCCCTTCTCGTTCGAGGGCAAGCGGCGGATGAAATTCGCGCAGATGGGCATCGAGCGGCTCGAGCAGGCCGTCGACACCCTGATCACGATCCCCAACGATCGCCTGCTCCACGTGACCTCGGCCAACACCAGCTTGATGGACGCGTTCGGCCTCGCCGACGAGGTCCTCCAGCACGCGACCCAGGGCGTATCCGACCTCATCACGGTGCCCGGCATCATCAACGTCGACTTCGCCGACGTGCGCACGATCATGGCCAGCCAGGGCCGCGCGCTGATGGGCATGGGCGTGGCCGGCGACGAGGGCCGGGCCGTGGCCGCGGCCCAGCAGGCGATCAACAGCCCGCTGCTCGAGGACGTCACGATCCAGGGCGCCAAGGGCATCCTGATGAACATCACCTCGGGCCCGAACCTCCGCCTCCACGAGGTCGAGGAGGCGGCGTCGATGATCATGGAAGCGGCCCACGAGGACTGCAACATCATCTTCGGCGCGGTCGTCGATCCGAACATGGGCGACGCCCTGCGGATCACGGTGATCGCAACGGGCTTCGATCAGCACGAGCCCGCCGAGGAGGTCCTCGGCAACGCGATCGCGGCCCACGCTCACCGCGTGCGCCGACAGTCCCAGCAGCAAGTTCAGATGCCGATGCCAGGCATGGGCCCCGTCGTCGGCATGGGCGGCATGCCCCAGCAGTCGGCCCCGCCGGTCCTCGGCGCGAGCTT
Organism: Enhygromyxa salina; assembly: GCF_002994615.1. Taxonomy (GTDB): domain Bacteria; phylum Myxococcota_A; class Polyangia; order Nannocystales; family Nannocystaceae; genus Plesiocystis; species Plesiocystis salina_A. Next base: position 74,175 of record NZ_PVNK01000025.1, on the reverse strand, counting down.
GCAGCGCAAACCCAAGCGCGAGCCGACCCCGCAGCCGAGCCTCAACCCGATGTTCGGCGGCGCCGGTCAGTCGCAGACCCGCGGGCAAGCTCCGCAGGCGGCCCCGGCCCAGGTCCAGGAGTCCGGGCCCTACCCGCGCAATCCGGGGGTCAGCGGAGGTTGGAGCCGCGGCGATGTCTCGGGCACCAACGATCCGCGCGAGGTCCCCGCGTTCTTGCGGCGGCGCAACGAAGGCGACGGCGGCGGCTACGTCCGCTGAGTTGCTTCACTTACTTTTTCTTCGATCCTCGCAGGTCACTGCGAGCTCAACAGGGAACGGTCGGAAGGGAGCGGGCCAATGATGGTCCGCTCCCGTTTTTTTTGACCCCCCTGGGCGTTTTAGACTCTTCGCATTGGTGTGCGTGGCCCCCTAGAAGGGGGCTCGGGTTAGACCCCCCGCAGGCGTTGTGCACTTTGCCACGCACTGCCGCTGCGCGGCAGGTCGCTCGGTCGCTGCGCTCCCTCGCTCGGTGGGCTGGGTATGAGCTTCGCTACTGTCTGCGTGGCCCCCCAAGGGGGGCTTGTTCGCTTCCCCGGGGGGCTTGCTGTCTCCCTGGGGCCGAGCATCGCCGACGCCCATGGGGTCGATGAGACCGAGCCCTTCACAGAAGAGGACAGCTTGGCTGCGGCGGCTTCGCGGGCTACAGGAATTCGGCGAAGTGGGTTCGGTAGGTTGTGGTGCGCTCGAGGACTTCGGAGCGGGGGATGGCGTAGCGCTCGAGGGAGTAGGTGTGGCGGCCGCGGCTGTGGCGGGGGTTTTCGCGGAGCCACTGGCGCATGGGGCTCTGATCGGTGAGCTCGAAGCCGAACTTTTTGTAGGCGCGCTCGATCGTGGTGAAGGGATCGTCGACCAAGGTGCGGAAGGCGATGTCGAAGCAGCGCTCGTCCGGGAGCCACTCGGCGTCGTGGGCTTCGACGAGGCGGGCGGGGGCGGAGTCGGCCCAGATCTCGAGGACCTCGCTGCCGATCGCGCGGGGGTTGGAGGGACAGGTCGCAACGCGCACGCGCTCGTAGAGGCTGCAGATCGAGGCGATGGTCTCGCGGGGGTCTCGGTGGGTGCGGATGAAGCGAGCGTCGGGGAAGGCAGCCACGAGCTCGGGGAGCCGGAAGGCGTGCCCCGGCGCCTTGAGCACCCAACGTGGCGCCGCCTCGGGGCGCGGAGCATGACCTGACTCGCGCTGCCACTGCAGCACGCGCAGCGCGTCGGCGTACTCGTCGATCGCCCAGGACCAGTCCGCGCGCAGATACATCTGGCGATAGTTGGGGAGCGGGAAGCGGACGAAGTAGCCCTCGCTCAGGAAGCTGTTGGCGAGGAGCCACAAGCACTCCTCGGGCCAGTCCCACGCGATCGGGTGGGCGGCGAAGAGCGTCGGGAGCATCCGGGCGATCTCGACCTGGAGCTTCTGGGCGCTGACGATGCGACGATCGGTGACCCCCGAGGCCCCAAAGCTGCGACGCTCGGCAGGGGGGACGGGCTCGAGCAGCTCCCACAGCAGCGGCGCGGTCGCGCCCGGCAAGCGCGACAGAAGGTTGTGCAGCAGCGTCGTGCCCGTGCGCGGAGAACCGATGATGAAGATCGGCGCGGCGAGCTCCTGCTCGCGGATCTCCGGGTGACGGCCGAGCAGCTCCTGCATGCGCAGGCGGTTCACGAGGCTGCGCTGGAGGTCGCGGACCAACCCGAGCCGAGCCACCGTGCTCAGCTCGCGGCCCATCTCGCGGATGTCGCAGCACAGCACGCCCAGCGGCTCGAGAAACTCGTCACCGCCGAAGTCCTCGAGCCCGACCGCCGCGCGGGCCTTGGCGAGGAGCTGCTCGACCTCGAACACTCCTGGCTCGATGCCCACCCACGCGAGACCCTTGCCGACGGCGTTCATCGTCCGGACAATGAGAGTCGGACCGCTGTCTCCCGGTGCCATGCCTCACCCAGTGTCGCATCCGCGCCCCGGCAGCGAACCCGGAATTGCCGCCGCGGAATTGAAAAAGCGGCCCTCCCGGGGGGAGGACCGCCTTCGCTTGATCTACGTCGGCGCCTACAGGTCGTAGGGGCGAACGGTGCCGCGCTTGTTGCTCTCGGCGCGCTTGATCGCGGCCTCGAGCATGTCGTGGACCTTGTCGGAAACGGCCTGAACGAGCTCACCGTCGCTGCGGTAGCCCGCCGAACGGATCACGTCCTTGACCTTGCTGCCGACGACGACGATTTCGCGGGCCTTCTTGGATTTTGCGGTCTTCTTCTTGGCTGCCATGTTGGGTCTCCTGGAGCTGTCGCTTGGGATCGGGGATTCGGATGAAGGAGGGCCGTAGGACCCGGTTCTCGCGGGTTTTGAGCGAGAACGCGGACATTGTAGGGGAGTTGGATCCGCTGACAACACGAAAGTTAGCCAAATTCGGACAAATTTGACTGTTTTTGAGGTCCGTGCCGGAGGCAATTCCCAAAATTCGGCAGATCTCGGGCGCTGGCAGGGGGGTCGGAGGCCCAATTTGGGCCGTCGGCGCCGATTTCCACTGCGCACGCAGTCAGGCGATCTAGCGCACGCCCCCGCAGGTGAGGCCCAAATTCAGCTTTTTTGGGGAATCCAGCGGACACGGTTATCGCAGACGAGCGGCTGCTCTGGGCCTCTTGAAGAGCCTACGCGTCGCCGGAGAGAACCCGTGACTGCCCCGATCCGAGCCCAAGCACGGCGCAAACAGCAGGCGTCGCCGCGTCGCCGAAGCGCCCCGAGCCGCGGGCGTCCGGCCAAGGCCAGGCGCGGGCGGCCGCAAAATTCCCGGCGCACGGTCGCAGAGCCCCGCGCAGGCGTCGGCAGCTCCGATCCCAGCGCCCGCCCATCAAAGATCGACCGCATCCGCCAGCTGTTCGCGCGCCGCGAGGCCGCGAGCACGGCCAAGACCTCCCCCGACCGGCACGAGCCGCCGCAGTGGCCGCGCCGCCTCGGGCTCGCGGCCCTCAAGCTCGGGACGACCGTGGTCGTCGCCTGGGGCCTGCTGATCGCCGGCCGCGAGGTCTACGAGTACGCGACGACCTCGGCGCGCTTCGAGGTTCAGCACTTCATCTACGAGCCCTCGCAGCACCTCGACGACGATCAACTCCGCGAGCTGCTCGCGATCGAGCCGGGCACCAACATCCTCGCGTGCGAGCTGACCGAGCTCAGCGAGCGCGTCGCCGCCCACCCCTGGGTCGCGCTGGCCACGGTCACCCGCAACCTGCCCGACACCCTCGAGATCGAGGTCATCGAGCACGAGCCCGAGGCGATCGTGCTGGCCGGGCGCTTCTACCTGGTCAACGCCGAGGGCCAGCCCTTCAAGGCCGTCGAGCGAGGCGAGCGGGGTGAGCTGCCGATCATCACGGGCATCGAGCGGAGCACGCTCGCCGAGGCCCGCGACGACGCCGTCGCCGAGCTCGTCACCGCCCTCGACATCATCCACCTCTATCAGGCCAAGCAGCGCCCGCGCCTCGGCGAGGTCAACCTCGGCGACGATGGCTCGGTCACCCTCTATACGGCCGAGGCCGGGACCCAGCTGCGCCTCGGCCGAGACGACTTCGAGGCTCGCCTGGTCCGATGGGACGCCCTGCGAGCCGCGCTCGGGGACCGCTCCGATCGCCTCGCCGTCGTCCACCTCGACCACGAGAGCCGGCCCGACCGCCGCGATCGCGTGGTCGCGCGCTTCGCCAACGAGCGCGACGAAGCCGTACTCCTGGCCCAGGCCGCGAACGAGCGGACTGGCGCCGACGACACCCAAGCACCAGGCAGCCGCGCGACGGGGAGCGAGCCCGCGCCCGAGCGCCTCCCAGCCCGCCGCGCCGGCAAACGTCAGCGCATCCCCAGTTACGAGTAGCGAGCAATCGCGAGAGGACCCAGCAACATGGCGCAAGTCGGAGAAGTGATCGTCGGACTCGACATCGGGACCACCAAGGTCGCCGCCGTAATCGGCGAGGTGACCTCGTCCGGCATCGACGTGATCGGCGTCGGGACCAGCCCGTCCGAGGGCCTGCGCCAGGGCGTGGTCGTCAACATCGAGGCGACGACCAACAGCATCGCCGCGGCGATCCAGGAGGCCGAGCAGATGGCGGCGGTCGACGTCCAGTCGGTCTACGTCGGCATCGCTGGCGGCCACATCCGCGGGTTCACGAGCCTCGGCCAGGTCAGCATGCGCAACCGCGAGGTCACCGAGGCCGACGTCGCCCGGGTCATCGAGCAGGCCAAGGCCGTCAACATCCCCCTCGATCGTCAGATCATCCACACCCTGCCGCTCGAGTACATGATCGACGGGCAGGGCCAGATCCGCGATCCGATCGGCATGAGCGGCGTCCGCATGGAGGTCCGCGCCCACATCATCACGGCGGCGGTGACCTCGGTTCAGAACATCGTCAAGTGCTGCAACCGCTCGGGCCTCGACGTCGTCGAGGTCGTGCTCGAGCCGGTCGCCTCGGCCAACTCGGTCCTCCACGACGACGAGCGTGACCTCGGCGTCGTGCTCATCGACATGGGCGGCGGGACTACGGATCTGGCGATCTACTCCGAGGGCTCCAACGTCTACACCTCGGTCATCGTCATGGGCGGCCACCGGGTCACGCAGGACATCGCCCACGGCCTGCGGACCTCGGTCAACGAGTCGGAGCTCATCAAGCGTCAGCACGGCTGCGCGCTGGTCTCGCTGCTCGAGCAGGACGAGATCATCCAGGTCCCCGGCGTCGGCCCCCGGCCCCCGCGCGAGTTCCAGCGCCGCTTCCTGGCCGAGATCATCGAGCCACGGGTCGAGGAGATCCTCGAGCTCGCCCGCCAGGAGCTGCTGACCTCCGGGTTCATGGAGCTGGCCGCCTCGGGTGTGGTCCTGACCGGCGGCGCCGCGCAGATGGAGGGCATGACCGAGATCGCCGAGGACATTTTTCAGCTACCCGTGCGGCTCGGCTCGCCCGTGTACGCCGACGGCAACGGCCGCGAGATCGGTCTGAGCGAGGGTGGCTTCGCCAGCGTGATCCAAGATCCCAAGTTTGCGACCGGGGTCGGTCTGGTCCTGCATGGGGCCCGCAACGAGCCGGTCGAGATGGAGTTCGACGCCGGCGCGGTGCGCCACGCAGACCCGGGCCGCTCGGGGATCGGGCGCCTGTTCGAGCGCGTCCGTGGGATGTTCTGAGCCGAGCGGCTGACCGCCGCGCACACGGGAGCGAGGCGGCAATCTTTTCGTCTGCGCGCTCGACCCGCGACCGTACACTCGCGGCATGGGCGCGAGGTGGAACGTTCGCAGTCGTCGCGGAGCCCGTGCCCACGGCCGAAAGCTGGCCTGTCCGGTGCCGTCGGCGAGCGGCCTGGTGCTCGTGTTGATGGGAGGATGCGTCTACGGCATCAACCCCGACTACGAGCCCTGGGAGGACCTGGCCGGCGACGGCCACGGCGACGGCGATGACGGCGATGACGGCGACACGGGCGACGGCGACACGGGCGACGGCGACACGGGCGACGACGACGACGGCGACGACGGCACGGGCGACGACGACGACCCGGTCGCGCTCGACTGCACCGAGGAGACCACGCTCGAGAGCCAATCCTCCATGGAGCCGACGTCGATCACCTTCATCAATGGCTCCGGCGAGATTCGAAAGACCTACTGGCTCAACTACCAGGGCAAACGCGTCGCCTACGCGACGCTCGCGCCCAACGAAGAGGACTCCAAGACGACCTACCTGAGCCACCCTTGGGTGGTCACGGACGCAGACGACAGCTGTGTGGGGATCTACATGCCGCTGAGCACACCGACGGTCGTGCTGCTTCAGTGAGTTCGGTGTTGCGCGTCAGTAGACCGCGCCGTGCAAGGTCACGCGTACGCGCTTGAGACCAACGGTCCCGCTCCCGCCCCAGGGCTCGATGCGCACGGCCTGGGTCCCGGCGCCGGGGACCAGGCAGGTGCCGAGATCGACGCCGACCTTGTGGACCTCCCACGAGTGGGAGATCTGGACGTCCTGGACGCCGCAGTCGTTGAGCGGGTTGCTGACCGCCATGGTCGCCGACGATCCGACCGAGATGCTGCGCCCCTCGATGCAGACGCTGACGTTGTCGTAGTCGTTGAGATCCTGGAGCCCGATCATGATCTGCCAGGTGCCGGAGATCGACGCGACGATGCCGATCGGGTCGTCGCTCATCGAGTTGTTGCCGAACTCGAAGATCTCCGGCCACGACTCGTTGCCCCAGGCCCACTGCGGCTCGGTCCAGCCCGGGGTGTCGGAGTAGGACCACGACGGTGAGCTGACCGAGCCGAGCTGCCAGTACTCGACCTCGAGCCACGGGCCATCCTCGGCGAAGCCGCAGGCGTCGAAGGTCAGCGGATCACCGTCGCCATCTCCGTCGCCCGTGTCGCCGTCTCCGTCGCCCGTGTCGCCGTCTCCGTCGCCCGTGTCGCCGTCGCCGTCTCCATCCCCGCTGTCGCCGTCGCCGTCACCCGTGTCGCCGTCACCCGTGTCGCCGTCGCCGTCACCCGTGTCGCCGTCGCCGTCGCCCGTGTCGCCGTCTCCATCCCCGCTGTCGCCATCGCCATCCCCGCTGTCGCCATCTCCATCCCCGCTGTCGCCATCTCCATCTCCATCCCCGCCGTCGCCGTCACCATCACCGCTGTCGCCGTCGCCGTCACCGTCACCATCACCGCTGTCGCCGTCACCATCACTTGAGTCGCCACGGGTCCCGGAGGTGTCGCCAAGCTCGGCGCCGTCGCTCGTCCCGTCATCGGCGCAAGCCGCAGGCACGGACAGCAGCGCTACGCAGACCAAGGCTGTCAGGGTGGGTGAGATGCGGGCAGTCATGCGCGCATGCAAGCACGACCGCCCAGCCATGACCACCGAAGACGGTGTGACCTGGCATTTGATCCATACGGGCCTCGCTCCCCTATACTCGCGGCGTGAGCGAGACCAGCAGCCACTCCCGCAAGCTCGAGACCCGCGACGGCACGACCCTGCACAGCGAGCTGTGGGAGCCCGAGGGCGACGTGAAATTCGTCGTGTGCATCGTCCACGGTCAGGGCGAGCACGTCTCGCGCTACGACCAGGTCGCGGCCGAGCTCAACGCGCTCGGGGGCCTGGTGTTTGGCGCGGACCACCGCGGCGAGGGTCGCAGCGGCGGCCGCCCGGGTCACACCGAGGGTTTCGAGCAGTACGGCGAGGATCTGCTCGACGTCCTGCGCGACTACCAGGCCCACCTCGGTGACGCCCGCGGGCCCGACCAGGTACCGTGGTTTTTATGGGCTCATTCGATGGGCGGGCTGATCACCCTGACCTACCTGCTCGATCACGAGCGCGACGTGAAGCTGCGCGGGGTCGTGGTCAGCGCGCCGCTGCTCGGGCTCGCCCTCGAGATCGGCGCGGTCAAGGAGTTCGTCGTCCGGCTCCTGGCCAAGTTCTTCCCCACCCTGGCCGTCCCCTCGGGCATCGAATCGAACACGATCTGCCGCGATCCTGATCAGGTCCGCCGCTACGACCTCGATCCGCGCCGGGTCAAGAAGGTCACCACGAGCTGGGTCCTGGCCATGGAGCGCGCGACCGAGCGGGTCGAGCGAGAGATCCGCAAGGTCACGCTCCCGATGCACTGGTACGTCGGCACCGGCGATCTGATCTGCGACACCGAGGCGACGAAGAGGGCCTTCGCCACCTTGCCCGATCCGAGCGCCAACGATCAGACGATCGAGGTCTGGCCCGGCTACTACCACGAGCTCCACAACGAGCCCCCCGAGCTGCGCGCGCCCGTGATCGCCAAGGTCCACGAGTGGATCCTGGCCCACACGCAAGCCCAATGACCCCCAGCCCTCAGCGACTCCGATGACAGCCCACCAACCGGCCGCCCGCTTGCGGCCGTGCGTGGCAAAGTCGCTAACGCCCGAGGCGGTCCAAAAGAGCCCCGAGCGCAGCGACCGATCGACCGGCCGCTTGCGGCCGTGCGTGGCAACGTCGCTAACGCCCGAGGCGGTCCAAAAGAGCCCCCTTTAGGGGGCCACGCAAACGATTGCGAAGCTCATGACAGCCCACCGAGCGAGGGAGCGCAGCGACCGAGCGACCGGCCGCTTGCGGCCGTGCGTGGCAAAGTTGCTGACGGCCGTGGGGGTCAAAAAAAACCGCCGTGCGTGGCAAAGTCGCTAACGCCCGAGGCGGTCCAAAAGAGCCCCCTTTTAGGGGGCCACGCATTCCGTTGCGAAGCCCATCCCAGCCCACCGAGCGAGGAAGCACAGCGACCGACCGGCCGCCCGCTTGCGGCCGTGCGTGGCAGAGTCGCTAACGCCCGAGGCGGTCCAAAAGAGCCCCCTTTTAGGGGGCCACGCAAACGATTGCGAAGCTCATGACAGCCCACCGAGCGAGGGAGCGCAGCGACCGAGCGACCGGCCGCTTGCGGCCGTGCGTGGCAAAGTTGCTGACGGTTGTGGGGGTCTAAAAAACCTACACCGGCCATTGGCCGTTGCGCACGGCCTCGGCGCGTTCGGGGGTCAGCTCGACGTAGGAGCGGCCCTTGGCGTCGCGCAGGAGCAGCGGATCACGGACGCGCTCGAGGTCCCAGCCCTCGTCGCGCAGCTCGACCTTGCGGTGCTTGAAGGTCCCGGTCGTACTCAGGCTGTCGACGAGGCGCAGGAACCTCGGCGCGGCGTAGCGTGGGAGCTCGGCGTCGACGTAGGCGTAGAGCCGCTCGGGCGCGAACCCGGGCTCGACGACCATCGCGGCCATGCCCACCCGGCCGTCGGTGCCGGGGATCTCGACGCCGTAGACGTTGGACTCGCGGACCCCCGGCCCCTGGTTGAGGAGCTCGGCGACCTCCTGGGTCGAGACGTTCTCGCCCTTCCAGCGGAAGGTGTCGCCGAGGCGATCGACGAAGTGCAGGTGCCACAGGCGGTCGCGCGCGAGCAGGTCACCGCTGTCGAACCACGCGTCGCCGGGCTCGAACACATCGGTCAGGATCTTGCGCTTGGTCGCGCCTTCATCGGTGTAGCCGGCGTAGGGGTTGCGCGCGTCGATCTTGCCGAGCAGGACACCGGGCTCGCCGACGCCAGCCTTGACCGCGAAGCCGCTCGCGTCGCGCAGGATCTCCCCACGCTCGACGTCCCAGCGCGCCAGCGCCATCTTCCACGGCAGCATCGGTCCGACGGTCCCGCTGCGGTTGAACAGGTTGGCGGTCTCGGCGTTGCCCTCGGTCGCGGCGTAGAACTCGACGACCTGCTCGACGCCGAAGCGCTCGCAGAACCCGTCCCAGATGTCGGGCCGCAGACCGTTGCCGACAAAGCAGCGGACCTGGTGACGGCCGTCGTCGGGCCCGGGCGGCGTGTTGTAGAGGTAGCGACACAGCTCGCCGATGTACATGCACACCGTCGCGCCCTCGCTTCGACACTCGGTCCAGAACCGACTGGCCGAGAACTTGCGCGCGAGCGCGAGCCGAGCCCGACTGGCGATGACCATCGGGACCGCGACCGCGGTCGCGCTGGCGTGATAGAGCGGCAAGCAGCAGTAGACGCAGTCGTCGGGGGTCATGCGCGCGAGCCCGGCGAACACGTCTCCGGCCCGACGCAGGCGGTGATGCTTGACGACCGCCGGCTTGGGCAGGCCCGTGGTCCCGCTGGTGTAGACGTAGGCCGCGACCTCGTCGAGCCCGTTGAGCTCGGCCCCGGCGAGGGCCAGCGGCAGCGCCCCACACACCCTCGGGTTCCACGACTGAAAGGGCTCGAAGGCGTGACCGGGCTCGGCCTGCCCGCGCGGCGCCTCGACGTCGACGAACACGCGGTCCGGGCCGACCGGCAGCGCGTCGTGCCCGAGCTCGCGTAGAGCCTCGAGCTGGCGCGCGTCGACGAGGATCGCCGTCGGCTCGCAGACCTCGAGCGCGTGACGCAGCGCCGGCCCGCGCAGCGCAGGGTTGATCAGCGAGGCGACGACCCCGAGCTTCCCGAGCGCGTAGAAGTGAAACAAGAACGCCGGGCGGTTCTCCATGACCAGGGCCACGACCTGGCCCGGATCGCAGTCGAGCTCACGCCACGCGCGGGCGTGGCGGTTGACCTCGGCGTCGAAGGAGCCCACGGTCCACTGGCGGCCCTCGAAGCTCAAGAAGGGATCGTTGGGTCGCTCGGCGGCCCAGCGCTGGAGCTCGCGCGGGATGTTGTCGCACGAGCTCGGGTCCCAAAAGAAGTTGGTTCGTAGGCCACGCAGGACCGCGCGGGCCCGCGTTGCGGACTGACGCAGCAGCGCGCTCAGGGTTTGACTCGAGTCGGTCATCGCTCGCTACGGAGCTGAAGCACTAGCATGCCCAGGCCGAAGGCACCCGCGACCGCGAGCCCGATCCCGAAGAGCACGACCAGGCCACCCGGAGTGTCGCCGGCGCCGGCGCCCCACGCGGCCAGGGCCACCCCGATGATGATCAGGACGATGAGGGCGGTGATGAAATTGCTCTCATCACCGATCGCCACCAGCCGCTTGCGCCGCGGCGCGCCGAAGCCCTCGGGCGCGACGCGATCGTGGACCGCCCAGATCGCCTCCATCACCCGCTCGAACTCGGGCCCGCGCAGGAGCTTGGTCTGACCGAGATCCTTGGCCAGGTCGACGTCGACGATCGCCGCGAAGTCCGGCGCGCCGGGCCGCTCCTCGTCACCGAATTCGAGCTCCTCTGCGAGCACACCGTTGGTCAGGATCGTGACCGCGGCCGGCGCCTTGCTCGTGTAGCGAAGGCCCGCGTAGCCGATCAGCTCGCCGTCGAGCTCGATCTTGCTGGCCTTGCGCACCCGCGGCGAAAAGGACAACTCGGTGGGCAACAGCTCGACGTGGAGGGCCTGGACCATGCCGCGGCTGACCCGCTCGCCGCCGAGCTCGACGGCCCGCGACGAGTACACACAGGAGGAGCGCACCAGCTCCGCCTCGCGGGGCTCGGCCGCGCCGACCCCGAGGCCGCTGTGACGCACACGCACGCGCGTCCCCGCCTTGCGCTGAGCGGGCTCGAAGGCCTCGACCTCGCCGAGCTCGCGCGCGGGCGTCAAGATCGTCCGCAGCCCCTCGCCCGACCTGGCGATCGACTCGATCTCGATCGCCTTCGGGTTGAGCCGTAGCGCGGCGTTGCACGCGAAGGCCAGCTGCTGCAGCGAGCGTCGACGACGACGCTCGACGACGCTCGCGCCCTCGAGCTCGATGAACACCGCCGTGAACAGCTCCGCGAGCTCGTCATGGGTGAAGGCGATCGGCCCGAGCTCGATCACGACCGCGCTCGCGTCGATCTCGAGTCGGATCGGATCCGCGCCGCCGAGCGCCGCCGCCTCGACCAGCCGCAGCACGTAGGCGTGAGCGTCGGCGAGCTGAAACTCGCGCAGCTTGCGGAGCGCCTCGGCGGCGTCGATCGAGAACCCGCCCTCGTCGACGAGCTCGCCGCCGGCCTCGAGCGCCGCGAGCAGCGAGCCGGCCACACCTCCGGGCGCCTCAGCCTTGGTCGGTGGTCTCGGCTTGTTCATCCCCGCAGTGTACCGCTTTGGCGGTCTGCGAGCGCTACCCGAGCGCGCGGAGGCTGGCGCGGACCAGCAGCCGATCGGAGCTGGGCAACAAGACCCAGTTCACGCCGCAGCGCACGAGCGCGTCGTCGGCCCGGCGGTGGGTCCACTCGAAGGCCCGGGCCGCGCCCGCGGCGACCTCGGCCAGCAGCTCCGTGATTCGTTGATCCGAGCGCTGCCCGTCGGGCTGCTGCTCGGGGTTGAGCTGAGCGAGCTCGACGCCGAGCAGCTGGCCCGGCGGCCAGCCAAACAGACGCGCGGCGTGGGCGTTGTTCTCGACGATCCGCTGGGTGCCGACGTCGATGATCAGCAGGGCCTCCGAGGTGCTCCGCAGCAGCACGCGGTTGCGCGCCTCGCCCTGGTCGAGGTGCTCCATGTACACGGTGCGGGTCACCGCTTCGGCCATGCGCACGCCGAGGCGCGCGAGCAAGCGGGGCTCGTAGGCAAAGGTGCGCGCGCGCTCGCAGTCGTGGATGCCCATGAACCACGCCGGGCCGAGGCGGGGCTGAACCGTGGCGATCATCAGCGAGCGCACGCCCTGCTTGGTCGCGGCCAGGCTGTCGGCCGGGATCGCGTGAGCGTTGGGCCCGCACGCGAACACCTCGTCGCTGTCGCGCGCGGTCGCGATGACCGCGAGGATGAAGTCGTCCTCTTCAAACACGAGCTCGGGGTCCGCCGCGTCGTCGCAGCGGGTGAACACCACCGGGTCGCACAGGCCCCCACGCACGACCGGCTTGAAGAAGCGCAAGAAGGCGCGGTCGCAGGCGAAGATGTCGAGGAAGGCGCGGACGACCTCGCGCAACGTCGTGGCGGCCTCGTCGTCGCGCGCGATGATCTCGTCGACGGTCTCGATCGCGCCGAGGATCCGCTCTGCATCAGACGGCTGGGTCTTGTCGGGCTCGTTCATTGACGGAGGACCAGCGAGGGGGAGCATAGCAGCTCGGCCCCGATTCACCCACGACTACGCCAAATCGGGGGTCGCAGGTCACGAGCCGCCGAGCACGATCGCCTGGTTGGTCTCGAACAACCTGGCGTGGCCCTTGTAGCGCTCGACGAGATCGGCCCGCTTGGCCGCGCGGGCGAGCTCGAGGGCGCGGCCGATCGCCTCGCTAGCGGGCTCGAAGCGACCGCTCGCCGCGAGCCCAGCCGCGAGGGCCTCGACGACCTCGGGCGAGCGGAAGCTGGTCATGCGCCCGGCCGCCTCGGCCACGCGGAGGGCCTGCTGGGGGTCACGGATCGCCGGATCGGGGTGCGTGGCCAAGATCCACGCGACGCCGCGCATCGCCTTGATCGAGCGAGCGTTTCGCTCGAGCGCCGCGCTGTAGGCCGCGAGCGCCTCGGTGTAGGCGTGGGTCGCCTCGAGCGCCCGGCCGTGGTTCTCGCGAAACAGCGCCCGGCCCGGCGCGAGCTCGACCGCGCGGGCGAAGGCCTCGACCGCGCGCGTGGGCTGGCCGAGCTTCTCGTAGGTCACGCCGAGGTTGTTGTGGGCCTCGACCTGCTCGGGGTCCGCGGCGATGACCCGCTTGTACGACGCCACCGCGCCCGCGAAATTGCCCGCGAGGCGCTGGCGGTTGCCACGGACGAGGTGCGCGCGGGCGTGGCTCGGATCGAGGCGCAGCGCGGCGTCGAGCTGGGCCTCGGCTCCCTCGGGATCCGCGAGGGCGATCGACACGAGCGCGAGATCAACCCGGACCCCCGCGTCGTCATTCAGGGCCAGCGAAGCCTCGTAGCTGGCCTTGGCCTCCTCAGCTCGACTCGCGCGGGCCAGCAGCGCGCCCAGGTTCGCCAGCGCGTCGGCGCTGCGTGGCTGCTCGGCGACCCGGCGCCTCGCCCCCTCGATCTGCCCGCTGAGCCACTTGGCCATGAACGCGTCGTCGAGGACCCGGAGCTCGGCGGGGTTGACCGGCTCGAACTCGAGGATCAGCTCGGCCATCTCGTCGGTTGAATTGGGCCCAAAGACGACCCGCCTCGGCGGCGACGAGGGGTTGCGCGGGTTCTCGGCCGAGTTGTCGTAGCGAAAGTCCATCGTGATCACGCTGCCCTTGGGCAGCGCGATCGGTCGCTCGAAGCGATACTGGTCCTGCCAGTCGAAGTCCCAGTCGTCGATCTTGATCAGCCAGCGCTTGCTGCCGTCGGGCAAGGTCGCAAAGCCCTCGAGCTGCTTGCCGATGTAGTGGGCGTGGGGATAGACGCTGAGCACCCTGACGTCGGCCGGGAGCACGAAGGTGTCGGTCACGCGGTAGTCGCCGTCGCCGGGCGCGATGTCGAGCGAGGTCGACGACAGCTCCATCGCCAGCGCGGCCTTGGTTGGCGGGTGGCTGGCGAAGTGAAGGCCGACCTTCGGCCGAATGAGCTCGGGCTTTCCGCTCGGGCGCATGTGAACCTGGACGACGAGGTCGCTGCCGCCCGCGAGCTGCCACGAGCGATCATCGCTGCCGGGCTCGGGCGCCTTGCCCGGGGTCCAGCCGACGAAGCGCCCGCCCGGCATCTTGGCCCCGCCGAACACCATCCCGTCGAAGCCCGGGGCGGCGTCGGCCTCGTCGAGCCGTCGCGCCTCCCCGCTGACGTCGACGCGCATGACCGCGTGGTGCACGACCTGCTGCGCGCCCGGCTGCAGCTCGACGGTCTTGACGAAGCGCGCGGGCCCGGGCGGGACCGCGATCACGAAGTTGCGATAGACGTCGGTGCCGTCGGCGGGGAGCTCGAACGCGGCCTCGGCCTCGAGCTCGAGATCGGGCGGACCGAGCTGCCAGCCATGAGTGAACGAGGGGGGCTCGGGCGCGCGGGCCAGATCGCCCGGCAGCCGACCGCCCTCGACCCAGGCGGCGAGCGTCTGCTTGTCGGCGCTCGACAGCCGCCGCTCGCCCACGAAGCTGCCGAAGCCCTCGCGCGGCAGCCAGGGGGGCATGAAGCCGCTGTGCGTGACCTCGACGATCTGCTCGGCGTGGTCGCTGACGTCGTCGTAGTCGATCAGCGCGAACGGGCCCGGGCCGCCCTCGTGGTGACAGACCGAGCAGTTCGCGTGGATGATCGGCGCCACGTCACGCGCGTAGGTTGGAGCTCCGCGCGGAGTCTGGGCCGTGGCCGCGGGCCCCACGTCGGCCGCCTCACGGGCTTCGCCGCCACAAGCCGAGACGGCGACCACGAGCAGCGCAGCAGGGATCTGACGCATGTGCGGCATCATGGCATCCCACGCCAGGCCCGGGCGAACCGTGTTAGCTTGCGCTCCATGGACGCTCCCAGCTTCGATCTCGTGATCCGCGGCGGCACCGTCGTCGACGGCACTGGTGCCCCCCGACGCCGCGCGGATGTCGGCATCCGCGACGGCAAGATCGCCGCCGTCGACACCGACCTGCCCCCCGGCCGCGAAGAGATCGACGCGAGCGGCAAGCTCGTCACGCCCGGCTTCGTCGACGTCCACACCCACTACGACGCCCAGGTGACCTGGGACCCTCAGGTCACGCCCTCGTCCTGGCATGGCGTGACGACCGTGGTCATGGGCAACTGCGGGGTCGGCTTCGCCCCGGCCGCGCCCGACAAGCGCAAGTGGCTGATCGGCCTGATGGAGGGCGTCGAGGACATCCCCGGCAGCGCCATGACCGAGGGCATGGTCTGGGAGTGGGAGAGCTTCCCCGAGTACCTCGACGCGATCGACAAGCACCCGCGCGCGATCGACATCTGCGCCCAGGTCCCCCACGGCGCGCTCCGGGCCTACGTCATGGGCCGCCGCGGCGCCAAGCACGAGGCCGCCAACGACGACGATCTCGCCGCCATGGCCAAGATCGTCCGCGAGGGCGTCGAGGCCGGCGCGCTCGGCTTTTCGACCTCGCGCACGCCGATCCACAAGGGCATCGACGGCGAGTTCGTGCCCGGGACCTTCGCCGACGAGCGCGAGCTGTTCGCCCTCGGTCGCGCGGTCGCTGACGGCGGCGGCGTGATGTTTCAGATGACGGGCAACCACGTCGACATGGCGCAGGAGTACCCGTGGATGAAGCGGCTCGCGGCCGAGGTCGGGTGCACGGTCAGCTTCAACCTGCTCCAGACCGATCAAAAGCCCGAGCTGTACAAGCACATGCTCGAGCGGCTCGACGAGGCCGAGAAAGACGGCCTGCCGATCTGGGCCCAGGTCGCCGGGCGGCCCAACGGGATCTTGATGACCTGGGCCGGGACCGCCGTGCCCTTCATGCCCTACCCCAGCTACATGCCGCTGCACGGGCTGCCCTTCCCCGAGCGCCTGCCGAAGCTGCGCGAGCCGGGCCTGCGCGACCGGGTGGTGAACGAGAAGCCCTTCTCGTTCGGCGAGTTCGAGGACTACATCATCTCGAGCTTCCACAAGATGTATCGGCTCGGCGATACGCCCAACTACGAGCCCGATCCCAACGACGCCGCGACCGCGATCGCGGCGCGCCAGGGCGACGTCGCGCCCGGCGTGGTCTGGGACTGGATGATGGAGAACGACGGCCGCGGGATCGTCTACTTCCCGATCTACGGCTACGCCCACGAGAACCTCGACGCCGTCCGCACCCTCTTGCAGCACCCGCGCACCCGCCTCGGGCTCGGCGACGGCGGGGCCCACTGCGGGGCGATCTGCGACGCCAGCATCCAGACCTTCATGCTGACCCACTGGGTCCGCGACCGGACCCGCGGCGCCAAGCTCCCGCTCGAGGAAGTCGTCAAGACCATGTCGGCGGACACCGCCGACTTCTACGGCCTCGACGATCGCGGGCGCATCTGCGTGGGCTACAAGGCCGACCTCAACGTGATCGACTTCGACGGCCTGAGGCTCCACGCGCCCGAGATGATCTACGACCTGCCGGCCGAGGGGCGTCGCTTCGTCCAGCGCGCCGAGGGCTTCACCCACACGATCGTGTCGGGCGAGATCGTCCGCCAAGCCAACGCGCCGACCGGGAAGCTGCCCGGGAAGCTCGTCCGTGGGCGCCGCAGCGCCCCGGCCTGAGCACCTTCGCTCACCGAACCTGAGGCTTGGCCCGCGGCGGCTTGGGCTTGGCCCGCGGCGGCTTGGGCACCGGCCTTGGATCGGGCTTGGGCTTCGGGGTCGCGGTCGGCCCGCCGGGGTCGGGCCGAGGGCGCGAGGTGTTGGGCCGCGACTCCGACGGCGACGAACAGCAACAGCCGCCGGAGCCAAGGCTCGAGCGGCTGTTGCTGCTGAAGTGTTTCGTCGGGTGACCCGAGCTCGAGGTCGTCATCGAGACCGAGCACCCGAGGCTCAATCCACAGGCCAGGAGCATCGACGACAACAACAGGCGGTGGGTCATGCTCGTTGTGACGAGCCGCCGGGCCTCGATGTTCTGGTTCGAAGCCAAAAGGGTTGATCTCGCCCGCGATGCACCTCCGCTCGCAGGGGATCCCCCCCAAAGTTCGAGAGAGGCATCATCGGAGGCCTGAGACCGTAGTAGCCTGTGCAGGTGGCCGACGCCGAGCCCCTGCGCCGCGAGCTGTCGAGCCTCGACGCGACCGCCGTGGTCATCGGGGCGATCGTGGGTGTCGGCATCTTTTTCACCCCCAGTCGGGTCGCGGCGCTGGCCGGGACCCGCCAGCTGGCGCTGCTCGCCTGGGGCATCGGGGGGCTGATCGCGCTGCTCGGCGCCCTGACCTTCGCCGAGCTCGGCGCCCTGGTCCCGCGCGCGGGTGGGCAGTACGAGCTCCTGCGCGACGCCTACGGCGCGGCGACGGGCTTCGTCTACGTGGTCTGCAACGCGACCGCGACCCAGGCCGGGGCGACCGGCGTGATCGCGCTGGTCTGCGTCGACAACCTCGCGGTTGCGATCCACGGCGCGATCCTCGGGCCCTGGCTCACCCTCGGCTGCGCGATCGGGCTGGTCCTCGGCGTCGCCCTGGCCAACGCGGCGGGCGTGCGCTGGGGGGCGCGGATCCAGAACCTGACCGTCGTCGTCAAGCTCGCGACGCTGCTCGCCGTCGCCGCCGTCGCGCTCCTCGCCGCCCCCGAAGAGCTCGAGGCCTTCGCAACCGCTCACAGCCCGGCGCGCCTCCACCCTGTCGCCGGGATCGCGGCGGCGCTGGTCCCGACCCTGTTCACCTTCGGCGGCTGGCAACAGGTCCTGTGGATGGGCGGCGAGGTCAAACGGCCCGAGCGCAACTTACCGATCTCGATCATCGCCGGGGTCTCGGTCGTGGTCGGCGTCTACATGCTGGTCAACTGGGCCTACCTCGCGCTGCTCGGCCACGACGGGGTCGCGGGCAGCGAGACGCTGGCCGCCGACGCGATCGCGGTCGTGTTCGCGGGGACCGGGCGCCGGGCGATCGCCGTCGCCGTCGCGGTCTCGGCGTTTGGGGTGCTCAACGCGCAGCTGCTCACGGGGCCGCGGCTGTTGTTCGCCCTGGCCCGCGACGGCCGGCTGTGGCCGGTGCTCGGCCGCGTCCACGCCAGCCGGGGGACGCCTGTGCCCGCGATCGCCGTGCTCGCGCTCGCGGCGATCGTGCTGCTCGTGGTCGCCGGGGCCGATGGGGTCGATCGGCTGCTGACCGGGGTGGTGCTGGTCGACGGGGTGTTCTTTGCGCTGACCGGGCTGGCCTCGCTGGTCCTCGCCCGACGCTTCCCCCACGCTGAGCGACCGGTGCGGATGCCTGGTTTTCCGGTCGTGCCGCTGCTGTTTGGGGTCGCGGAGCTCGGGGTGATCGTGGGCGCGTGGCTGGACCCGGAGGTCCGCGGGGCGGCGGCGATCGGCGCGGCGTGGATCGCCGGGGCGCTGGTGCTGTACCTGGTTCGCTTTCGCAGGCAGCTGACGCCGCGAACGCCGGGGCCATCCCCCTGCGCGAAGTCGCCGGGCGACGATACACTCAGCCCATGAGCCTCGACGACGACGAGCGACGGCGCCTCGCAGAGGCGGTCCGGCGCGCATGCCTCGAGGCCGCCGAGGCCGCCTACGAGCAGGGTGGATTCAGCGGGCTGTGTGCACAGGGGCGCTGGGAGCTCGCGCTGGACGCGATGCGAAGCACGCCCCTCGACACGATCGTGACCCCCTCGTCGAGCACCGCCCGCAAACCCGACTAACCAGCGTCACCGCTACCCACGTGCGCCGTCAGAACCTCGCCATCGAGCCAGACCGAGACCTCCCCACCCTCGGGCTCATCGATGTCGACATACCCCGTGCCCTCGAGGGTCCCCGACGCGATCGTCTGGCCCGAGCCATCGAGGACCTTGTACTCGAGCGCCTCCCCGAGCTCCACGGGCACGTAGCGCGGATCCACGATCCACAGGCGCAGCTTGCCCGCGGGCGGCGGCTCGGTGCTCCCGGCGCTCCCGGCCGCGAGCGGTGACACTGGCTCCCCGATCTCCATCACATGATCACGTAGCGAAACGCCCCGAGCAGCTCCACCGCCTCGCCCGAGCTCGGCGCCCCCCGCCGCGAGAGCTGGATCGTCGCCTCTTGCCCGCCAACCGGGGTCGCGCCCGGCCGCGGGACGCGGGCACGGATCACGTTCTCGTTGATGCAGACCACGTCGGTGCACGCAAAGCGGGCGCCCGGCCCCTCGGGCCCGCGGGTCACGACGGTGACCTCGGTGTCGGCGCTCAGCACAAAGCCATAAATGAAGATCGTGTTGCCCGGCGAGGCCCGCATCGGGATCACGCTGGTCACGCTCAGCTCGGGGACCTGGGCCGGCTGCGAGCGAGCCCCCTCCGGGGGCTGGGTCTGACCGTCCCAGTTGTTGAGGTCGCGGAAGTACAGGCAGCCATCGAAGCGCTCGCCGATCGGGTAGGCGTTGCTGCGATCGATCGGCAGGATCGCAAAGCGGCTGTCGTCGACGTCGAAGCCGATGTTGTCGTCGTCGGGGAACTCGGCCCGGAGCAGGTCGAAGATCCGCACGAGCTGAACCTCGTCGGCGACCTCGCGGCGGAGCTCACGAGTCGAGATCGAGCGCTCGCGGCGTCCGGACCCGGGGTAGACGCTGACGAGCGAGCAGACGTCGTCGGCCGACAGGCCGTTGTCACGGTTGATCAGCTGGCGGATGAAGGTGTTGTTGGTGATCCCGGTGTAGTAGTGGCGCCCGGGCTCGACCCGGCCCTCGCGCAGGTGGGTGGCGCCGTAGTAGATTAGCGCTCGCGCGCTGCCCAAGTTGGCGAGGATCTGGCGCTCGAAGTTGTTGGCCGCCTCGCGGTCACGCTCGAGCGAGAGCTGGTTGTACTCGCGCTGTCGGTCCTCGATCGACTGATCTCGACGCCGCTCGAACTCCGCCTGCGACTCGTTCGGGGCCCGCTGCACGTCGCCACCATCGAGGCCGCGCGTGAACGCCCCGGCCCGGTCGTAGGACAGCTCGCCGACGCGGTGATCGATCCCGACGACCGTCAGCTCGGTGTCGGGGATCCGCTGGGCGATCGCGCGAAAGATCTCGCTCAGCGCGGGCCTGAAGCCGGCCTCGGCCAGCCAGTGAGCCTTGCGATTGACGACCCCCGGCGGGAGGACCATGGTCTCCCAGCCCCCGACGCGCTGGCGGACCGCGTTCTCGTCGAGCTCGAGCGCGAGGTAGCGAAACCGGCAGTCGCTGTCGGCGTGGAGCGCCAGGCACAGATCGCGCAGGAACATCCGCACGCAGCCGTTCTCGTCCCCGATCGCGGAGAAGCCCGGAGCGTGCTGCTCGCCGATCGCGGTCACGCGATGGCGCTTGAACTTGTCGACGGCGAAGTCGAGGGCCGACTGGCGGTGCGCGCGGAGGTAGCTGACGAGCGGGTTGACCACGAAGCGAAGCGAGCGCGCGCCGGCGACCGGAGTCGTCTGCGGCAAGCTGCTGTCGGGATCCGCCGGCCTCGTCGTGCCCATGACCAGGGCAACGCTACCACCGACTCAGCCTGCGAGTCGCTCGCGCAGCGAGCCGTCGGCGAGCGCCTCTTGCAGCTCCTGGTTGCCGCCGATCAGGGTCCCGCGCACGAACACCTGGGGAAAGGTCGGCCAGCCGCTCCACATCTTGATCGCCAGGCGCCGCTTCCACTGCTTGGTGTAGCTCCCGTACTCGAGGTAGGTGAACTCGAGCCCGGCGGCCGCGAGCGCCTTGCGGGTCTTCTTGACGAAGGGGTTTCGAGCCATGCCAACGACGACCAGCGCCGAGCCCTCGACGGCGGCGCGGACCTCCGCGACCACGTCGGGGTGAAAGCCAGCCATCGTCGCGCGGACGTGCTCGGTCTTGTCGGCGTCGCTCAGCAAGGGTCGGGGATCGCTCGGGCCGGTCATGAGCTGCCTGGGTAGCGCATCTAGCCGTCGAAGCCCAGGGGCAGGAGACGCAGGGCCAGCATGGTCGTCAGCGCCAGCTCGCGGCCGCTGTCGTCGAGCGCCGCGTCGAGCCAGGCGCGCTCGGGCGCGTCGAGGATCAGCGCGGCCTCGGTGCCCTCGTCGCCGCGGATGACCACGAGCGAGGCCGGGAGGTGGCGGCGCGTGAAGTTCCACAGCTGGTACCACATGACGACCTCGACGACCCTGCCCGGACCGCCCTCGCCGAGCTGGCCGAGCTCGCCGACCTCGCCGAGCTCGCCGGGCTCGGCCTCCCCCGCCGCGTACACGCGACCGAGCAAGTTGTTGGTCAGCGGCCCCTCGACGCGCAGGACCCAGCGCGACTCGCCGCCCGCGAGCTGACAGTGGACCGCGACCTCGTCGCGGAGCTCCCCGGCGAGCACGGCGAGATCGTGATCCGGCGGCTGGCGACGCTGGCCGACGCACTCGGCCGTCCACGGCTGCGCGCCGCCGGCCAGCGTGAACGACATCCGCAGCTGCTCGGTCGGGCGCGTGCGGCCATCCGCGTCGGGCGCGAGCGGGCCGCTGCCGTCGAAGGTCTCGTCGACGAGCTCGAGCTCCTCGACGCGATAGCGCCCGAGCTCGAGATCTCGCCTTCCGCGCTGCCGCTCGACGAGCACGCCCTCGCTGCGCAGCTGCGGATCGATGAGCTTTTCGGCCGCGCGCTGCTGCACACCGCAGCCCGGACCGAAACTCACGAGCGACGCGAGCGCGAGGCCAAGCAGCTGAGAACGGCCATTCACGGTGCGCATCGGGCGTTCGGGCGCAGATCAGCGCACGCGCGAGCAAATACCGCGCCCGTCATCGAATCGCAACGCGGATCGAACCAAAAACGCATTGCTCGGCGCCGCTTCAACCGTCCATGATGCCCCAGCCCGTCAGGAACGCCGACATGCGCCGCGCCAACCCACGAACTTCCTCTGCACCCCGCCGCCGCCTCGCGCTGATCCTCGGCGGCGGCGCGCTCGCCCTCGGCCTCGCCCTCGCCAGCTTGCTGGCTCCGCAGCGCGAGACCCAAGCCGCCGAGTCCCAGACCAAGGTCATCCTCAACGGCGAGGCGGTCGCGGTCCACTTCAACGACGGCGACTCGTTCCGCGTGCTGACCGGCGACTTCAAGGACACCAAGGCGCGCCTGTTCGGCTACAACACCCTCGAGTCCTACGGCCCCGTCCACCAGTGGGGCAGCTGGACCGCGCACGAGCTCTACGTCATCGCCAAGATGGGCACCTACAACGCCCGCGATGGGGTCTGGGAGTGCGAGACCGACGGCGCGACCGACACCTACGGCCGGATCCTCGTGTGGTGCCCAAAGCTGGCCGAGTCCCAGATCCGTGGGGGCTACGCCCACGTGATGAGCATCGACGACAACCCCGGCAAGCCCGAGCTGATCGCCGCCCAGCGCGAGGCGGTGACCAAGCGCCGCGGGATCTGGGCCCACGGCGTGCCCGACTTCGTCCTGACCTCGCTTCACTCCAAAGAAGAAGACGTCGACGGCAAGGGCACCTACAACCGGCTCGTGTCCTCGGTCGACGGCCACTCGGTCAAGTGGCGGCACAACACCCGCTACGCCGAGTGCGACCGCGTGTGCCAGTACCGCTACTCGGTCGACGGCGCGGTGATCGACGAGCTCCTCCCCGTCGCCAAGTCCGACGCCGAGATCGGCGCCTTCCTCCGCCCGCTGTCCGACGCGGACGCGCGCTCAGTCCTCTACGACTTCGCCGAGTACCGCCACATCAACCGCAAGATCCCCGAGGACCAGCGCAAGGCCCTCGACGCGCTGCTCAACGAGTGGGCCAAGGCCGGCAAGTTCGGGGCCCAGCAGCGCAGCGAGGGCTCGTGCATGATCCACGCGCCCTTCAAGCGTCGCTTCGGCGGCGGCAAGGCGGAGTGCCTCAAGTGAGGCGCCGCGCGGTCCTGGCCGCGGCCGGCCTGGTCGCGGGCACCTTCGCCGTGGCGGTGGCCTGCTACGAGATCCCCGACCACCCGCTGTTCGGCTACGAGCAGGACGACATCTCCTGCAGCGACTACGTCGACAACGACCACGACGGCCTCGTCGACTGCTACGACCCCGACTGCCTGGTGCTCTCGCACCTGTGCGGCGAGGACGTGCCCCTGATCCCGGTCGACGAGCCCGAAGACACGCTGCTCAAGTGCACCGACAAGATCGACAACGACAACGACGGCCAGTTTGACTGCGGGGATCCCCAGTGCCGCGACATCCCCGAGACCTGCTGCCTGCGCGAGATCAGCAATGAGACCTGCTCCGACGGCCTCGACAACGACGCCAACGGCTTCGCCGACTGCGCCGACTTCGGCTGCAGCAGGGGCAAGTTCGTCCAGGTCTGCGACGAAGACTCGAACCTGACCTGCTCCGACGGCCTCGACAACGACGACGACGGTGAGGTCGACTGCGACGACCCCGACTGCACGGGCACCAACGCCTGCGTGGTCCCGAGCGAGCCCGAAGACACCCTCGAGGCGTGCATGGACGGGATCGACAACGACCAAAACGGGCACGTCGACTGCGCCGACTTCTCGTGCTCGATGTTCGGCTCCCCCGAGGCCGTCGACTACTGCGCGAGCCTGCCTCCGCCGCCGGCCGAGGACACGCCCGAGACCTGCGCCGACGGCCTCGACAACGACGGCGACGGCTTCATCGACTGCGCCGACTTCTCGTGCAGCGAGTCCGACGACCCGGCGATCGTCTGCCTCAGCGAAGAGAGCGCCGACGAGTGCGCGGACGGGGTCGACAACGACGGCAACGGCTTCATCGACTGCCAGGACTACTCGTGCAGCCGGTCCGAGGACCCCGCGGTCATCGAGGTCTGTGACGAGCAGCTCGAGCGCACGCCCGAGAAGTGCAGCAACGGCATCGACGACGACGGCAACGGCTTCGCCGACTGCGGCGACTTCTCGTGCAGCCAGGCCGACGACATCGCTACCGCGCAGGTCTGCCAGGAGAGCCTCGCAGGCCCGGGCGAGACCCCCAACGACCGCTGCTCCGACGGCGAAGACAACGACGGCGACGGCTTCGTCGACTGCGAAGACTGGGACTGCAGCTACGACCCGCTCGTCACGATCTGCGAAGGCCCCGGCATCTGCGATCTCTGACCCCGCCCTCCTCGACCTCCGACTCCCGCGATCGAAACGATTCACCATGACTGGCTCCAAACTTCTGCACGCCGCTGTGCTCGTGCTGTTCGGCCTGCTGCTCCCGCGCGCCGCCTTCGCCGCGCCACCTGAGTCCGAGGCCGCGCCCGCCCCCGAGGTCGCCCCCGCGCCCGAGGCCGAGGCCGAGGCCGCGCCCGAGGCCGCAACCGAGACCGCAACCGAGACCGACTGCTCCGACGGCGTCGACAACGACGGCGACATGGTCTTCGACTGCGGCGACCACGACTGCCACGACGCCGCGGTCTGCCAGCCCGACGGCCAGCCCGAGTCCAACAACGCGCGCTGCTCGGACTGGGTCGACAACGACGCCGACGGCTACCTCGACTGCGAGGACATCGACTGCCAGGGCGTCGACGCCTGCCTCGGCTCGTGGGACCGTGAGCTCGCCGGCCAGACGGTCGACGATGGCAAGGGCCCGGGCGACGGCGGCTTGACGACGACGACCAACGGCCCCGGCCCCAGCCTCGACATCAAGGCCGGCGAGGTCGAGGAAGACCTCCAGGGCCGCGGCGGCGACAAGGACGGCGAGCGCAGCAACTACTTTTGCTCCGACGGCTTCGACAACGACGGCGACGGCTTCACCGACTGCGACGACATCGGCTGCAAGCTCGGGACCGAGGTCACCGTCTGTCAGCCCGCCGGCGACATCCGCTTCTCGGTCGTGGCCCGGATCTCCCAGGAGTTCAGCTTCGCGGGGCCCGAGTTCGGCGACAAGGCGGTGATCGCCCAGCCGCCCAACACCGACGGCAGCAACGACCCCGACCCCCGCGCGGACGAGAACCGCAGCCCCTTCAACACCGAGTTCGAGACCCTCCAGATGCGGGTCCTCGGCCAGATCCCCTTCATCCAAAACAGCTTCTTCCTGCTGTCGATGCGGGCCGAGAAGACCCCGCGCCTGACCTTCGCCACCTTCCAGGTCCCGATCAAGAACGGCCACTACGTCAACGTCAACAGCGGCGGCGGCGGGCTCAGCCTCGAGCTGGTCCGCTCGGTCCACAAGCGGATGATGGTTGACCCGGCCTACTACGTTTACAACGCCTTCGAGCAGGGCAACGGCGCCGCGCTCGAGTTCGGCGGGCCCCTCGACAAGCGCGGCAAGTTCATCTACCGGACCTTCTTGGCCGGCGGCAGCGGGCGCTTCGCGGGCAACGTCGGCGGCACCTTCTTCCCCGACGACAACCGCAACTTCACCTGGTCCGGCGGCGCCCAGGTTCACATGAACCTGATCGGCTACTACAACCGCTTCGACTCGCCCTTCTTGTACACGCCCGCCTCGACCGCGTTCACCCTGACCGTCGGCGCCAAGTACGATCAGCGCTCGCAGGAGCGCTACCCCGCGGTCAACGTCCAGAGCACCTTCCGCTGGAAGCGCCTGGTCCTGCTCGGCGAGATGTACGGCAAGCGCGAGCTCAACTTCAAGAACTGGCAGGTCGCCTTCAACGTTCAGCTCGGCGTGCTCGCCGTCAAGCGCCGGCTGCTGCTGAGCGCCGACTTTGGTCAGTACCTCGCGACCCCCTTCGAAAATCCGCCCGAGGAGCTCGGCTCGGATCTGCTCCGTCAGCTCAAGGAGCTGCAGTACCGGTTCGCTGCGCACATCTACTTGTGGCGCAACGTCTTCCTGGCCCAGATCGTGTGGCGCGACCGCTACGTCGAGCGGGCCCCGAGCGCCTCGATCCCCAACGGCACGGACCGGCGCACGGATCTGCGGGTCTTGCTGCTCTACCGGTTCTAGCAGCCCGGGGTGCAATGCATCGTGTCGCCTCGCGCCGGAATGTTCGCCGAGGGCGCGAAGCCAAAACGCCGCTGTACCGGGCGTACTGCAAGTTTTGGCGACAAAGCCCTCGGCGAAAAGGCCAAGCGAGGCGGCGCGAGGCATTGCACCCCGGGCTGCTAGCCGAGCCCTCGTCGGGTTGGCCACGGAGAGGTCGTCGGACTATGCTGGCGAGCGATGTTTCGCTACGCCGACCCGCGCAAGCTGAAAACGGTCACCCCCGACAAGGCCCTGCCCGGGCGCGACACCCCGCTCGAGGTGCCCGAGCTCCACTTCGTGAACGGCAACCGGATCGTCCCGCCCTTCCCGGACGGGCTAGAGATCGCGGACTTCGCGATGGGCTGCTTTTGGGGGGTGGAG
Organism: Enhygromyxa salina; assembly: GCF_002994615.1. GTDB lineage: Bacteria > Myxococcota_A > Polyangia > Nannocystales > Nannocystaceae > Plesiocystis > Plesiocystis salina_A. The sequence goes on along the minus strand of NZ_PVNK01000025.1, from coordinate 48,090 downwards.
CGGAAATTCTGGCAGGTCCCGGGGGTGTGGTCGACCGCGGCCGGCTACGCGGGCGGATACACGCCCAACCCCACCTACCGCGAGGTCTGCAGCGGGCAGACCGGGCACACCGAGGTTGTGCGGGTGATCTTCGATCCGGCCAAGGTCTCGTACCAGCGGCTGCTCGAGGTGTTCTGGGAGAACCACGATCCAACCCAGGGCATGCGCCAGGGCAACGATGTCGGGACCCAGTATCGCTCGGCCGTGTACACGCACTCGGCTGAGCAGGCCGAGGCAGCGGAGGCCTCGCGGGCGGCGTATCAGGCCGCCCTGCGCGAGGCCGGGCACGGAGAGATCAGCACCGAGATGCGCGAGGCCCCGGCGTTTTACTATGCCGAGGATTATCATCAGCAGTACCTGGCCAAGAACCCGAATGGGTATTGTGGGGTGGGAGGTACTGGGGTCACTTGCCCGACTGGGCTTGCGACTTAGGCCTGGCCTAGCAGCCCGTGGTGCAATGTCTCGCGCCGCCTCGCTTGGCCTTTTCACCGAGAGCTTTGTCGCCAAAACTTGCAGTACGCCCGGTACAGCGGCGTTTTGGCTTCGCGCCCTCGGCGAAAATTCCGGCGCGAGGCGACACGATGCATTGCACCACGGGCTGCTAGCAGCCCGGGGTGCAATGTCTCGCGCCGCCTCGCTTGGCCTTTTCACCGAGGGCTTTGTCGCCAAAACTTGCAGTACGCCCGGTACAGCGGCGTTTTGGCTTCGCGCCCTCGGCGAAAATTCCGGCGCGAGGCGACACGATGCATTGCACCACGGGCTGCTAGATGTGTTGAAAGGCCCCCTCGAAGAAATACGAGAGGGCCTGAGTCGAGGGCGTGAACCGCTTCACTCGCTGTCGGGCAGCGGCGGGAGCGGCTTGTCGATGTCGTCGTCGGGTCCCGAGCATGTGCGGAGCGCTTCGAGGTGCGTTGGGCCGTGGTCTCGACCTCGTGCGAAACGCGCCGGGGTGGGTCGAGGCCCGGTCTCGACCTCGCGTGAAGCGCGCCGGGGTGGGTCGAGGCCCGGTCTCGACCTCAAGCTCGCGCCGCGAGTAGGGTCGGCCTCGCCGGGCGGTCCCCGCTCTTGCCCTTGCTCGTGCATTTCCTGCTGGTCTCATGGCTGTACCCGACACGTCGATCGCCAGTGCCGGTCTGCGTGAGACAGGCTACCCTCGGTCGAGCGAGCCAGGTAGACGATGACGCTGAGCGTCTCCGATCACCTGCCCCTGCTCTTCGAGCTGAGCGATTCGGTTTGGAGGAGGTCATCGTGAACACGGACATCCCACGCTTTTGGCCGCAAGACCCCGGTCATCAACCCGAGGGCCCCCAACCCGAGGACATCCTCCACGACGCTGCCACCGAGCTCGGCCGCGTGACCAACCAAGAAGTCCGCGCCGAGGTCCGAACCCGCGCAGCCGGCGAGTGGCTCGAGCACGAGTTCTACCTGGTCTCGGACAAGCTCGGCTACCGCTACCTCTTGTTCCGAGCCCGAAATCAACTCGGATTCCCGGTCTCGATCTTCGACCTCCCCGGCGAGGACGACCCGGACCCCGATCGGCACACCCAGTGCGCAACCAGTGACGAGCTCGAGCGAATCCTCAAGCAGCTGTTCGAGCTCCCGGTCACCCAGCAGATCGTCGGCCAGCTCCGCAACCTCGCGCGCGCAGCCAGCTAATCCGAGATCGCCCCGTCCACGGGTGCCTCCAACGCGAAGTCATACAGCGCCTCGCGCATCCGCACCAGCTCGGCGACCATCGCCTGATTGCCCTCTTTCATCGCCAACGCGGTCGCGCGGGCCTCGGCGATCAGCAGCACGACCAAGGTCGGCGGCAGCCCGAGGCTCGCCCCGAGGTCCACAGCAAAGTCCCGCTCCTCGCCCGAGAGCCCGTCGAGCGCAGCGACCGTCACGGTCCCGGACAGCACGTAGCAGGCCTTGCGGCTCGCGGGGGGAAACAGCGCGGCGACGTCTGCGGTGTGGGTCGTCGAGGCGTCGAAGGCCTGCACGTGCGCTTGGACCAGCGGCGGCACGCCCGAGATGATCATCAGGTACTTGAGCCCGGTCAGCTCCTCGCGGCTGAGCCCGTCGGCTCCGGCGATGCACAGGATCGCCTTGCCGAGGTTGATCTCGTCGGCGAGGCTCATGGCCACGCCCTCGGCCCGGACCGAGTCGCGGAGCATGTCCTGCTCGGCGCGCTCGAGCTGCTCGGGGCTGAGGCTGGCGAGGAACGCTTCGGTGCTCTCGGCGATCGGGTTGGTGGTCATGACGTGGCCAGCGAGGCCAGCGTAGCAGCCCGTGGTGCGACACGAGCGAGGGCTTGATAGGCTCGGGTGAGCCGAATTGAGGCTCCTCGCCCGGCCCCGCGCCGAGCCCGCGCTGCGTGACCATGAAACTCCAGGCCCAAGCTCGAGAGCTCCTCGACCGTCTGCGTACCCGGGTCACCGGATCGTCGTCGCCGTCCGCGACCCCGGCCGCCCGCGAGCCGATCGTCCGACGCATGGACTTCGACTTCGAGGGCGGCGAGATCCCGCGCCACTGGGCCGGCGGCAGCGTGGTCGGCACGGCGATCGCCAATTCGCTGAACCTGGTCTTCCCCGACGGCGAGCGCTTCTTCGTCCGCAGCGTCAACCACTTCCTCGATCAGATCCACGACCCGGGCCTGCGCGACCGGGTCAAGCGCTTCTACGGCCAGGAGGGCCAGCACGCCCGGGAGCACGAGCGCCTGTTCGAGATCATGCGGGGCCACGGCTACGACATCGACGCCTTCTTGGTCCCCTATCGCCGCGTCGCCTACGAGCTCCTCGCGCCCGCCTTGCCGCCGAAGCTGCGCCTGTCGATCACGGCGGCGCTCGAGCACTTCACGGCCTGCTTCGCCGAGCACGCCCTGACGGTCCGGATCCTCGACGAGTTCGCGCCGCCGGTCATGGCCGAGCTGCTCTTGTGGCACGCGGCCGAGGAGATCGAGCACAAAGACGTCGCCTTCGAGGTCCTGCAGGTCGTCGACAGCTCCTACGCCCTGCGCGTCGCCGGCCTGGTCGCGGCGACTCTGGCCCTGCTCGGCTTTTGGACCCACGGCGTCGTCGTGCTCCTGGGCCAGGAGCCCGAGCTCGCCTGGCGCGACATGATCCGGGACTACGCCGAGATCCGCCGCGACGACGACGGCGTCGCCGCGACGATGCCCGCCGCGTTCTTGGCCTACCTCGCGCCCGATTTTCACCCGGCCAAGGTCCCCAACGACGCCCTCGCCCGCGACTACCTCGAGTCGATCGGGCGGCGCCAGGCCTGAGCTCAGGGCGGAGGCGGCGGGCACTCCATGGTGTCGGGGTCCTCGGGGGTGCACACGAAGTCGCAGTCCGGGACGCCACAGGGGTAACAGCACGCGAGGCCGGGGCCGCAGGCGTCCTGCATGTCGGTGCAGACCTCGCCTTCACCGAGACCGCCCGTGTCGCCGTCTCCGTCTCCGCTGTCGCCGTCTCCGGTGTCGCCGTCTCCGTCTCCGGTGTCGCCGTCGCCGTCTCCGGTGTCGCCGTCTCCGTCGCCCGTATCACCGTCACCATCCCCGGTGTCGCCGTCGCCATCCCCGCTGTCGCCGTCACCATCCCCGGTGTCGCCGTCGCCGTCTCCGGCATCGCCGTCTCCGTCGCCGTCGCCAGTCTCGGCGTCGCCGTCCCCGTCGCCCGCCTCCTCTGTCCCGGTGGCACCGTCGTCCGAGCACCCCGTCACCACCGCCCCGGGGGCGAGAACGAAGGCCAGCAAGAGCAAGTTGAACCGCTTCATGGCGCCAGTCTTACTCGACTCAACTCGATCCAGCTAGCAGCCCGGGGTGCAATGCATCGTGTCGCCTCGCGCCGGAATTTTCGCCGAGGGCGCGAAGCCAAAACGCCGCTGTACCGGGCGTACTGCAAGTTTTGGCGACAAAGCCCTCGGCGAAAAGGCCAAGCGAGGCGGCGCGAGGCATTGTACCCCGGGCTGCTAGATATTTTCCGCGGTCCGCGCGACCCATGGACGCAAGAGACAAGTGTCCGAGACCCGCCCCCAAGCCGCGAGATCCGTCGCCCCCGACGACCCGTGGTACCCCTATGAGCGTGACGACGGCGACGGCATCGAACACGAGGGCTGCGACTCGAACTGTCTCTATCGTCTCCAAGACTCGGGGCTGCGGCCCCCTTCAACCGCGAAGGTGAGCCCGTGGACGTCACCGCATGGACCGAGCGGCTGCTCCAGCGCAGCCCCTGCCTGACCCGAGAGGCCCACGGCCGCGCGCTCGCCCGCGTCGCCGCCGAGGCCCTCGCCGCCGTCGACCCCCGGGCCTGTGTCCTGCGCAGCACCCATCGCCTGATCAAGCCCCGGGGCGAGGCCGCGGTCGTCGGCGAGTTCGTGTTTGATCTCGCGGCCGATCCCGCGGCCCCGAGCGAGGCCGAGTACGGCCGGGTCTGGGTGTTTGGCGCGGGCAAGGCGAGCGCGGCCATGGCCGAGGCCCTCGTCGAGCGCTTCGGCGAGCGCATCGCGGGCGGGGTCGTGATCGTCAAGCACCGCCCGCCCGGGGGCGGCTGGATCGGGCCCGTCGAGCTGCTCGTGGGCGACCATCCCGTGCCCGGTCCAGCGACCGCCGCGGCCACGGCGAAGCTCCGGGCCCGCGCGGCCGAGGTCGGGCCGCGCGACCTGGTCCTGTGCCCGATCTCCGGCGGCGCGTCGGCGCTGCTGAGCGAGCCGACGCTCCCGGCCGCCGACTGGGCCGAGCTGACCGAGCACCTGCTCCACCGCGACGTCTCGATCCAGGCGATCAACAAGCTCCGGCGACGCTTCGACGCGCTCAAAGCTGGCGGCCTCGCGCGGCTCATGTCTCCGGCCACGGTCGTGAGCTTGATCGTCTCTGACGTCGTCGGTGACGAGCTCGCGCTGGTCGGCTCGGGGCCGACGGTCTACTCTGCGGGCGGCGACAGCGTCGAGGCCCAGGCCCGCGCGCAAGACACGACACAGCCACAAGTGGCCGGCTACGCCGAGCTGCTCGACGAGCTCGGCGAGCGCCTGCTCGGCCTCCGCGAGCCCCTGCGTCAGGCCCTGCTCCAGCCGCCGCCCTCCCCCGCCGGGCCCACGACCCCCTCGGGCCGGCCCCAAGGCGTCCACCAGGTCCTCGTCGCGCGCAACGGCGACGCGCGCGAGGCCGCCTGCCGCGGCGCCCGAGCCGAGGGCCTCGACAGCATTGTCTTGCTCCCCGCGCTCGGGGGGCTCGCGGCCGACGAGGGCCGCCGCCTCGCGCAGCTGCTCGCCCACACCCCCGGCGATCTTCCGATCACCTCGCCCTGGTGCCTGGTCACGGGCGGCGAGACGACCGTCGAGCTTGGCCCCGGAGCCCTCGCGGGCGCGGGTGGCCGCAACCAGGAGCTGGCCCTCGCGGCCATCGAGGGCCTCGCGGGCATCCCCGAGGTCGCGCTGCTGACCCTCGCGACCGACGGCGAGGACGGCCCGACCGACGCCGCCGGAGCGCTGGTCACGGGCGAGTCCTTGGCCCGCGCTCGCGCGGCCGGCCTCGACATCGCACAGGCCCTCGCAGCCCACGATAGCCACCGAATTTTCGCCGAACTCGACGATCTCGTCCGGACCGGGCCGACCGGCACCAACGTGTGCGATCTGGCCTTCCTGGTGTGCGCTCCCCAGCCCTGATGCTACCCTGCGCCCGTGGCCAGCGACGCCGACCTGTTCGTTGCGTGGTGCGAGGGAGACCAGTGGTCCGGCGCGACCCTCTTCGATCGCCACTTCGCCGCAGTGTCACGATTTTTTCGCAACAAAGTATCCGACGACTTCGAGGATCTGGTCCAGCAGACCTTCACGGCCTGCGTCGAGGCCCGCGACCGCTTCCGCCTCGACAGCAGCTTTCGGACCTTTTTGTTCGCGATCGCTAACAATATCCTGCGCAACTACTACCGTAGGCGCCGCCGCGATCGTCTCGAGTTCACCGAGGTCAGCGCCTACGATCTCCAGCCCGGACCGTCCACAATCATAGCGAAGGTGCGCGAGCAAAAGCTGCTGCTCGAGGCGCTGCGCCACATCCCGCTCGAGCACCAGGTGATCCTCGAGCTGTACTACTGGGAGGGGCTGACGGCCAAGGGCATCGGCGAGGTCATCGACCAGTCGGAGCACACGGTCCGCAACCGCCTGCGCCGGGGCAAGGAGCTGCTGCGCCGCCACATGGAGACCCTGGCCAGCGACGCCGACGAGCTCGAGAGCACCTGGGGCGGGCTCGAACGCTGGGCGCGAGACGTCTACAAAGAGGTCGGCTGAGCGTCGAGCCCGAGGCGCCGCGTGAACACGGTCGCGAGTCGATGATCATGCGCCGCTGCAGGTCGGCGTCACGCCGCCGATCTTGCGCTTGAGACGAACGATCGGGTCGTACATCGCTCCGCCGGCCTCTGCCAGGCCGAAGCTCCCGGTCGTGCACTCCCCGGCGTCGGGCATTGCGAACGTTGCTTGCCAGCTGTCGTCGGCCTGCTCGGTCCAGGTCGGGCCGCTGAGCGCCGTGACCACGATCGACTCTCCGGTCCTCGGTGCCTCGATCGTGACCACGACCTGTGTGACTCGGGTGTTCTCGTCGAAAATGTCATCAATGGAGTCTCCTTCAACGAGGACGACGTTGGTTCCTTCGATCTTGGCCTGGAGTGTCAGCGTACTATCATCGTAGTAAGTCGTATCTGCGGCAGAGAATCGACTGTTGACCGCGCCGACATCATCGGCCTGAGCTGCCGTGGCTGCTCCGAGAAGGAACGCCAGACCCATACCGATGACACGGAGAGATTTTGACAATTTGCTTTGTTGCATGTGCCCTTATACACCCCGCCCAGAATCGTCACAACTGGCCGAGTGGACTGTTTGCGGCATAGCAACAGGTATGGGAATTATTGCCTCGCGCCGGAGCTCTCGTCGAGGGCGCGAAGCCAAAACGCCGCTGTACCGGGCGTACTGCAAGTTTTGGCGACAAAGCCCTCGGCGAAAAGGCCAAGCGAGGCGGCGCGAGGCATTGCTCCCCGGGCTGCTAGCCCCAAATCAAGCGCTGGATTCAAAAAGCTGAATGATTTAAGGCTAGCACGAGCCGCGAGGCGAGCGTTTGGGGGTCAGCTGCGGGGGCTTCGCCGCCGCAGCGAGGGGCCTTTTGAAAGGCCCCTTGAAGACGAGAAGGCCTGAGTCGAGCGCGCAGCGCTTGATTCAGGGCTAGCTACAGGTCGGCGTCACGCTGCCCACTTTGCGCTTGATACGAATGATCGGGTCGTGGTGCCGCGTGCCCGCGGACCACATCGTAATGTTTACGGAGTTGCACGCGCCCGCGCTCGGCATACCCAAAGTGTGGGTGATGGAGCCCTCGTCAGCGACCGGCGTCGCGCTGCCGCTGTCAAAGGAGATGTCGACGGTGTACCCGGCCTCGTTGGATATCGTGATGGGCACGTTGGTCAGGATCGTGTTTTCGTCGAAGATATCGTCGAGGGTGGTGCCGAGTTGGTCGGTGCGCAGGAACAGGCGCGGGCCGACGGCGGTGTCTTGGGCAGTGAGCGAGATCGGATCTTGATTCGTGAGGGGTGCAGACATGGTAGGTCTCCGGTGCGTGAAGTATCGGGTTTACAGAACGTTCAGTCGAGGCTCGCGCGCCACAGGTCGAGGGCAGCGACGGACTCGGTGAGGTCGAGATCGACGAAGGTCGAGCGGGCCGCAACGGCGAGCTGCTCGACCCGCTCGGGCTCACGATCGACGGCGGCGAGGGCCCGGGCGAGGGACATTTGGGTCTGGGCGAGTTCAGCCGCGTCACCGGCCTGACGGCGAAGCAGAGCGAGCGCGGCCTCGAGATCGGGGATCGCCGCGTCGGCCTGGCCACGGGCAAGGGCAATCTCACCACGGCCGGCGAGCGCGACACAGGCCACGGGATGATCGAGCCCGAGGCCAAGCTCGAGTTGGGCGAGCGACTCATCGAATGCGCGCTGTGCTTGCGGAAGGCGCCCCTGGGCGAGAAGAGTGTCTCCAAGATTGGCGTGAAGCACAACGAGGGTCTCGTGGCCGGGCTCGAAGCGGCGCTCGAGGACCTTCAGCGCCGCCTCGTAGGCCACCAACGCGCCGTCGAGATCACCGTTGTAGTAGCGCAGGGTGGCGAGGAAATCGAGCAGCCGCGCGGTCTCTTCGTGGTCAACTCCGAGCTTGGCTTGGTAGGTCGCGCGTGACGACTCGAGCAGCGCGAGCGCGTGACTCCACTGGCCGTCGATGACCGCGAGCTTGGCACGCGCGACCTCGACGCGCGCAAACTCGAGCGAGTCACGACCCTGGCTATCGATGATGGCCGCCTCGGCCTTCGCTAGCAGTCGCCGAGCCTGGTGTTCGTCGCCAACGTCGATCGCATGGAGCGCGTGGTTCAAGTCGACGTACGCCACGCGCGGGTGGCCCTCGCCGAACCGCTGTCGCGCGCGCTCGCTAGCGTTCGCGTAGGCCGCTTCGGCCAGCTCGTAGTCCCCGAGGCCATCGAGCACCGCCGCCAATTCGAGACTCGCAACTGTGGCGATCTCCGACCAATCCCGCGCGTCAGCCCGCGAGATCAGCTCTCGGTAGGCGTCGCCAGACTGCGCCAGCCGCCCACGGTGCTGGTCAACCTGAGCCGAGGCGAGCTCGAGCTGAGCCCCACGACGCTCGTCGCTGGTGCCGAGCCGCGCGAGCGCGACGCGAGCATCCTCGACCAACCACAGCTCGGTCCGCGGACCGGCGAGCTTGCCCGCAACCAACAAGGCCAGCTCGACGCGCAAGTCAGCCGCGAGCACATCATCCCCAGCGAGCTCGGCCTCCGCGGCCAGGCTCCGCACCCGCGCGACCAGATCTTCTTGCCGACCACGCCCATACTCCAGCTCAATCAAGGCCGCCTGCGCGCGGGCGTCGATGTCGACGCTGGCGACCGGCGGCGCCCCAGCGAGGATCCCCGCGAGCGCAGCCTCGGCGGCCTCGCGCCTCCCGGCCGCACGCAGCGCTCGAACCTCGGCGAGCTTCCCCTGCCCGGCCAACACCGCCGCGCGAGCGTCAGGGTCTTCGGGCAGCGCAGGCCGCCCATCGAGGAGCTCGATCCGCGCGCACTCCTGCGGCTCGGGCACGCCCGCGAGCAGCTCGGCCGCGCGCTGAACAACCTGCGCGTCAGCCTCGACCAACACGGCGACGAGGCCCGCGACCGCCAGCCGCTGCTCGGCCAGGCACGCGCCGCGGCGGTCGAGCAGCTCCTCGGACGCGATCGCATACACCCGCGTGGCCTCGCAGGCGTCGCGGCTGGCCGCGATCCAGTCCGCGGCCCACCCGTCGAGGCTGGCCCGCACGATCGCCTCGGCCTCGTCGGCGTAGCCGAGCTCGGTCGCCGCGAAGCTGCGGTGCAGCGCGTCGGCCTGCGCTGCGTCCCAGGTCCCGTCGAGCTGCTCGGGCCCGAGCGCGCACACCTGCTCGTCGGCGTCGGGCTGCTCGCCGGCCCAGGCCAGCGCGATCCAGGCCGCGAGTCCGGCCGCGAGGACCGCGACGGCCCCGAGCGCCCAGACCGTGCGCCGCCGCGGCGCGAGCTCGGCCTCGAGCGCGACGAGCAAGCTGCTGACCGCTGGCCAGCGCCGGTCTCGCTCGGGCTCGAGCCCGCGCTCGACGTGGGCCCGGAGCGTTCGCGGGATCGGGGAGCCCTTGGGCGGCGAGGCGATCGCCTTGGTCAAGACGGCGTCGATCAACTCGGCGCGCGAGCGATGACCAAAGGGCCGCTGACCGTGGAGGGCCTCCCAGGCCGTGACGCAGAAGCTAAACTGATCGCCGAGCGCGTCGGCTTGCTCGCCGAGGTGCTGCTCGGGCGACATGTAGACCGGCGTGCCGAGCACCGACCCCGTCCGCGTCAGGGCCTCGTCGAGCGCTCGCTCGCCGCTTGAAACCAGGGACGGCTCCTCGACCGAATCGAAGCCAAGGTCCGCGCGGACCAGGCCAAAGTCGAGGACCCGGACCCGACCGTCCTCGCCGACGAGCACGTTGTCGGGCTTGAAGTCGCGGTGCACGAGCCCGGCGACGTGCGCGGCCTCGAGCCCGCGGCCAGCTTGGATCAAGGCGGCGAGGACCTCCCGCCAGGGCCGGGGCTGCTCGAGCCAGCGGCGCAGGGTCTGGCCCGCGACGTACTCCATCGCTATGAAGGTCTGGCCCTCGTAGTCGCCGACCTCGTAGATCTGAACGACGTTGGGGTGCGAGAGCCGCGCGAGCGCCTGGGCCTCGCGCGTGAGCCGGGCGCGGCTGACGTCGCGCTCGGTGGTTCGACGCAAGACCTTAACAGCGATCTTGCGGTCGAGCTCCTCGTCGTAGGCGAGAAATACGACGCCCATCCCGCCCTCGCCGAGCTTGCGCAGGACCGAGAAGCGCCCGACCCGCGGGACCGCGAACCCGAGGGCCCCCGCGCTGTGCGATCGTGGCCCCGACAGGCCCGGAAACAGGCGGGCCTTGATCGAGTCCCGGACGATCCGGGCCTCGTTGTCGGAGTCGCCGAACAACGACTGCGTGCTCGGCATCCACGCGCCGTCGGTGCCCCCAACCCGACCTGGCCCGGCGGTGCCGATCGTCGACTCGTCCGAGGTCGTGACTGGGTTGGGCATATCGTTCGCGGGCCCTCGCTACGCACGAAGGCCCGAATCAGGAGACGGCAAGGATAGTCACCGCTGGCGAGTGATCGGGTAGATTTTTTTTACGCGGCCCGGGTACAAGGCCCCGTGGACCGACTCACGATCGCGCGACCCGACGACTGGCACCTCCACCTGCGAGACGGCGCCCGCCTGGCCTCGGTCGTGGCCGCCAGCGCCGCGCGCTTCGCTCGGGCGGTCGTGATGCCCAACCTGCGCCCGCCGGTCACGACCGTCGCCGATGCCCTGGCCTACCGCGAGCGGATCCTGGCCGCGCGCCCGGTGAGCTCGAGCTTCGAGCCGCTGATGACCCTGTACCTGACCGAGACCACCAGCGCAGCCGAGATCGAGCGTGTGGCCGCGACCCCCGAGCTCGTCGCGGTCAAGCTCTACCCCGCGGGAGCCACGACCAACTCCGAGGCCGGCGTCACCGGCCTCGACCCGCTCGCGCCCGTGTTCGAGGCCATGGCCGCCCACGCGATCCCGCTGCTGGTCCACGGCGAGAGCACCGACCCGAGCGACGACGTCTTCGATCGCGAGGCCCGGTTCATCGCCGGACCCCTGACGCGGCTGCGAGCTCGCCACCCGCAGCTGCGGATCGTGCTCGAGCACATCACGACCGACGACGCGGTCACCTGGGTCCGCGAGGCCGGGCCAAATACGGCCGCGACGATCACCGCCCACCACCTGCTGCTCAACCGCAACGCCATGTTTCGCGGCGGCATCCGACCCGACTACTACTGCCTCCCGATCCTCAAACGCGAGCGCCATCGCCTGGCTCTGGTCGAGGCCGCGACCTCGGGCTCGGCCAAGTTCTTCCTCGGGACCGACAGCGCGCCGCACCCGGTCTCGGCCAAGTACAGCGTCTGCGGCTGCGCGGGCATCTACACGGCCCACGCCGCGCTCGAGCTCTACGCCGAGGTCTTCGACGAGGCCGGCGCCCTCGACCGACTCGAGGGCTTCGCCAGCCACCACGGCCCCGATTTTTATGGCCTGGCGCGCAACGTCAAGACGATCACGCTGGTCCGTGATCCGTGGGAGGTGCCCGACACGCTGGCCTTCGGCGACGAGCTCCTGGTCCCGCTGCGTGCTGGCGAGCGCGTCACCTGGCGCATCGAAACACCCCTATGACGCCGTCTGTGGGGTCTCAGGCGGTCCGATTGACACGCGGGCGACACCGACAGACTGTGCGGCGATGAAACGCAACGCGTTCTTCGTGCTCCTGCCCCTCGTGGCCACGCTCTCGCTGCTCGGCTGCGACGCCCCTCCCGGAGCTGCGCCGGCCGCCAAGGACGCCGAAGCTGGCGCAGCCGAGGCCGGGGCTGCAACCGCGACCGCGACGCCCGAAGGCGACGCCGAGTCCTGCACCAACCTCGCAAACAAGATCTGCGAAGAGGCCGGGGCCGAGACCCAGGCCTGCACGTCGGTCAAGACCGCCCTGACCTTGCTGTCGCCCAAGGCCTGCGCCGTCGGCCTGACCGACATCGAGTACACGAAGCAGCAGTTGGCCGCCCAAGGCCAGGTCTGCGCCGAGCTCAGTGAGCGCCTGTGCAAGGACCTCGGGCCCGAGACCAAGACCTGCGCGATGGTCAAGGCCCAGACGCCGAACATGCCGAGCGAGAAGTGCGTGGCGATGACCGCCGGCTACGACAAGACCCTCGCCGAGCTCCAGCGCATGGAGGCCAAGAACAAGCCGCTCCCGGCCGACAAGGTCGCGAAGCTCACCGAGGGCGACGTGCCCTCATTCGGGCCCGAAGACGCGAAGGTCACGGTCGTCGAGTTCTCCGACTTCCAGTGCCCCTACTGCAGCCGCGCCGCCAACGCGGTCAACGAGATCAAGTCCAAGTACGGCGACCGGGTCCGCTTCGTGTTCCGGCAGTTCCCGCTCAGCTTCCACCAGCAGGCCCACCTCGCCGCTCAGGCCTCGCTCGCGGCCCAGGCCCAGGGCAAGTTCTGGGAGTTCCACGACAAGCTGTTCGCCAACCAAAAGGCGCTCGAGCGCGCGGATCTCGAGAAGTACGCCAAGGAGGTCGGCCTCGACATGGCCGCGTTCAACAAGGCCCTCGACGACGGCACCTACAAGGCGACCGTCGACGCCGAGCTCGAGCTCGGCAAAGAGGTCTTCGTCGACGGCACGCCGACGATGTTCATCAACGGCACGCGGGCCGGAAACGCGACCGACGTCGCGAGCATCTCGGCCGAGCTCGACAAGGCCCTCGGCAGCTGAAGGTCCGCTCGGCATGGCCCGTCGCCTGGTTTTAATGGCCCCGCTGCTGGCGCTGTCGTGCCACAAGGTGCCCGCCACGCTGCCCGAACTCGACGCGGGCAGCGAGGCGGCGCGGACTGACGCCAAGACCTTCGTCGAGTCGCAGCCCGACACCGAGGGCGGCCGGCTGTTCTCGCCGATCTCGGCCGAGGTCGCCGAACTCTATGGGTGCTGGTTCTCGAGCCCCTACGAGTACATGTTCGCCCACGACGGGCCCCCGCTCGAGATCAACGACCGCAGCTATGGCATGCTGATGGCCGGGATCAACGGGATCCTCTACTACGGCGATCTCAACGGGTGCGCCGGCCAGCTCAGCGGCCAGCCGCCGGGCCACTACGCCGACTACCGCCCGATCGAGGCCCTCGCGGGCGTGCCCGCCACGGTCGCCGGCTCGACCCTGCCCTTCGACGCGGTCAACCCCGAGATCATCTCCTGGGCCCGGACCCAGCTGCTGCCCGCGCCCGAGCAGTACATCGAGGGGATCCCGGTTCAGCTCGCCTATGAGCGCGTGTTTCAGCGCTTCTTCCGGGTCATGGGCCACAGCCTGTTTTATCTGGTCGAGCCGGGCACGCTCAGGACCGAGGCCGACGCCTACCTCCGCGACACATCGAGGGGCGCCGACGGGATCAACTGGCTCGAGGGGCACTACAGCGGCAGCATCCCCGCCTATGGTGGCGGCAGGGACGGCACGACCATGACCGGGCCGATGGCCGCGGGTTTTTGGCTACGCCGCGAGCTCGATGGCTCGCTGCCCGCGTGCTGGCACGGCCTGCGCGACGTGCTCGAGCGCTACGATTCGAGCTGGCTGGCCGAGCTCAAGGCGGCGCACCCCACCGCGAGCGCCGCCCTCGACCAGCTCCCCGACCCGCTCGCGCCGCCATGACCCCACTCGTCGTCGTCCCGCCCGAGGTCCCGGGCGACTGGCTAGCGAGCCTCGACGCCGAGTGCGAGGTCATCGTCGGCCTCGACGCCGTCCCAGCTCCGCGCCTGTCCGAGGTCGTCGGCCTGCTCTCACTCCTGACCATGCCCGTGGGCCCCGGGCTGCTCGCGCGCCTGCCCGCGCTGCGCGTGGTCAGCAACATGGCCGTCGGCCACGACAACATCGAGCTCGAGGCCTGCGCCGCGCGCAACATCGCGGTCGGCAACACCCCGGGCGTGCTGACCGACGCGACCGCCGACCTCACCATGGCCCTGCTGCTCGCCAGCGCCCGGCGACTCGACGAGGCCGCGAGCGACGCCCGCGAGGGCCGCTGGCACACCTGGACTCCAGACGGCTGGCTCGGCGTGTCGCTGCGCGGGACGACGCTCGGGATCGTCGGCCTCGGCAAGATCGGCTACGCCGTCGGCGAGCGCGCGCGCGGCTTCGGCATGCAGATCTGCTACGCGAGCCGCTCGGACCACCCCGAGGCCGAGGAGCTCGGCGCGCGCCGGGTAGCCTTCGACGAGCTGCTCGCGCGCGCCGACTTCGTCAGCCTCCACGTGCCGCTGACGCCCGAGACCCAGGGCATGATCAATCGAGACGCCCTCGCGCGGATGAAGCCGGGCGCGATCTTGATCAATACCGCGCGCGGCTCGATCGTGGATCAGGACGCGCTGCTCGACGCGCTGCGGGCAGGCCGGCTGCGCGGCGCCGCCCTCGACGTGACCTCGCCCGAGCCGCTCCCGCCCGATCACCCGCTGTTCGCCGCGCCAGGCTGCCTGATCGTCCCGCACATCGGCTCGGCGACCGAGTCCACGCGCCGCCGCATGGCCGAGCTCGCGTGCATGAACCTGCTCGCGGGCGTCCACGGTCAGCCCCTGCCCCACGCCGTCGTCCGCGGGTAGACCGCTCGTCGGGGACGGATCGAACCGTCGAATACCAAGACGGCTCGAATCCGCGCTCTGAATGATCGGATCGTAGCGATGCCTACGGCGTTCGCGCGAACATCGGATAGACGGCTGCGCGAAGCTCCCGCGGCAATGTCGAGTGAATCAAGCACTCCGGACAATTCTACCGAATCATGGTGGGTGTCCCACACACTCAATTTCGCGTGCGCAGAATATAAGCTGGAGATCCGCGCTCGATGGTGGTCAACTAGGATGATGTCGTTGTCGTCGGTTCCATCGCAAATTATGGCGCTCAGTACAGTCGGTCTCGCGGTGGGGGTCCTGGTCATGCCCGGCACCGCGAACGCAGGTGGAGACCCACAGCTCGATCAATTCGACGTCGGAACGCTGATCATCCCGATGGACACCGATTACCAGGACATGGGCATGCTCCGCGCCTATGGCCTGGTCTATGAGCTGCTCAGTAACGACGTCCCCGTGCGCTGGGCGATCAACGACGCCAAGGCCCAAGATGGAACCGACTTCAGCGCGGCGGCCACGGACCTGGCGACCGGCGACCCGATCCCGATGCACGACTACCGCGGCGGCCCGTGGGTCATCGACGCCGCCGACGCCGCCGAGGCGCTGCCGATCGTCGAGGCCTGGCAGCAGCAAAACCCCGACCTCGCCGTCCACGAGGCCAGCGTCGCGTTCGAGGCCGAGGTCGGCCACTACCTCGTGGTCGCGCCCACGATCGCGATGATCGCCGACGGCAATCAGAAGATCGCGCGCGGGTACCTGGCCGCCGCGGGTATCCCCGACTCGACCGGCGACCTGCTGTGGCCCGACGATAGCCCCGACATGCTCGACGTCGACGAGCTCTCGGGCCCGACCGAAGACAACCACCGTGACGGCCTGCTCTTCGACGAAGACGGCGACCCGGTCTACTGCCAGCTGATGTCGATGCACTGGGGCGTCGGCGACGCCGAGAACGACCCCGAGGTCGTCGCCGAGGTCCGCGAGTACCTCAACAACCCCGTGCACTTCTTCGCCGAGTGCCAGGCGGTCAACGCGTTCGAGAACCTCGATCCCCACGGCTTTTTCTTGACGCCCAACGGCTTCGAGATCGGCGACAGCCCCAACGAGGTCGAGCACTTCAACCCGAGCTCGCCCTACGCCCAGCTCGATGGGCTGTTCGAGGCTGTCGGCGGCAGCGAGCCGTCCTACAGCCTGCCGATGGGCGACGACTACCTCGCCGGCGGCATCACCATGATCACGGGCGCGGACACGCCGGTCGGGGTCGAGGACGTGTGGATGACCGGCTACCTCGACGGCACCTGCCCCCCGGATGCGCCCGAGTGCGGCTCGCTCGGCAAGATCAGCTACCTCGGCGGTCACCAATACAAGACCAACCTCCCGATCTCGGACAACCCAGACACCCAGGGCACGCGCCTGTTCCTCAACTCGCTGTTCGAGGCCCCGTGCGCGACGGTCGACGGGCTCCCAACCTTGAACCTGGCCACGGCCGCTCCCGACTTCACCATGGTTGCGCAGATCGAGGTCGACGTCACCTACGTCAACGCCAGCGCGGCCACGGCCCTCGACGCGGTGCTCCGGGCCCAGCTGCCACCCAACACAACCTTTGTCTCGGCGACCGAGGGCGGCGTGCTCATGGGCGACGAGGTCGTGTGGCAGCTCGGCAACCTCGGCGCCGACGAGAACGGCGACCGCAGCTACGTGATCGAGCTGGCTGAGTACGGCCTCTACGACGACAGCTCGGCCCTCGACTACCGCGTCGGGCTCAACGAGTTCACGCTCCTGTCCAACGTCGCCCAGACCCTGTACGGCGACGAAGCTCCGGACGATGGTGACGGAGGCGACGGCGACAGCGACACAGGAGGCGACGGCGACGGCGACCCCGCAGGTGACGGTGACGGCGGCAGCTCGGCGGGTGACAGCGGCGAGGACGGCGGCGAAGAGGGCGCCACCGCCGAAGACAGCGCCGGTGAGGGCGACACGGGCACGGGCGGCGGCGCGGCCGATGTCGGCGCCGACGGCTGCAGCTGCTCGACCGAGACCGACCACCCCGCCCCGCTCGGCTGGCTGGTCGCGGTCGGGCTCGGACTCGGGCTCGTGCGTCGCCGCGGAGGTGCAGCGTGAGCCAGGTCCACCGAAGCACGATCTCGCGCCTCTCGATCGCCGCGCTGCTCTCGCTGTCCGCCTGCGCTGACCCCGGCGGCGACGCGACCAACACCGACGACGCCGAGGGCGTGGGCTCCGAAGACGACACGGGTATCACGACCAGCACCGACACCGACGATCCCGACGGCGGCACCAAGCTCGATCTGAGCCAGGAGACCGACCTCCCCGGCGGCGAGGAGGGCGGCTGCGAGAAGATCGACTTTCTGTTCGTGATCGACTCGTCAGGCTCGATGGCCGACAACCAGGCCAACCTGATCGCAAGCTTCCCCGGCCTCGTCGCGGCGATGATGGACAACGTCGAGGCCGACGACTGGCACGTGATGGTCGTCGACAGCGACGGCCAGTGGAGCGGCACCGACTGCGCCAACGCCTGCACGACCCTCGGTTTTTGCCCCGACGCGCCCGAGTTCGACTGCCAGACGCCGCCGCCCGAGCTGTGTGACATCACCATCGGAGGCGGCGTGATCGCCCCAATGGGCGAGGCCGCCAGCAACCAAGACTGCGCCCTGGCCAGCGACGCGCGCTACATCCAGTCGGGCGAGCCGGACCTGCTCGCGAGCTTCTCGTGCGTGGCCAAGGTCGGCGTCGACGGTGGTGACACCGAGCGACCGATGGACGCGATGGTCCGCGCGCTCGGGGACGAGCTCGGTGAGCCCGGCGGCTGCAACGAGGGCTTCGTCCGCGACGACGCGATCCTGGTCATCACGATCATCACCGACGAGCCCGACGAACACTCGATGGACGAGCCCGGCACATGGTTCGACGCCGTGGTCGCCACCAAGGCCGACAACCCCGACGCGGTCGTGGTCCTCGGCCTGCTCCCCGACGGCGACCTCGGCATGCCGCTGTGCGGGGCCGAAGCGGTCGCCGCCCCACGGATGAGCGCGTTCTTGGACCTGTTCGAGCAAAGTAGCCGAGCGTCGGTCTGTGAGCCGGACTACAGCCCCTTCTTCCTCGACGCGGTCTCCGTCATCAGCGGTGCGTGCGAAGAATTCGATCCGGTCGGTTAACGAAAAACGGGGCCGACAAGCGTCGGCCCCGTCTCAGCGCACGTAGCGCTGCCTCAAAAGGTCACCTCAAAACGTCAGATGGTACGGACGTTCTCGGCGCGGGGGCCCTTCGGGCCTTCACCCGGGGTGAAAGAGACCTTCTGGCCTTCGCGGAGCTCCTCGAAGCGGACGCCCTCGAGGTTCGACATGTGGAAGAACATGTCCTTGCCGGTGCCAGTGTCAATGAAGCCGAAGCCCTTGTCCGTGAGACGCTTGATCGTACCCTCTGCCATTTTGTGCTTTCCTGAAAGTGTGTCTCGCGTGGTGTGAGCCGCCAAACGAAGGCGGATCAACCCTGCGAAGGCACGCGTGTACCCCGAAATTGACCGGGTGTCCACCGCAGCTCGTGCGCCCTCGGACCAGATCGCGCCCCCGGCGCGGGTTCCATCACGACTCGGCGTGCTCGACGGCGTCGACCGAGCGCTCGAGATCCGCGCGCTTGCGAGCGAGGTAGGGCTCCCAGTGCTGCTTGAGGAAGCGAGCGCGATGGTCCTGATAGGACGAGACGGCGCCGATCATCGAGAGGAACTTGATGTAGTACCAGGCGAGGTCGATCTGATACCAGAGGAAGCCCGCGCGGGCGCTGCTGGCGTAGAGGTGGTGGTTGTTGTGCCACTCGCCAGCGACGAACCCGGGCCAGTACTGGTTGATCGAGAGATCACGCCGGTTGAAGTCGACGCCGTCGCGCCGCTTGTCCTTGCCGCCGCCGTGCCCGGCGAAGTTGAAGGTCCGGATTCCGATCGCCCAAATGTGGGCCGAGCCGAACATCGTGACCGCGAGCAGGTGCCCGCCGATCAGGTAGAAGGCGCCGTACCAAAACGCCCAGTTGAGGCCGAAGTGCAGGGTCGTCCGCAGCGGGTGCGCGATCGAGCCCCAGCGCTGGTACTGCTCGTAGCTGTTGGCGACGACCCCGGTGTGCGCGACGAGCTTGACGACCCGCTCGTAGTCTTCGGGCGACAGATCCCGGGCGATCGGCTGCGAGGTGACGTCGGCCAAGAAGCAGTACAGCCCGCCAGCCTTGGCGTTGTAGGGGTCGCCAGGCTGCTCGGGCTTCGCGTGGTGGACCATGTGCGAGACGATGTAAATCTCCTCGGGCACGATCTTGATCACCAGGTTGCGGGTGATGAAGCGCCAGACCGGATGGCTGAACACGAACGCCCGGTGGGTACCGTAGCGGTGGAGCCAGATCGTCCCATAGGTGCCCATGGCGACCATGCTGTAGAGGAAGCCCAGCGGCAGCATCCACCACGTGAAGTACTTGAAGAAGAACAGCAGCAAGAATGGGATCAGCGCCAGGGTCCAGACCCAGTTGGTCAGCGCCAGCCAGTTCTTGCGGTCCGCGAACACGTTGATGCGCGTGAGCAGCTCGCGGAACAGTTGGCGCGCCGACGGCTTGGTCTCCCATCCGTAGGATGGCGGCTCCAAGACTCGGTCGATGAAACTCGTTTTCGGAGCGGCGGCTACGGGCAAGGCGAGCAGAGAGTCTCACGTCGGGCGCGGAATTCCATTGCGTGGATCACGCTAGCCGTTCCTCGCCTGCCTCGGCCTGTTGGGCCCGATGCGGGTTTCGCTCGCGGCCTTGGTGGCGGCGAGCGACCGGCGACCGGCGGCTGATCGGCGCCGTCACCCCACCGCTGGGCGATCCTCGCCTCGGTCCGCGAGCAGATCGCGCAAGACCCTGTCGCCGTCGGTCGGCAGTCCTGCGCTGGCCCACGATGAGCTCGACGCCGAGCGGCCCGAGCTCATCGTCACCGAACAGCGGAAGACAGCGACGGACAGCCGCGGGCCCGCCGCAAGAGACCATCGCCGACAGTGCGTTCGCTCGATGCGCCGCGTCGTCGACGAGCGCTGGATAAAAACAGCAGTCATTTTCATAGAGGTAGTTCAGCGCCGAGCACCTCCCAAGCTGAACCATTGCGCGATGGATAGCGAAATGAGCCGGCGACCGCCCCGCCGAGCGTGACGGGCCAACCTGGCATGCAAGGACCGCGTTTGCGATCGAGAGGGCGCCAAGCTACGTTGCCAACGGTTCCCCCCCCTATACATCGATCCTAAAAGGCGAAATTGCCCAGTTCAACGCACCCATGGTTGCGCCATGAGTCAATTCGCATGAACTGGCATCGCCAATAACCCAATAACTCAATAGCCCAACCCCCAACAACAAGGGATGACTGACACATGGCCGACCTTCAACAAACCATCTTCGCGTCACTCGCCCTTTGTTGCACAATTGCCTGCTACAGCGGCCCCGACGATTCGGGTTTGGGCGCGGCAGACACGAGCACTGGTTCACCGAACGGCGACGGCGACGAGATCGGCGGTGACGCCGATACGGGCGACGGCGACGGCCCGAGCGGCACCACCGGCACCACCGACTCCACCGACGCCACCGACTCCACCGACGCCACCGACTCCACCGACGCCACCGACTCTGGCCCGGCCACCGACCTTGGCAACGGCAACGACAACACCGATCCCAACGAGCAGATCCCCCCGCAGGACGAGGAGGGCTGCCATGCGATCTTCGCCCAGGACCTGCTGCCGACCTTCGAACTCACCATCCAGCCGGTTGTGTGGGATCAGCTTCAGTGGATGTGGGACGGCGGCGACGCGATCTACGACATGGGGCTGAACCCGAAGAAGTATCTCCCCCTCGAGGAGTTTCGCTACGGCGACATCGTCATCAAGGACGCCGAGATCCGCCTGCGCGGCAACGCGACCCACTGGGACCCGCTGCCCGGCGACAAGATGCAGTTTCAGATCGGGTTCCACCGAAACGATCCAGATGGCCGCTTCCTCGGGATCAAGCGCCTGTGCTTCGACGCCCACACCGCCAATGAGCACTTGCTGCGCGACCGCCTCGCGCTGGCCGTGATGCGCGAGGTCGGCATCGCCGCGTCCTGTGCCAACAACGCGCGCCTGGTCATCAACGGCGAGTACTACGGCATCTTCACCAACGTCGAGAAGATCGACGAGGTCTTCCTCGATCGGGTGTTTGATGACCCGACGGGCGACCTGTGGAAGCGTCACGGTTGGGAGCTCAAGACCAACAAGGACACCTCCAACGACGAGCGCCTCGAAGAGTTGAAGGACGCAGAGTCAACTGAGGAGGTCTACACCTACTTCGCGTTCGAGCAGGCCATGCGCGTCTACGCGGCCGACGCGGTGCTTCCAAACGGCGATGGCAAGTGGGCTGGCGGGCTCAACTTCTATCTATACGACCACCCCATCGAGGGAAAATTCTGGCTCATCCCCTGGGACCTGGACAACACCTTCGAGCGCTTCAACGACGAGCCCGGCGGCGACTTTCCGGTCAACCCCGACCTGGTCGTATGGCAGAGGAAGACGAGCCACGGCCGCCCCTGGTACGACGCGGCCATCGCTGACGAGCTGTGGTTCGCGCATTACATCAGCGAGATCGAGGAGATCTTGTATCAGGCCTACACGCCCGAGAAGATGCACGGACGGATCGACGAGTGGACCGCACAGATCGAGGAGTCCGTGCTCACGGACGAGAACAAGCCCTGGTCCAACGAGGACTACTACGACGAGGTCGAGGAGCTCCATGAGCACGTCCAGTCGCGCTACGAGTTCGTCGAAGAGTGGCTCCAGTGCTGGAAAGACGGGGGCGAGAAGGACGACGACGGCTACTGTGATCCGTCTTGACTTGGCCTCGCGGGCAGGTTCTCTAGCAGCCCGGGGTGCTAGCAGCCCGGGGTGCTAGGCCGAGCCTTCGCGCTCGTCGTGGGTCTTGTCACATGAGAAATGGTTGCCGCTCACGCGCAACGACTGGTCGGCGCCCGCGTTGATCGATTGGTCGGCGCCGACGGTGAGTAAGGGGTTGACCCCGACGCAGGTCGACTGACTGACGCCCACGCTGACGCTCTGATTGACGCCCGCGCGTGGTCGTGAGGAGCCCGTAGTCCGCTGCTATGCTGGGGCCGTGTTCGACCAAGGCGTCCGGAAAACATGAGCGCGTGGCTCACCGCGTTCGTGTTCACGCAGGTGATCGAGATCCCGATCTACATGCGCGCGCTGCTCGAGCGCCTCGACGGGGGCGAGCCTGTGGTCGCGCGCTGGTCGGCGGCGCTCGGCCTCGCGTTCGGAGCCAGCGCGATCACCCACCCGATCGTGTGGTTCGTGATGCCGAAGCTGGTCCCGAGCTCGTGGCTGACGATGGTGATCATCGCCGAGCTGTTCGCGATCCTGACCGAGGCCGCGTGGCTGCGCGCGTTCGGCCTGCGCCGGAGCCTGGCGTGGGCGGCGTTCGCAAACGCGGCGAGCGTGCTGATCGGGATGGCGCTGCGTCAGGTTTTCGGCTGGCCGTGACCGGGGTGGGTATACTGCCGGCCATGTCTCGCCCCGCCCCCGTCCCTCGCCGTCTACTCGCGCTCGCGACCTTCTTCGCCCTCACCACGGGCCCCGCGCTCGCGCTCGCCGACCTCCCCGGCCCTGCGCCCGAGCCCGCGCCCGAGCCTGCGCCCGAAGTCGAGGCCCCCGCGCCCGAGCAACCCAAGGCCGACGACGCCAAGACCGACGACGCCAAGACCGACGACGCCAAGTCCGATGACGCCAAGACCGACGACGCCAAGTCCGACGACGCCAAGAAGGACGACGCCAAGACCGACAACGACAAGAAAGACGGCGCCTGCTCCGTCGTCGACAACGATGACGGGGTCCTCGGCCTCGCCGGCCTCGTGCTCTTGCTGTCGGGCGTCGCCTTGCGCCGTCGCCGGAGCTGAGGCCGACCTTGGCTACCACCTGGCCGCTGACGAGCGGCGCCGAGTACATCGACAGCCTCCGCGGCCGCGACCTCGCCGTCTACCTGCACGGCGAGCGCGTGGCCGAGCCGGTCGATCACCCGATCATCCGGCCGTCGATCAACGCCGTCGCCGAGACCTATGACCTCGCGGCCCGCGAGCCCGAGCTGGCCACGACGATCTCGCCGCTGACCGGCGAGCGGATCAATCGTTTCTTACACGTCGCCGCCAGCGCCGACGACCTGGTCGCGCAAAACATGATGCAGCGCAAGCTCGGCCAGCTGACGGGCACCTGCTTTCAGCGCTGCGTCGGGATGGACGCCCTCAACGCGCTGTACTCGGTCACCTTCGAGCTCGACGCCAAGCACGACACGCCCTACCACGGACGGCTGCGCGAGTTCATCAAGCTGGTCCAGTCGCGCAATTGCGTGATCGGTGGGGCGATGACCGATCCCAAGGGCGACCGCAGCAAGGCGCCGCATCAACAAAGCGATCCCGATCTCTTCGTCCACGTCGTCGAGCGCAACGACGAGGGCGTCGTGATCCGCGGGGCCAAGGCCCACCAGACCGGGTGCATCAATTCGCACTGGCTGATCGTGATGCCGACGATGCGGCTCGGGCCCGAGGATCGCGACTATGCCGTGATCGGAGCCATCCCCGTCGACGCGCCGGGGATCACCTACATCTACGGCCGCCAGTCCTGCGACACCCGCAGCGCCGAGCCGTCGAGCCTCGACCGCGGCAACCCGCGCTTCTCCGGGCAGGAGGCCCTGGTCATCTTCGACGACGTGTTCATCCCCTGGGATCGGGTGTTCATGGACGGCGAGGTCGACTTCGCCGCGATGTTGGTCGAGCGCTTCACCTGCTATCACCGGCGCAGCTACGTGTGCAAGACCGGGGTCGGCGACGTGCTGATCGGCGCGGCCGCGACGATCGCCGACTACAACGGCGTGCCCAAGGCCTCGCACATCCGCGACAAGCTAGTCGAGATGACCCACCTCAATGAGACGATCTACGGGATCGGGATCGCGTCGTCGCATCAGGCCCAGGCGACAAAGTCGGGCTGCTATCTAAACGACGACATGCTCGCCAACGTGTGCAAGCATCACGTGACCAAGCTGCCCTACGAGATCGCTCGCCTCGCTCAGGATCTCGCTGGCGGCCTGGTCGCGACGCTGCCCTCGGCCGCCGACCTCGAATCCGACGCCGTCGGGGCCCTGCTCGAGAAGTACCTCAAGACCCGCGACGAGGTCGACGTGCGCGATCGCTGGAAGATCCTGCGCCTGATCGAGAACATGACCCTCGGGCGCAACGCCGTCGGCTACCTGACCGAGTCGATGCACGGCGCCGGCTCGCCGCAGGCCCAGCGCATTCAGATCGCGCGGGCGATGCAGCTCGACGCCAAGAAGCAGCTCGCCAAGCGCCTCGCCGACATCGAAGACGCCGAGCCTGAGTGATGGATCGGCGCGAGTTCATCGGGGTCTGCGGCCTCAGCTCGCTGACGCTCGCCTGCCGCCCGAGCCCGCCGCCAAGCTCATTGCACCGCTAGCAGCCCGGGCTGCTAGAGCCCGGCCCGGCGCTTCTCGTGGGCCTCGCGCTCGCGCTGGGTCGGCGCCGCGGCGAGGTGCGCGACGGCGCCGAGGCCCGCGAGGGTGTAGACCCAGTGAAACTCGGCGCCGAGCATCGCGAGCACCAGCCCAAAGAGCGCCGCCGACTCGGCCAGGGCGAAGCGCATGATCATCGACACGAAGTAGGGCTGCCGCCGCGTCAGGCCCGGCGCGAGTACGGCGCTGCCGACCGCCGTCATCGCCCCGGCCCCCGTCAGCACGAGCGACATCATCTCGATGTCACCGGCCTGGCCGCTGTCCTGGCCGTGGACGATGTGCCCGGTCAGGAGAAACAATCCGTGGCTGACCAGGAACGCGCCCCACAAGATCCAGGGGACCTGGGCATTCGTCGGGGGCTGGGCGGCGCTCATTGGCGCAGCATACCCTGCCCGCGAGCCGCGAGCGCAGGCTCAGCGCGGGATCGCCGAGACCACGCCGCCAAACGCCGCGGGCGCGAAGTCCTCGGCGAGCCTGACCTCCCAGTAGCCACGGGCCAGGCCGTCCGGATCGGACGCCGCGTCGCGCAGGTAGGCGTAGACCTCGAAGTCGCGCTCGCCGACCGCGCGCAGCATGAAGGCCTCGAGCTCGGGGCTCGATGGATCGTGCGCGGTCTCCAGCTTCGCCCGAACGAACCCGATCAGGGGGCCACGCACCCGGTCGAGCTCGGCGCACAGCTGCTCGGCGAGATCGAACAGGTGCCGGCCGAGCTTGGGGTCGGTGTGGGCGTGGCGAAAAAAATAGTGGATGCCCTCGGCGTCGTGACCGATCGTCGGATCGGCGGGCTCGCCGTCGCGCAGCTCGATGAGGTTGAGCCCAAAATTCTGGTGCCACTCGAGCTCGCTGTTCCACGTCAGCCGGTACCAGAGGCGATGCTCGTCGGGCAGCGCGAGCTCGGCCGCGGCGGAGTGAAACTCGGCCAGGAGCTCGGCGGGCAGCTCCTTGGCTTCGCGACCGCAGCGCTCGACGAAGACCGGCCACGACTCACCGAGCTCGCGCGAGATGCTGCGCTCGAACACGCGAAAGTGGCTCGCGCGGACCGTCGGCATCGCCTCGGTCAAGGCGCCGTCGTCGTCGAGGACCAGCGCGACCGCGACGGTCGCAGAGCCGCGCTGAGTCAGGGCGTGGATCGCGGTCGGGACGTTGTCGATGGACCAAGCGGCCTGAGGCCGCGCGTCAGATCTGTAGCGCCGAGCCAGCGCGATTGCTTCTCCAAGTCTCATGTGACCTAGCCTGGACCAATCCGTGGCTCTTGGCAAAGGTCAAGAATGGCTAGCAAGGGGATGTTTTTGACCCCCACAGCCGTTTGCGACTCTGCCACGCACGGCCCCAAGCGGCCGGTCGCTCGTTCCTCGCTCGGTGGGCTGGGGTGTGCTTCGCCATCGTCTGCGTGGCCCCCTAAAGGGGGCCTAACGCAGTTTCCTGTGTTTAGGGGTCGCGCGACGCGCGGGAGAATCTGGCAAGGGCTTTAACGCAGTTCTTGTGTTTAGGGGTCGCGCGGCGCGCGGGGAAATCGAATACCGCTCAAGCGTCGTGGCCGAGCGCCGTGTCGTGGTAGGTCGGCGGCGTCTTGTAGCGCAGGTTCCTGCGCGCGCGCGTGCGCAGCTCCTCGACGCCACGCTCGTGGAGGACGGCCTGGGCAGCCGCCAGCCTCGCAACGGGGATCCGGTAGGGCGAGCACGAGACATAGTCGAGGCCGAGGTCGTGGCAAAAGCCGACCGACTGCGGATCACCGCCGTGCTCCCCGCAGATGCCGATCTTGATGCCCTGACGGGCCGCGCGTCCCTTGCTGACCGCGATGCGCATGAGCTCACCCACGCCCTCGCGGTCGATCGACACGAAAGGGTTGCGAGGCAAGATACCCTCGTCGACGTAGCGCCCGAGAAATTTACCCGCGTCGTCGCGGCTGAAGCCGAAGGTCGTCTGGGTCAGGTCATTGGTCCCGAAGCTGAAGAATTCGGCCTGCTCGGCGATCTTGTCGGCCGTCACCGCGGCGCGCGGGAGCTCGATCATCGTGCCGATCTTGTAGTTGACGTGGACCCCGAGCTTGGCCTCGACCTCTTTGGCCACGCGCTCGACGACCTCGCGCTGGCGACGCAATTCGCCGACGTCACCAACGAGCGGGATCATGATCTCAGGGTCAACGGAAACGCCGTTCGAAATGCACTTGGCCGCGGCCTCGAATAGAGCACGAGCCTGCATCTCGATGATCTCGGGGACCAAAATGGTCAGCCGACAGCCCCGCCAACCCAACATTGGGTTGATCTCGGTGATGCTCAACACCCGCTCGTAGATCGCCTCGAGCTCGGCGAGCCTGGCCTCGTAGTCGGCCTTGCGCTGGCCCTTGGATTTGCCCGTCGCCTTCATGACCTCGATCTCGACCTTGAGCTCGGTCGGGTTGGGCAAGAACTCGTGCAGCGGGGGATCGAGGGTGCGGATTGTGACCGGCAGGCCGCTCATGGCCTTGAACAAGGCGATGAAATCCCGGCGCTGAAGGGGCAAGAGGCGGCGCAAGGCCTTGCGCCGCTCGGCCTCGGTCCGGGCCAGGATCATGTCCTGCATCTTTGGCATGCGATCGGCGCCAAAGAACATGTGCTCGGTCCGCGCGAGGCCGATGCCCTCCGCGCCGAGCGCGAGGGCGACCTCCGCGTCGGGCCCGGTGTCGGCGTTGGCCCGTACGCGCAGCCGGCGGGTCAGGTCGGCCCACTCGAGCAGGCGTTGAAACCCGGCGAAGATCGTGCTCTTGGCCGGGTCGAGCTCGCCGGTCACGACCTGCACGACCTCCGAGGGCATGGTCCCGACCTCGGCCAAGATGACCTCGCCCGTGGTCCCGTCGATCGACAGCCAGTCGCCGCGTTCGACCGTGTGGCCGCCGACCTCGAGCTGCTCGCGGGCCGCGTTGATCCGGAGCGACTCGCAGCCGACGACCGCGGGCTTGCCCATCTGCCGGCCGACGACCGCCGCGTGGCTGGTCATGCCGCCGGTCACCGTCAGCAACCCGACCGCGGCGTTCATGCCGTGGATGTCGTCGGGGCTGGTCTCGTGGCGGACGAGGATGACCTCGTTGCCGGCCTCGGCCTCGGCGACCGCGTCGTCGGACGTGAACACCAGGCGCCCGCACGCGGCCCCCGGTGAGGCGTTGATGCCGACCGCCGCGACCTCGTGCTCGGCGCGCGCGGCCGGGTCGAAGACCGGGTGGAGCAGCTGCAGCAGCTGCACGGGCTCGACCCGGATCACGGCCTCTTCGCGGGTGATCAGGCCCTCGTCGACCATGTCGGTTGCGACCTTCACCGCCGCGATCCCGGTCCGCTTGCCCGTGCGGGTCTGGAGCATGAACAGCTTGCCCTCTTCGATCGTGAACTCGAAGTCCTGCATGTCGCCGTAGTGACGCTCGAGCCGCAGCGCGATGTCCTGGAGCTCGCGGTAGGCCTCGGGCAGCACGGCCTCGAGCTCGACGAGCAAACGCGGCGTGCGGATCCCGGCGACGACGTCCTCGCCCTGGGCGTTCTGAAGGAACTCGCCGTAGAACTCGCGCTCGCCGGTCGCGGGGTTGCGGGTGAAGCCGACCCCCGTCGCGCTCCGCTCTCCGCGGTTGCCGAACACCATCGCCTGGACGTTGCACGCGGTCCCGAGCGCGTCGGAGATGTCGTGGAGCTTGCGGTAACGGCGGGCGCGCTCGGTGTCCCACGACCCGAACACCGCCTCGATCGCGCCGCGCAGCTGGACCCGAGGATCACGGGGAAAGGGCTCGCCCGTGCGATCGAGGACGATCTTCTCGAACGCGGTGACGACCTTCTCGAGCTGCTTGGCGCTGAGCTGCGAGTCGGTCTGCTTGCGAGCCTTGCGGCGCGCCGAGCTCATGACCGCTTCGAAGCGCGAGCGCTCGACGCCGAGGACCACGTCCGAGTACATCATGATGAAGCGACGGTAGGCGTCGAGGGCGAAGCGTGGATCCCCGCTCGACTCGGCCAGGCCGCGGACCGCCTCGGGGTTGAGGCCGAGGTTGAGGACCGTGTCCATCATGCCCGGCATCGAGACCTTGGCGCCCGAGCGGACCGAGACCAACAGCGGCTCGTCGGCGTCGCCGAAGGTCCGGTTCATGCGCTGCTCGAGCACCGCGAGGTGCTCGTCGATCTGCCGGCTGACCTCGGCCGGGATCGTCCCGAGCTCGCGGTGCAGCGTGCACGCCGTCGTGGTGATCGTGAACCCCGGCGGGACCGGGATCCCGGCGTTGGTCATCTCGGCGAGCGCGGCACCCTTGCCGCCGAGCAGACCCTTCATGTCATCGCGGCCCTCGGCCGCACCTTCACCAAACGAGTAGACGTACTTGCGGGGCATGACAAGCGCTGCTCTACGCCTGTGCACGACGACGGTCAATGCCTGGCGGCCCTGCAAACACGCTACGATGGGGCGTGAGGACTGCGCGGTCGACCGTCGAGCTCGCCCACGGCGACACCGCCTACACGATCCACGGCCAGCTCGGCGCGCCGCGGTCCCTGCTCGTGTTCGGCGGCTTTCACTTCCCGCGCAACTGCGATCGCTTCTTCGCCGAGCTCGGCGGGCGCCTCGGCGCCGACTTTTGCGTGCTCACTTACGACTACTACGGCCGCGGAGACTCGGCCGACCCCGGCCAGCGCTACGACGAGGCGCTCTACCTCGACCAGGCCACGCAGCTCCTCGCCAAGCTCGAGCTCTCCGGGCCCCTCGATCTGCTCGGCTACTCCTTCGGCGGCAACGTCGTCGCGCGCTTCGCCGCCGCGCAGCCCGAGCGCGCCCGCTCGCTGACGATCTCCGGTCCCTTCGGGGCCTGGGCCCCGTTCCTGGCCCCGGCGCGCCTGCTGCCGCGGATCGGGCTCGGCTGGCTGCTCGACCGGCTCTACTGGAGGATGCTGCGCGGCGAGCTGGCCCGGGGCTTCGACGATCCAACCACCCACGCGGCGGTGATCGAGCACATGCTCGCGGTCGAGCTCGAGATCCGCGGCCGCGACCCCGGCAAGCTGCGCCGGGCGATCCTCGGAACCTTTCGCCACTTCCCAACCGACACCCGGGCGAAGATCGAGTCGCTCGCGGGCCGCGAGCTCCCGATCCTGCTCGTGTCGGGCGTCCGCGACAGCGTGTGCCCGATCGAGCACATCCGGGCGATGCACGCCTCGCTCTCGGGTTCGCGGCTCGTCGAGCTCGACGCCAACCACAATGACCCGTGGCTGGTCGAGCCGATGCGCGAGCAGCTGCTCACCGCCCTCGTCGAATTTCTGCGCTAACACCGGCGACGGCGACGGCGGCACGGGCTCCGGGAGCGATGGCGACGGCGTCGTCAGCCCCGGCGAGGACTGCGATCTCGGCCCCGACAATACGCGGCGCTCAGTGACGATCCAGCGCCGCGTGACAGGCCTCGCAGGTCGTCAGCAGCTCACCGAAGAGCTGCCCGGGGATGCCCGAGACCACAAGCGACTGACGCGCTTGGTCGCCAATCTCGTGAACCCTCATGGCAAGCTCCTCGATCTCCGCTCGGGCCGAGCGCCCTCCCCTGATCTCTTCGGGCACCAGGGGGGCGACCGCGAGCGCCTCGGCGCCCGTGATCCAGGCCGTGCGCGACGGCCCGGTCAGGCCCGTCCACATCGTGTCGATCGCCCAACCATGGTCGACCGTGACCACGTCCGTGTCGCCCGTGTCGCCCGCCGCGTCGGCGCTCGGTGGCTCGTCGACCTCGATCTCGGGGCCATCGACGGCGACGTGGCACGCGGCGCAGGCCTGCCCGACCTCGACGAGGGCCGCGCTCGCAACGGCGAGCTCCACGCCGCTTCCGATCTTGTCCGCCGAATCATGCATGTGTTCGACATAGGGCCGCCACGGCTCGGGGTATTCGAGCTCTGCATAGTGCTCAGCCATCCACGCCGCCGGCGCGAGCGCGGCGTCGACGTTGCCACTAATCAGCGCGAGCCGAATCTCCTCGGCCACGGTGAAGTGATCTTGGGTGTGGACCTTGGGCGCCGGCCGTTCATCGCCCTCTCGCCCCTGCACGGACCTCGCGTCCAACCTCGCCGCGAGCTCCGCCTCGTCCTGTTTCGGGCAGGCCGCTGCCAGCAACAGCCCGCAGATCACGATCACTCGCGTGTTCTGCACCCAATTAATATGAACGTTACAGCAGCGTAATGTTGGCGAAACGATTGCGATACTCGCCTCGTCGCCACACACGCCTCTCGAATATTACACACACACTATTCCTCGCATCCAAATCACCACAATAAGCGCAG
Source organism: Enhygromyxa salina (assembly GCF_002994615.1). Classification (GTDB taxonomy): domain Bacteria; phylum Myxococcota_A; class Polyangia; order Nannocystales; family Nannocystaceae; genus Plesiocystis; species Plesiocystis salina_A. The sequence continues at coordinate 17,488 of NZ_PVNK01000025.1, read as the reverse complement.
CGCTGGCATTCATATCTTTCCTTATTCTCTCTACGTCTCCGAACTCAGCTAAAGACCGCCCCCGCTTCGCCGGCGGTCGGTGATGGTCAGAACCAACGCCGACACGCGGCACTCGGGGACCGAGGACCCCCGCTCGCCGCGGGCGCGGCAGTCGCCCGACTCGCTCCGGGGATGAGTCCGGCCCAGAACTCGCGGGACACGATCGTGCTTGTTGGATGTTGTCGCTGAGCTCGATCGGCCCGCGGGCGTCAGTCACCGTCCCCGAGGCAATGCGCCCTCGACGTCGGTGAGCTCGACCGAGCCGACCCGGCTCGAGCTCAGCGAGGGTGAGAGCCCCGTCCAAGTCGCGGCCGAGAGTGCCAACCCCGGATCATCCGCCGGGTTCTCACCCGGGGCGAGGGGCTCGCCGCGCTCCTGCGCCGCCTCGCTCTCGGATCCGCCGGAGGCGACTAGACCTAGCAGCCCGGGGCCGAGCTCGCGCCGCCTCGCTTGGCCTCTTCGCCGAGGGCTTTGTCGCCAAAACTTGCAGTACGCCCGGTACAGCGGCGTTTTGGCTTCGCGCCCTCGGCGAACATTCCGGCGCGAGGCGACACGATGCATTGCACCCCGGGCTGCTAGCAGCCCGGGGCCGAGCTCGCGACGAAGCCAGGATGCGTCCACAGGCCGAACGAGTCGCGCGGGTTTCACCAGCCCGGACGGGGCTGCTACCCTCCCGCTAGCGAAACACGAAGGTGGGCAAGGCCAAGACATGGGGTATCGCGGCGCTGATCGCCGCCTCGCTGATCGCCGGCGGCGTCGCCTTGCGCCTGTGGGTATTCAGCGACGAGCAGACCGGCGCAGCCGCGGACAGCGGGCCGGTCCCCGTCGAGGTCGCGGCCGTCGAGCAGGGGCCGATCGAGCGTCGGCGCGAGTTCACCGGCACCCTCGAGGCCGCGGCCGAGTTCACCGTCGCGCCCAAGGTCGGCGGCCGGGTCGAGCAGATCAAGGTCGACCTCGGCGATCTCGTGACCCGCGGGCAGGTCGTGGCCGTGCTCGACGACGAAGAGCTGCGTCAGGCCGAGGCCGAGGCGCGCGCGGATCTCGTCGTCGCCCGGGCCCGAGCGAGCGCGGCCGAGAAGGTCGCCGCGCTGGCCCGGCGCAGCTACGCCCGGGTCGAGGGCCTGCGCGGGCGCGACATCAGCTCCGAGCAGGAGCTCGACACCGCGCGCGCGACCAAGGTCGAGGCCGAGGCCGCGCTCGAGGTCGCCGAGGCCGAGGTCGTTCGGGCCCGGGCGGTCTCCAAGGCCGCGCAGATCCGCCGCGGCTACACCGAGGTCACCGTGCAGTGGAGCGAGGCCGAGGGCGGCGAGGCCGAGGGGCGCGAGCGCGACGCGCGGCGCCTGGTCGCCGCCCGCTTCGCCGACGAGGGCGGGCTGCTCGCTGCCAACGCGCCGCTCCTGAGGATCGTCGACCTCGATCCCGTGATCGTCGTGGTGTTCGTGACCGAGGTCGACTACGCCGAGCTCACGCCGGGCATGCCCGTGACCCTGCGCGCCGACGCGTTCCCGGGCGAGAGCTTCGCCGGTGAGATCAGCCGGATCGCGCCGGTGTTCCGCGAGCAGTCGCGCCAGGCCCGGGTCGAGATGCGCGTGCCCAACGGCGACGGTCGACTCAAGCCGGGCATGTTCGTGCGCGCCCGGGCGGTGCTCGAGCGCGTGCCCGAGGCCACGATCGTGCCGGCCTCGGCGCTCGTCGATCGCAACGGCGAGGTCGTGATCTTCGTGCTCGATGAGGCCGGCGAGACGGTCGCGCTGCGGGCCGTCGAGGTCGGCGTCCGCGAGCGCGAGCGCGTGGCCGTGACGGCCCTCGACGGCGCGCCGATCACCGGCCGCGTGGTCACCCTCGGGCAGCAGCAGCTCGTCGACGGCTCGGCGGTCGTGGTCCCCGAGCGGCGCATGTCCGAGGGGGACCCGTCTTGAAGATCGCCCGAGTCAGCGTCGAGCGGCCGGTCCTCACGATGATGCTCACGCTCATCGTGCTGGTCCTCGGCGGCGTCTCGCTCAGCCGCGTGCAGATCGATCTGCTGCCGGAGATCGAGCTGCCCACGGTCACGATCCGGACCGAGTACGAGGGCGCCAACCCCGAGGTCATGGAGCAGCGGGTCACGACGATCATCGAGGAGATCGTCGCGACCGTGCCCGGCGTCGAGGACCTCGAGTCGACCTCGTCCGAGGGCGACAGCAGCGTCAAGGTCACCTTCGGCTGGGGCATCGACGTCGACATGGCCGCGATCGACGTCAGCGCCAAGCTCGAGGACGAGATCAACGAGCTGCCCGACGACATCGTCCGCCCGCGGGTCAGCAAGTTCGACGTCGGCAGCTTCCCGGTCGTGATCCTGGGCATCTCCAGCCAGCTCGACCCGATCGAGCTCACGACCCTGGTCGACGAGCAGCTCCGCCATCGCTTCTCCCAGATCCCCGGCGTCGCCCAGGTCGACCCCTGGGGCGAGTACTCGCGCGAGGTTCGGGTCGAGCTCGATCCGGCCCGGCTCCGGGCCCTGGGCATCCCCCTCGACCAGATCCGCGAGGCCCTGACCGACGCCAACCTCGACCTCCCGGCCGGCAAGATCGAGCGCGGCCAGGAGTCGGTGACCGTGCGCGCGCCCGCGCAGTTTCGCGACCTCGAGCAGATCCGCGCGACGGTCGTCGGGGTCCGCGACGGCGCGGCCGTCGAGCTCCGACAGATCGCCGAGGTCCGCGACACCTACCAAAAGCTCGAGCGCCTCGCCCGGGTCAACGGCGCCCAGGGCTTGCGGCTGGCGATCCGCAAGCAGTCCGACGCCAACACCGTCGAGGTCGCCGCGCGGGTGCTCGCCGAGGTCGAGGCGATCAACCGCGACTTCCCGCAGATCGAGGTCGTCCCGGTCATCAACCAGGGCAACTTCATCGAGCGCTCGATCGCCAACGTCGCCCGCTCGGTCCTCTACGGTGGCGTGCTCGCGATCGTCGTGCTGCTGTTCTTCCTGCGCAACCTCCGGAGCACCGCGGTCATCGCCCTGGCGATCCCGGTCTCGCTGATCGCGACCTTCGCGCTGATCTACTTCACGGGCCTGACCCTCAACCTCATGACCCTCGGCGGCCTCGCCCTGGGCGTGGGCATGATGGTCGACAACTCGATCGTGGTGCTCGAGAACATCTTTCGCCGCCGCGACGAGCTCGGCGAGGACACCGCCGCGGCCGCCGTGGCCGGGACCGCCGAGGTCGGACCGGCGATCGTCGCGAGCACGGTCACGACCCTGGTCATCTTCCTGCCGCTGGCCTTCGTCGGCGGGGTCTCCGGCGTGCTGTTCGAGGACTTCGCGCTCGTGGTCTCCTTCGCGCTGGCCTGCTCGTTGCTGGTCTCGCTCAGCGTGGTCCCGATGCTCGCGGCCAAGCTCCTGAAGCCGCAGGCCGCGGGTCAGCGGCCGGGCTGGGTCGGCAAGCTGGTCGCGGGTTCGGATCGGGCCTTCGCCCGCCTCGACGAGCGCTACGGCCGGCTGCTCGACGGCGCCTTGCGCCACCGGGCGGCGACGATCATCGCGGCCGCGGTCGCGCTCGCGGCGAGCTTGCTGCTGCTGCCCACGATCGGGACCGAATTCATGCCGCCGAGCGACGAGGGCGAGGTCCGCGTCAGCGGCGAGATGCCGGTCGGCAGTAAGCTGGCCCTCGTAGACCGCCAGACCCGGCTGCTCGAGTCTCACGTCTACCCGGAGGTGCCCGAGACCGTGTCCTCGGTCGTCAGCGTGGCCGAGTCCGCCTCGCGCAACCCGAGCGAGTCCTTTCGCGGCGAGCTGCGGCTGACCCTGACCCCGGCGGCGGAGCGCGAGCGCTCGAACGTCGAGATCGCGACCGCGCTGCGCGAGCAGCTCCAGGCCAAGGTCCCGGGCATGACGATCCGGACCCGGGCGCCGCAGGGTCAATTCCTGCTCGAGCGTGTGCTCGGCGGCGACGAAGGCCTGGTCGTCGAGGTTCGTGGCTTCGAGCTCGAGACCCTCGATCGCCTCGGTCAGCGCGCGGCCGAGGTCATCGCCGAGGTCCCGGGCATCACCGACGTCGATCTCAGCCGCGAGGCCGGGGTCCCACAGGCGACGATCGAGATCGATCGAGCCAAGGCCGCGAGCCTCGGGCTGAGCCCCCGCGACGTGGCCGTCGCCCTCGAGACCGCCGTCGCCGGGGCTCAGGCCGGCGAGTACCGGGTCGGCGGCTACTCCTATCGGATCCTCCTCCAGCTCGCCGAAGCCGAGCACCTGCCGCTGACGGAGATCCTCGATCTCACGCTCCGCACGCCCGCGGGCGAGGAGGTCGCCCTGCGCAACGTCGTCACCTCCTCGCCGGGCCGCGGGCCGATCATGATCGAGCGCAAGGACCAGCAGCGCCTCGTCAAGATCACCGCCAACGTCGCCGGCCGCGACCTCGGGTCCGTGGCCGCCGACATCGAGACCCGGCTGACCGAGATCCCGCGCCCGGTCGGCTACGACTTCGTGGTCGCCGGCAGCTTCGAGGAGCAGCAGGAGGCCTTCACCGAGCTGCTCGTCTCGCTGCTGCTCGCGCTGCTGCTCGTGTACATGGTCCTGGCCGCGCAGTACGAGTCGCTTCGGGATCCGCTGATCGTCATGCTCTCGGTCCCGGTCGCGGCGATCGGCGTGCTCGCCGTGCTGTCCGTGACCAACACGACCCTCAACGTTCAGTCTTACATCGGCTGCATCATGCTCGGCGGGATCGTGGTCAACAACGCGATCCTGCTCGTGGATCAGGCCCGGCGGCTGCAGGACGAAGACGGGCTCCCGAGCGTTGAGGCGGCGGCCCAGGCCGGGCGCCGGCGGCTCCGACCGATCCTGATGACGACGCTGACGACGGTCCTGGCCCTGCTGCCGCTCGGGCTCGGGATCGGTGAGGGGGCTGACGCCCAGGCGCCGATGGCTCGGGCCGTGCTCGGCGGGCTTGGAGCCTCGACGCTGCTGACCTTGGTCCTGATCCCGGCCGTGTTCACGCTCGTCCACCGTCGGCGCGAGGGCTGAGCCGAGCTCCGACGGCGAAATTGAGCCTCGTCGAAGCGCTGGCAAAAAAATTGCTCGAGCACGATCTCTTCACGTCTCGAATGTGACTGCTCGGCAAAGGACACAATGAAGCACTCCCTGTCGAACTTCTTCATCCCCGTCTTGACCCTCGCTGGCCTCGGGCTCGCAGCTTGCGAAGCCGAGCTCGACGAGCCGAGCCAGCGCGCCGAGCAGCGCGAAACGCTCCCGCTGGTCGCAGTCCCCCAGACGCCGGAGGCGCCCGAGCCGAACGAGGCCACCCCTTTGTCTGGATCCGAGCTCCCGCTGATGGAGCCGACTCCGGCTCCCCAGAACCCAGGCAACCCCAAGGTCTGCTGTGAGGTCCCGCCCCTCGATCCAATGTGGATGACGACGGCCGCCTGCCTGCAGTACCCCGGGCACGTGGTCGTGCCCGAGCAAGAGTGCGACGAGTGCGAGGCCCTCGTCGGGCTGTGCCCCGGGATCAGCTACCCCGAGTGCCCGCCTGCGGGGGGCTCCGCGATCAACGGCGACATGGACTGCGACGGCGTCATCGATGTTCGCTATTTTTGTCCGCCCGGGACCTCGCCAGCCGACCTCGACGGCGACGGCTGCGAGGAGATTTGCGCCTGTGATCCCTGCGAGGACTTCTACGGCCTGTGCCAGAACCTCGACTACTCTGGCAACTGTCCCTACCCTGGGGCCCCAGACGCGATCAACGGCGACCTCGACTGCGACGGCAGCCCCGACGTTCGCTATGTCTGTCCACCCGGGACCTGGCCGGGCGATCCGAACGGCGACGGATGCAACGAGGCCTGCCTGTGTGACAACGATCCCCTCCTTTCTGTGTGCTGCGATCACCTCAACGGCATGCCCCCGAGCACCGTCCCGGCCGCCAGCTGCATGGGCAACCTGCTGCCGCTGGAGGCCTGCTTCGGGCAAGAGGGCGGCGACGACTGAGCCCGGCGCCAGGCCTGGGAGCCGAGCCCGGCGAGCGCGCCGCGAGGACGAGGGTCGTGAGGGCTTTGTCGAGTGTCATGCTCGCTTGTCTCCGTCGGCGAGCGCGGGGCCGCCTCGGGGTGGAAGAGCGCTCGAGCACCCGACCCAGGAAAAATCCGCACCTACGCGGAAAAGCTCTCCATCTCGCCCCGATCCCACGCGCCCCCTGAAATGTTCCGGGGGGCTCCCCTGGATTTGCGAACTTATTTGCGCCTTTGCCCCCATTGTCGCTCCCGCGTGCACGGCTAGGCTCCCGCAATGCACGGCCAGAGAACATGGGTGGTTCTGATCCTCGCGCTGCTCACGAGTCGCTCGGCGCGCGCGATGGATCCGGTCAGCGGCCCGGCGGTCTCCGAATGTTCGTATCCCTCTGCGGTCCGGATCGACAGCCATTGCACAGGTTCCTATATCGGTGACGGCGTCGTGCTCATGGCTGGGCACTGCATGGACTCCGAGAACCCCAAGCGGGTGATCTTCGCCAACGCCGACCCCGACGCCGATCCCAAGGGTGACAGGTTCGAGGTCGACATCGCGCCCGACCCCGACGTCATCAGTCAAGAGCACTGCTACAGCCATCCGGGCGGCGGCGCGAAGTCGGTCGCCAACAACATCTGGCACTACGCGGGCGTGGACCTCGGGGTCTGCGTCCTCGATTCGAGTGACCCCGATTACGCGAAATTGGACGATCTCCCGACCGTCCCCGTGATGGTCCCGACCGGCTGCATCCGGGACTGGTTGCACGAGCTACTGTGGACGACCTACGACTGCGCGCCCGGTCAGGTCAAGGGTCCGTCCGGCTGCTGGACGCCGCCGCCCCCGATCGGCAAGCCAGCCGACGGGAACTTCCCCGGCGTCGATGTCGTGGCGATCGGGATGGGCAAGAAGCCCGGCGGTGAGGACGGGTTCAAGCGCGCGTTCAATCCAACGCTCTACGTTCAGGTCGACAATTCCGGCGCCAAGGGGCCCTACGCGAACTACTACCACCAGGGCAGCCCGACGCAGCTCGTCACCAACCACACGGTCGCGTGGGATGAGACCCCGATCCCCGGCGAGGGCACCCTCGACGGCGACTCCGGCGGCCCGATCCTCCACCGCCTGCCCGACGGCACCTGGCGGGTGATCGGCGATCTCAACGGCGACGCGTCGGGGGGGACGCCCAACGCGCTGGATCTCTACGAGGCCGCGCCCGCGTACGTCCACTGGATCGAGTACGTCACCGGCCGCGACGTGACGCCCTGCCATGACCTCAACGAGGAGGACGAGTGGGTCTGGCACGGCGACTGCCTCGGTGATCTTCCAACCTCGATCAATGAGCCGGGCGGTGGGAGCTTCGCCGCGAACAGCTGCTCGCTGCATGACAGGGGCGGCAAGGCGTGTGGCGGGTGGCCCGCGCCGCCGCTCGACATCTCGGCCGGCACCCTGCCCCAACCTCAACATCTATGGATCGAGGCCAAGTCGGTCGAGGCCAAGCTCACGCCGACCTTGGCCCTCGCCGCTCAAGGCCAATTCGGTGATCCCGTCAGCGTCGACGCGGTCGCCGACTATCTGTACGACGCGAGCTATGCCGACTCGTCCTATACCTTCTTGTCGAGCATCTTCGACGCGGGTCAGCTCGGCGGCTACTTGAGCGATGCGGTCAGCGCAGACTTCTCCGGGACCGGCCAATTGTACGAGGTCTACTCGGACCCGGACTTCGATTGTGGGAAGGGCCGACTCATCGTCCTCGATCCCAACGGGGTGCGGACCGACTGGGATCTCGATACGCCGGGCGTTCTCGGCGCGGCCGCGTGCGAGGACTACTTTGGTGCGGCGCTCACCGTCGGCGACTTCAACGGCGATGGCTTCGAGGATCTCGCCGCGAGCACGCCCGGCGCGCGGGTCAACTCCGAGCCCGGGGCCGGGAGGATCCACGTCTTTTATGGCTCATCGAGCGGGCTGATGGCCTCGGGCGATCAGGTCTTCGATCAGGAGAGCGTCGGCATCGGCGGCGTCGCGGCCGCGTGGAGCTTCTTCGGCGAGCAGCTCACCGTCGGTGACTTCAACTGTGACGGCCTCGACGACCTCGCAATCGGGACGCCCCGCGCGACCGTCGGCGGCGCACACGAGGCCGGGTCGGTCCACGTCATGTATGGGACCTCCGGCGGCCTGGGCACCCTGGCAGCCCAAGACTTCGCAGATTACGGCGCCGCCGGAGTCGTGGTCGAAGCAAACGATCACTTCGGTGCCAGCATCGCGGCGGGCCGACTCACGAGCGCCACGTGCTCGGACCTGGTGATTGGGACGCCCGACAAGGACCTTGGCCTCGAGCCGGACGTCGGCCAGGTCTCGATCTTCTACGGCGGCTCGGCGGGGCTGCCCGACTACCCCAACACGCGTGTCATCCAGGGTCAGGGGGGGATCGCCGATATCGGCGAAGCCCACGATCGTTTTGGTGCGCGCTTGGAGGTCATCCCTGGCGTCGACGCAGACACGCTGCGGATCCTGGTCCCGAACGAAGACTGTGATCCAAGCGCGCCACAGCAGGTCGTCGGATGGCACTCAATCGTAGGTTCCACCGGAACGATCGACCCAAGCGCCAACATGTTAGAGTGCGTGAGCGTGGGCGAGGGCCAGCTGTCGACGGCAGCTTGGGGTGACCTCGAGCAACTCGCGCGACTTCACGCCGTACGTATCAGCCGGGAGCTCAACCCGTGAACACGATCGCAGCCGCGGTCTCGCTGGCGGCGCTCACGCTGCTGCCATGCTGTGGACCAAATCCCAACGCCGACGAGTCCGCCCCGACCGACCTGCCTGACGAGGTCGAGGTCGTCGAGCTCGTCGCCTTCGATCACTCGACCTGTGCCCTCGACTCGGGCGGCGGGCTGCGCTGTTGGGGCAGCGGCGGTCAGGGCCTGCTCGGGTACGGCGAATCGGAGAACATCGGCGACGACGAAGACTGGTGTTCGGTCGGCCCCGTCGCGGTCGGCGGCCCGGTCCACGATGTTCAGGAGCTCGGCGGCAAATGTGCGATGTTGGATTCGGGTGAGGCGCGCTGCTGGGGTCCGGGCATCTTTGGGTTCGCGTTCACCGGGGCCGAGCAGCTGCCCTTCGAAGGCCTGAAGATTGAGGCGTGCCCGCGCGTCGAGCGGCTCGTTCAGGGCGTCAATCATGCGTGCGCGTTGCTCGAAGACGGCGCGGTCCGCTGCTGGGGGGCGGGGCGCGAGCTCGGCTACGGCGACAGCATCGATCGGGGCATCGGAGCCGACCCGAACGAGATCCTCGCCGAGCTCCCAGATCTCGCGCTCGGCGGCCCGGCGCTGTCGATCGAGGCCGGGACCTCCGTTGTCGGCGGCCACACCTGCGCGCTCCTGCTCGACGGTGGCGTGCGCTGCTGGGGCACCGACAGCGCCCTCGGCTACGGATCGCAAGAGCCGATCGGGGACGACGAGACCCCCGCGGAGGCCGGCGACGTGCCGCTGGGCGGAGCGGCGATCGGCCTCGCATCGGCGGGCAGCAACTGGTGCGCGCTGCTCGAGGATCACAGCCTGCGCTGCTGGGGTCGGGACGCCGCCTACGGCATGCTCGGCTACGGCGACATCTTCTCGGAAACCGAGCGCGTCGGGGACGACGAGACCCCGGCGGACATGGGCCCGGTCGACATCGGCGAGCCCGTCGAGGCCGTGTTCATGGGTGGCCTGCGGACCTGCGTGCTGCTCGAAGGCGACCGGATCCGTTGTTGGGGCCACGGCCTGATGCCCGGCCTGCTCGGCTATGGCCCCTCGATCACGCGGCTGTACGAGCCACCGAGCGAAGACATCGACATCGGGGTCGGGGTCCGCGATCTCGCGCTGGGCCTCAAGCACACCTGCGCGCTGCTCGACAACGGCCGAATCCGCTGCTGGGGCCTCAACTCCGAGGGGCAGCTCGGGCTCGGCGACCCCGACCTGGCGTGGACCGAAGGCATCCCGGCCGAGGTCCCGCTGATCGCCGACTGCTGGGGCGCGTGAAGGTGGCGCCCGTCATGCAGGACCAGCGCCGTGTGTTTTTGGTCTGGCCGCTGGTCGGCGCGGCCCTCGCTTGCGTCGTCGGCCTGGTGGTCTCGACCTGTGAGCTCGGGCGCGAGCGACCCGAGCCCTCCGCCGCTCCCACAGCCGTGAAGGCGGCCGTGAGGGCGGCGGCGCCTGCGGAGCACCCGGCGTCCCCGGGGCGTGCCGCGCCCTCGCAAACCCAGCGCGCGTCAGTCTCGGACCCCGGCTGGGCCCGGCTCCCGGACGCCGCGCGGATCGAGCTGACGACCCAGGCCTTCGAGCGAGCGCTGACCCGGGTCGAGCGAGACCCGCAAGACACCCACGCGATCCAAGAGGCCCAGCGCGCGCTGTCCCTGCTGCGGACGGAGCTCGGGACCGACCCGTCAGGGATCCGCCGCTGCGACGCGCTCGAGGATCGACTCGCCGCGCTGAGCGAGTGAGCTCGTTGGCTCAGGGGCAGTCGAGCTCCTCGATCCAGGCGCCGATCAGCTCGATGGCCAGCGGGTCGACGACCGCGGTCCCGAGCGGCGGCATCTGGCCCATGCCCCGGGTCGCCATCCGCAGCCACAGGTTCGACTGCTCGGGCTCGCCGGGCACGACCCGGATGTCGCCATCAACCCACAAGCTCGCGAAGGCCAGCGGCTCACACACGCCCGTGTCCGCGAGCGAGATCGACGCCCGCAGATCCGGGACCATCCAGCTCGGCTGGTGGCACGGGGCGCAATTGCTGTCGAGGTAGGCGCGGGCCCGATCGTCGAGAGGCAGCGCGTCGTCGCGGGGGTCGGCGAGCGCGGGCAGGGTCTCGAGCGCCGGGGTCGCGCCGCCCTCGAACTCGAGCAGATCGATCGCCGCGAACGCGGCGAGCTGATCGAGCTGCGTGTGGGTGTCGTCGGCCTCGCGGTAGATCACCGGGCGATTGAGCTGGGCCGTCGTCGGCCCGAGCGGCCGCCCGCCGCCGAAGCCATGGCAGATCCGGCAGCCGACGCGGTCCGGGAAGCCCCACTCGAACTCGTGGACCCCGGCTTGATCCTCGACGCTGAGCTGGGCCTGCGCGCCGCCGACGAGCAGCTCCGCGTCGCTGCCCTCCTCGTTCCAGCGGTAGCTGTGAAATTCCCACACGCCGTTGCGCCGGACCATGAACCGGGTCTCGATCGGCCGGCGGCTGTCCGCGTCCCCGGTCACGGCCTCGAGGATGAAGGTCTTGATCAGCAAGCTGCCCTCGGGGAAGGTCCAGCGCCCGTCGTCCTGCACGAGCACCCGCTCGCCCGGGGGCACGACCATGTGGCGGAGCTTGTGGAGGCCGTCGCTCCACAGCGCCGAGGCGACCGTGAAGGGGATCAGGTCGGGGCCCGGGTCGAGGGCCTCGAGCTCGTCGAAGCACTCGAGCTGTGAGAGCGCGCTCGGGAGCGTGCCGGGCAGACCGTCGGGCGCGAGGACCAGGCGCGCGAGCCGACCCTCGCCGTCGACAAACCACGGCTCGCCGGCCGCGTCGGGCCCGAGCGCGGCCACGCCCTCGCTGGCCGCGGCCACGACCTCGAAGCCGAGCTCGGGTGCGACGCCCCACACCCGGCCCGAGCAGCGATCCGCGAACAGCTGGGCGCCCGCGAGCTCCTCGGGCAGGGCCGCGCCGCGGTAGCCGAGCGGGCCCACGATCCCGCAGTGGTCGCCGGCCGCGTCGGGCTCTTGGAGGCCGTAGTCGGCTTCGGGCGCAGCGAAGGGCGCCATGTCACACGGGCCCTGGGTGCAGCGCCGGCCCTCGACGACGGGCCAGCCGTAGTCGGCGCCCGAGAGCAGCAAGTCGAGCTCCTCGCGCAGCCCCGCGCCGAGGTCGACGCACCAGCTGCGCGCGCCCTCGGGGTCGGTGGCGCACGCGCGCGGGTCGTGAAAGCCGATCGCCAGCAGCTCGGGCCGGGCGTCGGGATCCGTGGCGAAGGGGTTGTCGGCCGGGATCGCGTAGCCGGGCCCGGGCTCGGAGACGTCGAGGCGCAGGACGCTCCCGCGCAGGTCCAGCGGATCGCGGGCAGGCGAGTCTGCGTGGAGCTGGGGCGCCTCGGTCGCGTCGTCGCCGACTCCGACCAGGAGCATGCCCCCGGCGTCGAACACCAGCCCGCCCCCGCTCGCCGCCGTGCCCTCGTGGACGACCGTGAGCACGGTCTGCTCGGTCTGCGGATCCGCGGTCCCGGCCTCGGCGTCGTAGCTCATGCGCGCGACGATCGTCCGCTCGGGCCAGGCGGCGTCGTGGTAGTGGACGAAGAGCTCGCCCGGGTCCGGACCGGGCGCGAGCGCGACGGCGAGCAGTCCGCGCGAGTCGCAGCAGTCGACGCGCGCGCTCAGATCCACGACCAGGCTCGGCTCGAGGCTCTCGTCGGGCGCCACCGACCACACCCGCCCGCGAGCCTCGACCACCCACATGCCCGAGCCCGGCGCCGCGAGGAGCTGCGCGGCCTCATCGAAGCTCGGGCCGCGGTCGAGCGGCTCGGCGATCAGCCGCGGCAGCGCGTCGGCGGCGGTGCCCTCGAGCACGCAGCTGCGCGTCGAGGGCCGCGGACCGAGGGCCGGCAGGGACTCGTCCGTCGTCTCGCCGCCGGTCTCGCCGGTCTCGTCGTCCCCGCCACCGTCGTCGACGGCTCCAGCGGGTGAACACGCCGCGCAGACCAGCGAGGCGAGGGCGAAGAGACGGACAGCGAGCGCTCGGTCCACCTTGCCGAATCCCGGCCCGGAGCGGGCTCAGAAGTCTCCGAACAGCTCCGAGATGCGGACGTCGAGGGAGTTGGCGATCTTGAACAGCGACGAGACCGAGGCCGACGACTCGGCCCGCTCGATCTGGCTCAGCAGCGAGACCGACAGCCCGGCGCGCTTGTGCATCTGCTTGAGGGTGAGCTGCTTCTTGCGCCGCTCCTCGCGGATGCGCTTGCCGATCGTGATGTGCAGCTCGTCCTCGCGCCGGACGACGATGCCCTTCTTGCGGGCGACCCGCGCGATCGTCTCGCGCATGTCCTCGCCCGAGAAGGGCTTTTGCATGTAGGCCGAGACATCGAGGTTGATCGCGTCGGTCGCCGACTCGAGGCTCGGGAAGGCCGTGAGGATGATCGCCGCGATGTCCTTGTCGACCTTGCGGATCTTCTCGAGCAGCTCGAGCCCGTTGATGCCGGGCATCTTGAGATCGAGGATCAGGATGTGGAAGGTCTCTTGAGTCTTGAGCTTCTCGAGCCCAGCTTGCGGATCGTTGATCGCAACGACCTCGCAGCCGTCGGGCGTCAACAGCTCCTGCAGGTACTCACAGACTTTGACGTCGTCGTCGATGATGAGGACGCGGAGGCGGGACACGCCAGCATCATGCCAGGTTTTTTAGACCCCCCACAGCCGGTTTTTAGACCCCCCCACAGCCGCTTTCGCACCCTGCCACGCACGGCCGCGAGCGGCCGGTCGCTCGTTCCTCGCTCGGTGGGCTGGTGTGAGCTACGCGATCCTCTCCGTGGCCCCCCAAGGGGGGGCTGCTTGTTAGACCCCCCCACAGCCGCTTTCGCACCCTGCCACGCACGGCCGCGAGCGGCCGGTCGCTCGTTCCTCGCTCGGTGGGCTGGTGTGAGCTACGCGATCCTCTCCGCGAGCGGCCGGTCGCTCGTTCCTCGCTCGGTGGGCTGGTGTGAGCTACGCGATCCTCTCCGCGAGCGGCCGGTCGCTCGTTCCTCGCTCGGTGGGGCGCTCGCGCGCGGTGGCCGTGGCGCTCTGTGACGCGGGGGCCGCTGCGGGGTCGCTAAAAGTCTCCGAACAGCTCGACGATGCGGACATCGAGGGCGTTGGCGATCTTGTAGAGCGAGGAGACCGAGGCTGAGGACTCGGCCCGCTCGATCTGGCTCAGGAGCGACACCGAGAGGTTCGTGCGCCGGCCCATCTGCTTGAGGGTCAGCTCCCGCTTCTTGCGGACTTCGCGGATGCGCTTGCCGATCGTGATGTGGAGCTCGTCCTCACGCCGGACGACGATGCCTTTTTTGCGGGCGACACGGGCGATCGTCTCGCGCATCTCCTCGCCCGAGAAAGGCTTTTGCATGTAGGCCGAGACGTCGAGGTTGATGGCGTCGGTCGCGGACTCGAGGCTCGGGAAGGCCGTGAGGATGATCGCTGCGATGTCCTTGTTGAACTTGCGGATCTGGTCGAGGAGCTCGATCCCGTTGATGCCGGGCATCTTGAGGTCGAGGATCAGGATGTGGAACGTCTCCGCCGACTTGAGCAACGCGAGGCCGGCGTGAGGATCGTTGATCGACACGATCTCGCAGCCGTCCGGCGTCAGCAGCTCGTGGAGGAACTCGCAGACGCTGGCGTCGTCGTCGATGATGAGGACGCGGAGCTGTGACACCTGCGCAGCATGCCAGGTTTGCGGCCCGCGCGGCAGGGTGAGAGACGAAGAAGGGGGCCCGCTTTGCGAGCCCCCTTCTCGTGTCGGGGCGAGAGGATTCGAACCTCCGACCTTTCGGTCCCGAACCGAACGCGCTACCAGGCTGCGCTACGCCCCGGAAGGAGGCGCGGTAGGTAGCAGAGCGTTCTGACCTTGTCAAAGCGCGGGTCGCGGCCCCGCGAAGCTCGCAGGGTTAAAACGCGATGCCCATGCGGTAGGCCCCGACGCTGAACTCGTCGTGCGCGGTCAGCTCCACTGGCTTGTGGATGGGCTGATCGTTGAGCTGCACGGAGCCATCGCCCGTGATCGGGCGCAGCTGGGGGCGGTTGGGGATCCCGGCCCACTCGACGACCGCGTGGACGCGCAGCACGCTGTCGTGACGCAGCTTGATCTCACATCGCTCGCCGCTGCCGATCCGGTAGGAGCCGGGCAGGAACACGCGCCCTTCGGGGTGGCGCTCGCCCGGGTGGAGGATCCGGAGGTCCGCGGCGACCGAGACCTTGAAATTGCGGTGGAGCACGTAGCCGAGCACGTTGGCGAGGGCCCCGGCGTCGGGCGGACGGCCGGCCGGCTCCTTGTCGAGGCAGCGCATGATCCCGCGGACCAGATCGGGCGGCAGCTCCGCGCACCCGGGCTGCTCGTCGAGCGGCACGATCGGCGACTCCGAGTGACACTTGAGCCACAGCAGCGGCTGCTTGCGGAATTCCTCTTTGACCTGCTTGAGCGTGCGCTCGCGGTGGAAGGGGGAGCAGCCGCTGAGCAGCTCGTAGAGGATCATTCCGAGGCTGTAGACGTCGCTCGAGGGCGTCAGTTCGCGGGTCTTGAGCTGCTCGGGCTGGCTGTAGTGGGGCGTGCCCACGACCATGTGAGCCTTGGTCGCGTTGACGCCGACGACCGGTGAGCCGTCCCAGGAGCGCGCGAGGCCAAAGTCGAGGAGCCGGATGTGACCGGAGGTCTCGACGAAGATGTTCTCCGGCTTGACGTCGCGGTGGACGATGCCCTTGGCGTGGGCCTCGGACAGGCCGAGGCAGACCTGGTGGACCAGGCTCACCGCCTCCGCCGCCGCGAGCGGACGATCGAAGTCGTGCCACTCGTCGAGGGCCTGGCCCTCGAGGAAGTCCATGAGCATGTAGATGTGGCCGTCGGGGCGGAGGCCGCAGTCGAAGCTCTTGACGACGTGGGGGTTGGTCAGCGAGCGCAAGATCGTGATCTCACGCAGGGCGCGCTGAGCCTGGTCGCCGGCCGTGACCGGCTCCTTGGTCAGCTTGAGCGCCATCGGCTCGTCGTAGCCCGGGACGTCGACCTTGTAGACGCACGCGAACGCGCCCTTGCCGAGGATGTCCAGGATCCGAATGTTCCCGGCGTAGACGTCGCCGGACTGCAACTCGAGCGGCATCGTGGTACAGGCGCCCCGCTGGCTTCGAGCCAGCTCTAGGAACGTATCACGAGTCGCATGCCAAGCCCACGAGATCCAAGCACGCTCGCGCCGCGTCCCCTGGCCGAAATCGCCACTGGCCGCGTTGCGACGATCCGCGTGGTCGCGACCGACGTCGACGGCACGCTCACTCGCGGCGGTGAGTTCGGACCCGACGTCATCGCGGCGCTGGCAAAGCTGACGCGCGCGGGTGTCCGCGTGATCCCGATCAGCGGGCGCCCGGCCGGCGAGGTCTTGGGTCTGTGTCGCTACCTCCCGGGCGTCCGCTTCGGCGTGGCCGAAAATGGGCTGCTGGAGATCGAGCCGGATCACGCCCCGCGCTGGCTGGGTGAGGTCAGCGACGTCGGGCGGCTGCGGGCCGTTGGTGAACACCTGAACCGGGCCCACGACGCGCGGCTGCAGCTGACTGGGGACGCTTTTTGTCGGCTCGGCGACGTCGCCTATGAGCGCGAGGGGCGCGAGGAGACCGAGCTCCTGCGCCTGCGCGAGCTCGCCGAGGCCGAGGGCGTCCATTTGATCTGGTCGAACGTGCATGTGCACCTCGCACAGCGTCGGCCCGACAAGGGCGCCGGTCTGCTCCGCCTGCTCGAGCGCCGCAACATCGCGCCCGCGAGTGTGGTCACCGTCGGCGACGCGCCCAACGATGGCGGGCTGTTTGAGCCGGATCGCTTCGGGCTGACGGTCGGGACCGCCGACGTACTCGGGCAGCGCGAGTGGTTTTCTGCCCTGCCGGAGTGTGTGACCGCGGCGCGCGAGGCTGATGGGTTTCTGGAGCTGGCGGAACTGCTCTTGCGCGGCGCATGACGCTGCACACTCGCTTCGCGCACACCCAAGGCCAGTCTCCTGGGACCTGGGGGCCGAGCGCAGCGAGGTTGTCGGGCCGCAGGCCCGAGTCTTGGAGACGTTAAAGACAGTCTCCTGGGACCTGGGGGCCGAGCGCAGCGAGGTTGTCGGGCCGCAGGCCCGAGTCTTGGAGACGTTAAAGCCAGTCTCCTGGGACCTGGGGGCCGAGCGCAGCGAGGTTGTCGGGCCGCAGGCCCGAGTCTTGGAGACGTTAAAGAGGGCTCGACTGGCGGCGTTTCGTCCTATAGTCCCCCCGCCGCGACAGCGCGCAGGAGCCCACCATGAAGATCGGTGTACCCAAGGAGATCAAGAACCATGAGTACCGCGTCGGTATGCAGCCTGCGGGGGTCCGCGCGCTCGTCGACGCTGGCCACGAAGTCGTCGTCGAGCGGCTCGCGGGCGACGGCAGCGGGTTTCCAGACGAGGCCTTCGAAGGCGCGGGGGCCCGGATCGTCGAGACCGCGGCGCAGGCCTGGGACGCCGACATGGTCGTCAAGGTCAAGGAGCCGCTCGCCGATGAGTTTGGGTTCTTTCGGCCGGGGATGATCCTCTACACCTATCTTCACCTGGCGGCGGTTCCTCGCCTGACCAAGGAATTGATGGAGCGGCGGGTTCGGAGCATCGCGTACGAGACGATCACGGATGGTCAAGGCGGGCTGCCGCTGCTGCGTCCGATGAGCGAGATCGCCGGGCGCATGGCCCCGCAGGTCGGCGCGTGGTCGCTGGAGCGGGCCAACGGTGGCCGGGGGCTGCTGCTCGGCGGGGTGCCGGGGACG
>NZ_PVNK01000024.1 GCF_002994615.1 Enhygromyxa salina | reverse complement strand
GGGAGGGAGCGCAGCGACCGAGCGACCTGCCGCGCAGCGGCAGTGCGTGGCAAAGTCGCTGACGCCTGCGGGGGTCTAAACAAGCCCCCTTCCAGGGGGCCACGCACCCAGGTCGCGAAGCTCATACTAGCCCACCGAGGGAGGGAGCGCAGCGACCGAGCGACCTGCCGCGCAGCGGCAGTGCGTGGCAAAGTCGCTGACGCCTGCGGGGGTCTAAAACAGTGCGCAGTCGATGTCGAACTCGAGGGTGAAGCCGACGTCCGAGACTCGAAAGGCGTAGCGGTCGTTCATGTAGTCGATGTTGGCGACCGCGCCCGCGGGGGCGCCGGCTTCGCGCGCCTGTTTCCACAGCTCGGCAAAACCGCACTTGGGGGCGGGCAAGTCGGGCGGAGGCGGTCCACTGTCGGGTTCGGGCTCCACGCGGCGCATGCCCTTGGACACCACCCGACGCGACCCGTGCTGATCCGTCTCTTCGCCCACGTCGCCGGCCTTCGAGAGCAACACGAGCACGCGCTGGTGCCATGTTGCGCTGCCGCCCGCCCCGACCGGTGGCGCGTCGGCTGGTGGCGAGATCGACTTGGCGAAATGGTACTCGACGCCGGTGCTATAGCGCTCTTCCTCGAGGTCCACGGTGCCGTCTTCCTTGACGCCCTTGGCCGACAGCTGGCGCAGTTTCAGGCCGGATCCCGCGAAGTTGGCGACTTCGTCGTAGCGCGCCACGGGATCGAAGCGTGAAGGATCGCCGGGTGCCGCCTGCCCCTTGGCGCACGCCATGACGAGCACGGCGAGTCCATGACTGGGTTGAATACGTATCGGCACGCGAACGACGGTAGCGCCTGCCGCCGGCGAACGCGACCCCGTGTCCCCGCCTGAAGACAAGTCACCGAGCGGGCTGGATCCACTCGACGGCCCAGACCGTGCTGCCTTGCAGCGTGACCGTGGTCCGCAGCGTCGTCTGTCGACAGGACGTCGCTCGGGTCGTCGTTCGAGGGCGAGAACTCGGGCTGGTCCGATCGGAGGCCGGCCTGGCGGCGTCCGCCCGGGCCGTGAGCGTCCCTTCAGGACATCGCGCGCGATCCCTACATCCGAAGGGATCTCAGGGCAGGGTCTGGGCACACAGGCGACACCCGCCCGTCGCTGAACACGCACCGCTCGATGTGCGCACGCCGATGGCTATGCCGGGCGGACTCCGAGCGCTCGGGTTGCCAGTAGGCACGAAACGCGGTATGCGCTGCGCACATGAAGGCACACACAATCCTACTTGGCGTCCTCTCGGGACTTGTTCTATCAGGCTGCGTAGCGGCCCTGGAAAGAAAGGCAACCCAGATCGCTACGGCGCGTCAGCACATGACGGACGGCGTTATCACTCGCGCATCGTTTGAGACCGGGTGCCCGCAAGAAGAGATCGACGCCAAGTTCATCGACCCGTTGACCATAGGTGTCACTGCCTGTGGCCACAAGCTTATCTTTGTCGTCCTCCCGAACGCGGCCGGGGTCGACTGCGGGCAGCCTGAGGCCTGGAGCGTCAACGTAGTGGACGCGTTCCCAAAATTCTGCAATGCAGTCCTGAACTCGGCTGGCGCGCCGCAGGAGAGGCCGGCCGAGGACGGGTAGTGACTATTCCGGCGCCCGGCACGGCGCCTGGCTCGACCCAAAGGAACATGCGAATGAGAGCGAATGCGACCTCTCATTCGTCGTTGATTGCTCTCACATTTCGCGGTCACGCACCGAACGGTGCATGACCGGCCAATCCGTATAAGTGTAGGATGTCATTGATTAGATTGTGGCCGCGAGACCGACGGTCAGCTCCGTTTCCACGCGCTGCCCAAGCCGACGCCCGAGCAAGTCGCCGTATGACGGATAGTTGCTGGGCGCCTCGCCAGGCGGGCAGACGCGCAAGCTCGTCCACCCGGTCCGTGCCCTAACCGCCGAACGCGACCCTGTGTCCCCGCCTGAACACAGGTCACCGAGCGGGCTGGATCCACTCAACGGCCCAGACCGTGCTGCCTTGCAGCGTGACCGTGGTCCGCAGCGTCGAGCGCAGCGCGTGGATCCACGCGCCGCCCTCGGGCCCAACCGAGGCGGCGAGCTCGTCGACGATCAACCCCAGCGAGGCGGGCAGCCCGTCGGCCCGGGCCCCGGCGCGCATGGCCACGAGCTGATCGAAGCCGCCGAGGATGTCCTTGATCGTGGGCTCGCCCGGGTAGACCTCGAGCCCGACCTCACCCTCGATCTTGCCCAGCTCGGCCGCGCTGGCCAGGGCCTGCTCGAGCCCGCCGAGCTCGTCGACGAGCCCGCGCTGTTTGGCCGCCTCGCCGGTCCACACGCGCCCCTGGGCGACCTCGTGGACAGCCTCGCGCGACATCCCGCGGCCCTCGACCACGCGCTGAACGAAGACCTCGTAGGTCTGCTCCATCAGGCCCTGGACGGCCTCGCGCTCGCCCTCGGTCCACGCCTGCATCGGCGACCACAGCAACGCCCGCTCGCCCCTGGCGACGGCGTAGCTCTTGACCCCGAACTCCTCGAGCGCCTTGCCGAGCACGAGCTTGCCCCCGACCACGCCGATCGACCCGGTCAGCGTGTCGGCGTCGGCGTAGATCTTGGTCGCGCCCGCGGCGATGTAGTAGCCGCCCGAGGCCGCGACCCCGGCCATCGAGACGACGACCGGCTTGGTGCTCTCGAGCCGCTCGACGGCGTGCCAGATCTGCTCCGAGGCCCGGGCCGAGCCGCCGCCCGAGTCGATGCGCAAGACCACGGCCGCGACCTTGTCGTCCTCGGCCAGGCGATCGAGGACCGGGACCAGCTGGCCCGAGGCGATCTCGTTCGTGGCCCCGATCGCGCCGCCGCCCTTGCCGTCGATGATGTTGCCGACCGCGTAGACCAGCGCGACGTGGGGCTCGCTCGGGCGCTTGGGCCCGGTCAGGCCCAAGAAGCGCTGGAGCGCCGCGGGGTCGGACCACGGCTTGGCTTTGAGCGCGACCTGCCTCCAGCCGCGCTCGCCCGTGACCCGGGCCAAGAAGGGCTCCCAGGCCTCGACGCCGTCAATCATCCCGCGCTCGGCCGCGACCTCCGCGGTGAACAGGCCCTCGTCGATCCAGGCGCGGACCTCGTCCTCGGTCTTGCCGCGGCCCTCGGCGATGCCGCTGACCATGGTCGTGTAGGTCTGATCGACCACGGCCTCGAGGGTCTCGATCATCTCGGGCGAGGGCGCGTCCCGAGTCAGCGGCTCGGCGGCGCCCTTGAACGCGCCGACGTGCAGGAAGTCGGCCTCGACGCCGAACTTGTCGAGCAGGCCCTTGATGTGGATCGGCGTCGCGGCCGGCCCCGGCAGCATCAGCGTGCCAACGGGGACCATCGCGAGCTCGTCGCAGGCCGAGAGCAGGTAGTAGCTGGTGTTGCTCAGCCCCTCGGCGTGGCAGTGGAGCTTGCGCGCGCCCTCACCCTTGAAGTCGAGCAGCGCCCCGCGCAGCTCCTTGGCCCGGGCCATGTCCATGCTCAGATCCCCGAGCCGCACGACGAGGCCGTCGAGCTTGGGCTCGGCCGCGAGCTCGTCGAGCTTGTCGAGCAGCGCGCGGGTCTGGGTGCTGCCGCCGCCGCCCGCGGCGAAGGCCATGGGATCGAAGACCTCGACCTCACCGACGCTGCCCGAGAGCTTCAGGACCCGCAGGTGGGGCTGGTCGGCGCTGTAGTTGGGCGACTTCTTGGGCGCGTCGTAGGGCCCCGGCTCGTCGAGCTTCTTGGTCAGCAAGGCCGCGAAGGGGTTGCTCGTCATGCCCGCGAAGGGGTTCTTGTCGCTGTCGCTGTCGCTGTCATCGGCGCTGTCGGCCTCGTCGTCGTCGCCTTGCTTGGCCTCGTCGGCCTGCTTGTCGGGCGCGTCGTCGGGCCCGACCTTGCAGGCGAGCGGAGCGCACAGGAGACACGAGAGGGCGAGGGTGAGGCTTGGGTTGCGCATGGATGGACCTGGGCCGGATCGGCTACGGGCGAGCTTCGCACAGCGTGCTCCCGGGGCGCGGCCAACCTCGCCGCGTGACCACGATTCCCAGCCGAGCGCGTGAGCAGACCCAGGTTGGGTCGCTCGTGCGCGGCGAGTAAGCTCCCGCCGATGAGCTCCCGCCCGAGCACCAGCGCAAACACGGCCATCGTGCTGTGGGCCGTGCTCGGCGTGATCGCGCTGCTGAGCCAGGCGATCGTGCGCCTGCTCCCGCGGGCCCTCGAGCCGGTCCTCGACGGCTCGCTCGGCGCCCTCGGGATCCTGGCCTACGTCGCGTCGATCGTCGCCTTCGCCTACAGCGAGGGCCACCGCGGCTTCGCCCAGCGCTTCTCCCCGCGGGTGGTCGTGCGCGCGCTGAAGCTCGCCGAGCGGCGCGGGTGGTTGATCGCGATCGCGCCGCTGATGGCGATGGGCCTGGTCCACGGGACGCGGCGACGCCTGATCGGCTCGTGGGTCCTGCTCGGCGGCATCGTCACGCTGGTCTTGCTCGTGCGCCTGCTGCCCCAGCCTTGGCGTGGAGCCGTCGACGCGGGCGTGGTCGTGGGCTTGAGCTGGGGGGTGATCGCCACGCTGGTCCTCATGATCAAGGCGCTGCGCGGACAGGTCCCCGACACCGACCCAGAGCTGCCCGCGCGGGCCTGAGCCTTCGATCGGCCCCGATTCCTGCCACGCGGCGCCACGGGCTATGTACAATTCGCGCGTGGCAACCGCGCTGCGCATGACCCTGGCGATCTCCGCGACGCTGTGCCTGACGCCGCACAGATCCGCGTGGGCCGTACCGCCACCGACTCTCGATCAGAGCCCGAACGCCCCCGTCGAGGGTCCGCGGCGACCGCCCGAGCCCGAGCCCGAGCCCGAGCCCAAACCCGAGCCCGAGCCCGAGCCCGACAACCCGAGCGACGCTCCGGCGCCACCGGCCGCTCCCGCCCCGACGATCGACCCCGAACCACCTTCGGGCATCGAGCTCGCCCTGCCCCCGCCACCGCCGGCCGGGCCCGACCAGGAGCAGAGCCCAGACCCGCTCTCGGGCCGCGGCGGGAGCGTCGCCGAATTGCGCGACCCCGGCCGCGCGCCCAAGAGCGGGAATTGGCTGCTGGTCTCGGGCGGCTACGCGCTGCCCCTGGCCGCGCTGGGCTGCAGCTACTACGTCTGGTCGCTTCGCAGCGGCGCCCCCGCGGGAGCGAACACCAAGCCTCAGGTCGTCTCGATCGGGGTGGCCACCGGAGGCATCGCGCTCTACGGCGCGCTCGCGCTGAGCGTGGGTGGCTACCGCAACCACAAGCTCGCGCGCTGGTCGAGGCGCCACCGCGTGGTCGCGCTGCCCCAGGGCGACGGGCTGTTGATGGGCGGCTCTGTGGCCCTGTTCTCACCGATCCCCTTCATCCCGCTCGGGCTCAGCCTGATGTCCGTGTCGAGCCCGCTCGGCGTGACGATGCTGGTCACGACCGTGGGCGCGGCGGCGATCGGCAGCCCGATCATGTTTACGGTCGGGGCCAGGCGCCTGCGTCGATACCGGGAGACCGGTGGCTGGCGGCGGCGCACGCCCAGCTTCGTGCGAAGAGCCACGCCCGTGGTCCTGCCCTCGCCCACGGGCGTGACGCTCGGCGTCGCCGGTCAATTCTGAGCTGGGCCGGGCCGGGCTGGGCTGGGCTGGGCGGCTCTCGAGCCGTCAGCTCTCGCCCACGGTCGGGGCCGCGAGCCCGACACCCTGCATCATCGCGCCCGGGCGGTCTGGGGCCGCGCGCAGGCGCGTGTCGGCGGCCAGGAGCTCCGCGCAGCGCAGCATCGCCGCGGCGTGGAGGAACGAGATCGCGGCATAGACCACCATCACCAGCGACAGCCCGGCCACCTCCCAGCCCCCGAGCGCGACCAACACAGCAGCGATCGCCAGCGTTGCGACGTTGAGGATCACCGCGAAGCGATGGAGCTTGCGGGCCTCGGCTTCGGCGCCCGGATCCCGCCGCAACATCGCGTAGCCCAGCCGCCAGATCCGTACCGCGAGGATCATCCCGGGGATCGAGACCAGGCCGATGCCGCAGGCCATCAGGCCAAACAGCCCGAGCAGGCCGCCGGGCAGCGACATCTGGCCCATGTAGATCGACCACAGCGCCGTCTCGCGGATCGTCTTGGGCGCGCGGCGCTGGACGAGCACCGGGCGGGTCGGCGCCGGGCCGGCCTCCCGGCGGAGGGGGTCCGGGATCGGGTCGACGGGGCGATCCTCGCAGCGGACCCAGCTGCGACGGTGCCTGCGCTCGCAGACGGTGTAGGTGAACAGACCACCAAAGGCGAACAAGGTGACGATTCCGAGGGCGGGTTCCATGGGTGCCTCCTGCCATCGCCAAGACGACCCAGGCCTGCAGAAGATTTCATATTTTCAGAAATTATTGAAAGTTCATTTGAGCCACTTGAGGACCGCGGGGATCACCTTGCTCTGGTCCGAGGCCGCGAGCCGGTCGAGGATCCCGTTGGCCGTGGCGACGAACTCCGCGAGCTCGGAGATTTGACCGTGAAAGGCCTTGGCCTTGGCGCTGCGCAGACCCTTGGTCTGGTCGCGACAGCCCTCGAGCACCGCCAGGGCCGGCTCGAGCTCGCGCCGTTTTCGCTCGCGGGCGACGGTGCAGAACATCGTCCAGACGTCCTTGTCGGCCTCGAAGTACTCGCGCCGCTCGCCCTTGCGCACGACCTTGCGGACCAGGCCCCAGCCGACCAGCTCGCGCAGATTGGTGTTGGCGTTGCCGCGGCTGACCCCGAGCTCGTCCATGACCTCGTCGGTCGACAGCGGCTCGTCGCTGATCAGCAAGAGCGCGTGGAGCATCGCCATCGTCCGGCTGATCCCCCAGCTGCTCCCGAGCGCGCCCCAGCTGTGCACGAAGGTCTCGCGGGCGTTCTCGAGCGGGTCGCCATCGGTACCGTTACTCATGAAGTTTCGATAGCTTCTGAAACTCTCGAACTCAAGACTGCGCGAGTTCGCGCGCACCTCCACGCCCCTCCTCGACACTTTGCGCTGTTTGCGCATGACCTCGACTCGACATGGGGAGGCCGATTCCGCCTGTGGCGAGGATCTCGACAATGTCATACCGATGACCGTGACCTGCGATCACCCGCTCGCCGGCATCATCACGACCCTCATGTGCTGCTGCACCTGAGCTCAAGCCGCGCCCGACTCGCCCTCGATCACGCGCACGATCTGCTCGTCGCTGAGCGTCTCGCTCTGCGCCTTCGCATACGCGAACACGCGGTCGACCAATTCATCCGTCGCCTCGAACCCGTGCTCGCGCAGCCAATAGATCACATTCGAGCGCCCGCTATAGTGCCCAATCTCGATCCGCTGCCGCCGCCCAAACACCCGGGCCGGGACCGACGAATACACCCGATCGGCCAGGTCGAGCTCGCCCTTGGCCTCGGCCTTGATGATCGCGGCCGCGTGGACGCCGGTCGCGGTCCGAAACGCGTCGCGCCCGACCAGCGGATAGCTCGGGTGGATCGGCACGCTCGTGTACTCGCTGACCTTCTCGACATACTCGACCAGGCACGAGAGGTCGTGGGCCTCGGCGTCGAGCAGCCCGAGCAGGTGGAGGTTGAGCAGGAGGTGATCCATCGAGGTGTTGCCGACCCGCTCACCGATCCCGAGCGCGCAGCCGTGGACCCGATCGACGCCCCACTCGAGCGCAGAGAGCGCCAGGGTCAGCGCGAGCCCGCGATCGTTGTGCCCGTGCCAGTCGAGCTTGACGCGGTCCTCGACGTCCATGCCCCGGAGCAGGGCCTTGGTGAACGACAACAAGTTGCGCAGCCCGTCGGGGGTCGCGTGGCCGCAGGTGTCGCACAGGACCAGGCGCGTGGCCCCGGCCTCGATCGCCGTGCGAAACAGGCGCTCGAGGGTCTTGGGGTGGGCGCGGGTCGTGTCCTCGGTGACGAAGGAGGCCGGGAGGCCGTTGCGGACGATGAGCTCGATCGACTCGCGGGTGTGGCGGACGAGGCGGTCGAGATCCCAGCTCTCCGCGAACGCGCGGATCGGGCTCGAGCCGATGAAGGCGGTGACCTCGATCGGCACGCCGACCCGCTGAGAGATGTCGATGATCGGGCGGATGTCGGCCTCGACGGTCCGCGCGGCGCAGTTGGCCTCGATCGAGAGCTTGTCGTCGACGATCGTGCGCAGCAGCGCCTCGACGTCCTCCTGGGCCCGGCGGCCCGCGCCCGGGAGCCCGAGGTTGACGACGTGGATCCCGAGCTGGTCCATCAGGCGCACGAGCTCGGCCTTCTGCTCGATGCTCGGGTCCCGGACCGAAGGCGACTGGAGGCCGTCGCGGATCGTCTCGTCGACGAAGCGAGGCGCGCGGCGCAAGACCGGCCCGCGGCGGTCGAGCTCGTTCCAGTCGTAAACCAAGGCGGCGAGGTCGCTTACTTCCAACATCAGGCTCCAATCACATCCCGGGGATGAGTTCGAGGTCAAAGTAGCGGTCGAATTCCTCGACCAGGCCCAGCGCGAGGGCCTCGACGATCTCCTCGTCGCTCTCGATCTGGGCGACGATCGCGTCGCGGTACAGGACCAGCGCGTCGACCTGACCCTCGTCGTCGTCGCCGTCGCCGGCCGGCTGGCCCTCGAAGGCGAGGGCCGTGCGCGGGTCGCAGCCGTCGCGGACGGCGGCCTCGCTCGGCCAGCGCTCGACCCGGATCGCCGCAGCCGCGACGCGGTTGATGACCGGCTCGGGCAAGGTGTCGAGCATGTCTTCGAGGTGGCGGCGAAGATCTTCGGCCTCGTCGGCGGGGACCGGGCGGGCCGCGTCGACCTCGTGGGTCGCGAGGTCACGGGCGCGCACGGTCAAGAGCTGGTCGAGGGCCGCCTCGTGCGTGCCGGCCTCGCGCAGCATGATGCCGAGCTGGTAGCGCAGCTCGGTGTCGTCGTCGCGGGCGATCGCCTGCTCGAGCAGCTCGACCGCCTCGTCGACGCGCTCGAGCTCGGCGAGCACGGCGGCGCGGAGGCTGACGTAGCCGCCGTCTTCGTGGAGCCCGGGGTGGACGCCGTCGAGCGCGACCAGGGCCTCTTCGGCGTCCTGGTGGAAGTCGAGCAGGACCTGAGCCCGGAGCAGGCGCGCCTCGCTGGCGGCCTCGGGGCTGAGATCGTCGCGCTCGCTCAGCGCTTGCAGAGCCTGCTCGGCGTCGTCGGCGTCACCGAGCGAGACGAGGATGTCGGCGAGGTCGAGGACGATCCGCGCGGCCTCGACCGCGTCGCCGAGCTCGAGCGCGCTGTCCAGCAGATCGCCCGCGCCGTCGAACAGCTCCTGGATGTCTTCTTCTGTCGTGCCCTCGTCGAGCCACCCGCTCATGAACTCGAGGTAACGCAGGCGCGCGTCGTTCTCGTCGGCCCCACCCTCGATGGCCGCGGCCATCGCCGCCTGAACACTGTCGAGATCCTCGGCCTCGAGGGCCGCGTAGCCGCGTCCGAAGATACTGGCGAGCTTGGTCATGGCGAGAGCGTAGCAGCGCTGTCGAGCGTCGAAGAGACGCGCGCATGTGTGATAAGCACCCGCGATGGCGAAGCCGTCCGAGCCCGACCCCGTGAGCGCGCTCATGCGTCTGCTGACCGAGCACTGGGTCTTGACCCTCGCGCTCGCCGACCAACCCGCGCCCTACCCGACCCCGCTGTTCTACGCCCTCGCCGAGCCCGACACGATCGGCCGCCACGCGGCGCCGCTCTTGGTGTTCGCCAGCGACCCGGACAGCCACCACGGGCGCCTCGCCGGGTCCAGCCCGACGGCCGCCGCGGCCGCGCTCTACCTCGAGACCGAAACCCCCGGGCAGATCCGCGGCGCCCAGCTGCGCGGGACCCTCGTCCGGGAGGAGCGCTTCACCACCGCCGGGGCGACAAAGCTGCGCGCCCGCTACCTCGCCCGCCACGGCGTCGCCGAGCCGACGCTGGCCGCCGGCCGCCACCGCCTCTACGCGCTGATCGTGACCTGGGCCAAGCTGACCGACAATCGCCTCGGCTTCGGGGTTCACCCGACCGCGAGCTTCGAAGCTGCGTGCTCGGAGGTCCGCGCCGGGGCGGAGGCCGACCGCCCAGCTGGAAGTTCGGGCGCCGAAGTGGAACAGTCGCAAGCGTGAGTGAGCGCGACGTGGGCGAGGGCGAGACGAGCGGCCTCCAGCTCTACACCAAGATCCTGATCGGCATGGTCGTGGGCAGCGTGCTCGCGCTCGTCGCCAAGCAGTGGTTGGTCGGACCCGCCGCGCTGTTCGCCGACCAGGCCGCGCTGCTCGAGTTTGGCGCCCGCTGGATCGAGCCGCTCGGCAAGCTGTTCATCCGCGCGATCATCTTGACGGTCGTGCCCCTGGTCTTCACCTCGATCGCCACGGGCATGCACTCGCTCGGCGACCCCCGCGACCTCGGTCGCCTCGGCGGGCGCACGATCTTGATCTTCATGGCGACGGCGTTCGCGGGCGCCTGCCTCGCGACCGGCCTGTACCTGGTCTTCGAGCCCGGCGCGGCGATCTCGCCCGAGACCCGAGACCTGCTCGCGGCGCAGTTCTCGGACGAGGCCGCGTCGAAGACCGCGGCCGCCGATCAGGCCCGGGAGTACTTCTCGGGCTCGCCGCTGCAGATCCTCGTTGGCCTCGTGCCCGAGAACATCATGCTCTCGATGTCGAGCAACCGGGACCTGCTCAAGGTCATCCTGTTCGCGCTGGCGTTTGGGATCTCGCTCACGCTGATCCCCAAACAGCGCAGCGCGCCGGTCGCGGCGGTGCTCGAGGGCGTCAACGAGGCGATGATCAAGCTCATCGGCCTGCTCATGAAGCTCGCGCCCTACGGCGTCGCGGCGCTGGTGTTCATGGTCGTGGCCAAGTTCGGCGCCGACGTCCTCCTCGCCCTCGCGCTCTATGCGGGCGTCGTGTTGATCGCCCTCGCCGCCCACCTGCTGCTGGTGCTCTCGCCGCTGCTGCGCCTGGTCGCGGGCTGGAAGCCGCTCGAGTTCCTCAAGGCCATGCGCGAGGTCTGGATCACCGCGTTCTCGACCTCGTCCTCGGCGGCGACCTTGCCGACGACGATCCGCGTGGCCGAGGAGCAGCTCGAGGTGCCCCGGCCGATCGCGGGCTTCGTGCTCCCCCTCGGCGCCACGATCAACATGGACGGTACGACGATCTACCAGGTCATCGCCGTGCATTTCGTCGCGCAGGTCTGGGGCATCCCGCTCGACGCCACGGCCTATCTGACGCTGATCCTGGTCGCGATGCTGATGGCGATCGGCGCGGCGGGTGTACCTGGGGGCGTGATCCCGCTGCTCTACGTCGTGATGGTCACGGTCGGGATCCCCGAGGCGATCGTCGGCACCGGGATCGCGCTGATCCTCGGCATGGATCGGATCCTCGACATGTGCCGCAGCGCGATCAACGTGGTCGGCGACTCGACGACCGCCGTGATCGTGGCCACGCTCGAGCGCAAACGACTGTCTGAGCCACGCTGAACATGGTTCATCGTGAGTCAACATACTGCCGCGGTGGTGACATCGATCGTCGGCGCCGCCATACTGTTGCTGCTTTTGCGGCGCAAAAGCGCCCAAAACAGCCGATCTAGACATGGACACCTTCTCCAAGTCCGAAACACGCGAGGCCCTCGACTCTGTCGTGATCCGATTCGCCGGCGACTCCGGCGACGGCATGCAGCTCACGGGCAGCCAGTTCACGCACACCACTGCGTTGATGGGCAACGACCTCGCAACCTTCCCCGACTTCCCGGCCGAGATCCGGGCGCCGACCGGCACGACCTACGGCGTCTCGGGCTTCCAGATCCACTTCGCGTCCTACGACATCATGACGCCCGGCGACGAGCCCGACGTGCTCGTCGCGATGAACCCGGCCGCGCTCACGACCAACATCGGCGACCTCAAGAAGGGCGGCCTCCTGATCGTCGCCCGCGACGCCTTCACCAAGAGCAACCTCAAGAAGGCTGGCTACGAGCAAAACCCGCTCGAAGACCACAGCTTGTCGGCCTACCGCGTGATCGATCTCGACATCCAGGCGATGACCCTCGCCGCTGTCGAACCGTTCGGGCTCGGGACCAAAGACGCCCTGCGCAGCAAGAACATGTGGACCCTGGGCCTGGTCCTGTGGCTGTTCGGCCGCGAGTACACGGCCACGGTCGACTGGCTGCGCCAGAAATTCGCCAAGAAGCCCGAGATCGCCGAGTCCAACATCGCGGCGCTCAAGGCCGGCCACGCCTACGGCGAGACCGCCGAGCTGCCCAGCGGCATCGGGCCCTACGAGGTCCCCAAGGCCAAGCTCGAGCCCGGCGAGTACCGCAACATCACCGGCAACGACGCCCTCGCCTGGGGCCTGACCGCGGCCTCGAAGCTGTCGGGGCTCAAGCTCGTGCTCGGCTCCTACCCGATCACCCCGGCCTCGTCGGTCCTCCACGCCCTCGCCAGGCTCAAGAGCTTCGGCGTGACCACCTTCCAGGCCGAAGACGAGATCGCGGCGGTCTGCGCGGCCGTCGGCGCGAGCTGGGGCGGAGCGCTCGGCGTCACGACCACCTCCGGGCCCGGCGTCGCGCTCAAGGCCGAGGCGATCGGTCTGGCGATCATGCTCGAGCTCCCGCTGGTCGTCGTCGACATCCAGCGCGGCGGCCCGTCGACGGGCCTCCCCACCAAGACCGAGCAGTCGGATCTGCTCCAGGCCGTCTACGGCCGCAACGGCGACTCACCGCTGTGCGTGCTCGCGGCCGCGACCCCCGGCGACTGCTTCTACATGGCGATCGAGGCCGCGCGCATCGCGACCAAGTTCATGACCCCGGTCATGCTCCTGACCGACGGCTACCTCGCCAACGGCGCCGAGCCCTGGAAGATCCCGTCGATGGCCGAGCTGCCCAAGTTCCCGGTCGAGTTCCCGACCGAGCGCCCCGAGGGCTTCCACCCCTACCTGCGCGACCCCGACACCCTCGCGCGGCCCTGGGCGATCCCGGGCACGCCGGGCCTCGAGCACCGGATCGGCGGGCTCGAGAAGGACTTCAACTCGGGCAACATCTCCTACGACCCCGCCAACCACCACAAGATGACCAAGACCCGCGCGGCCAAGATCGCGGGCATCGCCGCCGACGTGCCCGAGCAGCAGGTCGAGGTCGGCGAGGCGAGCGGCGACCTGCTCGTCGTCGGCTGGGGCTCGACCTACGGGGCGATCACCCAGGCCGTCCGCCGCGCCCGCGAGCAGGGCAAGCCGGTCTCGCAGGTCCACATCCGCCACCTGTTCCCCTTCGCCCGCGGGCTCGACACGCTGCTGCGCGGGTTCAAGAAGGTCATCGTGCCCGAGATGAACAACGGCATGCTGTCCAAGCTGCTGCGCGCCGAATTCCTCATCGACGCCGTCGGCGTCAACAAGATCTCCGGCCAGCCCTTCAAGGTCCGCGAGATCGAGGCCGCGATCGATTCCGAGCTGGAGAACCTCTGACATGAGCCCGTCCGAACCCGCCAAGAAGCTCACCCGCAAGGACTTCACCTCCGACCAGGACATCCGCTGGTGTCCCGGCTGCGGTGACTACGCGATCCTCGCGACGATCCAGCGCACGCTGCCGACCGTCGGCGCGGACCCGGCCAAGACCGTGTTCTTGTCGGGCATCGGCTGCTCGAGCCGGTTCCCCTACTACATGAACACCTACGGGTTCCACAGCATCCACGGCCGCGCGCCGGCGTTTGCGACCGGGCTCAAGCTGACCAACCCCGAGCTCGACATCTGGGTGATCACCGGCGACGGCGACGGCCTGAGCATCGGCGGCAACCACCTGATGCACGTCCTGCGTCGCAACGTCGACCTCCAGATCATCCTGTTCAACAACCGGATCTACGGCCTGACCAAGGGCCAGTACTCGCCGACCTCGCTCGTCGGGCTGCGCTCGCCCTCGACTCCGCTCGGGTCCGTCGACATGCCCGTGACCCCGGCGCTGCTCGCCCTCGGCGCGGGCGCGCGCTTCGTCGCCCGCTCGGTCGACACGCTCGCCAAGCACCTCGGGCCAACCTTCGTCGAGGCCCGCGGCTACCGCGGCACGAGCTTCATCGAGGTCCTGCAAAACTGCCCCGTGTTCCACGACGGCGCCTGGAATCACGTCAAAGATCGGGCCCACGCCGGCCAGACCATGCTCATGCTCGAGCACGGCAAGCCGATGCTCTTCGGCGACAAGGACGGCCCTCAGCAGGGTCTGCGCCTCAAGCCCAACACCCTCGAGCTCGAGGTCGTCACCCTTGGCGAGGGCGGGATCACCGAGGCCGACGTCCTCGTCCACGACGAGACCAACCGCCCGATGGCCTTCCTGCTCGCCGGGCTCGAGCCGCCGAACTTCCCGATCGCCCTCGGTGTGCTCCTGCGTGAGCAAGCGGCGGCCTATGACGCCAGTGTCGTGGCCCAGGTCGAATCGGCCAAACAGAGCGGTCTGACCGACATGGACGCGCTCCTGCGCACGGGCCACACCTGGACAGTCGAGTAGGACCAGCCGAGACCCGGTCGAGGGGTCGACGCAAGCGGCGCCCTGAGACAGAATGATCGCGAACGAGGACCGTCGAAGCCCCGGCGCGCAGCGCTGAGTGCTGCCGGCCCCGACCAGCTTCCACCGATCCCCGCACACACAGGAGATTTCTAGACATGAGCCTGACCCGCAACCTCCAATCCTTGAAGCTCGCTGCCCTGTTCGGCGGCATCATCGGCCTCGGCTTCGGCTGCGTCATCACGGTCGGACCCTCCGAGCCCTGCGCAAGCGGCAGCAACAACCACCTCAACTCGCAAGACGAGTGTGTGTGCGACTTCGGCTACAGCTTCTGCGACCCCGACGACATCAGCAACCTCGACTGCTGTGAAGACCTGTCCAGCGACGGCGGGACCTCGGACTCCGGCGACGGTGACGGCGACACCGGCGACGGCGACACCGGCGACGGCGACACCGGCGATGGCGACGGCGATCCCGGCGACGGCGACGGCGACAGCGACTGCACCCCCGGCGAGCTCCCGCCCGAGAGCTGCACCCCCGACGAAGAGGGCTTCTACTGGTGCTCCAACACCGAGGATATGGGCCCGGACTGCAGCCAGTTCTTCATCTGTGAGGGCGGGATCTGGACCGAGAACCCCGGGTTCATGGACGAGAGCTGCGGCTTCGACGGCTTCGACTTCGCCTACGGCTGCGTCGATGACGGCGTGAGCGTGATCTTCGAGTGTGGCGACGGCTCCGGCGCTGCCTGCGACGACGCCGACCCGGCCTTCTGCGTCGACGACGACGCGATCGGCTACTGCCTGTGGGGCAAGGAGACCTGGGACAGCTGCCAGCTCTTCTGCGAGGAAGAGGGCATCGAGGGGCAGACCTACGAGTACGGCGAGTGTGACGCCTCGATCCCCGACGACATCGCCTGCTTCTGCTGCGACTCCGGCGACCCCGGATGCCCGATCTAGTTTAGACCCCCCTGGGCGTTGGCGACTCTGCCACGCACTGCCGCTGCGCGGCAGGTCGGTCGGTCGCTTCGCTCCCTCCCTCGGTGGGCTGGGTATGAGCCTCGCAGAGGCATCCGTGGCCCCCTAGAAGGGGGCTCGGTTCCTTGACTGGGCCCCTTCGTTTGAAGGGGCCTTTTTGATGGGCGCTTGAGCTCTTGGTGGTCGTTTGGAGGGCCCTTTGATCAATTGGGCTCTAACACCATAGGCGCATGACGCGTTGCGCTGCTTTGCCATGCGCTGCCGCTGCGCGGCAGGTCGGTCGGTCAATAGCCTCGAAGAGGCATCCGTGGCCCCTGGGAGAGGGCTCGGGTCCTTGACTGGGGGCCCTCGTTTGAAGGGGCTTTTTTGAGGGGCGTCTGGACTCTTGGTGGTCGTGGCTGACACAATGGGGGCATGAAGCGTTGCGCTCGGTGGGGGGTGCTCGCAGTGATGCTGGGCGCTTGCGGGGGGGATGACGCGAGCGATGCGGGGGTTGGGAGCTCGCGTCATCCCCCCCGCA